>NZ_CP128233.1:632500-1295517 GCF_030344915.1 Neopusillimonas aromaticivorans | reverse complement strand
AAGGTTGGTCAGACACTGCAGGCCATAGCGGTTGTTGCCGTGCATGAAGTAGTGGCACGGGTAAGGTGGATCAAGGTGGGCCGCCTGACCCGCGTCGGTTCCGACGGATTCGGTACCGAATCCGTGCACGTTACGCTCTTTGATCAGCCAGGGCACGACCTGTGAATCCGGGCCGGGCGAGTGCGCCCCGTCGTCTTTCATGTTCAGGTAATCGGTGGGTTTGTCGCGCTTTGACCAGTCGGTACGCATCAGTACCCAGGCCCGCTCGGGGATACGCCCGTGCTGTGCTTCCCATTGCTGGACGAAGTCAATGGTCAGCAGGAAGTCGGGGTTGGCCGCCGCTTCAGCCGAGCAGTCAATGACACAGGCTTCGGCGACAAACGCATCCAGCGGGATGGTGTCGACACAGTTGTTGGGTTGGTCTTTGCCGCTGACCCAGTGTACCGGGGCGTCAAAGTGGGTACCGGTGTGTTCCGACATGGAAAAGTTGTTCCAGTACCAGGCCGGGCCGCGTTCGTCGTAGCGTGAAATTTCTTCAACCCGGAATGGCCAGGCTTGCCCGAATTCGGGGGTAACTGAATGGTCGGGAAATCGGGGGACAGCGTTTCGGTCAGGTCAACCATCCTGATTTTGCCGTTCAGTAATTCGGCCAGAAACTGCGTCAATACGGTGGTGCTCATGGTGTTCCTTTAATGTCGTCAGCGTCGTGCCAGTTCGCGTTCCAGGCCTTTGGGGTTATCGCTGAGCAGTTCCATGAACTCTTTGGCGACATCGCCCACCCAGCTGTCTTCGACGCCATCGCGCAGGGCCTGGACAACCGCTTTACCCAAGGCTGAAGGCGCCACTGTTGGGGGCGGCGTCAGCTGTTCCCACTCGTGGTCGACCGGGCCGGTAAAGACGTTGACGACACGGATGCCGCTGGGGCGAAATTCGTTGCGCAGGCACTGGCTGACCGATAGAGCCGCCGCTTGCGAGGCCGACCACATGCCGCGTGCGGGCAGATTCATGTGGGCATAGACCGACAGGATGTTGACCCAGGCCACCGCATTGACCGCGCCATCGTTGGCGCGTGCGGCCATGCCGGGGCCGAACTGCTGGGCCAGACGGATCAGGCCCAGGCAGTTGGTGTTCAGGCTGTCGTACGCTTTCATGATGTCGCGGTTGTACAGCACGCCGCCATCACGTTCGTAATTGGCGGTATTGACCAGAATCTCGATTTTGCCGCCAATGGATTTGGCGACGCGTTCGATGGCATCGATATTGCCAACATTCAGGTCTTGCACCTGGACGCGCTCATCGGCGCACAAGGCTTCGAAAGCGGCATCTTTTTCCAGATTTCGGGGTCACCGACGAATACGGTGGTGGCACCGGCATCCAGCAAGGCCTTGATGACGGCCCGGCCAACGGGCGATTTGCCATCGGTGACCAGTGCGCGACGGAATTTAGGGTCGCAGGAGGTTTCTCGTAACACCGGGTCGTCTTCCATGTGGGGCGTGGGTTTCGGGGGCAACGCGACCAGTACAGCTTGACCGCTGCGATCGAGCTTGAGGCTGAGCCGCACCATGTCGCCTTCGTTGATGTCGCCATGAATGTGCGCCACCACCGAGGGGCCGGCGTCCATGACCACGGTACCGACACGCCAGGGCAGGCGCTCGCGGAAGTACAAGTCATTGCTGTGTTCCAGCGTGGTCATGGCCAGCAGTTTGCCCTTCGGGTTCACGGCTTGCCATTTCAGATCAGCAGACAGGCAGTGATGGCAGACTTCACGAGGCGGGTATTGGACTGCTTCGCATTCCTGGCAGACTTGCAGGTCAAAGCGACCTTCGGCGGCGGCGGCAGTCAGGCCCAAGGCCCTGCGTGAGCGCATGCCTGGGGCAGCGTGGGCTGGCGTGTACGCGCCACCGGATTCTTGCGAGGGGTTTGTTCATTGGCGTGGTCATGTGTTGCTCCGTGCCAGAAGGGCCGCTGCAGTGCACAGGCCACGGTCATAGTTGATCATGCCAAAGCCGCTGACCAGGCCGATATTGGCATTGGAAACCTGGCATTTGCCTGCCGTGTCAGTCAGTTGGCGCAGGGTTTCGACCAGGCCCAGATAACCGCCGGCCGCACCGGCCTGACCTGTTGAAAGTTGACCGCCATTGGTATTGAACGGGAAGCTGCCGTCAGACGTCAGGGTATGCTCACGGACGAATTGAGGGGCTTCGCCTTTTTCGCAAAACCCCAGGTCTTCGATCTGCATGAAGTTGATGACAGGGTAGTCGTCATACGCCTGCATGACGTCAACGTCTTTGGGTTCAATACCCGCCAGTGCGTAGAACTCGGCCCGGTCTTTGGTCCAGCCGCCGCGATACTGGATGGGGTCTTCCTTCCAGGCGTTGTGGCGTTCAATGGTCGACAAAATGCGCACGTAGGGCAGGCCCAGATCTTGCGCACGGCTTTCGTGCATGACCAGGAAGGCATCGGCACCCGCACAGGGCATGACGCAGTCAAACAGATGGATGGGGTCGGTAATGACCCGGGCGTCCATGTACTGTTGCAGCGTCAGGGGTTTCTTCATGAGGGCATTGGGGTTGCCCAAGGCATTAGTGCGCTGGTCGACGCACATTTTGCCGAAATCTTCACGGGTGGCCCCGTAGTTGTTCATGTAATAGCGAGTCAGCAGGGCGAAGCTGGCATTCGGGCCGCCCGCCCCGTAGGGGTAGGTGCCGTCTTGTGCAAAGCGCGAGAACCCGCTGACCGTGTTGCGGAAGGAGTCAACGTGGTTGGCGTCACCCGCAAGGCAGGCGACCACACTGGCGTCACCGGCCTGTACCGCGCGGGCGGCCCGGCGCAAGCCGACCACGCCGCTGGCCCCACCCATCGGGATATGGTCAAGCCAGCGCGGGCTCATGCCCAGGTGTTGGGTCAGGCCGACGGCGGTATCGGGCATCAGCGTGAAACTGGACACGCACATGCCGTCGATGTCGTCTTTGTCGACCCCTGACTTGACCACCAGTTCGCGTAGCGCCTGGCCCAGCCACCAGTGCGCCGCACTGGGTGGCGTAGCGCACGTAGGGGATGGTGACCGGCGTTGTCACGACGATGCCGTCGTAGCCTTGGCGCCGGGCGGTCATGCAGTCACTTCCTGGCGTTTTTTCAGGTGATTGGTATTGACGCAGGTGGGGGCGTCAACCAGTGTCGGTGCGAGTTTTTTGAGTTCGCCGCGCTGGATCTTGTTGGTGGGCGTCAGCGGCAGGGCATCGACAAACGCCACGTAGCCAGGCACCTTGTAGTAGGCCAGCTGGGTCAGCGACCACTTGACGATGTCGTGCGCCAGGGCTTCACGGGCGGCGGTATCGGCCGGTGCCTCATTGCAGACCAGGCAGGCCATGACTTCGTCGCCGCGCACGGCATCCGGCACCGCCGCAACGGCGGCGGCCTTGATGGCGGGGTGACGCAGCAAAACGCTTTCGACCTCAACGGCCGCAATGTTTTCGCCACTGCGACGAATGACGTTCTTTTTGCGGTCAATAAAGTGCAAATACCCGTCGGCGTCGCGGCAGACGATGTCACCAGTGTGGAACCAGCCACCCTCCCAGGCTTCGTTGGTAGCGGCTTCGTCTTTCAGGTAACCGGCAAAGAAGCCGTAACGCGGGTTGTCGCCGGCATGGCGCACCAGCAGTTCACCGTTCTCGTCGACACCGGCTTCTTCACCGGCATCGTTGACCAGACGGATTTCGACCTCAGGGCTTCTTTACCGAAGCAGCTGGTGCCGATGTGACGTGGCTCGTGGTTGGCAATGACAACGGCACCTGAACCGGTTTCGGTCATGGCCCAGGCTTCCAGCAGCGGGAAGCCGAAACGTTCTTCACACAGCGCATGCAGGCTGCGGTCGATGCCGGCGCCAAAGCCGAAACGCACGCTGTGGTTGGTGTCGTCGGGTGATGGCTCGGCCTTCATCAGAATGGCTGGCATTACACCCAGGTAATGAATGACGGTGGCGCGCGATTCGCGTACGGTGTTCCACCAGGTTTTGGGGTGGAAGCGGTCAATCGCGATCAGGCAGCCGCCGGTGGTGACCATGCCCATGGTAGAACACGCCATGGCGTTCATGTGTACCAGCGGCAGCGGTGTCAGCATGCGCTCGACGCCCTTGTTCAGGGTGGCCAGGCCACCCACGGTGGCGTACCAGTGGCCGCAGTGCAGGTAGTATTCGTTGGGCAGAATGCAGCCCTTGGGGCGGCCGGTGGTGCCCGAGGTGTACATCAGCGAGCATTCGGTATGGGTGCCAATGGCTTGCCCTGCCAGCGGTGCAGGCCGGTTGGCGGCGGGGATGTCATCCTCCGGACCCATCAGGGCCAGGTTGGCGCCGGCGTCCAGTGCAGCGGCTTTCAGCAGTTCGTGACGGCTGGTCAGAGCAATCGCCATGCAGATTTCCGAGTGGCCGATCAGGTAGGACAGTTCGGCAATGCGCATGTCGGCATTGATGGGAACAACCGAAACGCCCAGGGCATTCAGGGCGAACCAGTGCATGAAAAAGGCCGGGCGGTTTTCCAGCAGGATGCCGACACGATGGCCGTGGCCGTAGCCGGCTTTTTCGTAACCGGCTTTCAGGCTGTTGATGGTTTCCAGCGCACTGCCATAGGTAATTTCACCCGCCGTAATCTCGTAGATTTCGGCCGTTTCGGGCATGACGCACAGGAACGGGTTGTTGGGGTATTGCGCCGCAGTGGCGGTAAAGGCTTGATAAACAGTGGTGGCCACAGCCAGTTCCTTACATGAAAAGTTGAATGTTGCCGTGAGCGGCATCGCAATTGAGCAAGTCGATGCGCTTCTGGCGAATGCGCAGCTGGCCGTCTTCGGCGCGCAGCTGGTAGGTGGCCCAGCCGGCGTACAGTTTCTGGTCGTCGCGACGGGCTTCGACATAGTGGAACGCTGTACGCACCACGAATTGGCCCTGCGCGGGCTGATGCCAGGCATGTGTTGTGTCAATCTCGGGGCGCTGCAGCAGATGGTGGCAGCGGCTGGGCGGTTGTTGCGAGAATGTGCGTTGGCCTTTCAGACGCTCGATCCGAACCCGCAGCAGCAGCTTGTCTTCCGACATCAACGAGGTATGCAGGCGGGCATCTTCCTGGTCGTGCGTCAGCGGCATCCAGTAGTGACCGTCTTCGGTGAACAGATTCAGCCAGTCTTCAAATTTCAGTGCGTCGAGCAGCCGGGTTTCGGCGTAGACGAAATCAATGATGTCCTGATCGGTGAACTGGCTCATGCTGACTCCTTCATGGTGGCGGTCATGTAGTTGGCCCAGGCACGGTACTGATTACGCATCTGCCATTCGTTGGTGCCGTTGGTGACTTCGTTTTTGCGGTTTTCTTCGCCGGGTTCATACAGGCGGGCCACGTTGACCCAGTCAAGCCCGCTCGATACCAGCCCTTGCTGGGCACGTTCGTACATTTCCAGGTCATCGTGACCGACCACCGAAGTGGGGGCGTTGATGAGACGGGTGTACATGAGGGTGCGTTCGAGCAGTTTGTCGGGGGCGCCCACCAGACGGAAGGTCCACGATTCAACCAGTGTTTTTCCGGCAGAGATCGGCTTGAAAATGCGCAAGGTCTGGATCGGGCCCTTGACCATGATGTTGGGGAAGTACGTGGTGTTATGGCGAACGTCGTCGAGAATGGCCTTGGCGCGTTCCTCGCCATAGGCGGCGGTCATGGCTTCAAAGTAGCCAGGTACTTCGGAATAGGCCGCGTGAATCGAGTTGCTGACCCCGGTGTGGCCGTGGCCGTTTTCCCAGACCCGGATGCCCATGCCTTCGTAGAACTCGTAAGGTGACATGAAGGGGGCGAACTGTTCGACCGCCATGGGTTTGGGTGTGCCTTCGGGGGCTTCTTCCCAGACCTTTACGGCCGTACCTGCCGATGACTCGTGAGCCACCATGGGGTGACAGGTATCGCTCTGGTTGTCGACCAGCATTTTCCAGTTGCAGTTGTGCATGTAGCGCAACACGCCGCCCGCCACTTCAAGCTTGCCTTCGGGGGAGCGATCAACCATGTTGTCGAGCGTTGACAGCGATTCGCCGAAGAAGTCTTCGAAACTCTGACCTTCGGGGTTGAGACGGCAGAAAATGAAGTCGCGGTAGTTGCGGACGTTTTCCACCGCCGCCATGCCCTGGCTGGCTTCTGTTGTTTTGAAGAATTCCTGGTCGTAGCCGCGTTTCAGCGGCAGTGCCAGCAGGTCGCCGTTGAGCTTGAAGGACCAGGCATGGTAAGGGCAACGGAAGAAACGGCCCGCATTGCCGTAGGTGTCATGGACCAGCATGACCCCTTTGTGCGGGCAGCGGTTGTATAGCACCTTGATGCTGTTGTCGGCGTCGCGCACCATGATGACGGGTTCGGTGCCGACGGTGGTGCTGTAGTAATCGCCGGGTTTTGGAACTTGACTGGCATGACCCACGTATACCCAGGTGTTGGCAAACAGGTGTTCCATTTCCAGCTGGAAGATTTCTTCGCTGATGAACAGATCTTTATGGACCTCGGCGGGGCGAACGAGTGCGTTGACCGCCTCCGGGTTGTTCTTGTAGGTCATGACATGTCTCCGTCAGTGTGTTGACCAGGTACCTTCACGTGGCCCCGCCGTAGACGACGTGGCCACGTGAAGCCTTTGTGATATCAGGCCGCTGTTGTTTCTTGTGTGAGCAGGTTGTCGAGCGTGGTGCATTTTGCGTCAGCCAGTGCGGCATCACGCAGGGCTTTCAGACGCTGGGCGGCGTCAGGCTTGCCTTGCAGCGTGCGTGCGGCCTGGATCAGCTTCTGGTACTTGCTGTTGCCGCGCACATGGGTGTCTGAATAGCCTTTGACCAGACGACGGCAATTGACGATTTCGACGGCCAGATCGTAGTTTGATGGGGCTGTTTGCGTGATCAGGTTGAGCCATTCCTGGAACCCGCGCATTTCCACCTTGTGGCGCAGGGTGCTGCGGCGGAAACGGCGCATGCCCGACAGGCCATACAGCATCAGGAAGCCGATCAGTGTGCCGCTTTGCAGGAAACGGCCTTTGCGGAACATGGGTTCAAGCCATTTGCTGAGTGTGGACGAGTTCTCGATGGCCTGGCCCAGCGCCGCCGGCATGGTGCCGCAAATCTCTTCCAGACGCGGGTGCATGTATTCGGTGGTGTAGACCAGCTGGTCGGGTTTGGCTTTTACTTCGTCACGCACGCGGGCAAAACGGGCTTCGCGGGTTTTCAGGTCGGCGACACGGATAACGTCGTCGTAGGCCATGGCCACGGCCACATAGCGTGCAGCCGTTGCGGTCAGTGCCCACTGTTTGGCATCACCGCCGTATTGCTTGTCGAGCGCCTGGATGCCGCGCATGTGCTCCAGATATTCTTTGCCATAGGCGAGGTCACTGGAATTCAAGGGTGCGGCGCAGGCCGGCTACCAGCATAGGCTGGGCGGCGGGTGCAAAGTTCTGGCGGATGTCGTCCAGTAACTGCTGTACGCGCGGGTTGCGGGCCGATTCGGGTACGGCAGGAACCGGGCGGGTCGTGTCGATGAAGTCCGGGAATTCGGGCGCGCTTTGTACGGCATCGAAGCCCAGGGCGAATGCCTTGAGGCTGGGCTTGACGCCCTTGCCGCTGCGTTCGATGGTGGCTTCAAAGTCGGCACGGCTGAACGGCAGGGTGCCGCTGCCGGCAATCGCACCAAACAGGCTGGCGCTGATCACGCTGCCGGCTTGCTCGGCCAGCGCCTGCAGGTCAAAGCACAAGAAGCGTTTGGCCGAACCACGCCCGGCTTCAATGACTTTGTTGGCGTCGGCAATGCCGTTGCCGGGGGCGGCTTTTTCGGCAATCGCGTAGCTGCGGTGCGACGAGGCAATCAGGGTACTGCGGTCGGGGGTGACCAAGCCGCGCTGGATGGCGCGACCGCCCTCCATCAGTTCGGCGGCCACGATCAGGTCGACGTCACCGGGGGTTGGCATCAGGGCCAGTGCCGGCTGGCGGCCGGCCGCCTTGACGGCTTCTTCAGGCAGCAGTTCCAGGTAGTAAATGGTGGCGCCGGTACGTTGTGCAACACCGGGAACAGACGTGGTTTGTGCCCACCAGCCCGCGTGCTCGGCCATGTCGACGATCCAGTCGGCCAGTACGCCGCCGCCCTGGCCACCCATGGCCAGAACCGCGATTTTGATGGGGGTTACGTTGTGCAATTGTGTGGTCATGATCGGTGCTTACAGGGAAATTTGGGCAAGACGCTGGTTGCGACGGGACTGCAGGAAACCAATGACGCGCTGGCGCACCTTGGCCTTGAACAAATCCCATTGCGACGGGTTGTGTACGACGTCGGCACGGTAGAACGATGGGCACAGTACGGCAGCGTGTGACACTTCACCGCAGTTGCCGCAACCGACGCAGCTGTTGTCGATGTAAGCGACCGGATCTTCCTTGAGCGGATCACCCGAGTCTTTGATGGTGAGCGAGGGGCAGCCCGACAAGCGGATGCAGGCGTGGTCGCCGGTACAGACATCGCCGTCAACACCGAAACGTTCTTTGACAACACGTTTGCCTTCTTTGACGGCCTGGTTGAACTGCGGTTTGATGCGGCGCTGTTTGTTCAGCATGCACTCGGATTGCAGGATCAGGACTTTGGGGCCGGTCACTTCGGTGGTCAGCGCTTCTTCCAGCGTTGCACGCACTTTGGCGACGTCGTAGGTGCGTTCCAGGACCCTGACCCATTTCACGCCAACACCCTTGACGGCATCAACGATGGGGTTGTTGGTGGCACGCAGCGGATTGAGGGCGCGTGACGACAGGATGTCTTGTCCGCCGGTGGCGGCCGAGTAGTAGTTGTCGATGAGCAGGATGACGCCATCGTATTTGTTGAACACGGCGTTAGCGACACCGGATGACAGACCGTTATGCCAGAAACCGCCGTCACCCATCATCGAAATGGAGCGCTTCGATGACTTGACGTTGAAGGCCGACGTACTGGCGGCACCCAGACCGTAACCCATGGTGGTTGAACCCAGGTTGAACGGGGGCAGAATCGAGAACAGGTGGCAGCCGATGTCACAGGCAATGTGATGCTCGCCCAGTTTCTCTTGCGTCAGCGACAATGCCGCAAAAATCGGGCGCTCGGGACAGCCGGTACAGAAGCCTGCCGGGCGAAGCGGCACCACTTCGGCCATGTCTTTGGCAAATTTCTGGAATTTGATGGGTTGTTCTTTGACGACGGGCTTGGGGCGTGACACTTCGGCCACGTCCATGCCGGTGCTGCCCGTGGCGGCGGGTGCGGGGTGGGCTCGACATCGATGACCGGCAGCAGTTCGGGGCGTTGTGCGGCCAGGAACTTCTGCAGGCCATCACGCATGACCACGGTGCTGTATTCGCCGGCCAGTGGCAGGACATCTTTACCCGACAAGATGGTGTCGATGCCAGCCTGGCGCAGGATCATGTTCAGACCCTGTTCGATGTAGTTGGGCTGGCCTTCTTCAAACAGCAGAACCGCTTTCTTGTCTTTGCAGAACTCGGTGACTTCGTCGTCGATGGTCGGGTAGGTGACGTTCATGACGTACAGCGGGATACGGCTGTTGCCGAAGTTGTCGGCCAGGCCCAGGAACTGAAGGGCGCGCAGTACGCCGTTGTACAGGCCGCCTTGCAGAATGATGCCAAGGTCTTTGATGTCACCGTCAACGAATTCGTTAAGCTTGTTCTCTTTGATGAACTTGACGGCTGCGGGCCAGCGTTCTTTGATCTTTTCGTGTTCGTGAATGTAAGCGGCCGGTGGCAGCACGATACGGGCCAGGTCGCGTTTGGGGTTGGCCATGGCATCGGCCAGGGTGAACGCCGGGCGTTTGTTGTCTTTGGCAATGAAGCGGCCATGGACGTGACAGCCCCGGATGCGCAGCTGCAAAAAGACCGGAGTGTTGCTGGCTTCCGACAATTGGAAGCCGTTTTCAACGAAATTGACCATGCTGTCGAGGTTGGGGCGGGGGTCGAGCAGCCACATTTGCGACTTCATGGCGAACGCGTGGGTGCGTTCCTGCATGATGGACGAGCCTTCGCCGTAGTCTTCACCGACAATGATCAGGGTGCCGCCGGTAACGCCGCCCGAGGCCAGGTTGGCCAGCGCGTCTGATGCCACGTTGGTGCCCACGGTGGATTTCCAGGTGACGGCCCCGCGAATCGGGTAGTTGACCGATGCGGCCAGTGTGGCGGCAGCCGTGGCTTCCGACGCGCTGGTTTCAAAGTGAACGCCCAGTTCGTCAAGGATTTCCTGGGCATCGGCCAGTACGTCCATGAGGTGGGAAATGGGTGAACCCTGGTAACCGCCAACATAACCGACGCCGGATTGCAACAAACCCTTGGTCACGGCCAGGATGCCCTCGCCGCGGAATTCTTCACCAGCACCGATACGGAGTTGCTGGACTTCTTTTTAAATGAACGCTCTGCCATGGTAGTCCTTAACTTGAAGGCGCGTTTTGCTCGCGCGCCACACCTTCAAAAAAACATGAAAATTCATGTATTGGCAATATTTAATAAAAAAACAGCCGATTGAGTATAAGGGTAAACACTTAGTTGCCTTGACGGTCGGTATGGGCTGTCATACGATTATCCCCTTTTTTTGGTGGTTTCAGCTCATGAACAAGGGTGCCCAAGTGGCTGAAAGCGGTGCCGAAAAGGCCAGGCCGCAAGAGCAGACGCGATTCGTGCACCGTTATCTGGCGTCGGTTCTGGCATTGGCCAGTCACCGTATTTCGGCCGAATTTCATGTGGAAGTTCGCAAGGCAGGCCTTAGCGTTACCGAGTGGCGAATTTTAGGTAGCCTGATGGAAGCCGAGGGTGAAACCGTCGGTGATCTGGCTGAACTGGCCATTACCAAACAGCCTACGCTCAGCAAGGTGTTGCCCCGCCTCGAGGCACAGGGTTATGTCACGCTGGAAACGTCGCGTATCGACCGGCGCCAGACGCTGGTGCGCATCACGCCCAAAGGCACCAAACTGATCAGCGAGCTTTGCGATAAGGCGCTTGCCCACCAGGAAAAGGTGCTGGCGCGCCTGGGGCCGAATTATGCCGACCGCATGGTGGGTTTGCTGCGGGCGATCATTACCGATTGACCGGGTCGTTGGGCAGGTCTGACGGCATGGCCAGTAGCCCCGCCCGGTGTCCGAACTGCGGGGTGTGCCGCACGGTTAACCCTTCGTTTTCCCGTTCCAGAAACAGCGCGGCCAGGCCGTGTTTTTCGGCCATGGCCGGGCCATGTTCCGGGCCCAGGCACAGCAAGGCGGTAGCCCAGGCGTCCGCCATCACGCAGTGGTCATGCAGCACCGTGACGCTGGCCAGGTTGTGCTGCACGGGTTGGCCGGTGCGGGCATCCAGGGTGTGGGCGTAGCGCTTTCCCTGGTATGCAAACCAGCGTTGGTAATCCCCCGAGGTGGCGACGGCCTGGTTGACCAGGTTGATGGGTAATCCGGCCAGGTCGATGTGCAGGCGCCAGGGGTAGCCATCGGGAGCCAGGCCTTGAGCCGCCAGCTCACCCCCAGTTCAATCAGGTAATGCGGGCAGCCCTGTATGTTCAGAACGCGGGCGATTTCATCGACGCCGAAGCCTTTGGCAATGGATGACAGGTCAAATTGCAGCCCCCGGTTGCCACACACCGCGATGCGCGGGGTGCAGGGCCATTTTCTTCCAGCCACTGCGTAACAGGGCGTTGCGTAGCTGCTCGGGATCGGGCGGTGCGGTGCGCGGGCCTGCCGGGCCAAACCCCCACAGGTTGACCAGCTCTTGCAGGGTCGGGTCATAGGCGCCATCGGTCAGCCGGGCGACTTCATAGGCGGCGGTCAGCACCTGCCAGAATTCGGGGTCGACTTGATACCAGCCGGTTCCGGCGCGGTTCAGCCGGCTGATGATGCTGTCGTTGTCCCAGGTGCTCATCTGGTCAATGAGGGTGTTCAGGGCTGAGTCGATGGCCGAACGGATGGTTTGGGCGGTATCCGTGCATGCAGCGGGGGCGTTGGCCTTCACCGTCCAGGTGGTACCCATGCTCTGCCCGTGCAGGCGTATCCATTCGAGTCCGTCTGTCATTTCGCGTTGTCTGGTGTGTTGACGTATGGGCGGGGCCAGTTACCTTGTGCGTGACCGGCCACCCTGCGTGTTGGCCGGTGATCCCGTGTGTGATCGGGGTACGCCACAGGCCGCGAATTTACTGGGGCAAGACTTCCAGTGTTGCGGTGTACGACAGGTTACGCGTCTTGGCCTGTTTGACGCTGGTTTTGTCGTCGCTGTGTTCCATGTGAACCCAGTATTGGCCGGCGTGTGGCCAGGTCACTTCAACTTCACCGGCGGCATTGCTCTTGACGATGAGTTCTTCGACGTTGTCGCGGTAACGTTGCGCGCCGCGTACGATCTCGACGTCAATGTCCTTCGCCGGTTTGCCATCCAGCAGGACAACGAATTTAGCTGTTTCACCGTTGTACAGATCGTTCGGGTGGGTGATTGGTTTAAGGCTCAAGCCTTCGCCGGCGGCAGGAATGGCGGTTGGCTTGCCGCGGGTGGCAAATGTTTCAATGCGACTGTGGCGTTGCGTGACGCGCAGGTCTTCGGCATTTTTGGAACCTCGGTGTCAAACTTTTCAGGTGACCCCATCCAGCGGCGGTTCTTGCCGTTTTCTTTCCAGAAGGCGGCGATGCCACCGCTGACCAGGGCCAGCTGGTATGTGCCGGGGGTGGTCAGCTCAACATCGAACCCGCTGCGCATTTGACCCTTGAACATGTTTTGGGCCGTTACGGGTTGGCCATCAGGGCCGGTGATCACCAGGTTGTCCAGTTGCAGCGGACGGTAATTGACATGAAACTTGTCATTGCTGACGGCCGCATCCACGGTGATCCAGCTGTTGTCACCGGACAGGACTGTCGATGACGGCAGCATCCAGAAATCATGGGCTCCAGCCAGTTGGGGGCCATCAGGCCGGCGCTGATCATGGAAAGGGCAAGCAGTTTTTTCATGGGTGGATCCTTTAAGGGCGATTCTTCACGAATGAGGCCAGAGCACTCAGGGCCCGGGCCGGTTTAGCGATGAACAGTTGAACGGCGGGCAGTTGGTCGGCACGCATGCCGGCGGTGTTACACGTTTTACCGATGTCCCGCATATCTCAGGGTTTGGCGATGAGTTTGACCTTGCCCAGCTCGTGCTGGCCGGCTGTTTCTTCCGTTTTGGCTGTGGCCGGCGGCCAGTCCAGCGGGAGGCGTACCAGTTCACGACCGCCTTTTTCCCGGGACGCTTCCACCACGATGTCGTAGCGACCCGCCGGCAGGTGCTTCAGTGCCGCTGAGGTCGAGGCAACATTGATGGTATGGGTGCCCACGGGTCGCGTTGCTCCGGTCACGGCATCCGCCGGGGCCTCCTGGTTCCTGCCACTGACCCGCCACCATTGGCGCAGGTCTTTAAGCCATTTTTTGCCTTCACCATCGGCTTTTTTGTTTTCGTACCAGATCGCCAGGTCGCGTATCACCGTGCGGTTGTCGCCTTCAAGCCAGACGGCGACGTAGGGGCGGTGGTATTCGGCAGTGTCAATTTTCGGGATCGTGATGTCGATGGTGAGATCGGCGGCAAGGCTGTGTCCACCCATCAGCGAGGTGAGCACTACAGCGGCGGTGGCGGATGTTTTAAACGGTGTCGGCATGGCGAGTCAGAGAAAGGTGTTGGCAGTTCGTTAAAAACGGTGGGGTCAGACGGGTGTTCTAAAGCGGGGCGGTTTTGAGCGGGCGTGGTGCGCCGGTGCACCGGTGTGGCCTGATAAAAAAGCGTTTGTCTGCTTGTGGTCATCGGGTCAGCGTTCATCAGTGCACCAGTAGCAGCATGATCAGGAGCGGGATCACAAGGCCTGACCCGGTCAGCGGCCAGGTCATGGGCCGGTTCTTGCCATGGATTTTCAGCAGGAACAGACCCGTGATGGCAAACACCACGCAGGCGATGGCCAGAAGATCAATGAACCAGCTCCAGACCTGGCCGCTGTGACGGCCTTTGTGCAAATCGTTCAGATAGGCCACCAGGCCACGGTGGATGCGTTCGTACTCCAGTGCGCCGTTGTTCAGGTCGATAGCCAGCCAGGCATCTCCGCCCGGCTCGGGCAAGGACACATAGATTTCATCGGCCGACACTTCGGCAGGGCGGCCCGCAATGCGGATGCCGAGCGCCTGATCCAGCCAGTTTTCAAGGTCTGGCTGTAACGATGCCGTAGTGCTTTTTGATGTGGCCGTGTCCGCCGCTTCGGTGTTGGCAGGGCTGTCGGCTGGTCCGTTACTGTTCTCGTTCTCGTCGCTGTGCATCCGGGCGTGCAGCCCACGAAGAATATCGGCAGGCACTGTCAGTTCATGGCGCGTCGTGACCGGGCTGCCTTCAAACATGGACGCGTTGTTCAGTGTGATGCCAGTCACCGCAAACAGCATCAGGCCGGCCAGGCTGAGTGCTGCACTGATCCAGTGCCACTGGTGCATGGTTTTCATCCAGGCGTTTTTGCTGCGATGCTTGGTCGTGGTGGCGTTCATGGAAACAGGCAACATGGGGCGTAGTACGCCCGGTTTAATGGTCGGGGTCAGTCGCGCGAGAGCCCGGTTGGACGCGCAATGTTGCCTGATGTAACGGCAACCCGACGATTATATATTAAATAAGAATGATTCTCATACCTGTCTTTGTTATTTTTAAGTAGGGCTCTCAGCCCGCGGTCATGAGGGTGTCCTGATTTATGGCATGGAAATTGCTTCTGATGAATCACGAAGTCCTGGTGCTTCGTGTGTAGTAATTGGCTTACGAGAGAGAGTTTGCGCTCACACAACCGCTTCGGCGCTCTTGTGTGAGCGCTTTTTTTGGAACTTATCCACAGGGGTGGCGGTCTGATGGTCAGATTAGTTAGCACTCGATGGTATAGAGTGCTAATATAAAACTTGACTATCCCAAGGATCAGGACTGCACTTCACAATGACTACACCATCGCAATCCCTGGCGCTGTCCAACACAGCACTGGCAGCAGCCATCTCGAACCCCGGTGCACTAGGCACTATCGAGGCCTACATTGCAGCGGTCAATCGTTTACCTGTGCTTTCGCCCGAGCAAGAAACCGAACTGGGCAAGCGTTTGCGCGACGAGGCCGATCTCGAAGCCGCCCGCCAGCTTATTTTGTCGCACTTGCGGCTGGTGGTGTCCATCTCGCGCCAGTATCTGGGGTATGGTCTGGCGCATGCCGACCTTATCCAGGAAGGCAATATCGGTCTCATGAAAGCGGTCAAGCGCTTTGATCCCGACCGTGGCGTACGGCTGGTGTCTTTTGCCGTGCACTGGATCAAGGCCGAAATCCACGAATACATTGTGCGCAACTGGCGTATGGTCAAAATTGCCACCACCAAGGCTCAGCGCAAGTTGTTTTTCAACCTGCGCAGAATGCGCCCCGATGGCCAGACACTTGACACGGCCCAGGTCGATGCCATTGCGCGTGAACTTAATGTTCGCCCGGAAGATGTCAGCGAAATGGAAGTGCGTCTTACCGGCCGTGAACTGGCCCTCGAAGCCCCGCACGATGACGACGACGCGTTTGCGCCGGTGTCCTATCTGTCTGATGAAGGGCATCAAGAACCTTCGTCGGTGCTTGAGCGGCGTGCGGTCGATCAGCTTCAGGGGCCGGCTTTGGCCCAGGCGCTCGAAGCGCTTGACGCGCGCTCGCGTCGTATTGTCGAAGCGCGCTGGTTGCAAGACGACGGTGGCGCCACTTTACATGATCTGGCGGCTGAATACGGCATTTCGGCTGAACGGGTCCGCCAGATTGAAGCGGCAGCATTCAAGAAAATGCGGGTTGCGCTGGCGGGCTGACACAAGCGGTTGCAATTTAGTGGTTTATGGCATCGAACTAAATATCCGCCATTCAGACTAATCCGTATAAGCCACAGTTGACAATTTACCTCGTTGTGTCCTGTAGCTTGTACCGCTTCTGCTTCTCTCAATCCCCTCCCTTCTGAAGCGGGTTTTCGGGGCGCCAACCTCGGCGCCCCTTTTTTCTACCATGTGTCCAATGCGCCGTATACGGTAAAACGGTTGCGCCCGCGTTTCTTTGATTCGTACAAGGCCTGGTCGGCCATGCGCAGCAACTGGTCATCGTCAGCCTGCATGCCTGGCTCAAGGTAGACAACCCCGATACTGGCGGAAACCGTGACGGTACCTTCGGCCAGGTTGACGGGCTGGTTGATGGCATTCAGGATCCGTTCAAACAATGCGGTACTTGCCGGATTGACAAGGATCAGCGTGAACTCATCACCCCCAAGACGGGCCACGGTGTCTTCGCTGCGGGTCACCGATTGCAGGCGTTGTGCGATTTCAACCAGAAGACGGTCGCCGGCTTCGTGTCCGAGCGTATCGTTGACGGGTTTGAAACCGTCCAGATCAAGCATGCAGATCGCCAGCGGCTATTCAGTACGCCGCGCCAATGCCGTGGCCTGCTGCAGGCGGTCAATCAGCAGGCGCCGGTTCGGAATCCCTGTAAGGGCATCGTAGTGGGCGATACGCTCAAGCTCTTCCTCGTGTTGTTTGATGGTGGTGATGTCGCTGAACAGCATGACGAAATGCGTGAAGTCCTGGTCGGCGTTGGCGACCGGAGCCATCGATAGCATGACCGGTATGGCCTTGCCCTGTTTGCTGCACAGTCGGGTTTCGCCACGCCACATGCCACCCTCGTTCAACAGCCGCAGCGCGTTGTCGCTGAATGGCGGCGCGCGGTCGTCCAGAGCCAGAATTCGTGGCGAGCGGCCTTTCACGGTTGCAAAGTCATAGCCGGTAATGCGGGTGAAGGCCGGGTTGACTTCGATGATGTTGAGATGACTGTCAAGAATCACGATTCCTTCGTGGCTTGCCGCAACAACGCGTGCCGTGAGCTGGATGCGCTCACGGTTCAAGTGCTCTTCAGTAATGTCGGCAATGTAGCCGTGCCACGTAATGCTGCCGTCGGGCTGGCGCGAGGGTGTTGCGCTGCCTTCGATCCAGCGCTCACCCTTGGTGGGGTGGTTGAAGCGGTACGTTGCATTCCACTGCGCCAGGGATTTTGCCGAATCGGTAATGCTGCGACGCAAGCGATCCAGATCGTTGCTGTGGATGCTTGAAAAAACGACTGAAGCGTCATTGCCAACAACGGACGCCGGATAGCCGTACACATGGTGAATCCGTTCACTGGCAAACGGGAAATGGGAGCTGCCATCGGCTCTGAGGCGATACTGGTACAGTGCTCCGGGCACGTTGTTGGCCAGCTCCGTGAAGCGTTGTATCAGTTGATTGCGTTCTTCAGCGACGCTATGCAGTTCTTTGTTGAGTAAGCTCAGTCGGCGGTTCAGCCAGGCGACCCGAAGGAAAAACGCGATGCTCGCCAATACCCCGCCCAATATCAGCAGCGCAGTGATCAGGTTTTGCCGTACGAACTCTTCGAATGTTACGACGGGCGCGGCATCAAACGGGGGCACACGCAGATCAACCATGGCGTTTTCAACCAGACTGTAGTCTTTCGGGATGGTAAACCCGTAAATGCCCGCTGCAAGCGCAGCCGGGTCGTCGGGCTCAAGGGCCAGCAGCGCGGCTGAAATGCGACGGCTGATGTCGTGACCCACGTGGCTGAGCGCAGCAACCGCCCATTCGGGGTACAACGGTGTAGTCACCTGGAAAGGGAAGCCGGGCCACTGGATCGGTTCAATGACGACCAGCTCATCAGGTTGCAGGCGGCCTTCTTTGACCATGGCCTCCAGTACACCAGACCGGATGAAGCCTGCGTCGGCCCGGCCTTGCATGACCGCAGTGATGATCTTGTCGTGCGGGTTGCCCAGTTCGATGAAATTGATCTGCTTGAGGTTGACTCCGTGTCGCATCAGCCAGTGCCGCCTGTGCGGTATACCCGCCCAGATACTGTTTGCCCGCTATGGCTACCGATTTTCCGTCAAGGTCGTCCAGGCGATTCAGGTCATTGCGGTCAGCCCGGCGGATGATGACACCCCCAGTTGCGATACGGCATGGCCTTGTTCAAGCGTGACCTGGGTGGCAATCGCACCGGAAAGTAGCCCGTTAACCCGCAGGCTGATGTAATGCACCGGGTTGGTGAATACGACGTCCAGCAGCCCATTGCCTACGGCTTCGGCCATTTCTTCTTGATCAAGAAAGTGCAGGTGGATGTCATGATCAGGAAGGTGTTGTTGCAGATAGCTGGCCAGGGGCTGCCACATGGGGCGCAGGATGTCGGCGGGCCGATAATTGAATACCCCGATTTGCAGGCGTTGATGCGTAGCCGCCGTGCTTGTTGAGGCCGTGGCATTCGACGGCGTGGCGTTTACCTTGTAGTGGCCGGTGACATTGGCTCCGCTTCCGGTTGTTGTGGCCGCCGCTGCCGCGACGATTAACGAGAGAAAAATCAGGAGCGTCAGGGTGGCGACGAGGCAAAGGGCCTGTCGGATCGGGCGCGGCTGGCGTTGACGCGGCAGATGGTGGAAAACGGGGGTTTGATCAGGCAAGAGGTCAGGTCTGGCGGGCCAGGAGGAGTTCGGGTTTGGCAAGGAGGCGATTCCGGCAGATTAGAAGACATTGGGTTCGATCTGCCGGTGCTTCAGTGGCAAATACTCAATTGAGTATTGATTTTATATCTTTGGCAAGGTCTTGGGCCGATGAGATGCCACTGGCCAGCACGCGTGCCTGACCGTTCTTGTCGAACAGATAAAACGAAGCGCTGTGATCCATGGTGTAGCTGTTGTTCGCCTTGTCGGGGACTTTTGCGTAATAGGCTTTGAACGACTTTGCGGTTTGTTGCAGCTGTTGCGGCGTACCGGTCAGGCCGACAAAGCTGTTGTCGAAGGCCTTGACGTAGCGGGCCATGATTTCAGGGGTGTCGCGTTCAGGGTCGACGCTGATCATGGCGATCTGGACTTCGCCTGCGCGATCACCCAGAAGCTGCAGGGTTTGGGCCAGTTGTGCCAGTGCAGTCGGGCAAACGTCAGGACAATGGGTAAAGCCGAAAAATACCACCAGCGCCTTGCCTTTGTAGTCGGCCAATGTGCGTGGTTGACCTGTGTGGTCGAGCATGGCCAGTTCTTTGCCCAGCCCGGTTCCGGAAATATCGGTGCCTGAAAAGGATGGCTTGGGTTCGGGCCCGCACGCGGTCAGCAATGTGCTTAACCCCAAGGCAACGGCCAGCTTCAGACTGGCACGACGAGAGGGTGAAAAAGAAGTCACAGCAGCATTACCCAATGATCGACCAGCAGTGCAAGGAACAGCAGTGACAGGTACAGAATTGAAAAGCGGAACAGTCTGCGCGAAAGCGCGTCGGAGTAGTTGCGGTACAGCTGCCACGCGTACCCGACAAACATGCCGCTGAGGACGATGGCACAGGCCAGATAGAGCACCCCGCTCATGCGGATCATGAAGGGCAGGAGTGTGGATGCGAACAGTACCAGGCTATACAGGAAGATATGCAGCAGGGTGAACTGCTGCCCGTGGGTAATCGGCAGCATGGGCAGGCCCGATTCCGCGTAGTCGGTGTTGCGGTACAAGGCCAGCGCCCAGAAGTGGGGGGCGTCCAGATAAAAATGATCAGGACCAGCACCCAGGCCTCGGCGGGCACCGCGTTGGCCACAGCCGCCCAGCCCAGGGCGGGCGGCATGGCCCCGGACAGCCCTCCGATGACGATGTTCTGGGGGTCAGGGGCTTCAGGATGATGGTGTAAATAATGGCATAGCCCACAAAGGTGGCGAAGGTCAGCCACATGGTGAGCGGGTTGACCCAATGGTAGAGCACCAGCATGCCGGCACCGCCCAGTATCCCGGACATGACCAGTACCTGGGTGTTGGTAATGGTGCCCTGCGCCGTCGCGCGGCGGGCCGTGCGCTGCATTTTGGCGTCAACTTCCTGCTCGATAAGACAGTTGATTGCGAAGGCGGCTGCGGCCAGCAGCCAGATGCCTGCGGTACCTGCGACCACGGGCTGCCATGCGGGCAGGCCGGGTGTGGCCAGAAACATGCCGATAATGGCGCAAAAGACGGCCAGTTGCGTGACGCGTGGCTTGGTGAGGACCCAGTATTGGCGCCAGAGGCCGGGGTGTTGGAGCGATGCGGTGTTCATGGCGTTATTGTAGTCTGGCGCGTGCCCGCCAGGCGAACCAGCAGGGTCGTTGAGAACAGTACCAGACCCGCAGCGCCGCCGTTATGCAGAACGGCAATCAGCAAGGGCCATTCGAAAAAGATGGTGGTCAGGCCTGTGAATAATTGGGCCAGCAACAGCAGCAAAATGGCGTTGGCCGGTGTGCTCAGGCCGGGTTCTTTGCGCAGCTTCAGGGCAAGAAACCCCAGGTATGCAAAGACGACAAAGGCAAAGTTGCGGTGCACCCAGTGGATGGCGGTCAAGGCTTGCTGCGAGATCATCTCGCCCGACGGCAGTTCGCCCAAAGCTCGAATCAATGAAAAACCACCGTGCAAGTCCATGGGGGTACCCACTGGCCGTTACAGGTCGGGAAGTCCATGCACGCAAGCGCCGCGTAGTTGGTACTGACCCAGCCGCCCAGGGCGATCTGGACAAATACCAGAATAAAGCCCAGCGCCATCCAGGGAAACCAGCGCGCGGCCTGCGGCGAGAGCGCCGGGTGTTCTTTGACGCGAACGGCCAGCCAGGTCATCAGGGCCAGCAGTGTCATGCCGCCCAGCAAGTGGATGGTGACGATGATGGGCATCAGTTTCAGGGTTACCGTCCAGGCGCCGAAGGCACCTTGAACACAAACGGCGATCAGGGTAACAATTGCCAGGCGCGGCGTATGCCCGAGTGTTTTACGGTGCCGCCATGCCATGATGACGATGAGGATGATCAGCAGGCCTAACAGGGCACCGACATAACGGTGGATCATTTCGATCCAGGCTTTCGGGAAGCTGACCGGCCCGTAGGGCATCGTTTCGACCGCCTGGCGGATGTGCTCGGAGGCGCCAAGGGGGTTACCTTGCCGTAGCAGCCTGGCCAGTCCGGGCAGCCCAGGCCCGAGTCGGTCAGGCGTACAAAAGCACCGAACATGATCAGGTCAAGCGTCAGAAACCAGGTGAAAAACACCAGCTTGCGGTAGCGGGCTTTGATAGCGTCGATCATGGTGTCAGCCGATGCGCGAGTGGTAGATCAGTTTGCTCAGGTCTTTACGTACTTTGGGCCCGCGCTCTTCGGGCGCAGTGCCGTCGTCGGGCGGGAATTCCAGCATCAGATTGCCCAATGGGTCCACCACCCACATGGGTTGTGCCAGGGTTTGTGCCGGGTTTGCACCGGGCTGCGCTACCGTGTTGGAGGTCAGGTAGCTGGCGAGTTTTTCAGGGTCAGCCCGCAGCATGACCGTGCCAATATACGCATCCTGAACGACCTGGGGGACTTCAGCGTCATCGGTGATGAACCAGACGCGGGCCACCCGCTCGACGTTCTTGCCTTGTGCTGCGTGCGAGTTACGCAGGATGAACAGCTTTTCAACACACGATTCAGGGCATGCCGCCTGGTCGGCAGTCATCAGCAGCCATTTACCTTTCAGGCTGGCCAGGTCGAACGGTTGGCCATCAAGGGTTGTCAGCCCCAGACTGTCCGCGGCGGGGATGGGGCGCTGCGGTTGAATCAGCTGGCCGTAGTTTTTTGTGCCATCGGGGCGCAGCCCGAGTGCCGGAACATAGTAGGCCAGCAGGGCGAAGACAACCGGAGCCAGACACAGGACGAGAATCCAGATCAGAGGTTTGATCGAACGCGGCTTGACCGCTGATGAGGGCGGACGGGGAGTAGTGCTAACCACAGTTATTCCTTTTGTAAAGCAATTGTGCCGCGTGATGACCGACGCCGCAGGGTGCGCCAGGCCAGAACCAGCCATGCGCCTGCCGCAATGGCCGCAAAGGCAAACCACTGCACGGCATAGCCCCGGTTCTTGTCCGCATCGAGTGACGGAGTTGGCCAGTTTTGAATCAGGGGGTGCCGTCTTCCAGTGCGGCGGCCGAGGTTTGTTGCAGCACAGCAGGCAGCAATTTTATGCCAGTTACGGCAGCAAAGTTTTCAAGGTCGATATTCTGTACTTCCAGCGGCGCTTGCACGGCCGCCGGGTCGGCGGGCAGGCCGGCGTTTGTTGTGCCGCCCAGGGTACCCAGATCAAACAGCCGAGGGACGTGTTCACGCAGTTCGCCCTGGATGGTCTGGAGGCCGGTCGGGGCCGACAGTGGGGGCAACGTTGCGTTGGCCCCCAGTGGCCGGGGTATCCAGCCCCGCAATACCAGAATGGCCCGATCGCTGGCAGCGACGGTTGCGGGTGACAAGTCGGCCGAGGGGTGTTGCGGGTTCGGGAGTGCGCAGATGCGGACAGCGCCAGCGGGTGGCCACCCAATAGCCCGGGCGGCCTTCAAGGTTGCGGTTTGCCAGAAGCACGGTATACCGGTTCAGCCATTGGCCCGTAACCTGGGCCGCACGCCAGTCTTGCAGATCTGGTGCGGATGCGTCGGGGCCGAGGGTTAGCGGGGTGGCCTGACGGCCGGCCATGATCCGGGCGTGAATGGCTTCGCGCTCGGCGGCGCGCCCCAGCTGCCACCGGCCAAGCGAGGCGCAAACCACCGCCACCACCGCCAGGAGGATAAACGCAGCAAGGATACGAAATGAAAAAGAAGCGTTGGCCATGTCTGCGATAATTATAGTTTCTTCAGAGAGGGCCGCATGCGCTTCATTGTGATTCTGGTGTTTCTGGGCATTCTGGCCAGTCTGGCGTCGGCATTTGTGTACCTCATGCGCGACAAGGGTGGCAGTAATCGCACGGTCAATGCCTTGACGATCCGTATCGGCTTGTCGATTGCCCTGTTTCTGTTCTTGTTGTTCGCCAATTACATGGGCTGGATTCAAAGTACTGGAATCGGCCTGAGACAATAGGGTCGTGCGGGCCTGGGTGGGCCCTGTCGGCAGATGCCTGCGCCCGCAGGGTCTGTGTTACCGGTTTCGAACAACGACAAACGGATGCAGCGGGAACGGATATAAAAAAACGGCAAACTGTTTATGCAGTTTGCCGTTTTAATCAGCCCGGCGTTAACGCCGGGCCAGTTGTAGCCGATACGCCGGTTAGAACCAGTAGATGAACAGGTACAGACCCAGCCACACGACGTCAACAAAGTGCCAGTACCAGGCCGCCCCTTCGAAACCGAAGTGGTTGTCGGCGGTGAAGTGGCCTTTCATGACACGGAAGAAGATGACCAGCAACATGGTGGCGCCCAGAATGACGTGGAAGCCGTGGAAGCCAGTGAGCAAGTAGAACAACGAACCATAAGCCCCTGAATTGAATTTCAGGTTCAGGTCGTTGTAGGCGTGGATGTATTCGTAGGCCTGGCAGGCCACGAAGATGAAGCCCAGAATGACTGTAGAGGCCAGCCAGAATGCTGTTTTACCACGCTGACCCGCGCGCAGTGCGTGGTGGGCAATGGTCAGGGTCAGGCCGGATGTCAGCAGCAGTGCCGTATTGATTGTGGGCAGCCAGAACGGGCCGACAGTCTGGAACTCTTCAACGATGCCGGCAGGGCCGAAGTTGGGCCATGCTGCAGTGAAGTTGGGCCACAACATGTTCTGGTGGTCGATGCTGGCCAGCCAGGGCGTAGTGATTTCACGCACGTACCACAGCGACCCGAAGAATGCTGCAAAGAACATGACTTCGGAGAAGATGAACCAGGCCATGCTCCAGCGGTACGAGTGGTCGACGCGCTGGCTGTTGAGGCCGGCTTCGGATTCGCGGATGGCATCGCCAAACCAGCCCCACAAGACGACAAACAGCATCAGCAGACCGGCGCCGACCATATAGGGGGCGAACGAAATGCTGTTGACCCAAAGTGCAGCGCCAATCAGGACGATCAGCAGCGCGACGCTGGCCCGCACCGGGTGTGCGGAATCGGCGGGCACGTAGTAGTAAGGTGCCTTACCGTCGGTAACCGAGTGACTTGCACTCATGGTGTTCTCCTAGTTATTGAATTTTTACAAACCGGTTCAAACCGCTTGGGCGACGAACCATTGTGCCACCAGGACCAGCCCGACCACAAACAGTATCGTGCCAATGACGGCGGCGACAATGAGGTGGACGGGGTTGAGTTTGGCGATATCTTCGCTGTAACCCTTGCCCTTTCGCACGCCAAAGAACCCCCAAAGTACAGCCTTGAGTGTCTGGAAAAAATTCAGTTTGCGTTGCGAAAGTTCTCGGATGTCTTTGCTCATGAGTAACCTGGTACAAAAATTAACCACCAATGCCGCCGCGGTAAATGACCCAACCCATGATCGCAAAGACGATGGCGGCGAGGATCAACCCGGTGATGCGGTTGCGGCGACGTTGTTCTGGTGTCATTTGTGTGCGTGGCCTTATTTGACGACGGGCGGTGTTTCGAAGGTGTGGAACGGTGCGGGAGATGGCACTGTCCATTCAAGGCCTTCAGCGCCTTCCCATGGCTTGGCTGATGCGATTTCACCACGACCCGAGTAGGCCTTGAGCACAACGTAAACAAAGATCAGCTGCGACAGGCCGAACCAGAAGGCACCGATGGTGGCGATCTGGTGGAAGTCGGTGAACTGTGCGGCGTAGTCGGCATAACGACGCGGCATGCCGGCCAGACCCAGTGAAGTGCATCGGGAAGAAGGTGACGTTGAACGAGATCATGGTCATCCAGAAGTGCCATTTGCCCAGACGCTCGTCGTACATGCGGCCTGTCCATTTGGGCAGCCAGTAGTAGGCGCCGCCAAACAGGGCAAACAACGAACCGGCAACCAGCACGTAGTGGAAGTGAGCCACAACGTAGTACGTGTCATGCACGGCGATGTCGATGGGGGCCATTGAGAGGATCAGGCCGGTGAAGCCACCGATGGTGAACACGAACAGGAACCCGATCGAGAACAGCATGGGGGTTTCGAACGTCATGGAGCCGCGCCACATGGTGGCCACCCAGTTGAAGATCTTCACGCCGGTAGGTACCGAAATGAGCATGGTGGCATACATGAAGTACAGCTGGCCGGTAACGGGCATGCCGGTGGTGTACATGTGGTGCGCCCAAACCAGGAACGACAGGATCGCGATGGCGGCTGTTGCGTACACCATGGAGGCATAGCCGAACAGTTTCTTGCGCGAGAACGCCGGAATGATGGCCGACACAATACCAAATGCCGGCAGAATCATGATGTACACCTCGGGGTGGCCGAAGAACCAGAATACGTGCTGGTAAAGAACGGGGTCACCACCGGCGGCGGCGTTGAAGAACGCGGTGCCGAAGTGACGGTCGGTGAGCAGCATGGTGACTGCTGCGGCCAGAACAGGCATCACGGCAATAAGCAGGTAAGCCGTGATGAGCCATGTCCAGCAGAACAGCGGCATTTTCATCAGGGTCATGCCAGGTGCGCGCATGTTCAGGATGGTCACCACGATGTTGATCGCACCCATGATGGATGAGGCACCCAGGATGTGAACGCCGAAAATGGCCAGGTCCATGCCCATGCCCATTTGCAGGGTGAGCGGTGCGTACATGGTCCAGCCTGCGGCCATGGCGCCACCGGGTACGAAGAACGATGCGGTGAACAGAATGGCACCGACGGGCAACAGCCAGAAGCTGAAGTTGTTCATGCGTGCAAAGGCCATATCGGATGCGCCGATTTGCAGGGGATCATCCAGTTGGCGAAGCCTACAAACGCGGGCATGACCGCGCCGAACACCATGATGATGCCGTGCAGTGTCGTGAACTGGTTGAACAATTCGGGCTGGAAGAATTGCAGACCGGGCGAGAAGAGCTCGGTACGCAGCAACAAGGCCAGCGTGCCGCCTTCAAGCAGCATGATGAACGAGAAGATGAGGTACATCGTCCCGATATCTTTGTGGTTGGTAGCGAACAGCCACCGGCGCCAGCCGGTAGGTACGCCATGGTGGGCGTGATCATCGTGCCCGTGGACGTGATCGGCAGTAACACTGCTCATGGTGGACTCCTTCCTACTTTTCCCGGGGCAGGCAAGCCGCCCCGGCAGAAAAACTTGTGAATTGAATTACAGGTGCCAACAAGGGTTAGCGTAATGCCGAAACAGCGGCAGGTTGTACGACGGGTTCCTGACCTTTGCCCGCATTGCCCCAGGCGTTGCGGATGTAGGTGCTGACAGCAGCGATTTCAACATCATTGAACTGGTCGCGGAAGGCGGCCATGGCCGTGCCGTTAACGCCATTCAGCAGCGTGAGAATCTGGTTTTTGGCTGGGCCCATGACGACAGCGCTGCCGTCGAGTGCCGGGAAGGCGGGCGGATTACCCTTGCCGCTGGCCTGGTGGCAGGCAACGCAGGCCGATGCGTAAACTTTTTCACCACGGGTGACCAGTTCTTCTTTGGTCCACTCTTTGGTGGGGTCGTCAGCGGCACTGGCCAAGGCTTTCTGCTGCTCGGCAGCCCACTTGTCGTAGTCTTCTTGCGAAACGACGTTGACAACGATGGGCATGTACGCGTGGTCTTTACCGCACAATTCGGCGCATTGGCCGCGGTAAGTGCCGATTTTCTCGGCGCGGAACCAGGTGTCGCGCAGGAAGCCGGGGATTGCGTCTTGTTTCACGCCGAGCTCGGGCACCATCCAGGAGTGAATCACGTCACCGGCCGTAAGGACGATGCGGACTTTCTTGCCCACCGGCACGACCAGCGGGTTATCCACTTCCATGAGGTAGAACTCACCGGGTGGCTCGAGGCCGAGGCGCTGCGACATGGGGGTCGTCAGGTTGGACATGAATTCGACGCCGGCAGCCGGGCCATCAACGTACTCGTAGCCCCATTTCCACTGGTAACCGGTGACCTTGACGGTGAGGTCGGCGCTTGAAGTGTCTTTCATGGCAACCACGGTACGTGTGGCGGGCAGCGCCATGCCAATGACGATCAGGAAAGGAATGATGGTCCAGGCGATTTCGACGCCAACGTGCTCGTGGAACTTGGCCGGGACAGCGCCGCGTGCTTTGCGGTGCATGATCACGGAGTAGAACATGACCCCGAAAACACCCACGAAAATGACCAGACAGATGATGATCATCATCCAGTGCAGCCAGGCAATATCGTTGGCGATCTGTGTGACACCGGTGGTGAGGTTAAGCTGGTTAACCTTGGGCCCCCCGGCATATCTGCAACCTGTGCACTTGCCATGCTTGCGGAAAGCAAAGCGCCAGCGCCCAGTACCCCTCTCAACTTCTTCATGCTGACCTCGAAATACGGTGTGCCTTCGCCCGTTGGCAGTTTTAATTAATAGGCCGTAATCAAGAGGCCTGCGGCGAACGCACAATTATCAGATGGCAAGCGCGTAGTACTACGGCCTATGAAAACACTTGCCCCATTGAATTGCTTTTAAACCGCAGAATTATAGCGAACATGCGCAGGTCGTGGGGTAAATGGCCGTGCTTCCACTACAATCGCGGCATGAACATTACCTTGCCATCGTCTCTTTCAGCGGCCGTGTCGACCCGTTATCGTGAACTGTTGCCGCGCATCCAGCAGCTGCCTCCCGTCGGGGCGCGTCCACTCACTGTTGCCGGCAGGGTCAGCGGCTGGATCACCGCGCGTGCCACGCAGGCCGTTGCAGGCTTGCCCGGCGTTCAGGTGACCCCCGAAGCGGTGCATGTCCAGTCGCATCATGGGCGCGGTCTGACGCTTGATGCGGTGTTGCAGACGATGGCTGAAACCCTGAAGGCAGCAGGGTGTTTGCGCGGCTGGCGCGACGAGTTGCTGGATGTTGTCGGCGAAGGGCAGGTGCTGGGTGTTATCGAGCGTGCGGCCTTGCGGCCCTGGGGCTATTGACGCGTGCGGTTCATTTAAATGCCTGGACCCCGGACGGCCGTTTGTATGTGGCGCGCCGGGCAGCGACCAAAACGACCGACCCCGACAGGCTGGATACGCTGGTTGGCGGGTTGTCTGCGGCAGGCGAGACGCTGGATACTTCGCTTTTGCGCGAAAGTCATGAAGAGGCCGGGTTGTTGCCCGAAATGCTGGTCACGCGTACCCCCGTCCGGGTCATTACCCGGATGCACCGGCGATTGCCGGAAGGTTATCAGGTTGAGGATGCCCTGGTCAGCGAGTGTGTGCTTGACGCATCGGTATGTCCGGTCAATCAGGATGGTGAGGTCAGCGAGATTCTGACGCTTGACATTGACGAGGTTTGGGACCGGGTGCTGGCAGACGACTTTACCCTTGAAGCCGAATTGGTGGTGCTTGACTGTCTGATGCGCTTAAAATGAACTCATCTGCGCCGGCGGCGCGTTTGGCCAAGGAGGCATCATGACAAGCTCGACTACCAATCCTTTTGCGTTACCGGGTTTTGCTCAAATGGGTGACGCTACGCAGAACCCCATGCTGGCCAGCATGGAAATGATGCGTCATGCCTGGCAGAACCTGGCCGGTGCCGGTGCCGGCGCGGGTGCGCTTGGCGGCACGGCCATGGTCGCCCCCCATGAGCCTCGAAGAACTTGACCGCCGCATCAACGAACTGCGCACTGTCGAGAACTGGTTGCGCATGAACTTGTCGATGCTCAGCAGCACCATCCAGGGCATGGAAGTCCAGCGTGCCACAATCGCCACCCTGAAGTCGTTCGTGTCCCCGGCCGCCGAAGGCGGTGCCGACGCCCCTTCGGCACTTGAGGTTGCGCTTGGGCTCAAGCCGTCAGGTCAGGCCAAGATCAAGCATGCGTCCGATGCGCCTTCGCCCCGGTCTGGCGGTACGTCGTCTTCATCATTTTCGGCATCGTCATCCACGTTTTCCTCTGCTGCGCCCGAGTCTGGGACGGCCTCGGTGTCATCGGTCCTGCCCGGGGTCGGCTCGGCGGATGCCTGGTGGGGCATGCTGCAGCAGCAGTTCGACAGCCTGGCCACGGCGACAGCCGCAGGCCTGAAGAATGCTGAAAGTGTTGTGGCCTCGGCAGGGAACGCGGCCACAACCGCATCCAAGGGGCCGCTGCCACGGTTTCGAGTATGTCGTCGGGGCTGGGGCAGGCGGTGTCGGGTCTGGCCGCTCAGGCCAAGCCGGCGCGCGCCTCAAAAAGACGCAGGCGGCTGAGCCTGGTGCTTCCCGTGCGGCGGTTAAGTCGACGACAACGTCCCGCGCTCCTCGAAAGCGGCCGACTGCGCCGAAATCGGCCTCCTGATCCACTTTCTTACACCCTTTAGGTTAATCCCCGTTTCATGTTGAATATCGTTATTTTGGCGGCAGGTTTGGGCAAGCGTATGCAGTCCAGCTTGCCCAAGGTGCTGCACGCCGTTGCCGGCAAATCGATGCTGGCGCATGTCATTGAAAACGCCCGCATGCTTGAGCCGTCGCGTATTGTGGTTGTTGTCGGGCATGGTGCCGATGCCGTGAAAGCGGCATTTGCACACGAGGCCGGTCTTGATTTTGTACTGCAAAGCCCACAGCAAGGAACCGGGCATGCGGTTATGCAAGCCGTACCGGTGCTGGATGACGACCCGCAAAGCGTTACCCTGGTGCTGTACGGCGATGTGCCTCTGGTGCAGTCCAATACCTTGCGCAACTTGCTGGACGCATGCGGGGGCGGGGTGGCTATCCTTACCGAGAAGCTGTCAGACCCGACGGGCTATGGCCGGATTGTCCGCAATGGCAGCGGGCAGGTGCAGCGTATCGTCGAGCATAAAGATGCCACTGCCGAAGAACTGACCCTTAACGAAGTCAATACGGGCATTCTGGCAGCGCCGACGGCCCGGCTCAAGCACTGGTTGTCGCAGTTGCGTAATGATAACGCGCAGGGCGAGTACTACCTTACCGATATCATCGGCATGGCGGTTGCTGAAGGCATCTCGGTGGGGGCGGCGCATCCGTCCGCGTCCTGGGAAACCCTCGGGGTCAACAGTCGCGCGCAGCAGGCCCAGCTTGAACGCCTTTGGCAGGCCGAACAGGCGCGTCGTCTGCTGGACGACGGCGTTACTTTGGCAGACCCCGGGCGTTTCGATTTGCGCGGTACATTGCAATGCGGCCGCGATGTTTTCATTGACGTGGGCTGTGTGTTCGAAGGCCACGTTGTGCTCGAAGACGGGGTACGTGTCGGCCCGCATTGCGTCATACGCCATTCCCATGTTGGCGCCGGCACGTTCATTGATGCCTTCAGTCACCTTGATAACGCCCGTATCGGCCAGAGCGCCCGCATCGGGCCTTATGCGCGTCTGCGTCCGGGTGCCGACATCGGTGATACGGCGCATGTCGGGAATTTTGTCGAAATCAAGAATAGTCAGTTGGGTAAAGGGTCCAAAGCCAACCACCTGGCCTACATTGGTGATGCCCATGTCGGTGAGCGTGTCAATATCGGTGCGGGTACCATTACGTGTAACTACGATGGCGTCAACAAGTTTCAGACGGTCATTGAAGATGACGTCTTCATTGGTTCGGACACCCAGCTGGTTGCGCCAGTCCGGGTTGGCAAGGGGGCCACGCTGGGGGCTGGCACAACCCTCACCAAAGATGCTCCGGCAGGGCAGTTGACGCTGTCGCGCACACGTCAGCAAACGGTTCCCGGTTGGCAGCGTCCGGTCAAAAAGTCATGAGGCCAGGGTCAGCGTTGTGACTGTCATCGAATCTCCTGCTCACGCAGCGGCATCGGCGCCCGACGGGCTGCCGATGCCGCGCCGCTTTGGGCTATTGTCACGTTGATGGTCAGTCTGGCGATTTCCGCGCTGGATGTCACCATGGCGAATGTGGCTCTTCCGGCGATTGCCGCCGATCTGGGCATCGAACCGCGCAAGGTGGTTTGGGTCATGATCGCCTACAACGTGACCATGCTTGTCACCTTGTTGCCGTTGTCGGCACTGGCCGAGCGTGTCGGTTTCCGACGCATGTTTGTGGTCGGCATCAGTCTGTTCATGTTCTGGGCCGTGGCTGTTGCGTTGTCCAATTCGTTCACCATGCTCATGGTGGCCCGCACGATTCAGGCCGTGGGTACGTCAATGCTGATGTGCATGTTTGGCGGCATGGTGCGCAACATTTACCCGGCCTCGCAGTTGGGGTTCGGTATCAGCCTCAACTCGCTGATTGTGTCGGTGATGGCTGTGTTGGGGCCGACGCTGGGTGCGTTCATTATCGAGTGGCTGTCCTGGCAGTGGATGTTTTTCCTTTATATCCCGGCGTGTATTGCGACGTATTTCGGGGTCAGGTTCCTGCCCGATGTGCCGCGGGTATCGCGGCCCTTCGATTGGCTGGCGTGCGGGCTGAGTGCGCTGGCGCTGGGGTTGTTTGTGATCGGCCTCGACCTGTTGCTCAGTGCGACATCGTGGGCTCTGGTTGCCTTGCTGGTCGCTGCCATCGCCGGGGTGCTGCTGTACCAGCGCTCGCATGTGCAGGATGCCCCGGTGGTTCCGCTTGATTTGTTACGGGTCAAGCCGGTGGCATATGCCGTGGGGGCTTCTGCCGCTGTGTTTGCCGGTCAAACCACGGCGTTCGTGGCGTTTCCGTTTTACCTGATCAGTGTGTTGGGCTATGGCTATGCCGAAATCGGTATCCTGATGGGGGTGGGCTATCGGTTCGGCCATCATGGCGCCGGTGTCCGGTTATTTGTCTGACCGTTATCCGGTGGCCGTGCTGTGCGGTATTGGCGCCACATTTTCTGCCGGTGGGCTGATCTGGATCCTGCTGATGCCTGAAGGGGCCTCGCTGGTGTCGACCTGGATGCCCATGCTGGTGGGTGGGCTTGGTTTTGGTTTTTCCAGTCGCCCAACAATCGGGCGATGCTGGCGGGTGCGCCGCGCCATCGCAGCGCTGCGGCCGGCGGGTTGCAGGCCACCACGCGGGTGTTCGGCCAAAGCGTTGGTACGGCATTGGCGGCGGTGGCGTTTCAGGCTGGCGGGCCGTATGGGGCTTCGGTTGCGATCGGTGTCGGTATCACACTGGCGCTATCAGCGCTCGTCATCAATATCGTGCGTCACTTTGATCCGTCGGCAGGTCTCGACGCCTAGCACTGCTCCGCTTTTTGCCGCATCTGCGGTATTGAAACAGGTTGATTCATGCGCATTTTGCTGCTTAATTTTGAGCGGGGTTGGCGGGGTGGTGAGCGTCAGACACTGTTTTGTCTGGAGCAGTTCCGGCTCCAGGGGCATGATGCGCAGTTGTTGGCGCGCCGAGGTCAGCCCCTGGCTTTGGCTGCCCGTCAGGCCGGGTTTGTCGTACATGAGGTAGCCAGTGTGGCGGGCCTGGTGGCGTTTTTGCTGGTGCGGGGGCGTCGTTTCGATATTCTGCATGCGCAAACGGCCAATACCCTGACCTGGCTGGCCGCGCTCAAGCCGGCTCTAGGTCGCCCGGTCGTTTTTACTCGTCGCACTGCTTTTCCGCTAACCGCTTCAAAAACTACCAAAACACTCTGGAAATGGCGTCGTGTCGATGGTTTTGTGGCGATCAGCGAAGCGGCTGCTGCAGAGCCCCGGCGCCTTGGTCTGTCCGTGTCCATCATTCGCAGTGCGGCCGTTCCGGTCGAACCCGATCGTGCGCGCATCGATGCACTGATTCAGCAGTATGGTCTGCAGCAGCGCCGCGTGATCGGTACGGCGGCGGCGTTGACGCGTGAAAAAGACCCTCTGACACTGATCCGTGCTGCCCATCATTTACGTAAAACCCATCCCGATGTCTTGTTTCTTCATTTTGGGGCCGATGGCGATGTGTCGTTTGCCGCCCGCCAGCTGGTTACCGAGTTGAATCTGGGGTCACACTACGTTTTCGCGGGTTTTGAGCCGGGTATCGAATCACTTTATTCTGCATTCGATGTGTTTGCCTTGTCTTCGGTTCATGAGGCGCTGGGCAGCAGTGTGCTGGATGCGTTTTATCAACGCGTGCCGGTGGTGGCCACCCGGGCCGGCGGTCTGGCCGAAGTGCTGGCCGATGAGCGCGGGATACTTTGCGATATTGCCGATTACCGTGCCATGGCGGCAGGGGTTGGTCGTTTACTCGATGATGCCGGGCTGCGTCAGGCCGTGACCGAGAAAGCGCATGCGTATGTCATGGCCGAGCACGGCGTTGCCATGATGGGGCAGCGCTACGTGTCGATTTATGAACGGCTGGTTTCCGGTGCGGGCTGAGTCGTGTTGATTCGTACCGGGGTGTTGTACCTGTTGCCAAGGCCAGGTCGTTAGCGGTGGGGCTACGCCGGCGGCAGGATCTGCACACGTGTGTCGAACTTGGCCCGATGCGTTGAAAAGAATGTGCGTACATTGCGAACATTGCGTTGCGAGGTGAACACCCGGTGGGCCAGCGCGTGGTAGGCCGGCATATCCGGAACGTTGGCTACGACAATGAAATCAGGGCCCGGCGACACCCGGTAGCACTGCACGATGGCTTCGTCTTGCATCATGTGTGCTTCGAAGATGGCGAAGTTTTCGGCCGTTTGTACGTCGAGTGTGATTTCGCAGATGGCGGTCAGGCTGTTGCCCAGCCGTTCGGGGTTAACGATGGCGACCTGTTTTTCGATGATGCCGGTTTGGATCAGCCGCCGGACACGGCGCAGGCAGGTGGGGGCGAGGTATGTACCTGTTGGGCCAGTTCCTGGTTGGTCAGGCTGGCATCGCGCTGTAAAACCTCCAGAATGCGTCGGTCAAGGCCGTCGAGCGCTGTCGCAGAGGCGGTTGGCCGTACTGGCGTTCCCGATGTGTGCAGGTGTGTTGCGGGTGTCGGGGGCGTTGTCATTCAGAGGCTCGCGTTGACGCCCCGAAGAGCATTTCTGGTAGCAGGGTTGAGTTGCGTTTGTGGGGCCGCAGGTCGCCCGCGTGTGCTTGAGTGTGTGTCATATGCAAAGGCAGGGGTGAAATATTATTTCATAGATTGCAGTCAAAGAAATTATATTTCACCAACGTATTAAATAAGAAATTTAATTTCTTTGACTATTGCGCACAATACGTTATCTCATCAAGGAGTTCCAGTTATGTGCGGTATTGTCGGCGCTGTTGCGCAACGTGATGTCACCCCTGTCCTGCTCGAAGGTTTGAAGCGGCTTGAGTACCGGGGCTACGATTCGTGTGGTGTGGCGGTTCACGCCGATGGCCAGCTGCGCCGGGCGCGCAGCACGCAACGGGTGGCTGAACTTGAGCGTGAAATCCAGGAGGGCCACCTTGGGGGGTTCACGGGTATTGCGCATACCCGCTGGGCGACCCATGGCGCACCGGCCACACATAACGCGCACCCCCATTTTTCGGGGCAAAGCCGCGGTACGGCCCGTATTGCGCTGGTGCATAACGGCATTATCGAAAACCACGACGAACTGCGTGCCGAGCTTGAGGCGGTGGGTTATGTGTTTGAAAGCCAGACCGATACCGAGGTCATCGCGCACCTGGTCGACCACTTGTATACCGCCGATCTGTTCGAGGCCGTTCAGCAGGCAACACGGCGTCTGGCGGGGGCCTACGCGATTGCGGTGTTCTGCCACGACGAGCCGCACCGCGTTGTCGGTGCCCGGCAAGGCTCGCCGCTGGTGGTGGGCCTGGGTCAGAATGAAAATTTCCTGGCCTCAGACGCGTTGGCGTTGGCCGGTACGACGGATCAGATCGTTTACCTTGAAGACGGTGACGTCGTAGACCTGCAGTTGTCGCGGGTATGGATTGTCGATGGGCAAGGTCAGCCGGTAGAGCGGGCTGTGCATACGGTGCACATTCATACCGGGGCGGCCGAACTGGGCCCGTATCGTCACTACATGCAGAAGGAAATTTTCGAGCAGCCGCGCGCCGTTGGCGATACGCTGCAGGACATCCAGAGCATTACGCCCGAACTGTTCGGTGACGGGGCGTACAAGGTGTTCAATGACATTGACAATGTATTGATCCTGGCTTGCGGTACCAGCTATTACGCCGGTGTGACCGCACGCTACTGGATCGAATCTATCGCCAAAATACCGGTCAACGTTGAAATTGCCAGTGAATATCGTTACCGCGACAGCGTGCCGAATGCGCGTACGCTGGTGGTGACCATTTCGCAGTCGGGTGAAACGGCCGACACGCTGGCTGCGCTGAAGCATGCCCGTCACCTGGGCATGACGAATACACTGACGATCTGCAATGTGGCGACCAGCGCCATGGTGCGAGAATGCAAGCTGGCGTATATCACCCGTGCCGGGGTTGAAATTGGTGTAGCGTCAACCAAGGCGTTTACAACGCAGTTGACGGGGTTGTTCCTGTTGACACTGGCATTGGCCCAGGTCAAGGGGCGACTGACCGATGAACAAGAAGCCGGCTACCTGAAGGCGTTGCGTCACCTGCCGGTGGCGATTTCTGCCGTGTTGGCGCTTGAGCCTCAAATCATGGCGTGGGCCGACCGCTTTGCCAGCAAAGAGAATGCGCTGTTCCTGGGGCGCGGCATGCATTACCCGATTGCCCTTGAAGGGGCCTTGAAGCTTAAAGAGATCAGTTATATCCATGCCGAGGCGTATCCGGCTGGCGAATTGAAGCATGGCCCGCTGGCGCTGGTCACCGACCAGATCCCGGTGGTTACGATTGCGCCGCGCGACGAACTGCTTGAAAAACTGAAGTCGAACATGCAAGAGGTGCGCGCGCGCGGTGGCGAACTGTATGTGTTCGCCGATGCCGATACAAAAATTGTGGCGGCACCCGGCATGCATGTGATTCGCATGCCCGAGAATTATGGCAAGCTGTCGCCGATCTTGCATACGGTGCCGTTGCAATTGCTGGCCTATCATACGGCCTGCGCACGCGGCACCGATGTGGATAAACCGCGTAATCTGGCTAAAAGTGTGACGGTTGAGTAGGCGATAAAATGTCGCTCCTTTATTAAAGACGCTCTGTATGAAACGCCTCGAAAAATCGTTTGAACATGTGTTGTTTACCAGTCGCTGGTCATGGGCCCGGTGTATCTGGGGCTGGCGCTTGCACTGGTTGTCTTGCTGGTCAAGTTTGCCAAGGAAATCTGGGTGCTGTTTGCCGACATCATGACGGCGACGGGCGGGCAACTGATCATTGGCGTGTTGTCGCTGGTGGATATCGCCCTGATCATGAACCTGCTGATCATCATCATGTTCAGCGGGTACGAGAACTTTGTGTCCAAAATGGACGATCTGCATAATCATCAGGATCGTCCGGAATGGATGGGTCATATCGGGTTCTCTGACCTGAAGTTGAAGCTGATTGGTTCAATCGTCGCGATCTCCGGCATTGAACTGCTTAAGGCGTTCATGAATGTCGATAACCTGTCTGATCGCCATCTGGCCTGGATGGTCGGGATTCACGTCACCTTCCTGTTTTCCGGCTTGTTTTATGCCGGCATGGACCGCTTGTCCGGAAAAGGGCACTGACAGTTGCCTGACCCGTGCGCCTGGCCTGCATTGGCCGGTCAGGTTGCGCAAGGCCCCTGCGACGGTGTGTGTTTGGTCGAAGGGGCGCTTGGCTATTGGGGTTGTCCGTTATTGACGTCGTCGTCTTGTCTGGGGATAGTGCGGGTTCAGGGCGAACGCCCGCTACTATCAACGGAGATTACTGTGGCACGTCAATTGATCAATCCCCCGAACTTCATCCGGCACCCGGCTTCAGTCACATCACGGTCGCCGAGCCCGGTCGCGTGGCCTACATTGCCGGCCAGGTTGCGCTTGCCCCTGATTTTTCACTGGTTGGCGGTGACGACCTGGGCGCCCAGACCCGTGCGGCGATGCGCAATGTGGAAACTGCGCTGAAAGCGGTGGGTGCGGGTTGGGAAGATGTTGTACGACGCACCATTTATACCCTGCACCCGACGCAATACGAAGTGATTACAGCCGCGATCGAAGAAGTGCAGGGCAGCACAGACCACCCGGCCCAGACCATTCTGGGCGTGACGGGCCTGGCCGTGCCCGGTTTGCTGATTGAAATCGAAGTAACGGTTCGGCTGCCGGGTTGATCATGCAGCGTCCGCCGGGCTGAATGCGTTCAGGCTTCTTCCGCGTCCAGGTAGGGTTCAATCAATGCCCGAATATCCTCCGGGATGCTGACTGAGCAGATTTTTTCAAGGTCGGCAAAGACAACCGTCAGACGGCCCTCAACGCGTACAGCGTCGTCGGGGCCGCAAATGTGTACCTGCATCTGCATCGAGCTGCGACCCAGGCGTTTGACCGACAGTTTGCTGGTCAGCTGGTCGCCCAGTTTGCTGGGGATGCGGAAATCAACCTGCAGGTTGGCCATCGGAATGCCAAGGTTACGGTTCATATGCAGGTTGTTGAAACCGATTTTCAACCCATGGTTGAACCAGCTTTCAACCGTATCGTGCAGCATTTCGGTATAACGTGGGTAAAAGACAATGCCCGCAGGGTCGCAGTGTTTGAAACCGATTTCAATGGGCATATGGTGTACGAGCGGCATGATGTTGTCCTGATTTGCGAGGGAAAGAAATATCCCGCAAGCCGTTAGCTTGCGGGTTGTCGCATTCTACTTGAAGTCGCAGGGCGGCACGTTTCGCAGTGCCTGGGTTGCGTCGGCGACCTGATGCAGGGCTTCAGGGTTGGCGTTTCGGGTTACCCCGCACGCTGGACCACATACCGTCCGCGTCCGGCTGCTTTGGCTTCGTACATCAGGTTGTCGGCCAGGCGCATCAGGCTGGCTTCAGTCTGGTTGCCGTCGCCCACGGCCGCGCCGATTGACGTGCCGATCTGGTAGGGGCTGCCGTCCAGGTCGAAGGGGGCCTTGATGGCCGTCATGATTTTTTCGGCAAGAAGTTCGGTAACCGTCAGTGCATCGTCACCCAGATTGGTCATCAGGATTACGAATTCGTCACCACCCAGGCGGGCGACCGAGTCGGTTTCCCGGACGCTTGCCTGAAGGCGGCGGGCGACCAGTTGAAGGACTTTGTCACCAGCTTCGTGGCCAAGCGTGTCATTGATTGGCTTGAATTCATCCAGATCCATGAACAGCAGGGCGATGCGGGTATTCTGGCGCCTGGCGGTTGCCAGGGCGGTTTTGATCCGGTCGGCCAGCAAGCGGCGATTGGGCAGACCCGTCAGAGAATCGTGGTGGGCCGCCCGGGACAGTTCGGCTTGCTGTTCTTTCAGCTTGTCCAGCAGCCGGTTGAAGGCGCTGATCAGCACGCCGACTTCGCCTTTGCCGGCGCCAGGCAGGGTTCAAGCGGAACCAGGCCGCGTGACATTCGGTCGGCTTGCCGTTTTGCCTTGGTCAGTGGCCGCAGCGATAGCGGCACAACGATCGCCATGACTACGATGAGCAAAGTGATGGTGATGACCGTGTTGTGTAGCAGGAAGCTGCGCAGCCGGTCGACGGTACCGAGGGCTTCGGAGGTTGCAATGGCCGATACCAGAAACCAGTTTGTATACGGAACGGATACGATTGCGGAAATTTCTTCGATACCCTGCGCATTCACTGTAATTCCTGTGCCGCGATAACCTTGCATGGCCTTGTCATGCAGCAGGTTGATGCCATCCTGGGGCGTAGGGGATAGCACTTTCTGTCGGTTCGATGCCGCAATAAAAATTCGGTCTTCGGGCGAAATCAACAGAAAACCGCTGCCGGTAAGCCCCAGTCGGGCCTGCAGCAGGTTGCCCAGAAAATCGGGGCTGTAAAGCAGGGTGAAACCGGTAAGGAAGGCCCAGGGCTTGCCATCCAGATCGGTCAGCACCAGTGTCATTGGCAGGACCGGGCTGATCTGGCCGGGGATGATCAGAGGTTTGCCAATATAAATGGTGTTGTTGGCCGGGGTAGTGCGAGCGGCTTCGGGGAGCAGGTCGAAGGAGGACCCTTTCCAGTCGAAGGACGTCATGTTGTTGATGATGCGGCCTTCGGCGCTGGTGAGCAGCACCCCTGCCGAGAACAGGGCCTCGAAGGGGCTGATTTTGCAAAGTAGCTGTCTGGAAGAGCCGAGCCATAGATGATGTCAGGCGTAATCTGGCTGCCGAGTTCTTGCAGCCGGTACTGACGGATGAGAATTTTGTGGCCGATGTCGTTGGCGACATAGTTTGCCAGGGACATTTGCTGCTGGGACACGACAGTGGTGATGTCCTCACGCAGGAAGTCGGACATCACGATGTAACGCGTCGTTGAGCCCACCAGGATCATGCCCAGGCCGAACACAATAAGTCTGAAAAAATGCTTTGCGTAAACGAAGCGAGGTACATGATTTTCTTTTAATTTTACAGACCGCCAATCTATCAGAAAACGGCCTGTTTTACCCCTTTTCGTTTACTAAAGCAATATGGCCTTTGCCAGTTTGTGGCCACTGAGCCATGCCCCTTCAACTTTGCCACCATGCAGCCAGTCGCCACACGCGCCGAGTCCCAAGGCGGGGTTCCAGCAATAGCCGGGCAGCGAGGCCGGGGCAACATCGGCGTAGCGCCAGCGGTGCGCAGAGGCCTGGGCGGCTGCCGGCGCGCCAAGCTGCATGAAGGCGGCTTGAAGTTCGGCGATGACGTCTTCCGCTGTGCTCTCGATATGGTCTTCGCTCCAGCGGGCATTGGCATGGACCAGCCAGGTTTCAGGGCCTGTTCGCCCGGGCTTGCTGTTGTCGCGGGCCACCCATCCCAAGGCGCCTTCGCAGATGAAGGCGCCGTCAAACGGCAAGTCGAGGGGGCGTCGTAGCGCAGCATCAAGGCCCAGCAGGGCAGCATTTCGGTTTGGCGCGCCAGCGCAGCCAGATCGGCAGCAATCGGGGCCAGTAAGGGGCGGCCTGCGGAGCGGGTGTGGCAACAATGACGTCATCGAAGCGTGTGGGCAAGATACCGGTTTCGGCGCAGCTCAGTTGCCAGCCGGAGTCGCTGCGAACCATGCGGTCAATGGTGTGACTGGTCAGCAGATTCGCCAGGCGTGCTGCGTAGCGAGCGGGGGCGGTCATGGCGGGAATGCCGACATAGCGTTTCAAATGAGCGTCGGGGCTGGGTTCGGTGGTGGCGCCGTGCATCACAATCCGGCCTTCCCACGCCGCGACGACACCGGCGTGTTCCCATTGAGCAACTTCGGCTTGAAATAGCGAGTCACGCGCCCGGAAATACTGGGCACCATGGTCACACTGCCAGCCGTCGCCGCGCCGGGTGCTCATGCGGCCACCGGCACCACGGCTTTTCTCGAACAGGCTGACGGTGTGGCCCGCGTGTGTCAGCGCAGCGGCGCATGCTGCACCGGCAATGCCGGCGCCAATGATGGCGATGTGTTTGGGTTGACTCATTTTGTCTTGGACAAACAGGGTTAAATGGTCAATAGTAAGCCATATTGCGAGGCCGTTGCGGTCGTCAAGGAAGAGGGCGAGGTTGTGCGTCGACGTTTATGGCTGTCGTCGGAAGGCGACCCGTTGACCGGCATTTTCCCGGGTAAAGTGCGCCATGGCGGGGCCGCGCATGTCAAGGCACAAGGCTTTGAACAGTTCGATGACATTCATCTGCACATTGCGCCGGTGAACGATGCCGACATCCACACTGGCTGCTGCGGCTTCGCAGGGTAGCAGAACAAACTTCTTGCGCTCGCTGTCGTCGGATAGGGCGTAGACCGGCATGAGTGCGATGCCATCGGTCATGCCAACGATGCGTTTGATGAACTGTGCGTCGTTTGATTCGGTAACGACAGGGCCATAGCCCCCTTTGGGCAGAAACAGGCTGTCGGTAATGTCGCGGGTACCACTGCCCGGTTGAAACAGCACAACCGGATATTCCCGTATTTCGTCAAGAGACACCCGGTGCCGGCTGACCAGCGGATGACTGGCCCGTACGATAAACGCATGTTCGGTTCTGGCCAGGGGATGCTGGTCAATTGTGTGTTGGTGGTGTTGATTGGGGCGAAAGCGATGTCTGCGGTGCCCGCCAGCACACGCTTGACCGCTGCCTGGGCCGTTTCAGCCGCAGTAAACACCACGTCGATTCCCGGATACCGTGCGATAAACGCTTCGCACAAATCACCCAACAGATACACGATGGACAGGGAGGTGGCCGCGATGCGCAATGATCCGGTCGCAGGCCCTTTGCTGGCCAGGGCAAACTGGTTTTCCAGCCTGGTCAATTCATTCTGGATCTTGCGGGCAGACTCCAGCACGGCCAGCCCTGCACGCGATGGATAGACCTTCGGGCGCGCCCGGATGATCAAGGTTTCGCCCAGTGCTTCCTCCAGTCGCCTGATCTGGTGGCTAAGCGCAGATTGCGTTAGCCCGCATTGGGCGGCGGCTTCGCTGAAGCTGCCGGTGTCGGCAATGGCTTGCAGGGCTTTGAGCTGCTTGATTTCCATCATTGGGTCCTTGCTTGTCTGTTCCACTGGGGCTGACGGGATGCCAGTCATTGTATGAAAAATATTAATAATGAGTTGCCATAAACTTCGTTGACCTTCATGTCGTGAAGAATGTAGACTGCCTTGACTGGTCCTGATGCTACCTTTTTTCAATCAATCACTGCACACCGGTATACCCAACCAAAACTAATAATGGAGTCACCATGGTCATGTTTACGACACGGAAATTGCAGTCATCCCCCTGTCCCTGAAGCGCCTTGCCGGCGGCGTACTGGCCACATTGGCCTGTTTGTCCGGCGTTGGCCAGGCCTCGGCACAAGAGGTGACATTGAAGGCAGTCAGTGCGTTCAATGAGCAATCGTTCTTCTCACGGCATTTCGAGGCGTTCGTGAAAAAGGTCAACGAAGAGGGCAAAGGGCTGGTACAGATCAATTATCTGGGCGGCCCTCAGAACATGCCGCCCTTCGAGGTGGGGAATGCGGTCAAGTCGGGCGTGGTCGATATGGCCAACGTGACAGGCGTTTTTTATACCAACCTGGTGCCTGAGGCGCTGGCCATGGCGTTTACCGAAAAAACATCGGCCGAGTTGCGCGCCAGTGGGGCTCACGACTTCATCAACACCTTGATGGCCGAAAAAGGGTTGATCTACCAGGCGCGCCTTAGCGACCATGTGCCATATCACATCTATACGAACAAGGGCTTTTCGGGAGACCTTTCCGGTCAAAAAATGCGGATTACGCCGGTGTATCGGGATTTCTTTCTGGCGCTGGGGGCGACAGTGGTGCAAACAGCCCCTGGCGAGGTGTACACCGCCCTTGAACGCGGTGTGGTCGACGGCTATGGCTGGCCGATTGGCGGAATGATGGACCTGGGCTGGCAAGACAAAACCAAGGCGCGCGTTGACCCGGGCTTTTACAGCTCTGAAAACGGCATTCTGATGAACCTGGCCAAGTGGAACAGCCTCACGCAGGCACAGCGTGACTTCCTGAACAAGCAATTTGCCTGGGCGGAAGCGCAGAATGCCGGCTACCTGGACGAGATTGCCAAAGAGGCGGCAGCCCAGACCAAGGCCGGTGTTCAGGTGATCACGCTTGAGGGTGATGCGCTGGTCCGTTTCAAGCAGGCGGCCTATGACGCGGCCTGGAAACGCGTGAAAGAGATCAGTCCGCAGCATGGTGAGAAGCTGCAGGCTCTGTTCGGCGCGAAGTAACAGTTATCGGTTTTAACAGAGGGTGTCATGGCAGAACGATCTTTCAAGCATGAAGTCAGCAAGCTCCGGCTCGGTGAGGGCGAGGAGTTTGCGGGCGAGGGAATTTTGGCGGTGACCAAGGCCTTGCTGCAGGCGGGCGTGTCGTATGTGGGGGTTATCAGGGGTCGCCGGTTTCCCATTTGATGGACGTTCTGGCCGATGCCGACGAGGTATTAACCGAGCTGGGCGTGCATTTCGAGAACAGTGCCAGCGAGGCAACGGCGGCAGCCATGCTGGGGGCGTCGGTACATTACCCGTTGCGGGGTGCCATTACGTTCAAATCGACGGTGGGTACCAATGTGGCCTCGGATGCCTTGTCGAACTTGTCGTCGGGGGGTGACGGGCGGTGCCTTGATCATCCTGGGCGAAGACTACGGCGAAGGTTCCAGCATTATCCAGGAGCGCTCCCATGCCTTTGCCATGAAGTCTCAAATGTGGTTGCTGGACCCGCGTCCGAATCTGGCGTCGCTGACCGATGCCGTCGAGAAAAGCTTCGAGTTGTCCGAGGCCAGCAATACCCCCGTGATGCTGACATTGCGCGTGCGTTCGTGCCACGTTCACGGGCGTTTTGCGGCCAAAGACAACAAGCGTCCGGCGTACACGCTGAAAGACGCCATTGAAAATCCGCGCCGCGATGTCGAGCGCATGGCTCTGGCACCGGCCACGTTTCTGCATGAGCATGAAAAGATTGCATCGCGCTGGGACAACGCCGTTGACTATGTCCGGTCCGCAAAGTTGAATGAAGTCTTTGAAGGGGATCAGGCCAACCAGCGTATTGGCCTGATCGTGCAAGGGGGCTGTACAACACCCTGATTCGTGTGTTGACCCTGATGGGTCTGGCCGATATTTATGGAAATACCGACATCCCGATTTATGTGATGAACGTGGTGTACCCCATGGTACCCGACGAGGTGTTGGCGTTCTGTGCCGATAAAGACGCGGTGCTGATGCTTGAAGAGGGGCAGCCCGAATTTATCGAGCAATCGCTGCACACCCTGCTGAACCGTGAAAAATCAACGGTAACGTTGCATGGCAAAGACATGTTGCCGCGTGCGGGTGAGTACACGCCGCGGGTGCTGCTGAAGGGCTTGCGCCGTTTCTTTGGTCAATACCTGCCCGAGCTTGCTGAACGCAAGGCCTTGCCCGAGGGTGTCGCCAAAATGCTCGAACCCAAGGTCATCCCGATTGTGCCCTCGATGCCCGGCGTGGCCCTGGAAAAAGTTGACGGTGTGTTGCCACGACCTCCGTCATTCTGTACCGGTTGCCCCGAACGTCCCATTTTTACCGCGCTGAAGATGGTGCAGGAAAAAGTCGGTCAGCATTATGTCAGTGCCGATATTGGTTGCCATCAGTTTGCGGCCTTGCCGCCCTTCAACATGGGCGCCACATCGATGGGCTATGGCTTGGGCGCTGCGGGGGCCGCAGCGTTCAATACGCTCGATACTCAAAAGCGCACGATCAGCATCATGGGTGATGGTGGCTTCTGGCATAACGGGCTGACGTCGGGTATTGGCAATGCTGTGTTCAACCGCAGCAATAACGTGACCGTCATTATTGACAACGGGTATTCGGCGGCCACCGGCGGCAGGATATCCTGTCGTCGCGCGCCGATTCGGCGACGCGGGAAACCCGTCACAGCATTGAAACGGCGGTGCGCGGGGTGGGGGTGAAGTGGGTACATACGGTCAGCCGCACTTACGATTTGCAGGCCATGCAGGATGTCCTGCACGATGCCCTGACCTCCCCGAGCCCGGGCCGAAGGTTGTGATTGCCCAGTCTGAGTGCATGCTCAGCAAGCAACGGCGCGTCAAGCCGTTGCTGCGCAAGAAGGCCCAGGCCGGCGAACGGGTGGTGACGGAACGCTTCGGTATCGATCATGACACGTGTACGGGTGATCATTCCTGTATTCGGTTATCGGGTTGCCCCTCGTTGTCAATCAAAGAAAATCCCGACCCGTTGCGCCGCGATCCGGTTGCCACGGTGTTGTCCAGTTGTGTGGGCTGCGGGCTGTGTGGCGAGGTATCGCACGCGGCTGTGTTGTGCCCCTCGTTTCATCGTGTTGATGTGATCAGCAACCCGCGACCGTTCGAGGCGTTCAGGGCACGGCTGGCGCATCGTTTCATTGGGTTCTTGCAGCGCCGTCTGGCACGAAAGGAGTATCGTCATGCGGTCTGACCAACAGCCCGTACCTATCAAGATTGCCATTCTCGCCATGGGCGGCGAGGGTGGTGGTGTGCTGGCCGACTGGGTGGTCAGCACGGCTGAAAAGGCGGGTTTTTATGCCCAGACCACCTCTGTGCCCGGTGTGGCCCAGCGGACCGGTGCCACGATTTACTACGTTGAAATCCTGCCGGTGCAACGCAGCACCGGCCAGCAACCGGTGCTGGGCCTGATGCCAGTGCCGGGTGATGTGGATGTGGTGCTGGCGTCTGAACTGATGGAGTCGGCACGGGCCGTGCAGCGTGGGCTGGTCACGCCGGACAAAACCTTGCTGATTACGTCGTCGAACCGCGTATATGCCATGCCCGAGAAAATGGCCATGGGTGACGGCCGCCAGGACAGCGAGGCGTTGCTGACGACCGGGCGCCAGGCGGCGCGCCAGTATGTCTGTCACGATTTCGCCGCGTTGGCAGCGAAGCACGGCAGTGTGATCAGTGCCTCGCTGTTTGGCGTGCTGGCGGCATCGGGTGTGTTGCCTTTGCCGCGCGAGGCGTTCGAGGCGACCATCCGGCAAAGCGGGGTGGGGGTGAATGCCAGTCTGGCCGCTTTTGAGGCTGGCTATGGCGCGTGGTCCGCCCCGGCCTCTGAGGCGTCTGCGGCCTTGGCGTCAGGGGTGGCTCCAGCCTCGCCATCTGCGGCCCCCGATCAGGGACAGCAACAACACCGGGTACAGGCGGCTCTTGATCCGCGATTGGCCGGTCTTGAAGCGCAGATGAGCCAGGCCTTCCCCTCTGACGTCCATGCCGTGGTTTCGGCCGGTATTGCGCGTACTGCCGATTATCAGGATCCGGCCTATGCCCGCCAGTACCTGGCGTTTTTGCAGCCCGTCGTCGTGCTGGACACGGATCCGGGCCGCAAGTATCGTCTGCTTGAAACTGTAGCGCGTCACCTGGCGTTGTGGATGACGTATGAAGACACGGTGCGTGTGGCGGAGCTCAAGATCCGGCGTACCCGTTTTGACCGTGTGCGTGCCGAGCATGGCGTGCAGTCGGCTCAGCTGGTACAGGTCAACGAGTTCTTTCATCCGCGCCTTGAAGAAATTGCCGATACCTTGCCGACCGGCATGGCAAATCGTTTGCTGCGAACCGGTTGGATGCGCGGGTTGGTCCAGCGTCATACCCGTAAAGGTCGGGTCATCCACAGCAATCGTTTGGGCGGGTTCCTGATGCTGTACCTGGTGGCCTCGTTACGCGGTATCCGGCGTCGCTCATTGCGTTACGCCCGTGAGCACGCAGAAATGGCTCGCTGGCTTGAGCAGATCATCAGGCTGGCACCCGATCATTACGATCTGGCCTGTGAGGTGGCCGCATGCCAGAATCTGGTCAAGGGTTATGGCGATACCCATGCCCGCGGCTTGCGCAGCTTTCAGATGTTGATGGGGGCATTGCCGCACCTGGAGCGACATGATTCACCCGCGCTTCAGCTGGCCGGGTTGCGGCAGGCTGCCCTGGCGGATGACAAGGGCAACACACTTGAGACGCAACTGGCGGCCATGAACGTTCCAGGGTTCTTGCGACCCTAGGTCTCGTCACTGGTGGCTGGCTTCACCCGAGTAGGCCGCCCTGATCGCCGGGTCATCCAGCATGTCCCGGCTGCTGCCTGACTTGATGATCTTGCCGCCGGTCATCAGATACGTGCGACTCGATGAGGTCACGGCCAGATGGGCATTCTGTTCGGCGATCAGGATGCTGACGCCGCTTTCTTTCAGGCGGGAAATCGTGGCAAAAATTTCAGCAACGATTTTTGGTGCCAGTCCCAGTGAGGGCTCATCCAGCAGCAACAAGGTGGGGCGGCTCATCAGGGCACGGCCAATGGCCAGCATTTGCTGCTCACCGCCTGACAGGGTTCCGGCGGTCTGGGGCAGGCGTTCCCGCAGACGTGGAAACATGTTCAGCACGTGCTCAAGGTCCTGGCGGATGGCGGCCTTGTCGTAGCGGCCATAAGCGCCCATCAACAGGTTTTCCTGAACCGTCAGCGGGGTGAAGACCTGTCGTCCTTCCGGCGACAGCGCAATACCGTTCTTGACGCGCTGTGCGGCATCCAGCTTGTCCAGGGTTTGCCGGCCAGGGTTATCGTGCCCTGACGGTGTCGCAGCAGGCCCGCCAGAGTATTCATCAGGGTTGATTTGCCGGCCCCGTTGGGGCCGAGCAGGCAGGCGATTTCACCGGGGGCCAGCGTCAGGTCAATGTCATGCAGGATCCGGGCCGGGCCGATCCAGGTGGAAAGCCGGGTAACGTCAAGCATGGATGCTGTCTCCAAGGTAGGCTTCGAGTACGGCCGGGTCCTGGCGCACGTGGGCGGGGGTTCCCTCGCTGATCAGGCGGCCGTTGTTCAGTACGGAAATGTAATGGGCCAGCCGCATGACGACACCGACGTTGTGTTCGACCAGCACGATCGTCGTACCCTGGCGGTGCAGGTCAAGAATGGCGCGTTCAACGTGGGCAATTGCACTGGGTGGGCAGTCCGGCCAGAGGCTCGTCCAGCAGCAACAGCGAAGGCTGGCTGGCCATGGCGCGTGCCATTTCCAGCAGTTTCGATTCCCCGTAGCTCAGGGCGCCCGCCAGTTGTTGTGCCTTTTCCGCCAGCCCGATCTGCTCAAGCCGTTGCAGGCCTTCCTGGATCCCGGTTGTATTTTCCCGGCGCTGGCGACGCGAGTTCAGCAACGCATCGATGAACGTGCTGCGGGTCTGGGTGTGCCGACCGACCAGCACGTTTTCAAGCACCGTCATGTCCTGGAAGATCTGCAGGTTCTGGAAGGTGCGGGCCAGACCGCGCTGGGCGCGTTGATGGGGCGGCAGGGCCGTGATGTCCTCCCCATGAAAATGGATGACCCCCTGTGTCGGCGGGTTGATGCCGCAGATCAGGTTGAACAGGGTTGATTTTCCGGCGCCGTTCGGGCCGATCAGCGCGTGGATCGTACCGGGTTGTACGCTCAGGTCGACCGCATCGATGGCGACCAGACCGCCAAACGATTTGCCGATACCGTTCAGTTGCAGGATGGGGCTGTGTTCGGCAGTGGCAGGCTGTGCTGTATAAGATGTCGTCATGCCGATGGCCTCCGCAAGGGCAGGCGGGACTTGAGATTGGCCAGGCCGCCTGCTATGCCGCCGGGCATGAACCCGACAACGACAATCATGGCAATACCGAAAATGAGCAGTTCGGCGTCATGCAGGCTGCGTGTCAGCTCGGGCAGGGCCGTGAAGATCAGCGCCCCGAAGAAGGGACCCCAGTAGCGGCCAAATCCGCCGATCGCCACCATGACCAGTAACAGGATCGAGGTCGAGAACGAGAACACGTCGGGTGAAACGAATTGGTTCTGGTGCGCGTACAAGGCTCCGGCCAGCGCCGCAATGGTATTGGCCAGGACGAAAACGCCCAGTTTGTAGCGCAGTATGGGGATACCTATGCAGGCGGCCGCCGTATCGCTGGAGTGGATCACCCGCAGGGCGCGGCCGGCGCGTGAATTCCCAGGAAGCTCAGGCTGAGCAGGATGAGGCCCGTTACCAGCCAATAGGCCACAAAAATGGCGGTCGGGCTGCTGACGTCCAGGCCCCCAGCGTGTAGGCAGGAATGCCGATCAGCCCGTTCGGGCCTCCCGTCCAGCTGACCAGTCCTGTCAGCAACACAGAGAAAATCGCATTAAAGCCCAGTGTGGCCATGGCCAGATAGTGGCCGCTGAGTCTCAGCGTGGGCCAGCCGATCACGATTGAAAACAGTGCGGAAATGCCCATGGCCCCCAGTGTGCCCAGCCATGGCGTCACGCCGGCATGGACGGCCAGCATTCCGCTGGTGTAAGCGCCAAGCCCCCAGAACGCGGCATGGGCCAGCGACGTCAGGCCGGTCAGACCAACCAGCAGGTTCAGGCTGGCAATCAGCAGCAGATTGATGAAAAAGGCGCTGCCCATGCTGACCCAGTAGGCATTGGGCGTGATCAGCGGCCATAGAATGACCAGTATCCACAGGATCAGCAAATGGCTCTGGCGACGGGCGCCAAGGCGTGTCAGAAAAGCCGGTTTCATAATTTGACGACCTCCGGTTTGCCCAGCAAGCCCTGAGGGCGCAGTACCAGTACCAGCAGCAGCACAAGAAATGCCAGCGCATCTTTGAACTGCGACGTTACGAAGCCACTGACAAGGGACTCAAGCAGCCCGAGGATCAGGCCGCCGGCCATGGCGCCGAACAGGCTGCCCAGGCCACCCAGCATGGCAGCGCTGAACCCTTTGAAGCCCAGCATGGCGCCGGCGTCGTAGGACATCAGGGTCAGCGGCGTGATGATGGTGCCGGCCAGCCCGCCCATGGCGGCCGCCAGGACGAAGGCACTGAAAACAACGCGAGAGTGGCGGATGCCTACCAGCGCGGCCGCCTGAGGGTTGGCAGCGGCCGCACGCATGGCGCAGCCCCAGCGGGTATACGAGAAAAAGACGTGGGTCAGTGCCATCAGCGTCAGCGTGATCCCCAGGATCCACAGGGTTTGTGTGGCAACGCTGGCCCCCAGGATGTGGGTCGAGGTTGCCGTTGAAAGACCGGGATAGCCCACCGGGTTTTTCCCCAGGCTCAGCATGACCAGGCTTTTCGACAGCAAGGCGATGCCGACGGTGACCAGGGTCAACGCGAAGGGCGTCTGGTTGACCAGGGGCGTACCAGAAAGCGTTCGGTCAGCCCGCCAATCAGCGCGACGGCGACTCCGGCGATCAGGCAGGCCTGCCAGACGGGCATGTTGATGTCATTGAAGCAGAAGGCGGCCAGAATGCCACCCATCATGACCCACTCACCCTGAACGAAGTTCAGGGCGCCGGTACTTTTGAAAATGACGTTGAACCCGACAGCAATCAATGCGTAGATGCTGCCGGTGCCCAGTCCCGAGAAGATGATTTGCAGGGTGTTGCTGTCCATCACTGACCTGAAAAGAGGAGTCGCCGGGCGTTTTATTTGTAGTCGTGCAGGCGGAAGCGCCCGTCAGCCCATTTGATCAGGACAATGTCATCCTTGGACAAACCGGAGTGACGCTCAGGCGAAAAGTTGAAGGTGCCGCCAACGCCCTTGTGCCCTAGGATCGTTTCGAGTGTGGCGCGGGTTTTGCCGGGCTCGCCGTTACTCGTTTGCAGTGCGTGACGAGCCAACTGGATGGCGTCATAGGTCTGGGCCACGTACTGGTTGGGCGCACGGCCGTAACGCTTCTCGAAGGCGTCTGTCAGGGCTTTGATCGGGGCTTTTTGCGGGTCGCTGTCAGGCAAGTCGGCTCCGACCGGGAACTTCACCGAAACCAGCAACAGCTTGTCGGCGCTGCTGCCGGCCAGCTCCATGTATTTCTGGGACACGAAGCCATAGCTGTGGATCAGTTCGCGGTCGGTCAGACCCAGTTGCTCGGCTTGTTTGGCGAAAATTACGCCGGCCGGGGTGACGGTCCAGCACAATACCGCCTGCACGTCGCTGTTCTTGATGCGGGTCAGTTGCGGAATCAGGTCGTTGTCCGTGGGCGCAAAGGCTTCGAATGTTACGTCCAGACCCAGTGACGGGGCCAGTTTCTTCAGTTCTTCGGCGGCGGCTTGCCCGAACCCGCTGGTGTCATGCAGCAAGGCAATGCGGGTGATGCCTTTCTTGTCAAAGTAGTCTTTCAGGCGCTCAAAGACCTGTCGGTCGTCGACCGTGCTCTTGAAAATCCATTCGCGTTCGGCCACTGGGGCGACGATGCTGTGCGCCCCTTCGGTCGAGATGAAGGGCACTTTGCCTTGCGTCGCGAGAGGGACCATGGCCAGTGCGATACCGCTCATGTTGCCGCCGCCCACAATAATATCGACGTCGTCTTGCGAAATCAGTCGGCGTGTCGCGTTCAACGCTTTGCTGGTTTGGCTTTCGGCATCGTAGAACACCCACTTTACGGGTTGGCCGTTGATACCGCCGGCGGCGTTGATTTCATCAACGGCGATTTCCATGCCGGCCTTCATGTCTTCGCCCAGAAAGGCGGCGGGCCCGGTGGTTGACAGGATGGTGCCGATGGTCAAAGGTTCGTTGGCCTGAGTCAGGGTGCGGCCAGAGTCAGTGTGGCGGCCGCCAGGCCGCGCAGGAAATGGGTAAAGCGCATAATGTGTTCTCTTCAGACAGAGGGCATAAGCCCATGGATCAGATCGTATGAATGCGGATCGTTACGTTCGAGCTGCGTGCCAGGGAGCCGTAAATCGGACAGACGGCGGTAAAGGCGTCGACCAGTTCCTGAGCCTGGTGTTGATCGAGCCCGGTAAACCGGTAGTCCAGTTCAATGACCCGGTAGTGGCCTGGCCTGTCGTCGTCGGTTTCGCTGCGGGCCTCAATCTTCAGGCCGTAGCCAGCCCAGTTGCGTTTGGTGGCTTCGTCGCCAATGACGGCGTGCGAGCACGTTTGCAGGGCGCCCAGCAACAGTTCGGCGGCTTGCCAGGCCTGGCCCTGCCCGCCGCGGCTTTCTGAGGCGTCGACGACCAGATGCTGGTCGCGGGCATTCAGCAGATAGCGTCCGGCATCGGGCGACAGTTGGCTGGTGGTATAGGTAACAGGCATGATGTTCAGTTCCGTTCAGGGCGTGCCAGACCAAGGTGGTCGCGCAGGGTGGTTCCGTCGTATTCACGGCGGAAGAGGTTTTGGTCTTGAAGTCGCGGTACGACCAGGCGCACAAAGTTTTCGAGTCCGCCAGGCAGATAAGGCACCTGGATCATGAAGCCGTCGCAGGCGCGTGCCGCGTGCCAGGTCCGCATGGTGTCGGTAACCTTGTCGGCATCTCCAACAAAGTCGCGCAGCGGGCCGATGCCATAGTGGTGGCCCAGCGCGCGCAGCCCCAGCCCGCGTTTGCGGGTCAGTTCGGCAACTTCCTGGTAGTGGCCTTGCACGCCGGGCACATCCATGTCGGGTAAGACCTCGTCCTGGGGGAATGCCGACAGGTCGATGTCCAGGTGATACGACAGGGTGGACAGGCCGGCTTCCGGGTCGGTCAGGCCTTTCAGGATGTCTTCCTGTGCCAGCGCCATGGCTTCGGTTTCAGCAACGATCGGCACAATACCGGGCAGGATTTTCAGGCTGTCCGGGTCGCGGCCGTGCTGAACGGCGCGTTCTTTCATTTCTTTGTAGAACGCTTGTGCCGACTCCAGCGAAGAGTGTGTGACGAAAATAACATCGGCCCAGCGTGCGGCAAAATCGCGGCCCCGACCGGATGCACCTGCCTGGATGAAGACAGGACGTCCTTGCGGTGGACGGCTGACGTTCAACGGACCCTGGACAGAAAACCACTTGCCCTGATGGTTGATTGACCGGATTTTGGCGGGGTCGGCAAATAGCGGCGTTTGCGTATCCAGTTTCAGAGCATCGTCGTCCCAGCTGTCCCAAAGTTTGCAGGTGACTTCCAGAAACTCTTCCGCACGCTCATAGCGCTCGTTGCGGTCGAGCTGCTCGGTCAAGCCGAAATTAGCGGCTTCGGCCTGCTGGAACGACGTCACGATATTCCAGGCGGCGCGACCGGCGCTCAGGTGGTCTAGCGAGGCCAGTGCGCGGGCAATCGGGTAGGGGTCGAAATACGAGGTCGAGATGGTGCTGGCCAGCCCGAGATGGCGTGTGGCTGCGGCGACAATGGACAGAACGATCATCGGGTCCAGCCGCAATGCCCCCAGTGCGCCCAGACGGACCTGGCTGTCGATGCTGTTGCCATAGCGTCGGGGAATGGCCAGGATGTCGGCCAGAAACAGCATGTCGAAGCGGCCTTGTTCGAGCAGTTGCCCCAGACGGGTGTAATAGCCGGCAGAAAGCAGATTAGTGTCGGCGGCCGGATGACGCCATCCGCCATGGCAGCCGGAGACAGGCCCTGCCAGGGCAAACGCGGCCAGATGCATGGAGTCGTTGCGAGAAGTGTTCATTGCAGCTTGACGTATGAAGGAAGCAGAAGCTGGCCATCGTATCAAGCAAATTAATGAATTTTCATATGCTTTTGTTATAAGCAAATTCAGGGGTGGTGAATGTTTTTTATACTCTTATGAAATATATAATTCCCTTTTTTTGATTGTTCATAACATATTGAAAATAAATAACTAATATTTTTAATTAATATATTTATTCCATTATTACGGTTAGTGCTTTTCTTATTCTGTTTCCATCTGAAGCGGCCTGTTGCGTTGGTCTGGGGCGTCAGCGCATGATTTCCGTCATTCGGTTGCACGGCCGAAGTGGCCTCAAGCGGCGGTGCTAAGATCTATACCTGCGTTATGGTTGATGTTGCATTAAAGGAAAACCGTCATGGTTTCAGCGTTGGAAGAACAGGAAAAACCCGCCATCGTCGAATTGACGGTTCAGGGCATGACGTGCGCCTCGTGCGTGGGTCGCGTTGAACGTGCACTCAAAGCGGTGCCCGGCGTTGAACAGGCGGCCGTCAACCTGGCGACCGAGCGTGCCACGGTACGGGGTATCGCCGATGCCTACACGTTGCTGGCGGCCATCGAAAAAGCCGGTTACGAGGCGCGCGAAATTGATCCGCATGTGCGTGACGACCAGGCCTCAGTGCGCAAAGAGGCCGAATACGCCGCACTCAAGCGTGATTTTGTGCTGGCACTGGTGTTGACGTTGCCGGTATTCATTCTTGAAATGGGCTCCCACCTGATTCCTGCCATGCATCACTGGGTCATGCAGACGATCGGAATGCAACTGAGCTGGTATGTGCAGTTTGCCTTGACGACGCTGGTGCTGCTTGTCCCGGGGCGGCGTTTTTACCTGACAGGGCTGCCCGCGTTGTTTCGTCTGGCCCCCGACATGAATTCGCTGGTGGCCGTCGGTACGGCTGCCGCCTATGGGTATTCCGTCGTTGCCACGTTCAGGCCAGACTGGTTGCCTGCCGGGACAGTCAATGTCTATTTCGAGGCCGCTGCCGTCATCGTTGCGCTGATCTTGCTGGGGCGTTTTCTTGAAGCGGGTGCCAAAGGCCGCACCTCTGAAGCCATTCAGCGGCTGGTCGGCCTGCAGCCGTCGGTCGCTCACGTCGTCCGAGACGGCCAAACGGTCGAGATGCCCATTACGGCCGTCCTGGCCGGTGATTTGCTTGAAGTCCGCCCTGGTGAACGGGTGCCGGTTGACGGCACCGTCACCGAGGGTGAAAGCTGGGTTGATGAGTCCATGATCACCGGCGAACCGGTACCTGTTGAAAAAACGGTCGGCAGCGCGGTGGTTGGCGGTACGGTCAACCAGCAGGGGGCGCTGGTGATCCAGGCCACAGCGGTGGGTTCCCAGACGGTACTTGCCCAAATCATCCGGCTTGTCGAGCAGGCCCAGGGGCAAAGCTGCCGATCCAGACGGTGGTCGACAAAATCACGCTTTGGTTTGTACCTGCCGTTATGGCAGCCGCGCTGGTGACCTTATTGATCTGGCTGGCGTTTGGCCCGGAACCGGCCTTGACCTACGCCCTGGTCAATGCGGTGGCGGTGCTGATCATTGCCTGCCCTTGCGCGATGGGGCTGGCGACACCGACATCCATCATGGTCGGTACGGGAAGGGGCGCTGAACTGGGCATCCTGTTCCGCAAAGGGGAAGCCCTGCAGTTGCTCAAGGATGCAAAAGTGGTGGCGGTTGATAAAACCGGTACCGTTACCGAAGGCAAGCCCGCTCTGACTGATCTTGAGGTTACAGAAGGGTTTGAGCGCAACGATGTGCTGTGGCTGGTGGCGGCAGTCGAGTCCCGTTCCGAGCACCCGATCGCCCGTGCCATTGTCGAGGCGGCTGAAAAACAGGGGCTGACCCTGCCGGCGCTGGCCAAGTTCAATTCGGTCACAGGCATGGGGGTACGCGCCATTGTGGCAGGTCGCCGTGTTGAAGTGGGGGCTGACCGTTTCATGCGTACACTGGGTCACGATGTGGCTGTTTTTGCCGACGTTGCAGGACAGTTGGCGGCGGAAGGAAAGACACCGTTGTATGCAGCCATTGATGATCAGCTTGCGGCGATTCTTGCCGTGGCTGACCCGCTCAAGCCCAGTTCGGCGCCGGCCATTGCGGCTTTGCACCGGCTGGGGCTCAAGGTCGCCATGATTACTGGCGACAACGAGCGGACGGCACGTGCGATTGCGACCCGGCTGGGTATCGACGAGGTTATTGCCGAAGTCATGCCCGAAGGCAAGGTGCAGGCGGTACAGCAGCTCAAGGCCCGCTATGGCGGTGTGGCGTTTGTGGGTGATGGCATCAATGATGCTCCGGCGCTGGCCGAGGCCGATGTGGGGCTGGCCATTGGCACGGGTACCGATGTTGCCATGGAGGCGGCGGATGTGGTGCTGATGTCGGGGAATTTGCAGGGGTGCCCAACGCCATTGCCCTGTCAGCGGCCACCATTACCAATATTCGTCAGAACCTGTTCTGGGCGTTTGCCTATAACACGGCCCTCATTCCGGTAGCCGCCGGGGTTCTGTTTCCGTTTTACGGGGTATTGCTGTCGCCGGTCTTCGCCGCCGGCGCCATGGCACTGTCCAGCCTGTTTGTGCTGGCCAATGCCCTGCGCCTGCGGCGGTTTGTCGCCCCGTTTACGTAAGTTGGTGGCATGAGGCTGAATCCAACCACCCTGCACCAGCAAGGCCGCAGGGGTTTAGTTGAAGCGGTAGGGGCGTGTCAAAACGTCAGGGCTTAGCACCGATGCCAGCGCATCGTCGTTCATGAGCCCTTTTTCTTTGACCAGTTCGCGCACCGAGGTGCCGGTTTTAAGGGCGGCGCGTGCAATTTCAGTGGCGATCTGGTAGCCCAGTACCGGGTTAAGCGCGGTGGCCAGGCCTGCCGAACTGGATACGGCAGCTTCCAGTCGCTCACGGTTGGCCGTAATGCCCGAGACGCAGTTGTCGGCCAGGGTCAGGCAGCCCGCTTCAAGGTGCGAAATGCTTTTGAACAGCGACCAGCCGATAATCGGTTCGAACGCGTTCAGCTGCAACTGCCCGGCTTCCGAAGCCATGGTAATGGTAACGTCGTTGCCGATGACTTCGAAGGCGATCTGGTTGACCACTTCAGGGATGATCGGGTTGACCTTGCCCGGCATGATCGAGCTGCCAGCAGCGCGCTCGGGCAGAAAAATTTCGCCCAGACCGGATTGCGGGCCCGATGACAGCAGACGCAAATCATTACAGATTTTCGACAGCTTGCTGGCAAAACGCTTGAGAATGCCCGATAACAAGACGAAATCGCTGGTGTCTTGTGTGGCCGTGATCAGGTCAGGTGCCGGCGTCAGGTCAAGCCCCGTGATTTCAGCCAGGTGCCTGACCGCTTTTTCGCTGTAGTCAGGGTCTGTGTTGATGCCGGTGCCGATGGCGGTGCCGCCCAGGTTGACCTGGCGCATGGCCTTGGCAGCGTAAGCAATCTGGCTTTCGTCTTCGTGAAGCATCAGGGCGTAGGTGCGGAACTCTTGCCCGAGTGTCATGGGAACGGCGTCTTGCAGCTGCGTGCGACCCATTTTAAGAATGCCGTTGAACTCGGTGGCCTTGGTCTCAAACGCGTGACGAAGGTGTGCCAGTGCGGCCGTCATGCCATCGAGTGCAAAGCAGATGGCGACCCTGAGGGCCGTCGGGTAAACGTCGTTGGTGCTTTGTGAGGCATTGACGTCTTCAATCGGGTGCAGCGTTTTGTAATCACCCTTGTGCTTGCCCATCAGCTCAAGTGCACGGTTTGCAACCACCTCATTCGCGTTCATGTTGGTGGATGTGCCGGCGCCGCCTTGAATGACGTCCACAATGAATTGGTCATGCAGGGCGCCGTCGATGATGTCGCGACAGGCCTGTTCAATGGCCTGGGCCTTTTCGGGGGCCAATTGCCCCAGGTCCAGGTTGGCACGGGCGCACGCCTGTTTTACGTAGGCCAGCGCCTTGACCAGTTCAGGACGCGAGCCGATGCGCGTGCCGGTGATGGGAAAGTTCTCGATGGCGCGCAGGGTGTGAATACCCCAATAGGCCGCGGCAGGCACCTGTTTGTCGCCAATAAGGTCGTGTTCAAGACGAAAGCTTGAGGCAGGGAAGGGATCTGGGTCTGGCATGATTCTCTGGTGAAAATTAAAAAGAAAAAAGGGCCGCGGAAATTAACGCGTCCCCTTTTTATTCTAGTCCTTCACTATTGGGGACGTATTGTAATTTTATGCGATTGTGGTTTTGTCGTCTTATTTCGAGGGGTTTGCCTGCAATGTGCTGTCAGGCGTCCTGAGCGTCAGCGTGTCCGGTTCGCTCAGCGAAAACCCGTTGATTTCGCCCAGCCGCTTTAGCAAAGCATCTTCCTGGGTCATGGCCTCGGGTGCACATGCCATGCGTGTACTGCCCAGGCCGTCGAACGTCAGCGCTTCGCCGGTCAGGGTATAGGTGCCAAAGAACCGGTTGCAGCCACTGCTGCCGGCGATGCGATTACCCGGCAGAAATTCAATCCATGCCTGTGCGGCCGGGTTGACGGGCTGTGTGCCGATATGTGTGAAGTGCCACTGGCTGCCTTGCAGCAAGCGCTCCGGCGAGCCGCCGCATCCATGGAACGTTTCGCTGCCTACGCGTGTGCTGACGTGTTGGGGATGGGGCATGCCTGTCATCGTGTCGGTACAGAGGCCGTCTGTTGCCGTGATCTGCCAGGTGGTTGCGCCGTGCCCCACCTGCAAGCTTTGGCTATCTGACGTTGTTGCAGTAATTGTTGCGTCACCTTTTTGTGGGTCTGCGCCTGGACGGGTGAATGTGGCCTGCCAGCCATCGTAGGTTATCGACCAGAACGGTTCGTTGCCTGAGGCTCGCCAGGGTGCAAGAATGGCGCCGGCGGGTGCGCATACCGGTAGTTGTTGGCCTTTCAAGGTCAGGGTTGACACGTTGCCCTTGTTCCAAAGTTCTGTCGATTCGTCACCGGGAGCGACATAGCGTGCACCGGAGGCGGACATTGCCTGTACCAGCATTTGGCTTTTGCCATTGAGCACGACTTCGGCAAGATTGTGGAAAAACCTGACTTGAACGGGCTGACGGGCGCAGTGCAGTGTGGTGAACGGGTGCGTGCTGGTATTGATTTCTGTGATGGTCAGACTGGCCACTGGCGTTGCTGTTTCGCTGGCGGCAGCTGCGCCGGTCAGGCCGCAGAGGCCTACGAGGCCTGCGAGGCCTGCGACAAGCGCCTGAGTGATGCGGGATGTAGGGTGAAAACGGCGTGCCGGAGTACGAGAAAGCTGGGGCATATGCTGGCCTTGTCAGTAGTGCATGGTGTGAGTCGAAGTATCGCCGGTGAAAATTTGCCTGACGAAGAGGTCATCCTAATCAACCTTAAATTGACTTGCAATTCTTGAATAAGAATTGTTATCAAAATTGGCCGGTGCGGATTGACCTGATTGCGCGAAAACTCCAACCGTTCACGACAGGGATGGATAGCGATGACGGCATAGCCGTTAAAATGGAAGGATGTTCAAACGCATCTTTCTGATTGCCTGTCTGGTTACCTGGGGCAGTGCGGGTCTGGCTTTGCCGGCCGCCGCCGCAACTGCGGGGCAGCCTCCTGTTTCGCAAACCGAGGTTCGCGAGGCCGCAGCTCGACTGCTGGATCTGGCCCAAGGGGTTGGTCTGCCCTTAGCCGTACGGCGGTGGCCATCACCGGTGATGTGCAGGTCAACCAGAACGTGCTGGTACTGAATGGCAACACGCGGTATGCCATCGAGCCCACGTCTCGTGTGGGGCAGCCCGATGGCATTGGTGGTGTCCTTGAGGTTGACGGTGCTCCGTTTTTCAGACTGAAACTGATTGGCCAAAACAGGGTTGCAGCGTCCCGTATGCGTGGCCCCGTCTATTTGCGTGACGGCAACACCTTGTGTGGCGAAAAAGATGCGGTGTTGTACGCCCAGTTCGAAACGCTTGAACTGGGCGGGGTCGCCGACGCGGTGTTGTCGGTGCGAATTTTTGAACCCCGAAAAAAGGCGCTGACGGGCGCCCGCATTATTGTGCGGCGTATAACTACCTGAAAAAGTCGATGATGCGCGTCGCTCTTGACGTTTTCCTGGTCAGGGAACAGTTGTCCCATGAGATGTTGTCGAGTAAAGCGGTGGTAGTGTCTGCGATAACGCCAGCGCTTCGGGGTAAATGCTGGTGTCTACCCAGTCCTCAATCTTGAAGTCGATACCAAGATAGCCATGAGACAGCAGGAAGTTTTTTGCTGATTCAGTCGGCTGATCAGGCGCGGGTTGATGCTGGGGCGAAGACGTTCGTGCAGGCTGGGGCCATACGCCTGCAGTACCAGCTCTGGCGTGCTTGATGTTTCACTGGCTATGGCATCTCTCGTCTGCGCTGCGTTTTCTGCTGCCCACTCTGACGCTTGCAATAAAACAGCCAGATACCGTATGACTAAATCGGGCCTTTCGCGAATCAGCCGCCGGCTGACGGTGAGCGTGCGGGGCGTACCATTGTTAACGTGCAGTTCGGGTATGCCGGTTGACCTCAGATCAAACAACACTCGCAGACCATGCTGTTGCTGCTGAGCTGCTGCGACGGCACCTTTCAGGTAAATGGCGTCAACGTCTCCGTTGACCAGGGCCTGTATTTCGTTACGGGCAGGATGGCCGTGTGCGCCTGATTCGTCCAGATCGATTGGGTTGTTGACGATGTCTACCACGCGTACATCGTCAAGGGTCAGGCCGTGATGCGTCAGCACATGATTAAAACCGTGCAGTGCCTGAGCACGTTCAAAGTCAATTTGCTTGCTGGCGTAGCGAGGTAATCCGATACGTGTGTTGAGCAGGTCTTCCGCAGTACGCAAACGGCTGTCTTTCCGGGTCAGAATGACTTGGGTTTCTTCGACCCAGGTGAGCGCAATCACGGCCGTATCCTGACCCAGTGAGCGCGCCCATATTGCCGGGATATTGCCTCCTCCCGGAACTGGTTTGACAGCGTGTGCTGGAAATGTGAGGCCCGTAGTTCAGTTTCGGCAGCGCCTCGCAACGAGGCCAATTCAACCCCAAGTTGTCTGAACGATGCCTGCAGCCACTTGTAATGCTGTGCCACACCTGAAATCGTGGGCACCGGGCAGCGCGTGTACCAGATGGAGTCGATGCGGGTTTCCAGTGGTTCCAGGGAGGTATGTGTCATAAGAGGCGGCTTCTGATGATGGATGCAGCCATCCTACTGATAGTGGCCGGTAGCAGGCAACGACCGTTTTGGCATTTTGAAATGCCGGTACCCAATAAGGCAGTTGGCACCTGGGCTATGGCAGAGAGTAAAGGTGCAGAATCTGCGTTCATGACGTGCACGAATGTGCTTAGTTCAAACGCTTTGTTGTGATTCAGAGCGTCCCTCGATACGCTTGATACCTGCTTTGTCGCAGTGGCCCAAGCATGCGATAGCCGTCTTGTTAATCCCCTTTCCAGTGAGCAAGCCATGTCTCAAGTGTCTCTTTCTCCGTCTGTCATTACCTATTTCCAGCATGTCAAATCCGAGTTCGAAAAATGCCTGCGATTTTTACAAGCCTCCCGGACATTGACGGCCAGCAATACGTTGCAGGCCTACGTGCGTGAGCCACGAACTGGCCATATCATCGCACTGCATGCTCCACAGCCATGGGATGACGGCCTGGTGCGCGGGGTTATTGCCAGTCACGACGGTGAGGTCTTGCTGAATGAGGCGCAATTTGAAAGCTCACCCCTGTCTGATGCCCAGGTCAGTGACCGGGGCAGACGTTATGCTCCCGTTTTTCAGGCGCATCCCCATGTGAATGTGGTTTTTCATGTGCACACGGCCTATCTGGGTGGCTGGGCAGGTGCGCACAGGCCGTTGCCATTGCGTTATGCTGCATCACAGCGACTGACTCTGGCGCGCGAGCTGCCGGTTTATATCGACCGGACCCAACCCGAGCCAGAGTTCATCAGCGATTGCATTCGGGCCAATCCGGAAACGCCGGGTCTGCTTGAGGCCAATGGCGGGGCCACATTTTGGGGGTCAGGTCTCAGTCATCTTGCCCAACTGATTTTGCTGATTGAAGAGGGTGCCTATTTTCAGACGATTGCCGAGCAGCTGGGGGCCTTAAAGACTTTGGGCCCGGCGTGCTGGAGCAGCAGTGGAAAATGACCGGGTTGTGGTTGCGAGCGGAAAAAGATGCAAAGTATGCCGCACAGTCGCCACTGCCTGCCTGAGTGCCGTGGTGAACCCCTTCCTTTTCAGGAAGGGGATCAGATTGCTGACAAACTCTCGCGTCAAGCCAATATCAACAATACTCGACCAGATCCACCCCGAGGGCGGCCAGCAATTCAGATTTCATATCTTCCAGCGGCACCTGTGACAGGCGCCGTGGACGAGGCGTTTCGATTCGAACGTCTGCAGTAATCATGCCTTTGTCCAGAACCAGAATGCGGTCGGCCATGAGCAGTGCTTCATCTACGTCGTGTGTGACCAGTAACACGCTGAACCCGTGGCGTTGCCACAGGTCGAGCACCAGCTTTTGCATGGAACCGCGAGTCAGGGCATCAAGAGCGCCGAAAGGCTCATCCAGAAGCAAAAGCTCGGGCCGGCGTGCCAGGGCGCGGGCCAGGGACACGCGCTGTGCCTGACCGCCGGATAGTGTCTGTGGCCATACATCGGCCTTGTTCGTCAGGCCGACCTCTTCCAGTGATTGCAGGGCTTGATCACGCAAGTCTTTACCTTGAAGATTGAGCGTGACATTGCGCCAGACCCGTCGCCATGGCAGCAGGCGGGCCTCCTGGAACGCGACGCTGACCGAGTCAGGTGCATCGAAGTGGCTGGCCTGAAACCCCGAGTCGAGACCGGCCAGAATCCTCAAGAGCGTTGATTTGCCGGAACCGCTTTGTCCTAAGAGTGCGACAAACTCTCCGGGAAGGATTTCCAGAGAAAGGGCCTGAAGCACGTTGGGGTGACCGTCAAAGCTGCGCGACAAGTTGCGTATGCTGACGCCGGAGGTAGTTTGAGTGCTCATGGTGTGGACACGTCGATGACGGTATCAGAAACATCAATTCTGGCGGGGGTCAGTTTTTGGCTGGCATAAAAATCAGCGATGGTTTCCAGCTCTTTCAGAAATTGCTCGTCAGCCGGAACCACGTCCTGAACGGCGAATTGCCGGATGACTTCGGCAACAGGTTTGGGTACGCCGGCCTTGATGCTCAGATCAGCAACACGGCCGGGATTCTGTTTTGATGTGGCTGATTCATTGACCAGGGCTTTGTAGACGGCTTTGAGCTGTTCAGGGTGCTGTTGGGCAAACGTGCGGGTTGTTACATGGACATTGCGGTTGAGTGAGCCCAGATCTGACCCATGGGCAATGACTTTGGCCCCGGGTTCGGTTTGGGCTGCGGCAAAGAACTGGTCCCAGACGGCCCAGGCGTCCACGTGCCCTTGTGCGAAGGCAGTCGCAGCATCGGTGGGGCCCAGGTAAACCACTTGAACGGCATCGACGGGAATGCCCTGCTTCGACAAGGCCAGGCGCAACAGGTATTCGCCAGTCCCACCTTTGTTGACTGCAATTTTTTTGCCGCGCAGATCATCCAGTGACTGGATGCCACTTTTGGCCGTTGCCACAATGCCTTGATCTTTTCCGTCGTTCTTTTCTACAGCGAAAACCACCAAATCTTTGTCTGCCGATACAGAAGCAAGGAATGAGGTGGCGCTGCCGCTGCCGATATCGATACTACCGCCGCGCAGCGCTTCTGCCACGGGTGCGTAAGCCGGGAAATAGGGTTTCCATTCGACTTTTCCGCCTGCCGCATTGACGGTTTTTTCAAGGTCACCGCTTTTGTGCCCCAGGGTCAGATAATTGTAGGCATAGAGCGGCGCGATCTTGACGGTGACGTCGCCCGGTGCGGCAAGGCTGGCAGAGGGCAGCAGGCCGGCCATGGCAAAGCCGGCGCCCGCCATGAAAAGGCGACGGCGGTATTGGCTTTGCAGTGTATTGATTTTCTTGAAGGTTTTGAATGTCATTTGAGTGTTCTCCATTCTGCCGGATATATTCCGGCGTGTGTGTCAGGGTTGGCGTGTTTCAGGCGGCTTGTGCCGCGTCTGATGTCTGACCAAAGCGGTTGGTAACGGTGTCGCGCATATCCAGGGCCGAGGGGATCAGGCCGAACTGTGCGAAAATGTCGGCGTGAGCCTGTTGCTCATCCAGAAATTCTTGCGTTGGTGCGTCAATGCCCCAAGGACGTGCCTTGAGGACGTCAAGCCATTGGTTTGTTGGAACACCATTCAGGCCGTCCAGCAACTTTGCGGCACCTGACGGGTCGGCGGCGGTTTCTTCATCCGACTTGCGAATGGCGTCAAACAGGGCTTCGACGGCGTCGGGATGTTTTTGTAGCGTGTCATGGCGTGCCCAGTACACGGAACGATTGGAAAATGCATGTCCCGGTTTAGCCAGTACTGAAATGCTGACTTTGGCCTGGATTTGGGCAAACAGCGGGTCAGTGGCAACGATCGCGTCCAGTAGTCCGGCTTCAAAGGCGTCTTTGGCCGTTGCCGGTAGCAGATCAACGGCATTGACGTCAGACCAGCCCAGGCCCGTAGCATGCAGTTCGGCGGCCAGGAATTGTGTATGCCACGAGATTGGCATTAACGCGATGTTGCGTCCCTTCAGATCGTGCAATGACCGGATGCCCGATTCGCTACGCACGCACAACCCGCCGTTTTCATGGCGAGGGCCTGACATGCCGAATACCGCGACCGATAGACCGTCGGCTTTAGCCAGGATGGGGGCGTGGCACCGGTGCCAACCAGATCCAGTACGCCCAGTTTGACCAGAGGAATGCTTTGGGCGCCGTTGACATACGTAAAAATTCGAGCCCGTGCCTGCGCAAGTCGCTAACGTAGTCAGCCCTTCTTGCCAGGATGGAGAGCGAGAGGTTTTGAGGGTGGGCACCAATAATGATCGACATGGAATTTTTACCTTGATGAGGCGGTGGGGTGTCATGACCGGATCGGGTGCGGCCCAATCCGGCATGAGTGACGAGGCAGGGTGCCTGCGTTTGTACGGTCAGCCGGTATATACCGTGCGCCAGGCCAGTAATTTGTGCTCAAGGGCGCGAACCAGGTAATCGGTCAGCAGGCCAAGTACTGCGTAAAGGCATACGCAAACCAGCATGACATCGGCGCGTACAAACTGTCGGGCGGAGGTCAACAGGAACCCGATGCCCGAGTTGGCACCAACGGTCTCAGCTACGATGACGGCAATCCAGGCCAACCCCAGTGCAAATCTCAAGCCAATCAGCAGGCTGGGCAATGCCGCCGGCAGCAGTATGCCGGTAGCAATAGCGAAGCGGCTCATGCGGGCAATTTGTGCCACTTCGATCAGTTTGATGTCGACATTCCGGATGCCGCCAAACGTGTTGACGTAAATGGGCACGGCGACACCCAGTGCAACCAGCAATATTTTGGGTGTTTCGTCGATGCCAAACCACAAAATAAACAATGGAACCAAAGCGGTGAACGGAATGGTGCGCAGCATTTGCATGGGTTTGTCGACAAGGTCTTCCCCGAGTTTCGAAAACCCTGCCGCTACACCCAGGCTCAACCCAAAAGCGATTCCCAGTGCTGCTCCCGTAATGACGCGCATCAGGCTGGTGAAAACAGCGTCAGGCAGTGAACCATCAAGCAGCAGATTCCATGCGGTGACTGCGATTTGCGTCGGGTCGGGAAAGGCGCGACTATTGATAACGTTAAATGACGACAGAAAGTGCCATGCCAGCAATAGCGCAAGGGTAGACAGCCATGGGCGGTAGTGACGCCAGCTCACTACCGGTTTCAGTGCGGTACGGATGCGCCATGGTTGCGGCGTAATGTAGACGCCGCTCAGGGTAGTATCGTTTTTACTCATGCCATTGACTCGTGATGAAATGCGGGCTGCTTGTTACAACGTTGGGTTCCGGTAGCGCTCAGGCCGCTTTTTCTTTCAGGTGCCAGGCGCCGGTGGCGTTCAGCCAGGCGTCGCTGTCGCTGACAGCGGTGCTTTCCGGCCGGGCGATCGGTAGCAAGGGCAAGAGCAGATCCGAGACCCGGTACGCCTCTTCCAGCAGGGGTAGCCCGACAAGATGAAGGTGTCAAAGCCGATCTCCCGATACTCTTGCAGACGTGCTGCGACGGTTTCGGGGTCGCCCACCAACGCCGTACCTGGCCCCCACGCACGAGTCCCAGGCCGGCCCAGAGGTCGGGCGCGATTTCCAGGTCACGTGCTGAATGGACAGGCCGGTCTTGCAGCAAAGCTGTCATTCGAGCCTGGCCGACCGAGTCGGATGCTTTTTGCCGTGCCAGGTTGATGTCGATTGCCGATCGGTCCATTTTGCTGAGCAGCCACTCTGCGGCATTCCAGGCTTCTTCCCTGGTTTCCCGTACGATCACATTCAGACGGATACCGAATTTCATGGTCCGGCCTTGTTCACGCGCAAGGGTCCGTACTTTTTCCACTTTCTGAGCGGCTTGTTCAAGCGGTTCCCCCAGGTCAAGTACGTATCAACGTGCCGGGCAGCAACTTTGAGTGCAGGTTCGGAAGATCCGCCGAAGAACAGTTCCGGATAGGGCTTCTGGATGGCCGGCAGGTTGAGTTTTGCGTTTTCAAGGCTGACGTATTTGCCTTTATACGTGACCGTTTCGCCTTGCATGAGCCGACGCCAGACCGTCCAGTATTCGTCGGTCAATTCATAGCGCTCGTCATGGTTCAGGTAGATGCCGTGGGGTGGAAGCTGGTGCTGTTCGCCGGTGATAACGTTCAAGATCAGGCGGCCGCGCGAGAACTGATCGAATGTCGCGGTCTTTTGCGCGAGCATCAGGGGCGTCATCAGACCCGGGTGCACGGCAATGATGAATTTGAGCTTTTCCGAGAATGGAATCAGTGATGCTGCGGTCACCCAGGCGTCATGGGCGCCTCCGGTCGTTGCGAACAAGGCTCCGGTGTAGCCCAGGGTGTCAACGGCGCGCGTCAATTGTTGCAAGTAGGCGTAGTCGACAACGCGGCTCCCCTTGGGTTGCCAAGGGTAACGACCGTCTGATGGAACGATATACCAAAATATATTCATGATTCTTTCCTGGGTTTTGATATGAAAACAATATCAATTTGAAGGGTTCAGATTCCTCAGGGCGCGACGGGAAGACCATCACTATTGATGGTTAAGAGTCAATGCTGAAGCGCCTCTGGTAGGGCATGCAGACATCCTAATGAAACCCGGGGTGGGTTAACAACGAATGTTTCGGTATTTCCAAATATCAGAATTGGATATGGTGCGGTGGTTGAGTGCTGCGGCATGCGCCCGGGACGAAAATGGTGTCTTCTCGTTGGCTGCGAAGCATGAAAAGGGCGCTTCAACGATATGTCGTTGAAGCGCCCTTTGAGAGGGAGTGACGGACGTGTTGAGTATTACTGCGTCAGTTTGCCGTCTTTGTCGTAGTCGTAGCGGTCAAAGTCGCGCATCACGTGTTCGATGAACTCATCCAGCGTGATGGTGCCGTCTTTGTTGACATCGACAACCCCAAACTGTTCGGTAGTGATGATTTCACTGGCCTCGTCGGGTGACAGACGCTGATTGCCGTCTTTGTCCAGCTTCTGGAACGACTCGCGCATGAACTGTTCGTATTCGTCTTTGCTGATGCCGCCGCTTTTATTGCGATCGAGCTGGGCAAAGTGCTCTGGCGTCAGGGCAGGCTGGGATGCTGCTTGTTGAGCCTGGGCCATGAAGGCCGTGGCCAGCAGGCCGGCCAGCAGGCAGGCGGCGGGTTTAAAGCGGAATGTTTTCATTACTTGCACCCCATCTGGTTGCCAAGGTAGCCGCCGGCACCTGCGCCGACGGCGGTCATTGCCGTACGGCCACGACCACCGCCAATGGTGCTGCCCAGCAGGCCGCCGATGACAGCACCGCCCACGGTACCGGCAATGCAGTTGAATTCTGAGTTGTTACCGCTGCTGCGGGCGCCTGAGGGCTTTGGCAGGCCGTTAACGCGCCAAGGCTGGCCAGGGCGACAATTAAAGTGATTTTGCGCATGATTGTCTCTGTGGCTGATGAATACTACCCGCATCAAGGATTTTCGCGGGCTTGCACGACATGCTGCAGGCCTGGGGCCCTGCCGCATCCCGTGTTGTCTGATTATGTCACGACCAGTTGCGTTTGCACATGGGGATGCAACGCGATGGTGCCGTATTGCGTGCTTAGCCTGAATTGCGAAGCCCCGCCGCGATGCCATTGATGGTCATGTGAATGGCACGCTGGTTGCGGTCTTCCGTGCCGTCTTTGGCCGGTCGGCGCCGTGTTTTACGATCGCGGCGCAGCAGCTCGACCTGCAGGTGGTTGAGGGGGTCAATGTAGGCGAAGCGCTCGCTCAGGGCATCGCGCAAGACCTCATCGTGTTCGAGCAAGGCATGGCCCGTAATGTCAGAGAAGCGCGTGCACGTCAGCTGGTATTCGGCAGCGATGCGCCCGAAAACCGTGTCCCGCAGCCGGGTGTCGGCGACCAGGCTGGCGTAATGGCGTCCGATGCCCAGGTCAGTTTTTGCCAGTACCTGTTCCATGTTCGACAACAGGGTTTTGAAGAAAGGCCAGTCATGTGCCATTTCCTGCAAGGTGGCCAGTCGTGCCTTGGGGTGGTGGGGCTGCCGTCGCAGCCGTCGGCAATGTAACGGTCAATGGCTGAACCGACGCCGTACCATCCCGTAATCATCAGGCGGCATTGGGCCCACGAGAACCCCCATGGAATGGCGCGCAAGTCGTGGATGGTTTGCGAGGTTTTGCGTGATGCAGGACGCGAGCCGATATTCAGGCCGGCAATTTCCAGAACCGGAGTGGATGCGAAAAAATAGTCATTGAAGCCGGGTGTCTGGTACACCAGGTCGCGGTAGGTCTGCTCGGCGACTTCAGACATGAATTGCGCCACATGGCCATAGCGGGCCATGTTCTGGTCTTCAACCTGGGTGGCCGACGATTTGGGTGTCAGGCTGCTTTCGAGGGTTGCCGCCACGAAGTTTTCCAGTGCCAGCGCCCCACGTTGGCGTCTTTGTACTTGACCTGGATCACCTCGCCTTGTTCTGTCAGGCGAATCTGGCCGTTGACCGTGCCGGGGGCTGCGCCAGGATCGCTTCGTAGCTTGGGCCGCCGCCGCGTCCGACCGAGCCGCCACGACCATGGAATAACCGCAGCCGCACTTTACGCTTCTTGAATACGTGGACCAGTTGCCGTTCGGCACAATACAGTGCCCAGTTCGATGTCAGGTAACCACCGTCCTTGTTGCTGTCAGAGTAGCCCAGCATGACTTCCTGGATTCCGTGGTGGATGGTGTGCACGCGCTCGGTGACCTCGGGCAGGTCGAGCCACGCGGCCATGATTTCCGGTGCCATTTGCAGGTCGGGAATGGTTTCAAACAGCGGGGTTACCATCAACCCGGTTTGCACCGGCGTGTTATGGCGCTGCGCTGACGGCGTGATCAGCCCGGTTTCCTGTTGCAAGACCAGCACTTCCAGCAGGTCGCTGAGCGTCTCGGTGTGTGAAATGATGGCCTGACGAACGGCGCCTTCGCCATATTTGCGTCGGCCGTGTGCGGCCATACGGAAAATGGCCAGTTCTTTTTCGGTCTCGGCGGAATAGGTCACCCAGGGGAGACCAGGGGCCGGGTCTGTTGCAGTTCGGCCCTCAGTACGGCCTGTTTGCTGTCCTCGTCAAGCTGGCTGTAATTGACGGGTTTGCCCTGCCAGGTTACCCCGGCTATTTCGAACAGTTCGGTCAGTACGCGTTCATGCACGTCCGAATTCTGGCGCAGATCGACGGATGCCAGGTGAAAACCGAAAATACCGATGGCCTGGATGAGGCCTGACAAGCGTAACGTTGCAATGACATGTCCGTGGTGTTTGTCCAGCGAGTCGGCCAAGGTTTGCAGATCAGCCTGCACAGCGGCGGGCGTGTCGTATGGCACGGCGTCGTAAGTTGGCCGCTGGGCCTGCGCACGCCCGGTCAGTGTGATCGCGGTTGCGGCGAGCCGGGCGTAAATGTGAATCAGTGCACGCCGGTAGGGCTCGTCCTGACGGTGTTCGGAAGTGTCCTGGCTGGTTTGCGCCAACGCCATCAAGGCGGGGCTGGCAGAGCCCAGCGATGTCGAAATGGACAACTCTTTGCCCAGGATATGGACCTCGTTCAGATAATGGCGCAGGGCTACGGCCGATTGCCGCAGCAGGGCTTGTTCCAGGGTGTCGGCATTGACATTGGGGTTGCCATCGCGATCACCGCCAATCCAGCTGCCCATTTGCAAGAAGGGGGCAAGATGGGCAGGCGGTTGTTGAACACCGATTTGCCCGACGGGTTCAGGCGCAGGTTCAGCTCGTGATAAAGCTCGGGGATGGCCGTTAGGAATGTACTGTTGTAGTAGCTGAGCGAGTTGTCGATTTCATCGATAACCGTCAGTTTTTGCCAGCGCAGCATGCGGGTTTGCCACAGGGTGGCCACCAGGCCCAGCAATTGCTGTTCAAGCACCTGTTGTTCCATGGTCGACAGCGCTGAGCGGTCGGTCGCCAGCAGGCGGGCGATCTCGCGGTGCAGGTCCAGCGTACTTTTGCGCTGCACTTCGGTCGGGTGTGCGGTCAGTACCGGTACGATGCAGGCTTCGCTCAAGTAGTTCTGGATTCGCTGACGGCTGACGCCACGCGCGTGCAGGGCCGTCAGGGCCTGTTGCAGGCTGCCCTTGATAAGGGTGTCATTGGCCAGCACGGCGTTGCGATGGCGCCGGTTCTGGTCACGGTCTTCGGCAATATTCGAGAGTTGCAGGAAATAACTGAAGGCGCGACCCACCGACGAGGCTTCTTTTGGGCCCAGGCGGCCAATCGCCTGCGTCAGCGCCTTGCTGTCGGCAGGGTTGCCTTCGCGCCGGAAGGCCACCGCCGAGCGCCGAAGTTTTTCAACGATGTTGTAGGTCGCGACGCCTTCCGAGTCACGGATCACTTCACCCAGCGCTTTGCCCAGGCGGCGAATATCCTGACGCAGCAGATTGGTGATTTCGGATTGTCTTTCAGGTGAAGCGGTCGATCGTTTCATGGGGCTCCCGGGGAATGGTTTTTGCGCCTTAGTTTACCGGTTCCCCGAGCAATTATTTTCAGTGTGCTTTACGTCAGCAAGGGACGGCTTTTGCCGCCCTGATGTACGGGTGACCGCGATACCGGCTCAAGCCTGTCCACCTGGCGTTCCTGGGCGCGGAACGTCGTTACGGGCATGTCCTCACCCGCGAGGCGGAAGAAAGACACGGACTGAACCAGTTGCGTAGCCATGCTGCGCAAGCTGGCGGCAGCCGCTGTCATTTCGTCGACCAGCGATGCGTTTTGCTGGGTGACATGGTCCATGTCGTTCACCGCGCTACCGACTTCAAGGACGCCGGTATTCTGCTCTTTGCTGGCCACACTGATTTCGCCGACGATGTCGTTGACGCGCTGGATGGCCGTCTGGATTTCGTGCATGGTGTTGCCGGCTTCGTCGACCAGGGCGGTGCCTTGTGCCACCCGGCTGACGCTGGCGGTGATGAGGGTCTTGATTTCGTTGGCGGCCGAGGCGCTGCGTTGGGCCAGGGCCCTGACCTCGCCGGCGACGACGGCGAAGCCGCGTCCTTCGGTGCCGGCACGGGCAGCCTCGACGGCGGCGTTCAGCGCCAGAATATTGGTCTGGAAGGCAATACTGTCAATAACCCCAATGATTTCCTGGATACGGCGTGAGGATTCATTAATGTCGTTCATGGTGGTGACGACATTCTGGACGACGTCGCTGCCTTTGCCGGCAATAGACGCTGCCTCGCGGGCCAGCAGCGCGGCCTGCTGGGCATGTTCGGTGTTCTGGGACACCATTTCGCCCACCTGACGCATGGTAACGCTGGTTTGCTGCAACGCAGATGCCTGGTTCTCGGTACGCCCTGACAGGTCGCTGTTGCTGTGGGCAATCTGTTGGCTGGCGCTGGCGACGCTTTCGGCGTTGCTTCGCACATTGGCCACGATCCGGGCCAGCGATTGCTGCATGTCGCGCAAGGTGCCGAGCAAGGGTGAAAACTCGTCGCGGGTGGTGTCTGCGATTTCCGAGGCCAGGTTGCCTGCCTGCACGTTCTGGGCCAACCGGCTGGCCAGGGCGACGCGGCGTTTCAGGTTGCGGCTCACATACGCAACGGCAAGCATCAGGGCAACCACCGATGCGGCAACCAGCGTCAGCAAGGTCGCCAATGTGTTGTCGACATCGGTGGCGATGCCTTCAATTTCGCTGGACAGCGCGGAGCGCTGTGCGGAAACCGTCTCGGCCAGTACGGCCAGCACCTGATTGCGGGCGGGGATGGTTTCATCGACAAGGTAAGCGAAGGCGGCATCGCGCTGGCCTGAGGTGATCAATTGCAGGTTCGCTTCTCCTTTGCGCCAGAACAGGTCCAGCACAGGCGGGAGCTTGTCGAACAAGATACGATCGGCGGGCGTGGAAACGGTGGACTCGTAGTTGCGGACGGCGTTTTCAATGGTTTGGCGCTTGAGACCGATGTCGTTCAGGGTCTCTTGCAGTTCTTGCGGGTTACGCGCCAGGATGGCATGACGCAGCTGCAGGGATACGCGTGTGATGTTCAGTTCGGTTGCGGCGGCCAGAGCGGCTTGCTGCGCCCGTACCGATTCGGTTTGGCGCGCGGCCTGGATGACGGCACCAAGCTGGATGTAGGCAAACACCGCCAGGGCGATGAGTGCCAGGGAAACAGAGAAGGCGATGACGGTCAGGCGCCCCGCGATACCGACAGGTTTGTTTGAGAACACGGCTGGACCTTTCAAGTTGGTTTTGGTTAAAAAAACTATAATTGTCTTAGACAAAAGAGTCAATATTTTGTTTTTATCACTTTTAAAGGGGTGGTTTTTCACTTTTGACTTAGACAGAATGTGTTTTCGAGCGTGTGAAACGGTAGAGTAAGGTCATTGGCCTGCGGCCGGCAGAGGTTCTGCGTTACAGTCTGGAATCATTAAAATGATTACTTTCCAAGGATTTGATCAAACTCATGTTGCTCGATAACTTCCGCCGCGAATGGAGCACGATATCCGACAGCGCAAATGGTGCTGTGGCGAGCGAACTGTCGCGCATTGTTGCGGCTAATGCCGATGCGCTTGCGCGGTCGTTCTACGAGATCATGCTCAAAGACCCGCAAGCCAGTGGCTTTCTTGATCACGATCAGGTCAAGCTGCGTTTGCATGCTTCGTTGGTGCGCTGGTTGCTGCAGTTATTCGGCGTTGATGCCGATGCGCAGGCCGATGACATTTACGCATTTCAAATGAAAGTGGGTGATGCCCATGCCCGTATTGATATCCCGGTGTCGCTGGTGCTCAAGGGAGCCCGTGCGCTGAAGTCATGCTTCTGCGGCTTTCTGGACGAGGCTCCGGCCGACATTACCGATTTCGGGTTTCGGGCCAACCGCCTGTTTGGCATGAAGATTGATCTGGCCATGGAGGTCATGAGCCAGGCGTATGCCGTGACCACCAGCCGCAAGGCGCGTTCCAGCGAGGCCTACCGGCTGTTCTCGATTACCGAAAATCTGGCGACGGAAAAAGAGCGTCAGAAAGCGGCTTTGCTCGACTGGGAAAGTGCGGTCATGTTTGAAGCCGCCATGGGCAGCCCTTCGGCCAGTCTGCAACGCATGCGTGAGTCGGAGTTCGGTTTGTGGTTTCGTCACAAGGGGATGCATGCGTTTCAGGGTGTCCCGGAAGCCGATGTGATCGTCCGGGTCATGGATCAGGTGGATGAGGAGTGTCTGGCCGAGTTGACGCAGCCCGATCTTCAGGTGACGCGGCGTGCCGAAATTGTGCGTGAAATTCGCAGCCATGCGCGCAATGTGCAATTGCAGTTGGCCAGCCTGTTTGCGCACAGTCTTGAGCTTGAATCCGGTAAAGATGTCTTGACACGTTTGTTGAACCGGAAATTTTTGCCAACCGTACTGATGCGTGAAATCGAGCACAGCCGGAAGCATGGTCGTGCGTTTGCCATTGCCGTCATTGATATTGACCATTTCAAGGTGGTGAATGATACCCATGGGCACGAGGCCGGAGATCAGGTCATCCAGCAGGTGGCGGCCGTTCTGGCCGAGCAGTGCCGCGGTGGTGATTTCCTGTTCCGTATGGGCGGTGAGGAATTTCTGGCGGTGCTGGTTGACCTTGATGCCGATCAGGCCGAGAGGTTGTGCGAACGCATGCGCCAGGCGGTTGAGCGCCATCCGTTCCTGATTCCCGATGGTACGGTGCTGGCGGTAACGATCAGCATTGGCATGGCGGCGTATTGCGGTCACCCTGACTATAACTATCTGATGCGTATGTCAGACGAAGCCGTCTATGAAGCGAAAAGCCGGGGGCGTAACCAGGTCGTGGTGCGACGTGCTGTGGCCGGTGTCGAAGGGGTTGAACCGCTGGCGCTGAGGGGGCGTAATTGGTGTGCAGTCGAGACGTCATGCGTTCAGTATTTTATTACAAGAGGTCGTCATGAGACTGATGGAATCGACAAGGTGTATTTTCTGGATGATGGCGCTTTTTGCCGGTCTGGGTGTGTCTGTCGTCAGGGCAGAGTTGCCGCCCGGGTTCGTCTTTCTGGACGCGGCCGTACCGGGCCTGAGCGTTGATTTACGGTATACCGGCAGTCATAACTTTGTGGGTCGGCCGGTTGCCGGGTATGACGGCGCCCGTCCGGTGCTGTCGGTTCCGGCAGCGGCAGCGCTGGCGCGGGTTCAGGCAGATCTGAAACCGTTTGGCCTGGGGTTGCTGGTGTTTGATGCGTACCGTCCTCAGCGCGCCGTGGATGACTTCGTCAAGTGGGCTGCCGACCTGGGCGACGTCAATACCCGACGCGAGTTTTATCCGGATGTCGACAAATCGAACCTGTTCAAGGAAGACTACATTGCCGAGCGTTCCGGGCACAGCCGTGGCAGCACTGTTGATCTGACGCTGGTGGCGCTCGACTCCCAAGACGCTCTTGATATGGGGTCGTCGTTTGACTTTTTTGGTGTCGAGTCCTGGCCCGAGCACCCGGCCCTGACACCTCAGCAGCGCGCAAACCGGTTGTTGCTGCAAACGCTGATGGTCAGGCACGGTTTTAAGCCGTATCCTAAAGAGTGGTGGCATTTCACCCTCGATAACGAGCCGTTTCCCCAGACGTATTTTGATTTCTTGCCGCGCTGACCTGCGCGGTCTATCGTGTTGTATTGCCGGAGAACACCATGAAAATTCTGCAAGTTGATTTCCCGATGGCGGGCCCGTTTGGTGACGAAATGTCCGAAATGATGAAGGGTCTGGCTGAAAGTATCGCCAACGAACCTGGCCTGGTCTGGAAGCTCTGGACTGAAAACGCCGAAACCGGTGAGGCCGGGGGTATTTATTGCTTTGAAAGCCTTGAAACCTTGAATGCCTATAAAGACATGCATGCGGCGCGCCTTACCGCAATGGGCGTTACGGGCTTGCGGTTCAAGATCTTTGACCCGAACATCCCATTGTCGAAAATTGATCGTTTCCCCGGTCTGTAAGCCGTTTGTCTGGCGCGTAAATTGTTTGCCGTGTCGACAATTACCGGCCCATAGGCTTTATACGTTCGACACATCGCCCCGGTTGGTGCTGCCAACCGGGGCGGTTTTTACATACAGGGCAGGAATGGCCGGGTGGTGGTGTCGCGCGGCAGCTCGCCAAAGCGCTCACGATAGTAGGCCGAGAAGCGGCCCAGATGACCAAACCCGTGGTCAAGAGCAATGGTTGTGACGTTGGCCCCGGGGCTGGTTTGCAGCGTGTGGCGTACGGCATCCAGCCGCATATTGCGTAGCAACACCATGGGTGATACGCCGTGGTACTTGTGGCAAAGCGCATTGAGCGAACGGGGCTAAGCCCGGACGCATTAGCCAGGTCGACCAGTGAAATGGGGGCGCACAACCGTTGCCGGATATAGGTTTCCATGCGTTCAAGGGGGCAAACCCGTTGCTGGTGCCAGCATGATTGGTGGCGTGGTGGTTTGCCTCGGGGCTGTGACCTGCCGATGTCTGGTGGGTCAGCAGGAAAAGCGCCAGCGTTTGTTCGAAGTGCTCAAGCCAGGTATTGCTGAGGCCGTCGCCGCCATTGGGCAGATCAATGGCCTGTTGCACCAGCGAATGCCACACCAGGTTCAGACTGTCCTCGAGCTTGAAGGCGGGCGATGTAAAACCGCCGGCCATACAGGGCGCTTCAGGCACAGAGGCCATGCGCGCGCGGCGCTCGGCCAGGTGGTGTGGCACCTTCAGGATGAGTTGCTCGCTGCCTTTTTCCCAGTGGATGTTCAGGCCGTGGCGGGGGACAGTACGGCGACGTCACCTGGGCCAAAGGCCTTGCGGTGGCCGGCGATATCCACTTCGAAGGTACCCCGCAGGGGCGTCTGCACCAGTGAAAACCCCTTGAAGGCGCTGGCCTTGACCTTGACCTCGGCCCCGTAGGTCAGTTTCATGACGCTGATATCGTTCAGGCGACGCTGAAACAGGGTGGTGTTTACCTTCCCTTCGCCCAAGGCAAGGTCATGCTCGGTCAAAATGCCGCCCAGTGTGCTGCGCACTTCCGAGGGGAATCGGAATGAAAGACCAGATGGTCGTGCAGCTTGGAGAGATTTAAATTTTCGAGGTGTTGCACGGTATTGCCCGATTGAATTGAAACGTCGGGGCGAGGCGACGCCACGTTTACATGTACAACACTTTAAACGTAAAGTGTTTTTCAGGGAATCAGGGACTTCCCGTGGTTTTCGCGTTCTATGTCCATGATATTAAAGTGGTTATTATGTGTTTGTGGTTTCGTTTCCGGAGGTTCGCGAGGGGCTCCTCGCGTGGGGCGAGTCGCTTTTCGGGGTCTGCGCGAAATGCAGCGGGTAATAAAAAACGACTTGTCCGGAATTCGTCCGGCAAGCCGTTCATGTCATGCCCCCAGACCATGGCAGGCCGGAGGCTCCGGGTCACATGTCGAGAACCAGTTTTTTGCCTTTGGCGCGTGATACGCAGGTATGCATGATGTTGCCGGCTTCTTTCTCGCGGGCGGTCAGAATGTAGTCGCGGTGGTCAATTTCACCTGACAGTACATCGCAGGCACAGACACCGCATTCGCCACGCTTGCAGTCGTACAACGGGTCAAAACCTTCTTCGACCAGGACATCCAGAATACTTTTGTCGGCCGGCACAAGCAGTGTTTTTCCGCTTTGTGCGAGTTCGACCTCAAAGGCCTGGTCGCCCTCTTCGGCAGCCGGCGCGTTGAAGAGTTCAAAGTGGACCTGGTTACGAGGCCAGCCCTGTTTTTCGGCCAAGGCCAGGATGGCGTCAATCATTGGCGTGGGGCCGCAAAAATAGATGTGATCGTTGGCTCCCAGGCTGGCGAATACGGCATTCAGGTCAAGCGGTTTTCCTGCTTCGTCATCAGCATGCAGGTGAAGGTCGTCGCCCAGCAAGGCCTCAAGTTCATCGACATAGGCCATGGAACTGCGGCTACGGCCCGCGTAGTACACCGACACAGGGCGGCCGATATGTTTGCAATGGGCCGCCATGCTGGCAATGGGCGTGACGCCGATGCCGCCGGCAATCAGTACCGCCCGGTCATGGCTGGCTTCCATCGGGAACTGGTTGCGCGGGGCGCGTACCTGCAGCAAATCACCTTGACGGATCTGTTCATGGACAAAGTGAGAGCCGCCGCGCCCTGGCGACTCTTTACGGACTGCAATGCGATATTCGGCGGGGTGTGTGGCCGACGTCTCGTCCAGGGCAACCAGAGAGTACTCACGCCAGTCAATATTGCCGTTCGCAAGCCGGACAGCAAGGCTGATGTGAGCACCCGCCGCGAATGCCGGCAGGGTTTGGCCGGCGATATCCGGACGCAACCGCAACTGTCGGACATCGGCGGTGAGCATGCCGGCATCTGACACGCACAACGTTAAAACTTCAGTAGATTCGGGCATGCTCATACAGCTTCCTTGCGGGTTACTTCATCGGGCACTGTTTGGCAAACAGGTCGCTGTGGTTTTTCAGGACGGTGCCAATCAGTTTGTTGCGGACATTGCCTTGCTCATCTTCGATGACCTGGCGCATGTGGATGTCGTGGATGGGGTAGTTGTTGTTGTTGAACTTGAAGTCGCCGCGTACTGACGCAAATTTGGCGTCTTTCATGGCTTTGCGGAAGGCTTCCTTGTCTTCAATCTTGCCGTTGACCTGACGGACGGCACCATCGATCAGCATGGCAGCGTCGTAGCCTTGCGAGGCATACATGCTGGGCAGACGGTTATATTCTTTCTTGAATGCCTCGACAAATTTCTTGTTGGCCTCGTTGGGCAGGTCGTCGGCCCACTGTGACGAGTTGAACGTGCCCACCATGTCTTTGCCCAGGGCGGCAATGTTTTCGGTATCGGCGGTAAAGCCGGGGTCAGCAACGGTGCGTCTTTTTGCAGGCCCGAGGCGTTGTACTGCTTGACGAAGTTGATGCCCATGCCACCGGGAAGGAAGTAAAACACGGCGTCGGGTTTGGCGGTCTTCAGGTTGGCGATTTCGGCCGAATAGTCGAGCTGGCCCATTTTGGTATAGACCTCGTCAACGATTTCACCGGTGTACAGACGTTTGAAGCCCTGCAGCGACTCACGACCGCCGGGATAGTTCGGCGCAATCATGGCAACGCGCTTGTAGCCCTTTTCGTTCGCGAATGCGCCCATGGCTTGAGGAACGTCCTCGTTCTGCCATGACACGACAAAGAAGTTGGGGTCGCATTTCTCACCTGCGTAATCTGCCGGGCCGGTGTTGGTGCTGATGAAGACGGTGTCCGATTGCAGAATGCCTGGCACGATGGGCAGAACCACGCTTGAGAATACCGGGCCGGTAATGATGTCGACCTTGTCGCGTTTGATGTAGCGCTCAACTGTCTGGCGTGCGGCCACCGGGTTGTTCTGGTCGTCGGTAATGCTGATGTTGACGGGCAACCCGCCCAGCTTGCCGTCGTTAATTTTGATGGCCAGGGTGAAAGCGTCACGGATGTCCTGACCGGTGCCGGCACCGGGGCCGGACAGCGTCGTCAGAAAACCGATTTTGATTTCGTCGGCAGCCTGTGCGCCGTTGGCGGCAAGCAGGGCGGCGGAAAATACCAAGGCACGGGCGATAGCGGATTTTTTCATGATTTTCCTTGCGCGTTGAGAAATGGTGGAACGTGGTCAAGTCTAGGGAAAGCCTGCGGGCGGCAATATCCATTATCGGCAGGTGGCCTGTTTGGCCTATCCGTTTTTAGCAGTGCCATTTCCGGCTTCCGGCGTGTCGTTTTTCGGATAGTCCCGCATGAATCAAGGGGCTAGACTGGTTTTCAATTGAATTGATACCTACACATATTGGGGAAAACCATGAAGGAACGAGTTGCCGTTTTGGCACTGCATTATCAGAATGAAGTCTTGCATCCCGAGGGGAAAATCCGGGTGGGGGTGAACGACGAAAGCGTGCGCGAACGTGTGCTTGATGGTGCGGCGCGTCTGCTGGCGATGGCGCGCAAGCATCAGGCCCCCTGATCCATGTGCGTATCGCGTTCCGTCCCGATTACGCCGATTGTCCGCGCAATACGCCGATTTTCCGAAAGACGGTCGAGCTGGGTGCGGTCAAGGAGGGTGAATGGGGCTCCGAGTTCATGGTGCCGTTTCAACCCTTGGCGAACGAAAATGAATTTGTTGTCACGCACCAGCGAATCAGCGCCTTTGCGGGCACCTGCCTGGAAAACCTGTTGCGCATGCTTGATGTGCGTCATCTGGTGGTGGGCGGTGTGGCCACGCATTCTGTGGTCGAGCACACGGTGCGCGAAGCGACCGATAAAGGGTACGACGTGACGATTGCGGCTGACGCCTGTGCGGCAGGTTCCGCCGAATTCCACGATGCGGCGCTGCGCAGTCTGGCGTTTATTGCCGAAGTGTCTGATGTGGAGGCCGTGGCTGCCCGTTTCGCTGGCAACTAAGTCATTTTGAGGGCGGCCCCCGACGGGTTCGAACCGCCTCGTGCGCCCGAGGCCAACGTCGTGGGACCTTAAACCCCCATGTAACGCACCCACAGGCTACGGTCGGCATCCAGTTCGGCCGAGCTGCCGGTCCAGACGATCTTGCCGCGCTCAAGAATAATGTGCCGGTCGGCCAGACCGACCAGCTTGTCGACGTATTTGTCGACAACAAGCGTGGTCTGCCCCTCATTTTTCAGCAAGGTCAGGCATTTCCAGATTTCTTCGCGGATCAGCGGGGCCAGGCCTTCGGTGGCTTCGTCAAGAATCAGCAGTCGGGGATTGGTCGACAGCGCACGGCCGATGGCCAGCATTTGCTGTTCGCCGCCCGACAGCTGCCCTCCCATGTTCTGGCTGCGTTCGGCCAGGCGGGGGAACAGGTCGTAGATGCGGTCGAGCGTCCATTGCCGGGCATTGCCGTTGCGGTTGCCCGCGAACGCGACCAAGTGTTCGCGAACGGTCAGGTTGGGATAGCACTGGCGCCCTTCAGGTACGATGGCAATGCCCAAACGCGCAATGGCATCGGGGCTCAGTGCGTTCAGTTCCTTACCCTCCCAGACAATTTTTCCCTGGGTGGGTTTGACCAGGCCAACTAGGTTCTTCAATGTCGTGCTTTTGCCCATGCCGTTGCGGCCCAGCAAGCCAATGACCTCGCCCTCGTTGATCGTGAAATCCATGCCGAACAGCACTTTGCTGGCGCCGTATCCCGCATGCAGGTTTTCACAAGTCAGCATTTGTTTTTCAGCCATGCGATGTCTCCGAACCTAAATACACTTCCTGAACTTTCGGGTCGTTGCGGATCTGGTCAACCGTCCCCGTGGTGATGACTTTGCCGTAAACCAGGACTGAAATGCGGTCGGCCAGCTGGAACACGGCTTCCATATCGTGCTCGATCAGCAAAATGGCCATATGTTGGCGCAGCCCCTTGATCATTTCCACGACACGTGCGGACTCGTCTTGCCCCATGCCGGCCATGGGCTCGTCAAGCAACAGGACTTTCGGGTTGGCGGCCAAAGCCAGCGCAATGTCCAGCTGGCGCTGTGCGCCGTGAGGCAGGCTGCCGGCAATGCTGTTCAGCACATCGTCGCCCTCAAGCCCCACCTTGGCGCCCAGTTCGCGCGCCTTGTCGTTCAGAAGCCTTTCGTTATTGCGAATGCCAAATACCTTGAAATTATTGCCGTCGTGGGCCTGCACCGCCAGACGCAGGTTATCGATGACGCTGATGTCCTTGAACAGGTTGGTGACCTGGAAGCAGCGCGACAAACCGGCATGTACGCGTTCATGGGCCTTCAGGCCGGTGATGTTGCGGCCGTCCAGTGTGATGGTCCCGGCGTCAACGGGCAGCAGGCCCGAGATCAGGTTGACCAGGGTGCTTTTGCCCGCACCATTCGGGCCGATCAGGGCGTGCACTTCGTTGGGGTTGACGTCAATCGATACGTTATCGGTCGCCCGTAAACTGTGAAAGTTCTTGATCAGGCCTTTTGCTGAAAAAAGACTCATGCCTGCCTCCGGATGAATTTGAACAGCCCGCCAGATTGCGTTGCCGATTCGCGGCTGACCAGGGCCCACAGGCCGTTGGGGGCAAACAAGATAATGAGGATGACCAGCAAGCCCATGGGCCAATGCCAGTATTCGGTAAGCTGGGGCAGAAACTCTTTCAGCACGCCCCACAGGCCGGCACCCAGAATAGCGCCCCATTTGTAGCCCATGCCGCCCAGGGCCACGATGACCATCAGTTCGGCGGAGTGTGTCCAGTGAATGGTGGTGGGGCTGATGAAGCCGTTTTGCGTCATCATCATGGCGCCGCCCAGCCCGGCAACGGCCGAGCCAATGATGAAGGCCTGCAATTGCAGCTTGAATGTCGGGTACCCCAGGGCCTGCATACGGACCGGGTTGTCGCGGATGCCGGTAATCGCCTTGCCGAATCGTGAATCAACCATACGGTTGAAGAAGGCAAACGCCAGAATGAAGGCGACCAGAACCACGGCATACAGGGTGTTGGTGTCCGTCGGGTCAAAGCCAAAGCCAAAGGTTAGCGGGGTCGACAGAATATAGCCGTCATCACCCCCGTAGCGACGCAATGAAACTGCTACGTAGTAGACCATTTCGGCAAAGGCCAGGGTGCTCATCAGAAAATAAATACCGCGGGTGCGCAAAACCACCAGGCCGATCAGTGCGGCGCCCACGGCGGTAATGGCGGTGGCGCCCAGCCACAGCAGCCACACCGAGGTGACCCCGGCTTCGACCAGTGCGACCATGGCATATGACCCGATGCCGATGAAGCCGGCATGGCCCAGGGCGATCATGCCGCCATAGCCCAGCAGGAAATTCAGGCTGGTGACAATGATCATCAGGATCATCAGGCGCATGACAAAGCCAGTGTAGTAGTCAAGGCCGAAAAATTGCGAGAAGTACGGGAAACCCGCCAGCAGGATGATGCCAAGCAAGGGGACCCAGGCGAATGTTTTATTGGTATGGCCAGGCATGTTGTTATCCTCGGGCAGGGAAAAGACCAGTGGGCTTGCACGCCAGTACGACGACCATCAAGACGTACATCAGAACGCTGGCCAGCGCGGGTCCGACATCGGCGGCGATTACGGGTGATGCCACCTGGGCAATCAGGGCCGGCATGAACGCGCGCCCGGCGGTGTCCACGATGCCTACCAGCAGTGCGGCAATGAAGGCGCCCCGGATCGAACCGATGCCGCCAATCACAATCACCACCATGGCCGGAATCATGAATGAATCACCCATGCCGACCTGTACTGCCGTTACCGGTCCCATCATGGCTCCGCCAATGCCGGCCAGAGCGGCCCCGAGTACGAAAATGATGGTGAACACCTTGCGCACCGGGATGCCCATCAACTGGGTCATGGTGCGATTCGAAGCACCTGCCCGTACCAGCATGCCCAGGCGGGTATGGGCCATCATGAAATACAGCGCAATGGCGGCAACGATACCCACGGCAATGATCAGCAGCCGAAAGGCCGGGTAGTCCAGGCCGTCCAGCAGGGTAACCGAGCCGCTCAGCGAGGGGGCGTGGCGGCCATGATCGGCGCCGGGCCCCAGATGTATTTCACCAGGTCGTTGCAGATCAGGATGACGCCGAATGTGGCCACCACCTGATTCATGTGGGTGCGCGTGTACAGGCGCCTGACCAGGGCGATTTCAAGAATGGCGCCTGCCAGCATGGTAAGGGCCACCGATATCAGTACCGACAAGGTGAATGAATCGGTAATGCCATAGGCGGTTGCAGCGAAATAGGCGCCAAACATGAAAAGTGACCCGTGGGCCAGATTCATGGTGTCCATTACGCCGAACACGATAGTCAGGCCAGCGGCCATCATGAACAGGATCAGGCCAAGGCCCACACCGTTCATGAGCTGTTCAATAATCGTCAAGCTGTTCATGGGGTTCTTGTAAATAGTTGCCGAAGGCTTGAAAAAGCCAGGAGGAGGTCATTCTTGTTGAATTCGCGGGTAGCGACTATCCGAAATGTGCAGGGGGTGGTCAGATTGTCCGAATCAAGCAAAACCGCCTCGTTTTACGGGCTTTCCCCAAGGCCTCTGCCATAACCGGACAACGCCTGCAAGTAACGGCTATTGCCACAATGCCCGACGTAATAAATTGCTTCCACGGAATGACTCTTGAACCGTTTGGAGGACAACATGAGCATCAGCAACGAGGAAATTGCCGGTCTGGTTCGTTCAGACAGCGTACATAAACGGGTTTACACAGACCCTGAGATTTTTGCGCTTGAAATGGAGCGCATCTATGGCCAGGTCTGGATTTATGTCGGCCACGAAAGCCAGGTGAAAAATCCTGGCGACTACCATACGACCCGGATTGGTGACCAGGACGTCATCATGACGCGCGGCGCCGATGGCAAGGTTAATGTGCTTTATAACCGCTGCCCGCACAAAGGCTCGCAGCTGGTCGCGAAGGGCGATGGCAATGTCGGGAAATTCTTCCGCTGCCCCTATCACGCCTGGACCTTCAAACTGGACGGCTCGTTGCTGTCGGTGCCTTTGCGCAACGGCATGGAAGGGACGACGTTTGACAAGTCGCATCCTGATTTCTCGATGCGCCCATTGGCCCGTGTCGATTCGTATCGTGGCTTCGTTTTCGCCAGCCAGTCGGCGGAAGGTCCCGATCTGGTGACCTTCCTTGACGGTGCCGCGTCGTCGATTGATAACCTCTGTGACCGTTCGCCCGAGGGTGAGGTTGAGGTCGTCGGCGGTGTGTTCCAGGTGATGCAGCAGTCGAACTGGAAGGTTTTCTACGAAAACCTGCATGACACCATGCACGCCCCGATTACCCATGAGTCGTCTTTTGTGGCAGCGCGCGAAGAAGCCAAAGAACTGGGCGAAATGCCGTTTGAACTGCTGATCATGGACGGTAACGGCGAGCCTTACGAATTCTGGGAAAAGCTTGAGTTGCGTGCCTACAAGAACGGCCATGGTTACATGGAAGCGATTTTTGATCCGGCGGCAGCAACGCGTGACCCGGTTTCGCGTGCCCATTTCGAATCCCTGGCCGCCGTTCACGGCGAAGCCAAGGCGCGTGAAATCCTGGGGATGAATCGTCACAACACCGTTATTTATGGCAGCGGTTCACCCCACACTGTATTCCAGCAGTTCCGCGTGATTCGTCCGGTCAGCCCGGATCGCACCCTGATAGAAATCCAGACCTTCCGTCTGAAGGGCGCGCCAGAGTCAGTGTTTGAACGCGCATTGACCTACACCAACGTCATCAACTCGCCGTCATCGAACGTAATGCCTGACGACGTTGAGCTTTACCGTCGTTGCCAGGAAGGCAACCTGACCAAAGGCGGTGACTGGGTCAGCCACCACCGCTATGCCGGCACCGACAAGGAAACGCCGGAAGGTACCGTGTCCATCAACGGGACCAGCGAACTGCCGATGCGCAATCAGTTCGCTGCCTGGAAGCAGTACATGGTGTCGGGTAATCAGGGCTAAGCACAGGAGAATCAAAAATGATGTTGCTTGATCGTACGTTTGATGTATCGGTAGAGCCGGTATCGCAGATTTCGCCATCGCTGGAGACCCTGCATGGCATTCAGCAGTTTCTTTTCCACGAAGCGCGTTTGCTGGACGAGCGCAAGCTGGACGACTGGCTGAACCTCTGGACGCCGGAAGGGCGCTACTGGGCCCCGCGCAAGCAGGGTCAGGAGAACCCTTTGACCATGTTTCGCTGTTCTGGGAAGACGCCATGTTGCGTGAAGTGCGCGTGCGCCGCGTCAATCACGAGCGCAACTGGTCGCAGCAGCCCCATACTTACGGCAGCCGCCTGGTGGGTAATGTCATGGTTGACGGGGTTGACTCAGCCGGTCGGGTTATTGTGCGTTCCAGTCTGCAATTGACGGAATATCGCACTGAAGCCCGTCAGTTGGGCGCAACCGTTTTCCACAAGCTTGTGGCGACCGAGTCCGGTGGTTGGTCAATCTACCTGAAGCGCGTCAATCTGACCAATTGCGAAAGCATTTTTGGCATGCTCGACATGCACATGTAATGCCTGATGTGATCAGGGCGTTGATATCGGTTTACGGAGAAACACAGTGAGTCAGACAGCTGCAGTTCAATTACCTCTGGATGGCAAAGTGGCCATCGTGACGGGTGCCTCGCAGGGCCTGGGGGCGGATATTGCCAAGGTTCTGGCTGACGACGGCGCACACGTCGTGCTGGTGGGGCGGGGTGCCGAAGCCGGCAACGCGGTTGCCACCGCTATTGGCCAACGCGCTGTTTTCTTCGAAACCGATGTCACCTCGGATGAGGCGATTGACCAGTGTGTCGATTTTGCCGTCAAGAAATTTGGCCATATCGACATCCTGGTCAACAATGCCTGCAGTTATGCGGATCAGGGTTTGGCGTCCTCGCGTGAGCAGTGGTTCCAGACCCTGAACGTCAACCTCATTTCAGCAGCGATTTTTACCCAGAAAGTGGCTCCCCACATGCCCCGGGGTTCCGTGGTTGTGAACCTGGGCAGCACGGGGGCAAGTTCGGTGCCGGCGGGCGGGCTGTTTACCCCGCTTCCAAGGCCGCTTTGCTGCAAATTACCCGCAATTTTGCGGTTGACCTGGCGCCGCACGGCATTCGCGTGTTGTCGGTGTCGCCGGCCTGGACCTGGTCCCCGTCAACCGAGTCCATGAGCGGCGGGTCCATCGAGGCCGCAGATGCGGTGGGTGCACACTTTCACCCCTTGGGCCGCATCGGTCGCGGCGAGGAAGTCGGCCACGTCGTGGCGTTTCTGGCCACTGACAAAGCCTCATGGCTGACCGGAGCCGATATCCCCGTTGATGGTGGTTTTTCCATGCTCGGCCCCGACCGCGGCATTTCACCGCGCGCCTGGTTCGCCCAGCTCGCGCCGCAAAAGAGGCTTGACGACTCTTCAGGGCCTTGCGAGTCAGGTGGACACGCCTGTCGGGTAAGCGGCAACCTCGATTGCGATCAAGCGCATGTGTGCCAGCAGTGTATGGATTGCGCCGGTCTCGGGCAGGGTGCCGGTGCTGCGTATGTGGTCACCTATCGTGTTCAGCAGGTTCAGCGTCTGGCTGGCGCCGACCATCTGCAAGGTTCCCTTGATTTTATGCAAGGCCGCCCGGACTGCACCGGTGTCGTTGCCGGACAGCGCTTGTTCAAGCGCCTGGGCGTAATTCGGTAGTGACCGCAGAATAATATCGGCCAGTTCGTTGAAAAGGGTACTGTCGTTGGCAGCCATTGCGCGAAGTACTTGGGCGCTGGTTAACGAGGGGTCGGGTGGCGGTACAGGTGTCATTTGGCGTAAAGCCGCGTTTTGGCGGCACAGCAACCGCGCAGGTAGCCACGCAGTTCGTCGAAATTGATGGGTTTGCTCATGTAAATTACGCCTGCCGGCAGTCCGCCAAGCGTTTCGACGTCAGTTTCCGACAAGTTGGTCAATACGGCAATATGTGACAGACGAAAATTGGGCCGACTGGTCAGGGCTTTGAGCACTTCGTACCCGTCAATGCCATCCATCATGATGTCGAGCAAGAGAATGTCGGGCTGCCTGAGGGCGACTTCGATAAGGGCATCGTACCCGTTACTGCAAAAAGTCAGTTCAAGGGGCAATCCCCAGCTGTTGATCCGGCCCCGATACAAGGTTTGCTGGACCAGGTCATCTTCCAGAACAAGCAGCGATGAAACGGCTGGCCGGGCCAGATCCAGGGGCGGTGCAGGCGGGGTGCCTGTATGGCGTGTTGAGAGATAGTGTTCGAGTGCACTGGCCGGAATGCGTCGATGACCTCCGCGCGTTTTCCAGCCGCCAATAATCCCTGACTCGACCAATTGCTGCACCGTTGAAACCGACAAGCCCAGCCGCTCGGCCACTTGCTGGGTGGTGTAGACGGCTTCAGAAGAAGGGTGCGGGGTGGTCGGGGTCATGCCTGGAACTCCAGCGGTTGAGAGAGTTTAATTTGATTAAATCGGTAAATTTGTTTTACTTGTGATTCTCTCATCAAATTGTCATGTGTGGAAAGAGGCGCTTGCCTGACCGACGACTTTATTGAGGGTGCGGCCGTGTAGCGGTCAGGACGGTGGCATCCGTTGCGTGGCCTTCGGCGTAAAATCACTGTTTTGATACAGATCGCAAGAGGTGGGTGATGTCGGTTCAGCAATTGTTGAAGCAGGTGTTGCAGTCGGGTCAGGGTCTTGGCCAATCGGCGGGTTCCCAATTGGGTGACCTGGCCAAGGGCAGCGGGCTGGGCGGGTTTGGCGGCGGTGCACTTGCCGGTGGTTTGCTGGGTGTATTGCTGGGCAATAAAACCTTGCGTAAAAAAGGCGGGAAAATCGCCACGTATGGTGCAGCAGCGGCATTGGGTGCGGTTGCCCTGAAGGCCTACCAGGATTGGCAACAAAACAAGTCCTCGGCTGCCGCATCTGTATCCGTTGCGCCGGTCACCACCTCTGTGCCCGTTGCTGCGCCGGCTGCCCTGGGGTGGTCAGAACCCGAACTTGAACACCACAGCCGCGTGATTTTGTCGGCCATGATTGCTGCGGCCAAGGCCGACGGCCATATCGGGCCACAAGAGCGCCAACTTATCGAATCTGAACTGGCCCGTGTCGCGTCCAGTCCGTCAGACCGGGCCTGGTTTGAAGCCGAGCTGCAAAAGCCCGCCGATCCGGCTTCGATTGCGACCACTGGCTTCCACCCCGGAAATGGCCGCCGAGGTCTATCTGGCCAGTGCCTTGGTCATTGACGACGAAAGCTTCATGGAGCGGGCCTATCTGGATGAGCTGGCCCGTCAGCTGAATATCGATGCGCCGTTGAAAACCCGGCTTGAAGCACAGTTGAAGGCCTTGTAATGTCACGTTTGTTCACCCGTGACCTGATCCTTCTTATTGTCTGTCAGGGCTTGTTCTTCACCAATAATGTTACGTTCATCGCCATTAACGGGCTGGTTGGCATGAGCCTGACCCCGGTGCCCTGGATGGCCACGCTGCCCATCATGGGGTATGTGGTGGGTGGTGCATTGTCTACGGCACCGGTTGCGCACACGCAAAGTCGTTTCGGGCGCAAAAGGTCATTCCAGCTCGGTTTGGTGATGGCCGTCATCTCGTCGCTGCTGTGCGCGCTGGCGGTTTATGTCGGTCATTTCTGGCTGCTGGTGGGGGCCACAGTACTGGCCGGATACTACAGCGCCAACGGGCAGTTGTATCGTTTTGCCGCTGCCGAGATCGTCGAGCTCAGCGTAAGGGATAAGGCCATTTCCTGGGTGCTGGCCGGAGGCCTGATGGGGGCCATTATCGGACCCAACCTGGCGCGTTATACCAAAGATGCGGCAGGTTACCCTTTCATGGGTGCGTATGTCGCTCTGGCTGTTCTGGCCGTGCTGGGGATGGTGTGCATGCATTTCATTCGTTTCCCCGACGATACTCGCTCTGAAGCTCCTAAAAGTTCGGGGCGTGATCTGGGTCAGATCATCCGTCAACCCGTTTTTGTGGTGGCCGCATTGGGTGCTGCCTTTGGTTACGGCATCATGAACCTGCTGATGGCAGCTACGCCGCTGGCGATGGCGGTCGATGGCTTTGAGTTTTCAGATACGGCAACGGTGTTGCAGTGGCACGTCATTGGCATGTTTGCCCCTGGGTTTTTTACTGGTGTCCTGATCAAGCGCTACGGGGCTCTTGAGGTCATGGCCGCAGGCGTCGTGCTGAACTTTGCCTGCATTTTTATCGCCTTGTCAGGCATTACATTCGAGCACTACCTGATTTCGCTGTTTCTGCTGGGGGTGGGCTGGAACTTCCTGTTTACGGGTTCGACCAGCCTGGCAACCCGCTCGCACACCCCTGAAGAGCGTGACAAGGCACAAGGCGCCATCAACTTTGCAGTTTTTGTCCTGATGGCGCTGTCATCGGTCAGCTCTGGCGCGCTGGTCACGACCCAGGGCTGGTACTGGCTGAATATCGGTTCGCTGGTGCCGGCTGCCTTGGTGGCTGTGGCGCTGGTGGCTTTGTTTGTGCGCCGTTCCCGTAACGCGCAGGAATAGCGGCAGGGTGTCTGGCCAGGGTGGCCCTGTTGCCATCAGGCCAGGCTCTACCGTGAACCTCTCTGAAAATTACGTGGTCGTAATTGGCAACACCATCACGCTTGATGTGGCCGACGCCAGCAGGCGGTTGTCACTGTCAACCAGTTTGGCTTCGGTAAAAATCATGCGGCGTCCGGCACTGACAATTGAACCGATGGCCTGGATGGCACCGGTGTCTTTCGTGACAGCCTTGTGGTACGAGATTTTTATTTCTACGGTTGCAATCGTAAAGCCTGGGCCGACCTTGCTCAGCGCTACATAACCACATGCAAAATCCATCATGGTGGCGATGAAGCCGCCATGCACTACCGAGTTCGGGTTGTACAAGTGCACATCCGGGACGCATTCGAAAACCACGCGGCCATCATGGGCCTCGGTCATGCGGATATCCAGTGTGTCGGCAAACCCGCAGCGAATATCGCGTTCTGCCATGGTTTTCAATTGTTCCAGCCCGGTCAGGTGGGTGCCGATAGCCGCCATCTGGCTCATGTTGATCCCTTCGTCATGCAGTGTGGTTGCGCCATTATAGGAAATGGTCGAGCAGCCGCCGGCTGTGCCGGTCGAGGCCGCGCAAGTCCCTGAGCAGAAACTGGACGCCACTGCCGTCTGTAATCAGCAGTGTCGACAGGCTGAGACGACGGATGTCCTCTTCGCCTTTCAGGGTCAGCTGTGTCGGCCCACGGTCGGTTTCGACATCCCAGATGCTGGGTGTGGCGCGGCTGGATATCTTCAGGATGCGCTGGATGTCAGGGTGAATTCGCGCTGCTCAAGGTCGGCACAGATCAGGGCCTTGGCAGGTGGCGCCAGGTCTGACAGACGCGCGACCCAGGCCAGCTCTTTGCCTTCGGTGTTAACCAGTGAAATGCCCTCATCGGGCGCCGTTATCGGGAAGTTGCGAACCGCAGTGACCGGGCAGGTGTGGCCTTCATGGGTCAGTATCAGGCGACCCATTGTGTCTTGGGTCAGGATCAGGTCAGTTGTCGTCATCATTGTCCTTCCCTTCGGTGGCCTGCGGAATGTCGTTCAGTTGGGCCTGGGCCTGATACAGCCGGGCGTAAGCCCCGTTTTTCGCCAACAGATCGTCGTGACGGCCGGTTTCAACGATGACGCCTTTGTCCATGACCACCAGGCGGTCAGCCTTGTGCAAGGTGCTGAGACGGTGGGCAATCGAGATGGTCGTGCGCCCTTTGACCAGGTTGTCGAGCGCGTTCTGGATTTCTTTTTCGGTGGTGGTGTCAACCGATGACGTGGCCTCGTCAAGAATAAGGATGCGGGGGTCGATCAGCAGCGCACGCGCAATCGAGATGCGCTGACGTTCGCCCCCAGACAAGGCCTGGCCGCGTTCGCCGACCAGTGAGTCGTAGCCGTGCGGCAGGCGCAGGATGAATTCGTGGGCATGCGCGGCTTTGGCCGCCGCAATGATCTCGTTGCGGCTTGCCTCGGGCTTGCCGTAGGCGATGTTCTCGGCAATGGTGCCAAAGAACAGGAAGGGCTCCTGCAGTACCAGCCCGATATGGCGACGGTACTCGGCAACCGGCAGGTCGCGGATGTCGATGCCATCGATGCGGATGCCGCCTTCCGTGACGTCATAAAAGCGGCAGATCAGGTTGACCAGGGTACTTTTCCCCGAGCCGCTGTGGCCTACCAGGCCAATCATTTCGCCCGGCTTGATATCAAGTGAGAGGTTGCGAATGACTTGCCGGCTGCCATAGCGAAAGCCGATGCGGTTCAGTTGCAGCCCGCCCTTGACGGTTTCCAGGTGCTTGGGCCGGGTCGGTTCGGGCACGCTGGAGACATGGTCAAGAATGTCGAAAATCCGTTTGGCACCGGCGGCGGCCCGTTGGGTGTGGGACACGATACGGCTCATGGCATCAAGCCGTATGTAGAAGCGGCTGATGTACGTCAGGAAGGCCGTCAGGACACCGACCGTGATTTCCTCGACGGACACCAGCCAGATGCCGAACCCCCATACCACCAGCAGTCCGACTTCGGTCAGGAAGGTAACCGTGGGTGAAAACAGGGCCCACAGCCGGTTGACGCGGTCGTTGATGACCAGGTTGCGGTCGTTGGCTTCGCGAAAACGTCGGGTTTCGCGCTGTTCCTGGGCGAAGGCTTTGACAACCCGGATGCCGGGTATGGTGTCGGTGAGTACGTTGGTCAGTTCTGACCAGACCCGGTCGGCCCGTTCGAAACCATGACGCAAGCGGTCGCGTACGAGGTGGATCAGCCAGACGATGAAGGGCAGGGGGATCAGGGTGACCACGGCCAGCCAGGGGTTGATGGAAAACAGGATGACGGCCGTCATCACGATCATCAGGACGTCAGTCAGGAAATCGAGCAAGTGCAGCGACAGGAAAACGCACAGGCGGTCGGATTCGGAGCCGATGCGTGAAATCAGGTCACCGGTACGTTTGCCCCCGAAATACTGCAGGGACAAGGTTTGCAAATGCTGATAAGCCGTTGTGCGCAAGTCGGCGCCGATGCGTTCGCTGACCTTGGCCAGGATATAGGTGCGCCCCCAGCCCAGGACCCAGGCCAGCAGCGAGGCCAGCAGCAACCCCCAGGTAGTACTGCACCAATGGCCAGTCGATGGCCTTGCCGTTCTGGAACGGGATCAGCACTTTGTCCATCAGGGGCATGGTCAGGTAGGGCGGTACGAGTGCGGCGGCTGTCGAGGCCAGTGTCAGCATGAAACCGATGAACAGAGGCCATTGATAGGGTCGTGCAAAACGCCACAGACGGAACAGCGCCCATGTCGAGGGGGCTTTGTGTTTCTTCCGGCTCGCGCGTGGTTTGTTCTGGTGCGCCAGGCTCGATGGTGCCAGCGGATGCGGCCTTGGCACGTTGCTTGTGGTGTTCGAAAGCGTCTGACAGTTGTCGTGCGGCGGCCCCATGGTTCAGGGTGTGGTGCCATCGCTGCACAACCGAGGTGCCGTTGCTAAATGAAAAATGGCCGACGCCGAACTGGTCTGTGTGCGTCAGGCAGGCTTGTGCGTCCAGCGTATGACTGTCCCAGCCGCTCTGGCCGGCATGCCGGCTGAGCAGTCGTTCTGACGTCAGGACCAGGAGGCCATCGCAGTAGTGCAGCTGATGATCCAGATCCAGCGGCATCCAGGCCAGAAGTTGTTCGTGGGCTGACAAAAGGGTGCGAACCTCGTCCAGCCATTCGCGCGAGTCAAGGCGAATCGCCGGGGGTCGTAGAAATGGGGGCTGTCATGAAAAAAGAGGTGAAACCGGCGTTAATTGCCGTAATAAAAACTGCATGTATGCAGAATTGCGACATTATCGCCGTACCCGCGTTTGTGCGCGAGTATTTTGTTGCGCAGTTGCCGCGTCGGGAGTCTAATTTCAGCTCCAGAATTCTCTGGGTTCCGCTTGACTCTTTTGCCGTCGTTCCGGCCTTCCTCTCATGTCCCGAAAACACATCGATATTCTCAAGATGTTTTCTTTGCGCGGGCCCAGTATCTGGGCTTATCGACCCTTGCTCGAAGTGTGGGTCGATATTGGCGATCTCGAAGATTACCCGTCGAACCTGTTGCCCGGTTTCAATGACCGTCTCGTGGCGTGGCTGCCCAGTCTTGTCGAGCACCGCTGCAGTGTCGGTGAACGCGGTGGTTTTTTACAGCGTTTGCGCGATGGCACCTGGCCGGCACACATTCTTGAGCACGTCACGCTCGAGTTGCAGACGCTGGCGGGGTTTCCGGGCGGGTTGGGCCGTGCACGCGAAACGCCGGTGCGCGGCGTTTACAAGGTTGTGGTGCGTGCCTGGTACGAACCTTTGGCCCGTGAGGCGGTTGTGGCGGCCCGTGACCTGGTCATGGCCGCGATTGAAGATCGCCCCTACGATGTCGCCGCCACGGTTGAACGCTTGCGCGACATCGCCGACGGCTTGCGTCTGGGGCCCAGCACCGAAGCTATCGTGAATGCCGCTGATGACCGTGATATTCCCATGATCCGGCTCAGCGACGAGCATAATCTGGTGCAACTGGGGTACGGCGCGGCACAGCGCCGCATCTGGACGGCCGAAACCGATCAAACCAGCGCCATCGCGGAAGGCATTGCCAGCAATAAAGAATTGACGCGACGTGTCCTGAGCCGGTGCGGGGTGCCGGTGCCCGAGGGGCAGGAAGTGGATTCGGTCCACGAGGCCTGGGACGTGGCGCAAGCTATCGGTTTGCCCGTTGTCGTCAAACCCACCGATGCCAATCATGGCCGTGGCGTGTTTACCAATCTCACCACACAAAAGAAGTGGAAACTGCCTATGCTGTTGCCGTCGATGAGGGCAGCGGCGTCGTGGTCGAGCGCTTCATTCCGGGTGAAGAGCATCGCTTGCTGGTCGTGGGCGACCGTCTGGTGGCTGCGGCGCGCGGCGAAGCCGTGACGGTTGTCGGTGACGGCAAACACACCATTCAAGAGCTGATCGAATTGCAGGTTAATTCTGACCCGCGTCGGGGCAGTGATGAAAGCCAGCCGCTCAATGTGGTCCGCCTTGATTCTGCAGCACGACTGGAAATCAGCCGGCAGGGTTACACCGCCGACTCGGTTCCCGAAGCCTGCAAGCGGGTGTTGATCCAGCGCAATGGCAACGTCTCAATTGACGTCACCGAGCGTGTGCACTCATCAACCCGCGATATCGTGGTGTTGGCGGCCCGCGCCGTTGGTCTGGACATTGCCGGCATCGATCTGGTGGCCACCGATATTTCGTTGCCATTGTCCGGGCAGGGCGGGGCCATCGTCGAAGTCAACGCAGGCCCGGGCTTGCTGATGCACCTGAAACCTTCCGAGGGTACGCCTCAGCCTGTGGGTGAGGCCATCATCGAGCATCTTTTCCCGGGCGAGGCCAATGGTCAGATCCCGTTGGTAGGTGTTACCGGCAGTCAGGGCAAAACCACGGTTGCCCGTATCCTTACGCATTTGCTGCGTTTGCAGGGTCAGGCGATCGGTCTGGCGTGCTCCGACGGTCTGGTGTTCGACCGCCGTCTGGTTGATGCCGGTGATTGTGCCAACTGGGCCAGCGCCCGGCGCATCCTGCTCAATCCGGCCGTTCAGACGGCCGTCATTGAAAACAGCGCACATGCCATTTTGTCAGAGGGGCTGGCGTACGAGCGTTGTCGTGTCGGTGTGGTCACCGGCATTGACCCCGACGAAACCCTGCCTGATTTTTATATCGGCGAACCCGACCAGTTGTTCCGGGTGTATCGGACCCAGGTCGATGTGGTCCAGGGCCAGGGTGTGGCGGTGCTGAATGCCGACGATGCTGCCGTTATAGAGATGGCCTCGTTGTGCGATGGTTCAGTCGTGCTTTTTGGCCTGATGGCGGGCAGCGAGGCCATTGTGGCGCATCGTGCGGCAGGCGGGCGAGCCGTCGTGGCAAAAGATGGCTGGGTCCTGATGCTTGACGGTGCCGAGCAGTCAGTCCTGACCGAACTGGCGATGGTCCCTGTTACCGAAGCCGGTGCCAATGAGCCTTTGGTGCGCTCGATACTGGCTGCCGTAGCCGCGGCATGGTCGTTGGGTGTGCCCACCGAAGTCCTGCGTACCGGCATCCAGACGTACGGTCATTCTCTGTCCGAGGGCATGGTGCAAAGCACGGCTGCCGCCCCTCATCGATTTCGCTTTGACAAGGTCCTCGTTTTATGGAAGTTACACGTATCCGGGCATTGCGTGGCCCCAACCTGTGGGGCCGGCAGACGGCTGTTGAGGCCATTGTTTCTTGTACCGACAACGAGCTCGATATCGAGGCCATGAATGGCTTCGATGTGGCCATTCGTGCGCGTTTCCCCGACATCGACCTGCTCAAGCCCGCCGGGCAAGAGCAGCCCTTGTCCCTGGCGCATGTGCTGGCCAACGCGGCTCTGCGTTTGCAGGCGCTGGCGGGTTGTCCGGTTTCATTTTTCCGGGTTTCGGCCACGCTGGAGCACGGGTTGTTTCAGGTGGTGGTTGAGTACACCGAAGAAGACGTCGGTCGTCAGGCGCTGGATGATGCGCGTGCGCTGTGCGAGGCTGCACTGTCTGACCAGCCGTTTGATGTGCCGGCGGTGCTGGCACGGTTGCGTGAGCTGGATGAGGACGTTCGTCTGGGGCCCAGTACCGGCGCCATTGTCCAGGCCGCCCATCGTCGTGGCGTGCCGTATCACCGCCTGACGCAGGGCAGTCTCGTGCAGTTCGGGTGGGGGCGCAAGCAGCGCCGCATTCAGGCGGCAGAAACCGATCGCACCAGTGCGATTGCCGAAGCCATTGCCCAAGACAAAGAGCTGACCAAACGCATGCTGGCTTCGGCCGGCATTTCGGTGCCTGAAGGGCAGATTGTCACGGATGCCGATCAGGCCTGGCAGGTTGCCCAGACCGTAGGCCTGCCGGTGGTGGTCAAACCCCGTGACGGTAATCAGGGCAAGGGCGTTGCCGTCAATCTTCAAAGCCGTGAAGCGGTGCTTGAGGCTTTCGAGGTGGCCAGTGCCATCTGCGATGACGTCATTGTCGAGCGTTATTTTCCCGGCCACGATTTCCGGTTGCTGGTGGTGGGCAATCAACTGGTCGCCGCCGCACGACGCGACCCGCCCCAGGTCATCGGCGACGGCGTTCATACTGTGGCGCAGCTGGTTGATGTGGTCAATGCTGATCCGGCGCGTGGTGAGGGGCATGGCACCTCGTTGACCCGTATCCGCATCGATGACGAAATTGCCCGATCAACCCTGGCGCGTCATGGGTATACTGCCGATTCGATCCCCGAGAATGGCGTACTTGTTGCCTTGCGCAGCAATGCCAATTTAAGTACCGGAGGCAGTGCCACCGATGTTACCGATCAGGTGCATCCTGAACTGGCCGAGGTGGCGGTTGCGGCGGCCCGCATGGTGGGGCTGGATATCTGCGGCATTGATCTGGTGGCCCAGAACGTGTTTGAGCCGTTGACCAAAGACAATGGCTGTATTGTGGAAGTCAATGCGGCGCCGGGCCTGCGCATGCACCTGGCGCCATCGTTCGGCAAGCCCCGCCTGGTTGGCGAGGCGATTGTCGATCATATGTGCGCTCCGGGTGAAAACGGCCGCATTCCGATTGTGGCGGTTGCCGGCACCAACGGTAAAACCACCACCACACGCCTGGTGGCTCACTTGCTTGGGGTCAATGGCCAGTGCGTGGGTATGACCAACTCCGATGGTGTGTATGTGGGCAGCCAGTGCATCGATACCGGCGATTGCAGTGGCCCGCGCAGTGCCCGTCATGTTTTGCTGCACCCCTACGTTGACGCTGCCGTGTTTGAAACCGCCCGTGGCGGTATCTTGCGTGAAGGTCTGGCGTTTGATCGCTGCGATGTGGCCGTCGTCACCAACATTGGCGTGGGTGATCACCTGGGTCTGAACTACATCACTACGGTAGAAGATCTGGCAGCGGTCAAGCGCGTCATCGTTGAAAACGTGGCGTCAACCGGGACGGCGGTGTTGAATGCCGTTGACCCGATTGTGGCCGGCATGGCCACCAATTGCCCTGGTCAGGTGATTTTCTTTTCTACCGACCCGGCACACCCGGTGCTGGCCACCCATCGTGCTCAGGGCAAACGCTGCGTTTTCGCCGAATCGGGCCGCATTGTGCTGGTCGAAGGCGGCTGGGAACAAAGTTTTGCGCTGGCGGGTATTCCGCTGACGCAAAACGGTCGTATCGGCTTTCAGGTCGAGAATGCCATGGCGGCAATCGCCGCCGGCTGGGCCATGGGCGTCGCCTTTGAAGACATCCAGAAAGGTCTGGCGTCGTTTGTGAACGACCCGCAAACCGCGCCGGGTCGATTCAATATGTTCACTTTCAATGGTGCGACCGTGATTGCCGATTATGGCCATAACCCCGATGCGATGCTGGCGCTGGTTCAGGCGGTTGATCAGTTCCCGGCAACCCATCGTAGCGTGGTCATCAGCGGGGCGGGTGATCGTCGCGACGAAGATTTGCGGCGCCAGACTGAAATCCTCGGCGAAGCCTTCGACGAAGCCATTTTGTACGAAGACATGTGCCAGCGCGGGCGCCAGCCCGGCGAGGTGCTCGCCTTGTTGCAGGAAGGGTTGGTCAACGCATCGCGTACCCGGAAGATTGAGGAAATCCAGGGCGAGTTCGTCGCGATCGATCGCGCGCTCGAGCGCCTTCAACCCGGTGATCTGTGCCTGATTCTTATCGACCAGGTCGAAGAGGCTCTGGCACATATTGCACAGCGGGTGGCGGCCCAGTAGACATCGTGCTTGCAGACTGCGGTGTCTGGTCGTTGGGCAGGCCGGCGGTTGGCAGGGGTTGGCGGCCGGTGTGGTCGGTTAATCGGGCATACTGGCGGCTGTCGATGGTTTTTTGAAGGGGGAGTGATGAAAGCTGCCTGGTATACCCAAAACGGGGCTGCTGCCGACGTGCTGCATGTCGGTGAGTTGCCCGATCCTGTTCCCGGGCCGGGGCAAGTGCGGGTCCGCTTGCTTGCTTCTGGGGTGAACCCCTCCGATGTCAAGTCGCGTCAGCGTCGTCCTTTTGATACGCCACGGGTTGTACCGCACAGTGACGGCGCGGGTGTCATTGATCAGGTCGGTGACGGGGTTTCTCAGGCGCGCGTGGGGCAGCGCGTGTGGGTCTGGAATGGCCAGTGGCAACGCCCTATGGGTACGGCCTGTCAGTACATTACCCTGCCAGGGTCGCAAGCAGTGCCTCTGCCTGAATCGGTCGATATGGCTCAGGCGTCCTGTTTCGGCATTCCGCTGTTCTCGGCTGTACAGGCCGTGCGCCTGGCCGGTCATCTTGCGGGTGGTACGGTATTGGTTACCGGGGCGGGTAATGCGGTTGGCCATTATGTCACCCAGCTGGCGGTTCGTTCCGGTGCCCGGGTCATCGGAACGGCGGGTTCGGCCGCGAAAGCGGCACACGCCCTGGCCGCCGGGGCCGATACGGTTCTTGATTACAAGCAGGAAGACGTTGGCGCGCGGGTGCTGGCGCTGACGCAAGGTCAGGGCGTTGATGCCATTATTGATATGGATTTTTCGACCAATGCCGCTCTCCTGTCCTCAAATGCACTCAGGGCGCATGGCGTGTACGTGTGTTACGGGTCGAATACAACGGGTGTTCTTCCCCTTGATTTTCGTACCCTGATGTGGCGCTCGAACGACCTGCGGGCGTTTCTGGTATACGACATGTCACCGGCTGACCGTGCCGCCTGCCTGCAGCAGATTGACGTCTTGCTGGCGCAGGGCAGTCTTCGGCACACCGTTGCAGCGCAGTTCGCCCTGTCCGATATTGTTCAGGCGCATGAACTGGTCGAGTCCGGTCAAAAACTCGGTACCGTCGTGCTGGATCTTGAGTGAAACCGCAACCCTGGCCTGGTGATGCCGTTGCGCTGAGCGGGGTCTGCGCGGTCTGGTCTGAAGTCTGGCATGAGCTGTTTGGCCGAAGCAGGGGAGTTCACCCTCACTGGTCGTGGGCCAGCAGCCTGACCGAAATTTCGCGGGCTGCTTTTGAGAGTTCAGCCAGGTGGTTTTTCACGATCTGGTCAACGCTGGCCACTTTGTGCATCCAGGTCAGGTTGACCACGGCCACCACTTCGTCACCCGCCCAGATGGGCACGGCAATCGAGTCCCGCCCATCATTCGATTGGCGTCGTGTCTGGTTGTAATGGCCGCCAAAATCGTCGGCCCGCACCCCATACCCCATGGTGCGGGTTTCTTCCAGTAAAGTATCCACGGCTTCGGGGCTGCGAGCCAGATAGTTGCCGGGTTCGTTGCTGCTGCGCAGTCGCTGCAACACGGCCTCGCGCTCGGCCTGACTGCAAAACGCCAGATAGGCGCGCCCGGTGGCCGAACGCAGCATGTTCACCCGGAACCCGATAGGCCCCAGCGGAATATGTGAAAAGTAAGCGCGCGGGCTGTTGGTTTCAATGACGGCCATGTGGTCCAGACGCGGGACCGCCAGAATCGACGGCCAGTTCACCTTTTGGCATAAACGCTCCAGTATGGGCGAGGCCACTTCAACCAGAAAATTTTCGTCGTTGACCTGAGGGGGCGGGGCTGATAGGTATGGCTGGCCATGAAGGCGCCGTCGGCCAGGCGTTGCCAGATCAGCCCCCGTGCCTCAAGGGTGGCGATGATGCGTGTGAGTGTGGCCTTGGGCAGGCCGGTTGCCAGGTAAAGGTCGTGCAGGCTGGCGTTGCGAGACCGATGCAGGTAGTCGAGGACTTCCAGCCCGCGATCCAGTGCACGTATGGTTTTGACCTGGTAGTCACGCATATTGCTTTTCACCTGTTGAAAACTTGCTGATTGATGCTAGCACTGTCGGTTGACCTTGGGCAAGATGAATGAAAATTTAAAAAGTATCGGAGACAAGCGTAACTGAAGTCTGACAAAGGGTTTTTACCTATGGTTTCAGGCGGCAAGGCCTGGGTCTGTTCAGTGTCATGCCAGTCATTTTTGAAATTCAGCGCCTTTTGCTCCGGTACTTCCCGTTTCAACTGACCCCCGGTGTTTACGGAGTTCCCGTCCATGAGTTTCACGCACGATGATGTCCAGCGCATCATTCAATTATTGAATACGTCTCATTTTGATGAGCTTCATCTTGAGCTTGATGGCATCAAACTCGATTTGCGCCGGCACGGTGCCGGGTCGCCGGCGTCGGCCGCCAGTGCCGTTCCGGCGTCGACACCGACACCGAATCTTGCGGCTGCCGCTGCGCCTGCCCGTACACTTTCCGCATCGGCCAGCAGCGCTTCAGCCGCCAGCCCCTCATCTCCTGTTGCTGCAGCGGGCACCACGACGTCTGGCGATCTGCTCGAGGTCCGTGCGCCGATGCTGGGCGTTTTCTATCGTTCCCCAAGCCGGGCGCTGATCCGTTCGTCACGCCCGGCACGGTGGTCGAGCCCGAGACAGTCATTGGCATTATCGAAGTGATGAAGCTGATGAATTCAGTGCCTGCCAACCTTCGTGGCGAAGTGGTTGAGGTGCTGGCCAAAGACGGTGAGCTGGTCGAGTATGACCAGGTCCTGATGCGCGTGCGCGCGGTTCAGGGTTAAGCCATGGCGCATGCAGATCAGGCAGCGGCACAGGGCCCGATCAAACGGGTGCTGGTGGCCAACCGCGGCGAAATTGCAGTGCGTGTCTTGCGCACCCTGAAACGCCTGGGGCTTGAAAGCGTCCTGGTCGTGTCCAGTGCCGATCGCGACAGCATGGGCGCACAACTGGCCGACCGCACGGTATGCATTGGCCCGGGGCGCTCCACCGACAGTTACCTGAAAATCAACACGTTGCTGCAGGCCGCCGTGTCTACCGGCGCGCAGGCGATTCATCCAGGCTACGGCTTTTTGTCCGAGCGGGCCGAATTCGCCCAGGCCTGTGAAAATAACGGCATCCTCTTTATCGGCCCCACGGCTGAACAGATCGAGCGTGTTGGCAACAAACTCGAGGCACGCCTGATTGCCGAGAAGGCAAACGTTCCCATTACGCCCGGGGGCCGGTGGCGTCACTCGAAGAAGCGCTGGCGGTGGCCGATGCCATCGGCTATCCGGTGCTGATCAAGGCGGTTGGCGGCGGTGGTGGCCGAGGCCTCAAACGCGCCGACGACCGTGCCGCCCTGATCCAGCTGTTTGAGCTGGCCAGTGCCGAAGCGCTGGCCGCGTTTGGCGATGGCCGGGTCTATGTTGAATGTTTCGTCACGCAAGGGCGTCACGTCGAGGTGCAGATTCTGGGCGATGGCCAGTCGGTTATTCATCTGGGCGACCGCGACTGTTCGGTACAGCGTCGTTACCAGAAGCTGATTGAAGAGGCACCGGCCCCCGGCCTGCCCGAGGCCATGCGTGCCGAATTGCATGCCGCTGCCGTGCGGTTTGCCCGCTTCATTGGCTATCGCAGTGCCGGTACCATCGAGTTTCTGGTCGACGTACCGCGCAACCGGTTTTATTTCCTGGAAATGAATGCCCGCATTCAGGTCGAGCATCCGGTCACGGAATTGATTACCGGTGTTGACCTGGTCGAGGCCCAGCTGGCCATTGCCCAAGGGCATGCCCTGCCGTGGGCCCAGTCGGACATTCGTTTTGAAGGCCATGCGATTGAATGCCGCATCAACGCCGAAGATACTGACCGCGATTTCGCACCGTCGCCCGGTCGGGTCAAGACGGTGCGGTTTCCGGATCACCCGGCGTTGCGCGTTGATACCCACATGCAGTCCGGGGCCACGATCCCGCCATTCTACGACTCGATGATCGCCAAGGTGATTGCCCGCGGCGCAACCCGGGACGAAGCTCGCCAGACCCTGATCCAGGCCTTGACACAGGTCAGCATCGACGGCGTCAAGACCAATATCGGGCTGCACCTCAATGTTCTGGATACCCCGGCGTTTGCCCGTGGGGGTATCGATACCGGCTTTTGGGGCGCTATCTGGCCGATCAGGCCCTTGCCGGGCAAGAAGGTTAACCATGAAACAGAATCACGTACAGTTTATTGACACGACCCTGCGGGACGGCAACCAGAGCTTGTGGGGGCTACCGGGCTGACCACTGCCATGATGCTCGAAATTGCGCCGGTGCTTGACCAGGTCGGGTATCACGCACTCGATTTCAGCACCAGCACCCATATGGCGGTGACCGTGCGTTTCCATAAAGAAGATCCCTGGGAACGCCTGCGGTTGCTCAAGTCGCGCCTGAAAAACACGCCGCTGACATTCTTGTCGACGGGGATGCGTTTCATTTCCTGGGAAACGGCCCATCCGGAATTGATGGCCTTGTCGTATCAGCTGCTGGTCAACAACGGCATTGAACGGTTCATGGTCATGGACCCGATGAACACCACCCAGGCGGTTATTGATAACTGCCGGGCCATCGCGGCGGCGGGTGCTTCCGAAGTGGTGGGTGCGCTGGTGTATACCGTCAGCCCGATTCACGATGATGCATTTTTCGCCACGATGGCAGCGCAGCTGGCCGCCCAGTCCTTCATCCACCGTGTCTATCTGAAAGATCCGGGCGGGTTGCTGACGCCCGAGCGGGCGCGTACGTTGTTGCCCGCCATCAAGGCGGTCATGGGGGACAAGCCCTTTGAGCTGCACTCACATTGCACCATCGGGCTGGCACCCTTTACCTATCCCGAAGCCCCCGGGCTGGGGTGGATACCCTGCACACGGCCGCCCGGCCTGCGGCCAACGGCACCAGCCAGCCGGCTGTGGAAAATGTCGTCAGCAATTTGCAGGCCCGTGGTGTTTCCCACGACCTTGACCTCGATGCCATGGCCAAAGTCAGCGAGTACTTTGCCCGTCTCACCCAGGCGCAAGGCCTGCCGGTGGGGGTGCCGCAGGAATACGACGAACGTTATTTTTCCCATCAACTGCCCGGTGGCATGATCGGCACGATGCGCCGGCAATTGCGTGAAATCCGCCAGGAACACCGTCTTCCAGAGGTGTACGAAGAAGTGGTGCGTGTGCGCGCCGAGCTGGGTTATCCCATTATGGTGACGCCGCTGTCCCAGGTGGTAGGAACCATGGCCGTCATGAACGTTCTGGCCCCCGAGCGGTATGCCAATGTGCCAGACGAGGTCATCCGTTATGTGGTGGGCCGCTTTGGCACGCCGCCGGGCGAAGTCGATCCGAACGTGCGCGACCGTATCCAGCAGATGCCGCGCGCCAAAGAGCTGATGGCACAGCCGCCCATGCCCGAGCTGTCCGAATTGCGCAAGCGTTTCAGCCGCCATTTGTCTGACGAAGAGTTCCTGCTGCGTGCTGTCATGCCGGCCGATCAGGTCGATGCCATGATTGCCGCCGGGCCGGCACGCCAAACGTACAATCCATCGATGACTCCGGTCGAAACGCTGTTGTCTGAACTGGCCAAGCGCCCGGATGTCACTCATGCCCGCGTCGAACGCGAAGGTTTTCTGATGGAATTGCGCAGCCACGGTGTTGCAGGAGCTAAATCATGACTCAGTTGTCGGCGAACGACCTGAAATCGGTGGAAGGATTCATATTTGACATTGACGGCACGCTTGCTTTGGCTGACCGCATGTTGTCGGGCTACCAGCCGTTGCCGGGGGCTGTCGAACTGATCGAGCTGCTCAACCAGCGCAAAGTGCCGTACGTGGCATTTACCAATGGTTCAACCAAGACGCCGATCCAGCTGGTTCAGGCATTGGGCAAGGCGGGCATTGCCGTTCAGCCCGACCGCACCCTGACACCGCCGGCCGTGGCCGTGTCCATTTTCAGGAACAAGGGCTACAAGCGTTTGCTGGTATTGGGCGTTGAAGGGGTCTGGCGCCCGCTGGCCGAGGCGGGTTTTGACATTATCGTGTCGCCCGAGCGTGCCGATGATGCCGATGCCGTGCTGGTGGGCTGGCACCCTGAGTTCCGGCTTGATGATCTTGATGCGGCCTGCCGCGCGGTCTGGGCCGGGGCCGGTTTGTACACCGTTTCGACCGCGCCGTATCTGGCCAGCCGGGAAGGGCGCACCCTGGGTATTTCCGGCGCCTTGACCGCCGCCATCACCAGCGTGACGGGCAAAAGTGCCGTCATCGTGGGCAAGCCAGCCGCCGAAGCGTTTGCCGTTGCCCGCGAAATTCTGGGCGTGCCGGCAGATCGTATCGCGATTGTGGGCGACGACTTGTCGCTTGAAAATGCCATGGCCCACCAGGGCGGCGCAGTATCGGTAGCCGTACACACCGGTCTGGCGTCGGCAGAAGACATTGCCGCCTTGCCCAGGGCTCAGCAGCCGCACCATTCCATTCAGGGCGTATCTGTCTTGCTGGAGGTATTGCAATGACTGATACCGTTCAGGAAAGCCGTCTGTTGTGGGAACCCTCGCCAGAGCAAATCAAGGCGTCGACACTTGATCACTATCAGAACTGGCTCGAGCAGCAGTATGGTGTTCCCAAAACCACCTATGAGGCCCTGTGGCAGTGGTCGGTCGATCAGGTCGATGATTTCTGGAAATCGATCTGGCAGTATTTTGACGTCCAGGCCGATGGCCGCATCGACCCTGTGCTGGCCGAGCGCACCATGCCCGGTGCCCGATGGTTTCCCAATGCATCCCTGAATTACGCTGAACATGTGTTCCGCAATGCAACCGATGCCCGTCCGGCCCTTATTTCGCGTACAGAGGAAACCGGGGTCGACGAAGTCAGCTGGGCCCGCTTGCAGCGCGATGTGGGTGCCCTGGCGGCCAGCCTGCGCCGTCTTGGGGTTGGCCAGGGCGATCGTGTGGTGTCCTACATGCCGAACCGTCCGGAAACGGTTATTGCATTTCTGGCGTGCGCCAGTATTGGTGCGATCTGGTCCAGTTGTGCCCCCGATATGGGCGTACGCGTGGTCACCGACCGGTTCCAGCAGATCGAACCGAAACTGATCTTTGTCATTGACAGTTACAGCTATAACGGCAAGCAGCACGATCGCGCCGCGATGGTGTCCGAGCTGCTCGAGGCTTTGCCCACCGTGCAGCATGTGGTGCATGTGCCCGGCCCCATGGCCGACCGCGAGGGTGGGGTAGTCTGGCGCGGGCGTGTGGCCTGGGCCGACCTGGTTGCCGACCCCGCGCCACTGCAGTTTGAACGCGTGCCGTTCGGGCATCCGCTCTGGATTGTCTATTCGTCTGGCACCACCGGGCTGCCCAAAGCCATTGTGCACAGCCATGGTGGCATCATCCTGACCCATCAGAAAACCATGGCGTTGCAGCACGATTTGCGTGAAGGCGATCGTTTGCTCTTCCTGGGCGGTACGGGCTGGATTGTCTGGAATCTTCAGGTGGGCGGGCTGCTGGTCGGGGCCACCGTTATTTTGTACGATGGCAACCCGGCCTGGCCTGAAAACACCACGTTATGGCGTTTCATGGACGACTACGGCGTCACGTTGTTCGGCTGTGGTGCGGCCTACCTGATCAATTGCATGAAAGACAGGCTGCAGCCCAAGGCGTTTGCGCGTCTTGACGCCTTGCGCTCGATCAACGCCACAGGTTCACCCCTGCCCACCGACGCCTTCGAGTGGGTTTATGAAAACGTCAAGGCCGACCTGTGGCTGGCTTCAATCAGCGGCGGTACCGACATTGCGTCCGGATTTGTGGCTTGTGCGCCGACCTTGCCGGTACATTCAGGCGAGATCCAGTGTCGCGAACTGGGGGTGGCCGCCTATGCCTTCAACGAGCAGGGCGAGCCGGTGGTTGACGAGGTGGGTGAATTGGTCATTACCGAGCCCATGCCATCAATGCCGGTATGTTTCTGGAATGACCCGGGCAACCAGCGCTACCTGGACAGTTATTTTGATACCTTCCCGGGCAAGTGGCGGCATGGCGACTGGATCCGCTTTACCCCACGAGGCACCAGCGTCATTTACGGCCGATCCGATTCCACCATCAACCGGTTTGGCATCCGCATGGGTACGGCCGAAATCTATCGTGTTGTCGAAGCGTTGCCCGAAGTGCGCGACAGCATGGTGGTTGACCTTGAGTTCCTGGGGCGCTCTTCGTTCATGCCGCTGTTCGTGGTGTTGCACGAGGGCCAGACCCTGACCGATGATTTATCGAAACGCATTGCCGACGAGATCCGTACCAAGGCCTCGCCGCGTCATGTCCCCAACCAGATCTACCAGGTCAACGACATTCCCAGAACGCTGACGGGCAAGAAGATGGAAGTGCCGGTTCGTCGCCTGTTGCTGGGTTCGCCTGCTGAAAAGGTGGCGCACCCCGATGCGATGGCCAACCCGCAAAGTCTGGCGTTTTTTGTCGCGCTGGCCAAAACCTTGAACCCATAAGTACAAAAAACACTCAACCAGAAAAAATAGTGGAACAGGAGACAACCATGACCACACAACCTAAAGTTCTGATGATCGTCACGCTCGATACCAAGGCCACTGAAGCACAGTTCGTGCGCCAGACGCTTGAGGCCCAGGGCGTCGAGGTCGTTCATCTGGATCCCAGCATCCGTCGTTCAATAACCCCCGGGGCTGAAATCACCCCCGAAGATGTTGCAGCGGCAGCCGGCAAAACCATCCAGGAGGTCCGGGACCTCAAGCACGAAGGCAAGTGCCAGGCCGTCATGATCGAGGGGGCGATCAAGAAAACCCTTGAATTGCATGCCCGTACGCCCATCAGCGGGGTCATTGCGATTGGTGGCTCAATGGGCAGCACCCTGGGCAGCGCGGTCATGCAGGCCTTGCCCTACGGCCTGCCCAAAGTGCTGGTGTCGACCATGGCGTCGGGGTTCACGCAGCCGTTTGTGGGGGCCATGGACATCAATATGTTCAACCCGGTGTGCGATATCGCCGGTCTGAACAGTATTACCCGCGAGGTATTCCGTAATGCCGCCATTTCGGTGGCGGCCATGGCCAAGGCCTATCAGCCCAAAGCGGCGACAGACAAGCCGGTGGTGCTGATGGGTACGTTGGGCACCATCGACCGTTGCACGGTGCGTATTCGCAAGCAGCTGGAAGAGCAGGGTTACGAAGTGCTGGTATTCCACACCCTGGGTACCGGTGGGCAGGCGCTGGACAAGCTGGCGGCCGAACGGGACATTGCGGCCGTGGTCGAAACCTCGGTGGTCGAGCACAACGATTTCCTGAACAATGGCTTGTGCAGTGCCGGGCCTGACCGCTCCAAGGCCGGCCTGGCCAAGGGTGTGCCGGTTGTGTTTGCCCCCGGCAATGCCGATTTCATGGTGTCCGGCCCCATCGACATGGCCGAGCGCCAGTTCCCGGGCAAGCGCTATCACATGCATAACAGGGCCCTGACGGCGGTGCGCACCGAAGCTGAAGAGCTGAAAAAGCTGGCTCAGCATCTGGCCGGCCTGGTCGGCGAAGCCAAGGGGCCGGTGTCGGTTCTGGTGCCCCTACAGGGTTTTTCCCATCATGACAGCCCCGAAGGACACCTGCATGATCCTTCTCTGTGTCCTGTCTTTCATGACGCTGTCAAAGCCGCCATGCCTGCCAGTGTCAATGTCCAGACACACGACTGCCATCTGAACGATGAGCAGTTTGCCGATGCTGTCGTGGCCGAGGTCTTGCGCCTGGTTACGCAGCGTCAGCCCGCCACGGTTTAACCGCTGCGTTCAAGACACCCGGGGCAGCAGGGGCAGCGCCCGGGCAAAACGTTTCAATAATGCCCTTCACGGAGACACAACAATGACAGTCAAAAAATGGACTACCCGACTTGCGCTGGCCGCCAGCCTGTCTGTAGCAGGTTTTGCCGCACCCTCGTTCGCTGAAGAAGCGCCCAAATCCATTCGCATCGGTTACTCGCTGGCCAAAAGTGGCCCCAATGCACCCGGTGGCGACACGACCGTGCGTCCCAACTACGAAATGTGGGTCAAGGAAGTCAATGCCAATGGTGGCCTCATGCTCAGCGCCTATGGCAAGAAAGTGCCCATCGAAGTGGTCGAATACGACGACCGCTCCAGTACGGAAGAAGCGGTTCGCGCCATTGAGCGCCTGATCACGCAAGACAAGGTTGATTTGTTGTTGCCGCCCTGGGGCACTGCGGTGAATCTGGCGGTGGCACCGTTGTTCGACAAGCATGGCTACCCGCAAGTGGGCACCACCAATCTTACCGACAAGGCCGACCAGTTCGCCAAACGCTGGCCGGGGCACTTTTTCTTGCTGGGGTCGTCGGGCATGTATGCCGATGCCCTGATGGATGTGCTGGGTAATGCCAAAAAAGAAGGCAAGATCGGCAATAAGGTCGCCATGATCAGTGTGGCCGACGGCTTCGGTGTCGACTCGGCCTCGGCCGCCCGCAAGGCTGCCGCCAAACACGGCTTCGAACTGGTACTCGATAAAACCTATCCGGTCGGCAGTTCCGATTTGTCGTCGTTGCTGAATGAAGCCAAAGCTTCGGGTGCCGATACCTTCATTGCCTACTCATACCCGCCCGACACCATCCTGATCAGCGATCAGGCCCGTGTGGTGGGGCTGAACCCCAAAGTGTTCTATACCGGTGTCGGTACCCAGTTCCCGTTCTTCCCCGGTAAATACGGTGCCGCTGCGATTGAAGGCCAGATGAGCCTGGGGGTATTAACGGTGACTCGAAACCCGTCATGGACTACCGCGCACGTCATAAGGAAATGACGGGTAAAGACGCCGACTACTGGGGCAGCCAGGTCACGTATGCCAGTTTGCAGATGTTGCAGCAAGCCATCGAACGTGTTGGCAAGATTGATCGCGCCGCTATCCAGAAAGAGCTTCAGAACGGTACTTTTGAAACCATTCTCGGTCCCATCAAGCTTGAAAACAACCAGCTGCGCGGTATCTTCACGGTAGGCCAGTGGCAAAACGGCGTATTCCAGGGGTTGGCCCCGCCAACCTCGAAGGTGCCAAGCCCATGATCCTGCCCAAGCCCGAGTGGAAAAAATAACCGGGTGTCTCCCATTGGGGCCGGGCCCGGCCTGACCCCTTTCTTTTCCCGTTTTATCTGGCAATGAACGGCGGGGCTGCGGCCCCGCTGCCTTGCAGGGGATCCCTATGTTGTTTGTCGAGATTGTTCTGGCATCGCTGATGCTGGGGGCTGTATGCCCTGATCGCCATGGGGCTGACGCTTCAGTACGGTGTTGCCCGCATCATGAACCTGTCGCACGGCGAGTTCATGGTGGCGGCCGCCTTCCTGGCGTATTGGTTCGTCACCCGCCTTGGGGTCAACCCCTTGTATGCGCTGGCGATTGTTGTGCCTGTGGGTTTTGTGGTGCAGTGGCTGGTTTACCAGATCTTGCTGACGCCGCTGGTCAAGCGCGCGCCCAATGCCGATGCCCTTGAGGTTGACAGTATTCTGGCCACCTTCGGCATTTTGTTTGTCGTTCAGGGCATTGTGCTGATCCTGTTCGGTGGCAGTTATTACAGTTATGAATTCATGGCTATGCCGGTCCAGATCATGGGGTCTCCCGTGGCCGCCAACCGCCTGCTGGCCGCCTGTACGGCCCTTGTCATTGGCGTGCTGGTTTACGTTGTGCTGGTGCGCTCGCGCTGGGGTACGGCGTTGCGGGCCATGGCCAACGCGCCGCGCTTTGCCCATCTGGTCGGTATCAACCCCCGGGCCATGGCGGCATTCGCGTTTGCACTGGGTGGTGCACTGGTGGTGGGGGCCGGTGTGCTGGTCAGCATGTTCCTGCCCTTCAGTGCGTCCATGGGCGTGGCCTTCACCATGAAGGCGCTGGTTATCGTCATCATGGGTGGCGTCGGCAATTTGCTGGGCTGCCTGCTGGCCGGCCTGTTGCTGGGCATTGTCGAAACCCTGGTGGCGCGATTTGTCGACCCGGGTCTGACCATGGCCGCGACCTTCGGTATCTTCTTGCTGGTGTTGTTGCTGCGTCCGCAAGGTATTTTCGGGAGGGCCGGCAAATGAACCGTCAAACCCCGGTTTTATCGCCTGGTTTTATCGCCGTGGCACTGATTCTGGTGGTGGTGGCTGCGCTGCCATTGCTGGTCGACAGTGACTATTTCCTGTCCTACACCATTAACGTCCTGCAATATGGGGCATTGGCGACCGCATGGGCCATGTTTTCGGGGCCTACCCGCTATATCTCGCTGGCAACAACCGCATTTTTCGGTATCGGTGCCTACACTGTTGCCGTGTTGTCTGAATCATTGCCGTGGGCCGGGGTGTTGCTGGTGGCCATGGTTGTGGGCATTGTGCTGGCCCTGATTGTCGGGTTGTCTACCTTGCGGCTGTCGGGTGTGCACTTTGTGATTTTCACCTTTGGCCTGGCTGAACTGGTCCGTCAATTGGTCACCTGGTACGAAGTGAATATCACCAAATCCATCGGACGCTATATTTTCCTCGATATCACCCAGGAGCAGATTTACTGGCAGTTGCTGGCTCTGCTGTCGCTGGCCTTGCTGTTCGGCTGGCTGATCCGGCGTTCGCGACTCGGGCTGGCCCTGCGGGTCATCGGCGAAGATGAGCTGGTCGCCCGCCATCTGGGGGTGAACACCACGCGTGCCAAGGTGCTGTTGTTTGTGATTAGCGCCACGTTCATGACCCTGGTGGGGGCCGTCATGTCGCCGCGCTGGACCTACATCGATCCGGCCATTGTGTTCAACCCCATCGTGTCGTTCCAGGTCTTGATCATGTCACTGCTGGGTGGGGCCGGGCATTTGCTGGGGCCGTTGGCCGGGGTGATTCCATTGACGGCTTTGTTTGAAGTGTTGTCGGCCAATTTTCCCAACCACTTTGCCTTGTTGCTGGGGGTAACCTTCCTGGTCATCGTTTATTTCGTGCCCAACGGGGTGCTTGAGCTGGTTCGCGGTTGGCTGCGGGCATCGAAAAACAAAGGGCAAGGGGGCCATCATGAGTCTTCTTAAAATCAATGGCCTGCGCAAGTCGTTTGGCGGTCTGCGTGCCGTCGATGGCCTCAGCTTCGAGGTCGCCCAGGGCGAGGTGCTGGGTTTGCTGGGGCCGAACGGGTCGGGCAAAACCACGGCCATGAACCTGATTTCGGGGGCGTTGCATGCCGATCAGGGCAGCATTCTGCTGGGTACTGACGAGCTGGTCGGTATGCCGTCACACCAGATTGCCCGGCGCGGCGTGGCGCGTACCTTTCAATTAGTGCGTGTGCTGGGCGGTATGACCTGCCGTGAAAATGTCGAGGCCGGCATGGCCTTCCGGCCCGATCACAAGTTTGGGCCGCAGGCGTATGACGAAGCCATGCAGTTGCTGTCGGTTGTCGGGTTGTCGGACGTTGCTGAAACGCCGGCGGGTGACCTGACCTACATTGACCAGAAACGTCTGGAACTGGCACGAGCCCTGGCGCTCAAGCCCCGGCTTCTGTTGCTGGATGAGTGGCTGGCCGGGTTGAATCCGACCGAGCTGCAAGTGGGGATTGCCCTGATCCGCGATTTGCGCGCGCAAGGGTTGACCATCATTCTGGTCGAACACGTGATGGATGCGGTGCGGGCATTGTGCGACCGTTGCGTGGTCATGTTTGCCGGCACCAAGCTTGCCGAGGGCGAAACGGCCGCCGTACTGGCCCAGGAAGAAGTGATCAGTGCCTATCTCGGAGCGCCCCATGTTTGAAGTCAGTCAGTTATCGGTTCGTTATGGCAAGCATCAGGCGCTTGATCATGTGGGTCTTACCGTCAACGAAGGTGAAATGGTTGTCATTCTGGGTGCGAATGGTGCAGGCAAGTCGTCCATGTTGCGGGCGTTGGGGGATGCTTGCACCCTTGCCCGGCGCCAGCGCGAAACTGGACGGCATCGAATTGCTGTCGTTGCCGCCGCACCATATTGTCGAGCATGGGCTGGCACTGGTGCCTGAGGGGCGGGGGTGTTTGTCGACCTGACCGTTCGTGAAAACCTGCAACTGGGGGCTCTGACGCGGCGTGCACGGCCTGCCGAGGCACAGAATCTCAAGCGCATTCTCGAACTGTTCCCCCGTCTGGCCGAGCGCCTGAATCAGCGCGTTGGCACCATGAGCGGTGGCGAGCAGCAAATGGTGGCGGTGGGGCGTGCCCTGATGTCAGCCCCCGGGTATTGTTGCTTGACGAGCCTTCGCTCGGCTTGTCACCCCTGATGTGTCAGGAGTTGTTCCGGGCCATCGCCAGCGTGCGTGATCTGGGCGTCGGGGTGTTGATGGTCGAGCAAAACGCCAAGCTCAGCCTTGAAATCGCCGATCGCGGCTACCTGATCGAAACCGGGCGCATTGTGGGCGAGGGGTCGGCGGCACAACTGCGTGACGATCCGGCCGTGCAACGGGCGTATCTGGGGTCATGACGTCGGGGCGCGATCCTGCCAGCCGGTTAAAATCACGGTTTCGATGCGGCCGACCTTGCGCTCAAGCATAAGGTTGGCGCTTACCGTGCATTACCCGTCTTCAGGTCCTGATATGTCGCAACCTATTCGTCTTACCCAGTACAGCCATGGCGCCGGCTGCGGGTGCAAAATTTCCCCCAAAGTGCTCGATGTCATTTTGGCTGGCAGTGGCGCGCAGAATCTCGATCCTCAGTTGTGGGTGGGTAATGCCTCGCGCGATGACGCCGCAGTCTATGGTATTGATGACGAGCAGGGTGTGGTGTCCACCACTGACTTTTTCATGCCCATTGTCGATGACCCGTTTGATTTCGGGCGCGTGGCGGCGACCAATGCCATCAGCGATATTTATGCCATGGGGGCAAGCCGCTGATGGCCATTGCCATTCTGGGCTGGCCGGTCAATGTGCTGCCGCCTGAAGTTGCGCGCGAGGTCGTACGTGGCGGGCGAGCCGTGTGCGATGCCGCCGGCATTCCGCTGGCGGGCGGGCATTCGATTGACGCGCCTGAACCCATTTTCGGCCTGGCGGTCACTGGCCTGGTCAACCGGCGCCAGCTCAAGCGCAATGACACGGCCACCGAGGGTTGCCTGCTGTACCTGACCAAGCCGCTGGGCATCGGTATCCTCACAACGGCTGAAAAGCAGGGCAAACTGCGTCAGGCCGATGTGGGCGTTGCGCGCGACCTGATGTGTACCTTGAACGTGCCGGGGTTGCATTTCGGGCGGCTCGACGGCGTCAAGGCCATGACGGACGTCACCGGCTTTGGTTTGCTGGGGCATTTGCTGGAAATGGCCGATGGCAGCGGTCTCACGGCCCATATCAAAGCCGACGCCGTGCCGCGTATCGACGGGGTCGACTATTACCTGTCTCAGGGGTGTGTGCCCGGAGGTACCTTGCGTAACTTTGATAGTTATGGTCATGGGGTGGCCGCCTTGTCCGATGACCAGAAACACCTGTTGTGCGATCCGCAAACCAGTGGCGGTTTGCTGGTGGCCGTCAGCCCTGAAGGCAATGGCGAATTCCTTGCCGTGGCCGCTTCACTGGGGTTTGATCTGACCCTTTGGGCCATATGGCCCAGCGAGGCAGCCACGGTGTGGTGCTGGCCTGAACGCCGCGCCGTATCTCTTATCGCCGAGCGTCCAGATCATGCGTCCCAATACCGAAGATTTCCGTACCCTTTTCGTCAGCGGTGTACCGCTGATGGATGTTCGGGCGCCTGTCGAGTTTGCGCGCGGGTCGTTTCCGGGGCGGTCAACCTGCCGCTTATGAATGACCTCGAGCGACAGAAGGTCGGTACCTGCTACAAGCAAAAAGGGCAGGACGCGGCCATTGCACTGGGTCATCAACTGGTCAGTGGCAACACCAAGGCCCAGCGCATTGCACAGTGGGCCGCGTTTGCCCGGGCCAACCCTGACGGGTATTTGTATTGCTTTCGCGGCGGCTTGCGTTCGCGTATTACCCAAGAGTGGCTGAAAACCGAAGCGGGTATTGAGTACCCGCGTATTGTCGGTGGCTACAAGGCCATGCGTACCTGGTTGCTGGAAGCCCTTGAGCAGGCCTTGGCCGAATGCCGTTTCATCGTTGTGGGCGGCCTGACCGGTTCAGGCAAAACCGACGTGCTGCATGCGCTCGACAACGCTGTTGACCTCGAAGGTCTGGCCAATCATCGCGGTTCCAGCTTTGGCAAACGCGTACATGCTCAGCCTGCGCAAATCGATTTCGAAAACCGTCTGGTCATCGACCTGTTGCAGCGTCAGGCCCGTGGGCAGACCTCGTTTGCCCTGGAAGATGAAAGCCGGCTGATCGGAAGCTGTGCCTTGCCGCTGCCCCTGCATCAGGCCATGCAGGCATTTCCGGTCGTGTGGCTGGAAGACAGCTTTGAGGCGCGGGTTGAACGCATTTTGCGCGATTATGTCGTTAGCCTGGCGGCCGAATTCCAGGCGGTTTATGGGCCTGACGACGGCTTTGCCCGCTTTGCCGAACGTCTGCGCCAGAGCCTGAAAAACATCGTCAAGCGGTTGGGTCACGAACGCTATGCGCGTATCGCCAGCCAGCTTGATACGGCCCTGGCGAGCCATGCCGGCCAGGGTGAAATGGCATTGCATCGTGACTGGATACGTTCGTTGCTGAACGATTACTACGACCCGATGTATGCGTCGCAGCGCGAGCGCAAACGCGATCGTATTGTTTTCAGTGGCGATCAGGCCGCCGTTATCGACTGGCTCAAACGATACCGTCCGACCTGATCATGTGGCTTGCGACGGCTGTTTTCCTGGTGACACTCACGCTGGTGATCTGGCAGCCACGTGGTTTGGGCATTGGCTGGAGTGCCTGTGCAGGCGCCCTGGTAGCCTTGCTGACAGGCAGTGTCAGCGTTGCCGATATCGCGGTGGTCTGGTCGATTGTCTGGAATGCCACCGGCAGTTTCATTGCCGTGGTCATCATCAGCCTGGTGCTGGACGCTGCAGGGTTCTTCGAGTGGGCCGCGCTGTATATGGGGCGCTGGGGGCGTGGCCGGGGACGCTACCTGTTTGTCTTGATGGTGTTGCTGGGCGCAGTGGTTACGGCCATATTCAATAACGATGGCGCAGCGCTTATTTTGACGCCGATTGTCATGGCGATGTTGATGGCGCTGGGCTTTTCCCCGGCGGCAACGCTGGCCTATGTGATGGCCGCCGGCTTCATTGCCGATACGGCCAGCCTGCCGCTGGTGGTGTCCAATCTGGTCAATATTGTCTCGGCCGATTATTTCAATATCGGTTTCGTACGCTACGCTTCCGTGATGGTGCCGGTCAATCTGGTGGCGGTGGCTGCCTCGCTATTGGTGCTGATGCTGTTTTTTCGCAAGGATATTCCCGTCACCTATGCGCTTGACCACTTGCGGGTACCGTCGTCCGCCATCCGCGATCGTGTGGTGTTCCGCGCCGGGTGGTGTGTGCTGGCGTTGCTGTTGGCCGGCTTTTTCGGGCTCGAACCCTGGGCGTACCGGTCAGCGTCGTCGCCGCGCTGGGGGCAGCCGTCTTGCTGGTGGTTGCCGCACGCAGCCCGGTCATCAACCCCCGTCAGATCCTGCGTACCGCACCCTGGCATATCGTGGTGTTCTCGATGGGCATGTATCTGGTGGTGTATGGCTTGCGCAATGCGGGGCTGACCCACTGGGTGACCGCTGTGCTGGACCAGTTGGCTGCACAGGGGTTGTGGGTTGCCACATTGGGAACAGGGTTGCTGGTCGCGGTGCTTTCTGCATTCATGAATAATTTGCCGGCCGTATTGATCGGCGCCTTGTCGGTGGATGCCAGTGCCGCCCAGGGGTGGTGCGTGAAGCGATGGTGTTTGCCAATGTGGTGGGCAGTGACCTGGGCCCGAAAATGACGCCGATCGGCAGTCTCGCCACGTTGCTGTGGCTGCATGTGCTGTCACGGCGCGGCATGATCATCACCTGGGGCTATTACTTCAGGGTTGGGGTTGTGTTGACGGTACCCGTGTTGATGGTGACCCTGTTGGCGCTGGCCTTTCGGTTGTCGCTTGAGGCACTCCCGGTTCAGGGTGTGCCATAGTCTGGTTATTTCAGGTGCCGGGCAAACCAGTCCAGGGCTTGCGTCCAGCCGTCCCTGGCTGCCGCTTCGCGGTAACTGGGTCGGTAATCGGCATGGAAGGCATGCGGTGCGTCGGGGTAAACAATGAACTTCGAGGCTTGGGCTGCGGCGTCGCCGCCTGCCAGGGCTGTTTTCATGGCGTCGACAGTGTCCAACGGGATACCACCGTCTTTCTCACCATACAGACCCAGCACCGGGCCGTGCAGTCTGGCTGCGATATCGACCGGGTGTTGCGGTGTCAGGTCTGATGTGTCGCCGGTCAGACGGCCATACCAGGCGACGCCGGCCTTCACGCCCGGGTTGTGGGCACTGTACAGCCAGGTGATCCGCCCGCCCCAGCAAAAACCGGTGACCCCCAGGGCCTGCACATTGCCCCCATTCTTGCCTGCCCAGGCCACGGCGGCATCCAGGTCGGCCATCACCTGTGCATCAGGCACTTTGCTGACAATTTCACTGAACAGTTTCGGGATTTCGGTGTAGGTGGAGGGGTCGCCCTGGCGGGCATACAGTTCGGGGGCAATCGCCAGGTAGCCCGCCTTGGCCAGACGACGGCAGATGTCCTTGATGTATTCATGAACGCCGAAAATTTCCTGTACAACCAGTATCACCGGCGCATTTTTTGCATTCGCCGGCATGGCACGGTACGCCGGAATTTCGCCATCGGTGACTGGAATTTTTATTTCGCCTGCAGTCAGCCCTTGCGTATCGGTTGTAATGGCGGTGTTGGCCATGACCGGGCCGGCAGCAACGGCAAAGCCGGTGGCCAGTGCTGTTGCAATAAACCCGCGCCGGTTCAGTTTCAGGGCGGGTAACAGGCTGTTCAGGTCTGCGTCGGGAATTCGGTTCATGGTGCCTCCGTAATCAGGGTAGATGTAAGGCTTTTGATCATAAGAGTGTTTTATGACCCGTGGCGGTTAAAAAGCGTGACAACCAAGGCATTCGAAAGAATCAAGCCGGTCCGCAGGGTGGGCGGATGCAGAGAGCGGGTTGCACGGGGTCAACGGTTATTCTTCAAGTCTGAATGCCGTCTGACGGTCTGCGCTGATTTGCATGACCTTGACGGGGCGCCCTTCGGTATCGAATTTCACGTACCCAACACCCGCCTGGTTCAGCAAGCGCTCACCTTTCGAGGCATTTTCCGGTTTGAACGGCGAAATTTTCATGCGCCGGCGCCGTGTGAACCAGTTTAATGGCGACCGGGGTGAATAGAGCCAACGGCTCAGACGATCCAGCGTGTCCAGCAGCTTGCGAGGAAATTCGTTCTTGATGCCGCTGCTGGTGATTTGCCAAAGGTGCGGCTCGCCGCTGGCCGAGCGCAGGGTGACGCCGTAGACAAAAGAGTAGTGCACGTCGCCCGACAAAATCACGAAGTGGGCGGGTGTTTTTGTGTGCGTGAAAATATTCAGTATGGCGTAGGCTGTGCCCCGGTGGGCCATCCAGTTTTCAGCATCAACCAGCAGTGGCTTGCCGATCCAGGTAAAGATTTTCTGGATGGCCTCGATCAGTTTTACGCCAAAGACGGGCGCAGGCGACACCATGACAACGGCGTCGTGGTGCAGCAACTCATTCTGCAGCTCTGAAAGGGCTTCCCAGTCCATCAGCCCGGACGGGTGACGCAGGCTGTTCTCAGAGCGCCATCGTCGTGTGCGAGTATCCAGCACCAGCAGTTTCGGCGTGGTGGGCAGGCTGTAGCCCCAGCGATGCAGGTGCAGTACATGGTCGATCAAAGTGTCTTGCTGCATCGTCCCGGGTTCTGCTGACCATTTGCGCAACAGTTTCAGTGTCTGGCCATCGAAGGCGTCGGGGTTGTTGCCCCAGCCCTGGCAGATCAGGTAGCCGATCAGGGCGTTGCCAATGATGCGTCGTGAAAAGGCATGGCTGTATGCGGTTTGTTCCCAGTCGGCAGTCAGATTCCAGTCGTCGGTGATGTCGTGGTCATCGAAAATCATCAGTGTGGGCAGGTGGGCCAGCAGGCGTCGAACCGCCGGCAGGCCTTGCACAAACTGCACCAGCGCTTCGCGCTCGCGGGCATAACGAGCGGCTTCTTCGGACGTCAGGCGCGCCGGAGCGCCATGTGCCAGGGTTTCCAGGTTTCCGGTGACCAGACCAACAAATACATGGCCATCACTTCGGCCAGCGTGACCAGATGGTTGTCGGCATTGCTGGTGGTGAAAACCGGCTTGCGCGCACCCTCGAAAAACCGTTTACGCAAAGGTTCATTGCTTTTTACGTCAGGCAGCAGCGTGTGGCGACGGTAATAGTTGTAATCGCTGGCATAGAGTTCCTGGCTGTCTGCCACCAGAGCGTCCTGGATGGTTTCCGGATACAGCCCCAGGGTTTCAATCAGCTGGTGAATGGCAGTCAGCATGGGGCCGGCAACATCGTCGGCGTAAATTTGGTCGCCGTTCATCATCAGCGCTGCCGGCCAGCGGGCGGGTTCGTCGAAGCGTTCCCGCAGCCACGCGTCTGCCGCGACCAGTCCATCGCCGGCAGGATGGTGCGGCTTGCGGCACGACCCATGAAGAATCCGGTCGAGGCGGCTGCGCAGTACAAAGGCCGGCCGGGTTTGCCCTGGCATGCAAAGCTCGGGATCTTCAGCGGCGGTGCTGTGCCAGTCATCACCCTCGGACAGACGCCACAGAAAATCATAGGCAATCCGGGTGTCGGCGGGCAAGGCGGTATCCAGTTCAATGTCTATCAGCTGGATGATGCATTGGTCTCCCACACGGATTTCATGCTGACTGGTGCCATTCAACAGGTCGATTTCGGCGGTATGCCCGACCCCTTCGGCATCGGTGAAGTCGAGAGACAGACGTAACGCACAAGGGTTACGGGTCGCCAGCCAGAATACGATACGTCGGGCTTCAAGACGACGAAGGGTCGGTCCGGCCAGCACGTGCTCAATCGCATTGGTGTCGTGGCCGGGGTTACGTTCGGAACGTGCAGGGTCGGTTGCCGTCGCCTTTACGTTTCTCATGGATTTACCTACAATGAAAAAACGCCTACTTTAAAGGATATCGTCATGGATCTGTCCGTCGAAGCTGTAGTCAATACCGCCATCGCCCTCGAAGGTGCCACAGCTCAACAAGAGCAACAGATGCTGTTGTTGCGTAAATCGCTCGATTCCCAGGCGAAACTGGTTCAGGAAATCGTCCCTCCAGCACCGCCCAAGCTGGCCACCTCGGGTATGGTCGGTACGCAACTGCATACCACGGCATAAGCAGCGGCAGCCCTGGCCGTTTGCCGGGTGCAGGCGTTTGGTTCCACCCGCTGCCGGCAAATGTCGGGCATGCTGATTTGGCATGGCCGCCTGTCCGGCGGCTTTTTTCGTCCAGCTATCGTTTCCGAACGGCCCTTTCCGGTGTCGTTCCGGTTGCATGGTTTACAGGCGACAGGTCTGAAGCAATAAACAATGCTGGTAGGCAGCTATAACTTTTCGCTGGTGTTGTGGTCCGTGGTTGTGGCCATGCTGGCTGGCTACACGTCACTCGATATGGCTTCCCGGGTGGCTTCCGCGCGGGGTACCCAGGCGTCGGGGTGGCTTGTCGGCGGAGCACTCGTGCTGGGTCTGGGTATCTGGTCCCTGCACTTTGTAGGCATGCTGGCGTTCAGTTTGCCAATCCCGCTGGGTTATGACCCTGTGCTGGTGGGTGGCGGGTTTCTGCTTGCGGTATGCACGTCAATGGCGGGCTACGGTGTGGTGTGTCACCCCAATGTGCAGTGGCCACGGCTTGCGGTGTCCAGTGGGCTTTTTGCCGCAGGCATTGTCGGGCTGCATTTTATGGCCATGTGTGCCCTGGGCATGCAACCCGGCATCACCTATAGTCCGTTGTGGGTCGGGCTTTCGGTTCTGGTGGCCTGGCTGGCCGCTGCGGCCTCGCTTTGGGTTGCTTTTTACCCTCACAACCTTTACCAGCGCCAGCGTTGGCGATGTCGTGTGGTGGCCGGGGCTCTTATGGGCCTGGCCGTTGCAGGCATGCATTATGCGGCCATGGTGGCGGCCCAGTTTCCGGAACACAGTGTTTCCGCGTCGGCCGTTACCGGTTTTCATCGGCAAAGCCTGACCGCGCTGATTATCCTTGCCACTGTTGTTATCCTGGCCGCCACATTATTGGTGTCTTTGTTCGAGCTCCGTTCCCAATGGAGCGTCGGGGGGCCGTGCGTTCGGGGCTGGGTAAACTGCATCATCTGGTGGTGCACGATGCCTTGACCGGTTTGCCCAACCGGACCTTGCTCGAAGATCACCTTGATCGCGCCCTTGAGAAAGTGCGTCGCGATGGCGGCCATTTTGCGGTACTGATGCTCGATCTGGATGGTTTTCGCGTCATCAACGATGCCTATGGTCATCATGTGGGTGATCGTCTGTTGCTCGAGGTAACGCATCGGGTGCAGTCGCAAATGCGTGGCCACGACACGCTGGCGCGGCTGGCCGGCGATGAATTCATCCTGATAATGGCGGTTGATGATCCGGCCGAGGCCGCGACGCAGGCCCACAAGATCCTGTCGTTCATCAAGAAGCCGTTCCATCTGGTGGGGCACGAGATTCATGTCTCGGCCAGTGTCGGCATTACCTTGTGCCCTGACAACGCAACCGTACGGTCTGACGTGCTGGCCCAGGCCGATGCGGCCCGTCATCATGCCAAAAGCTCGGGGCGCAACACCTACAGTTTTTTGAAGCCTCCATGCAGGCCAATGTCCAGCAACAACTGAGCCTTTTGCAAGAGTTTCGTAAAGCCCTCGAAAACAACGAGCTCAGTCTGGTGTACCAACCCAAGTTATCCGTTCGCGACATCAAGGTGGCCGGGGCCGAGGCGCTGCTGCGCTGGTATCACCCCAAACATGGGCAGGTGGCGCCCGATCAGTTCATTCCGCTGGCAGAACGTACGGGGCTTATCGTGCCTATCGGCGAGTGGGTGCTTGAAACGGCGTGCAAACAGATCCGGGCGTGGCGCGATGCAGGTTGGCAGGACGCGGCTGTTGCCGTAAACCTGTCGCCGATGCAGTTTCGTCATAGCGGTCTGGTGACGACGGTTCGCATGTTGCTCAAGCGGTATGGGCTTGAGCCGTCCTCACTGACGCTTGAAATCACCGAAAGTACGGCCATGCACGATACAGAAGCCAGCATTGCCATCATGCGGCGCTTGCACGACCTGGGTGTGCGGCTTGCCATTGATGATTTTGGCACCGGCTATTCCAGTCTGCTGTATCTGAAGCGTCTGCCTGTCGATGAGCTCAAGATTGACCGGGGTTTTGTGCGAGATCTGGCTCCGGGTACGGAAGATCGTGCCATTGTGGCAGCCATCGCGGGTCTGGCCCAGACCCTCGGGCTCGAAATCGTGGCCGAGGGCGTTGAAACGCCCATGCAGTTCGAAGTGTTGTCTGCGCTGTCGTGTCACTATTTGCAGGGCTATTTGCTGGGGCGGCCCATGACCCCCGAGGCCTTGTTTGCCATGGTTTCCTCAGACCTGTCGCTGGTTCATCCCGAGGTCGATGCAGACATGGCATCGAACGACGCTGTTCGTATTGCCGTCTGAGCGTACTCGTCCATCGTGGGTGTCTGCATCCGCTTCGTTGCATCTGCTTACGATTAGTTGGGTCGTGTCGTGCATGCTAACATCGACAACCCGGGTTGTTCCCGACCTGGGGCGCCCATCTGATCTGGTTTTTTCAAGCTCGCAAGGATCATTATGCGTAATCTTTTTCGTTTTCCGCTTAAGGCCCTGTTTGCCGTTGCGGTTGTTTCGGCTTATTCGTTGCCTGTTGCTGCAGAGCCGGTGTCGGGTCAGGCCTTTAACCTGCGAGTCGGGGCGGGTGATCATTACCAGCGCTATGAACTGGCCTGGGAATCGCCAGCGCTCTGGACCTGGAGGTTTGAGGGCAATAACAGCCGTATCGATGTGCTGGCTGAAATCAGTGGTTCGTGGTGGAATGCCAGCGGTTCGCGCCGTCTGTCCGGCGTCTGGCAGGCCGGTGCCGCCCCGTTTTTGCGCTGGAGCGTCAATGATGCGTTTTATATCGAGGCGGGCCTGAGTGCCAATTATTTCTCAAGGGCACGTTTTGCCGGCAACCAGATGTCGACCCGGTTCCAGTTTGGTGAGCATCTGGGTTTTGGTGCGTATATTGGCGAACACAGCCGCCTGGGCTTACGCTATTCGCACTTTTCCAATGCGGGCATCAAGCGCCCCAATCATGGGCTTGATGTGTTCCAGGTGCTGTACAGCCGGCAGTTCTAGACGCCATCGCGCCAGAACGACCCGTGCAGTTCACGGCTCACGGGCACGCCAACAGAGCCTGTTCAGGGCGTGTCTTTGATGGTTCAGGCGGAACTTGAAGGAACGAGGTATGTCAATTGCATTTTCCCGCCGTAAAGTAATCATCGGGTCAGTGTTGGCGGCTGTATTGGTGGTGGGCGCCTGGTACTGGCGCACCATGCAGGCCTCGGGGTACGGGTCGGCCTTCATTAGCAGCAATGGCCGTATCGAGGCGACTGAAGTCGATGTCGCTACCCGCTTTGCCGGCCGGGTCGTCGATATTGCCGTCAATGAAGGCAGTTTCGTTCGTGCCGGTGATGTTCTGGCACAGATGCAGGTTGATTCCCTGCTGTCCCAGCGGGCCGAGGCGCAGGCCCTGCATCAGCAGGCCATGAATGCGGTCGAAACAGCAAAAGCCCAGGTGGCAGCGCGCGAAAGCGAACGGTCGGCCGCCCATGCGCTGGTGGCCCAGCGTGAAAGCGAGTTGCGCCTTGCCCGTCAAAGTCTCGATCGTACCGAGCGTCTGGTCACTGGCGGTGCGACTTCGCGTCAGACACTCGACGAGCATCGCGCGGCGGTGGTCGGGTCGCAGGCCGTTCTGGAAGCCGCGCGAGCCCAGTGCCGCAGCAGCTCAGGCAGCGGTGCAAGCCGCGCAGTCCCAGGTCATCAGTGCCCGGTCGGGGGTCAATGCGGCCGAAGCTACCATTGCGCGCATCCAGACTGACATTGATGACAGCGTGCTCAAGGCGCCGCGCGATGGTCGGGTGCAATATCGCATCGCACAGCCGGGCGAGGTCCTGGGGGCTGGCGGTAAAGTGCTTAATCTGGTTGATCTTGCCGATGTCTACATGACATTTTTCCTGCCCGAAACCGTCGCGGGCCGGGTAGCGCTGGGTGCTGATGTGCGCATTGTGCTGGATGCCGCACCCGAGTATGTCGTGCCCGCAAAGGTGTCGTATGTCGCCAGTGTGGCCCAGTTCACGCCGAAAACGGTGGAAACGGCCAGTGAACGGCAAAAACTCATGTTCCGCGTCAAGGCACAGATTGATCCTGAACTGCTGCAACGCCATCTTGAGCAGGTCAAGACCGGGTTGCCGGGCATTGCCTGGCTGAAGCTTGATCCTGATGCCGCGTGGCCGCAAGCGTTGGTTGTCAACGTGCCGTAACGATGGGCATCATGACAGAGCCGGTCGCCCGCCTTGTCGACGTCGCGTTGCAGTATGGCAAGACGCAGGCCCTGGACGCGGTGACACTTGACTTGCCTGCCGGATGCATGGTGGGGCTTATCGGCCCCGATGGCGTGGGTAAATCCAGCCTGCTGGCCCTGGTGTCGGGGGCGCGGGCAGTGCAGACGGGTACGGTGACGGTGCTGGGCGGCTCAATGGCCAGTGCGGCGCACCGCGATCATGTCGGGCCGCGAATTGCCTACATGCCACAGGGGCTTGGCAAGAATCTTTATCCTACACTTTCGGTTGAGGAAAACCTTCAGTTCTTTGGCCGTTTGTTCGGCCACGATGCCGACGAGCGTCGCCATCGTATCGACAGCCTGACAAAAAGCACGGGTTTACATGCGTTTTTGACGCGTCCGGCAGGCAAACTCTCGGGTGGCATGAAACAGAAGCTGGGTTTGTGCTGCGCCCTGATTCACGACCCCGACCTTCTGATTCTCGACGAGCCCACCACGGGGGTCGATCCGCTGGCTCGCAGCCAGTTCTGGGATCTGATTGCCCGAATCCGTGGTGATCGTCCTGGCATGAGCGTTCTGGTGGCCACGGCCTACATGGAAGAGGCCGAAGGGTTCGACTGGCTGGTGGCCATGGATGCCGGGCGCGTGCTGGCCACAGGTACGCCGGCTGAACTAAGGTCCGGCACAGGTACTGATACGCTCGAAGCAGCGTTTATCGCCCTGCTGCCCGAATCCCGTCGGCAAGGGCATAAGCCGGTGGTCATGCGGCCGTTCGTTGCGACGGATAATGGTCCGCTGGCGATTGAGGCGCGCGGCCTGACCATGAAATTCGGTGACTTTGTGGCGGTTGATCAGGTCAGTTTTCAGATCCGGCGTGGCGAGATTTTTGGTTTTCTGGGCTCGAACGGTTGTGGCAAGTCGACCACCATGAAAATGCTCACGGGTTTGTTGCCGCCTTCCGAGGGCGAGGCCTGGCTGTTTGGCAAAGCGGTGGACTCCAGTGATGTGCAGACCCGTCGGCGCGTCGGTTACATGTCGCAGTCGTTTTCCCTGTATTCCGAATTGACGGTTGAACAGAATCTGGTGCTGCATGCCCGTTTGTTCAGTGTCCCCGAGGCCGAGGTGGCCGGGCGTGTGCAGGCGGTTGCCGGCAGGTTCGGGTTGACCGGTGTGCTGGAGGCCCTGCCGGGGGATTTGCCGCTGGGGATGCGACAGCGATTGTCACTGGCCGTTGCCGTTGTGCACGGCCCCGAACTGCTGATTCTTGATGAACCTACCTCCGGGGTAGATCCAATTGCGCGCGACATGTTCTGGCAGGACATGATCGATCTGGCCCGCAACGATGGCGTGACGTTGTTCATTTCCACCCATTTCATGAACGAGGCCGAGCGGTGTGATCGTATCTCGTTCATGCACGCGGGTAGGGTGCTGGTCAGCGACACCCCGCAGGGTCTGGTTGAGCGTTGCGGTGCAGACAGTCTTGAAGGGGCCTTCATTCATTATCTGGAACAGGCTGTGGGTGAATCGTCCCCTCCGGCGGGGTCCGCCGCACCTGCTGTTAAGCCGGCAAGCCGTGCAGAGTCGTCCAGGCCTGCGGGAGAGCAGTCGGGCGAACAGGCACAGTCTGGCCACGTGGTTCCGGCCGACCCTGTCCGACCCGTACGCAATGACGAGGCGCAGAATGGCCGTTTCAGTCTGGCCAGGCTGCTGACCTGCGCTCATCTTGAGTCTCTTCAGCTTCAGCGCGACCCGGTTCGCCGTCTGCTGGCACTGGTGGGAACATTGATTCTGATGCTGATTATGGGGTATGGCATCAGTATGGATGTCGAAGACCTGACGTATGCGGTGCTGGATCACGACCAGACTTCGCTGAGCCGTGATTACGGGTTCAACATGTCGGGGTCCCGCTACTTTATTGAGCGCCCGCCCATACGCGACTATGCCGACCTTGATCAACGCATGCGCAGTGGCGAGATTGCCCTAGCGATTGAAATTCCACCTGGCTTCGCGCGGGATATCAAGCGTGGAGAGCCGGTAGAAATTGGTGCATGGGTTGATGGTGCCAATCCGCAGCGTGCGGAAACGGTTCGGGGCTATTTGCAGGGCATGCATCAAAGCTGGCTGGTCGGCCAGATGCGTTTGCGCCAGGGGTGGATGCCGCGTCTTTGTCGGCCTTCACGATTGAAACGCGTTTTCGCTACAACCCCGATGTCAAGAGTTTGCCGGCCATGGTGCCCGCGGTGATTCCCCTGCTGTTGCTCATGATTCCGGCCATGCTCACGGCCCTGGCCGTGGTGCGCGAAAAAGAATTGGGGTCCATTCTTAATTTTTATGTGACGCCGCTGCGGCGCTGCGAATTCCTGCTGGGCAAACAGTTGCCGTATGTGGTGCTGGGCATGTTTAATTTCCTACTCATGACGTTGCTGGCGGTGACCCTGTTCGGGGTACCCGTGACAGGCAGTTACGCCACGCTGGTTCTGGCGGCTTTTATTTATGTGGTGTTCGCGACGGGGTTTGGCCTGTTTGCCTCCAGCTTTACGCGTTCCCAGATTGCCGCCATGTTTCTGACCATGATCGGTACCCTGTTGCCGGCCATCCAGTTTGCCGGTTTGCTTAATCCGGTTTCGTCGCTTGAGGGGCCAGGAGCGATTATCGGGCACGCGTATCCAACCACCCATTTTTTGCTGATCAGCCGGGGGTTTTCAGCAAAGCCCTGGGTTTGACCGATGTCTGGCATGCCTTGTGGCCGCTGGCGTTATCAGTGCCGGTCATTCTGGCCCTGTCCGTGGCGCTGCTGCGCAAACAGGAGCGTTGAATGCAGTGGTGGAAGACCATTTTTCGTCTGGGCGTCAAAGAGCTCTGGAGTCTGTGGCGCGATCCGGCCATGCTGGTTCTGATCGTCTACACCTTCACGGTTTCGATCTACACGGCGGCCACCGCAATGCCCGACACCCTGCACAATGCACCCATTGCCATCGTTGATGAAGATCGTTCAGCGCTGTCAGGTCGTGTTGCCGCCGCATTTTTTCCACCGCGTTTCGCTCCTCCGCATCAGATTGACATCCATGATGTGGATCCGGCGCTTGATGCCGGACGCTATACCTTTGTGTTGAATATTCCCGCCAATTTCCAGCGCGACGTGCTGGCCGGTCATCAGCCGGTGGTTCAGCTCAATGTGGATGCCACCCGCATGTCGCAAGCCTTTACCGGCAGCGGGTATATTCAGCAAATGGTGTCTGACGAGGTGAATACCTTCGTGCGGCGCTACCGTGCCGTGGATAGCCTGCCGGTTGACCTGGCCTTGCGGCTGCGCTTCAACCCCGCCCTCGAGCGGGCCTGGTTCGGCGCCTTGAACGAAATCATCAATATCATCACCATGCTGGCCATCATTCTGACCGGCGCTGCCCTGATCCGTGAACGGGAGCACGGCACAATCGAGCACCTGCTTGTCATGCCGGTGACACCTTCGCAGATCATGCTGTCAAAAATCTGGTCGATGGGGCTGGTCGTTTTGCTGGCGTCAGGCCTGTCACTTGCTTTTGTGGTGCAAGGGGCGTTGCAGGTGCCTGTTCAGGGCTCGGTGACCTTGTTCCTGACGGGTGCCGCACTGCATTTGTTTGCCATGACTTCCATGGGTATTTTCATGGCGACCCTGGCGCGCAGCATGCCGCAGTTCGGCTTGTTGTTTGTGTTGGTGCTGCTGCCGTTGCAAATGTTGTCGGGTGGCACGACGCCGCGTGAAAGCATGCCGGAGCTGGTGCAGCACCTGATGTTGGCGGCACCCACAACCCACTTCGTGCAGTTGGGGCAAGCCATCTTGTTCCGCGGGGCCGGTGTTGACGTGGTCTGGCCCTGGTTTCTGGCCTTGCTTCTGATTGGTACACTCTTTTTGTAATTGCCCTGGGCCGTTTCCGGCGCACCCTTAGCCAGATGGCCTGATCCCCTCACAGGTGCCCACAAGGCACGGAGAATTTTAAATGCAGCCCCAGAACCTGTTTCAGCAAGCGACCGATTACCTGACCGATGCGTGGCAACGGTCCGTGTTGTACGCGGATGTCATGCGCCAGCGCGGCAACCAGTACCGCGAGCACATGCTTAACAAGTCCCCGCATGTGCTGAGTGTGCCGTTTGAGATTTTAATTGACGGCAAAGATTTACCTGATCCGGTGGGTTACGGTTTATGCCGCATTTTGCCGCATGATGGCATTGAAATTGACCCCAAGAAACGACCCTTCGTGATTGTTGATCCGCGCGCCGGCCAAGGGCCCGGCATCGGGGGCTTCAAGCCTGAAAGCGAAATTGGCGTGGCCATGCGTGCGGGGCACCCCTGTTATTTCATCGGTTTTGCGCCGCAACCGGCCCCCGATCAGACGGTTTTTGATGTGATCCGCGCTGAAGCCGCCTTTTTGCGCCGGGTCAACGAACTGCACCCTGATGCCGAAGGCAAGCCGGTTGTTATTGGCAATTGCCAGGCCGGCTGGCAAGTGCTCATGACTGCGGCGCTGTATCCCGACCTGTTCGGGCCCATTATTGTGGCAGGTACGCCGGTGTCGTATTGGGCCGGCTGGCGTGGCAAAAACCCTGCGCGTTATGCCGCCGGCATGCTGGGCGGCACCTGGCCAACGGCCATGACCAGCGATCTGGGGGCCGGCAAGTTTGACGGCGCCTGGCTGGTACAAAATTACGAAAACCTGGACCCTGCCCACACCCTGTGGGACAAGCAGTACCATTTGTACGCCCATGTCGATACCGAAGCCAGCCGCTATCTGGGCTTTGAAAAATACTGGGGCGGCCATGTTTACCTGAATGCCGAAGAAATGCAGTTCATCGCTGACGATCTTTTTGTAGGCAATCATCTGGCCACGGCGGGTATCGTTACCGATGAAGGGGTGCGTGTCGATCTGCGCAATATTCGTTCGCCGATTGTGGTTTTCTGCTCACGTGGGGACAATATCGCTCCGCCGCCGCAGGCGCTGGGCTGGGTGCCCGACCTGTATCAGGCCGATGAGGAAATTTACGCCCACAACCAGACCATTATCTACGCCGTGCACGACAGTATCGGCCACCTGGGTATTTTTGTGTCGGGCAAGGTGGCCGCAAAAGAACACCAGGAATTCGCCACGAATATCGACCTGATCGACGTGTTGCCGTCGGGTATTTATCAGGCGGTCATTCACGACAAAAATGAGCATACCCTGAATGCCGACCTGGCCTTTGGCGATTACGTGTTGGCCTTCGAACGCCGAAAGCTTGACGATGTGCGTGCCATTGTTGACAACAATCCCGAAGATGACTGGCGCTTCGAGGCTGTCGACAACCTGTCCCGTCTCAACCTTTCTTTGTACCGTTCGTTTGTCCAACCCTGGGTCAAGGCATGGGTAACCCCGGCGCGCGCGAATGCCCTGGCGTCGCGCCACCCGCTGCGCCTGTCTTATGAAGTGATGTCGGATCAAACGCCCTGGGGGCAACAGGTGGCCCGCCAGGCCGAGACTGTGCGGGCGGCCCGCAAGGCGGTGCCGACCAATAATCTCTTCTGGCAGTTGCAGGCCCGGGCGTCCAGTATGGTCACCTCAACCTTTGATCAATGGCGTGACCTGCGCGACAGCATGGTCGAGCAGACGTTCATTCAGCTGTATGGTTCGCCCTGGATGCAAGCCATGTTCGGCAAGGGCGTTTCGCGTCATGAAAAACCGCGCCCGCATCCGGGGACATCGGCCGAGCATCAGCGTATGGTGCAACAGCAGGTTGAGCACCTGTGCAGCGAAATGTCTGCCGGTGGCGTGCTCGACGCCAAGCTGCGCGCCCTGATTTACTTGAGCCGGGACATGGGCAGTTTTGACGAGCGCAGCTTTAATCTGGCCCAGCGCCTGCGGCAGAATGGCCGGCTGGCGGCGTTACCTCTGAGCGATTTCAAACGCATGGCGCGCAGGCAGGGCTTTTTGATGTTGATCGATGCGGACCGCGCTTTGGCCACCTTGCCCGACTTGCTGGAAGGCGTTTCACTGGAAGAGCGCCGGCATGCCTGGCAGTTCGTTGTTGATCTGCTGACGGCGGCGATGGGGGCCGAACACCTTGATTCTGAGAAATTTGATCTGGTGGCGGAAAAATTCGGAGTCAATCAGGAGCCGGTCGTTGCCGATATTCCGGCACCGGTCGTCGCTGCCACCGATGTGGCAGCACGTCTTGAGGTGTCGTCATCTGAAGATACCGTTGCGACAGCGGATGCTCCCGTCCAGGCCGAGCAGGTCGCTCCGGTTGTTTCAGCTGAACCGATGGCATCAGCCGAGCCGGTTGTTCCATCCGAAGCCGTCGTTTCAACCGAGCCGGTTGTTCCATCTGAAGCTGTCGTTTCGGCCGTGCCGGCGCCTGCCGCTGAGCCCGTTGCCGGGGAAGCCGCGCCGCAGTTGCCAGCGGCTGCGGCGGCTGCCACTACGACCAAAGCGGCTGTTTCCGGCACGCGGGCGAAACAGGCCCGTGCCAGTCGGTCGGCTCGCGGACGGTCGGCGCGATCGCGGCAACGTCCGGTGCAGGGTGATCTGTATGATGCGGGCGGGTCGGATAACTGATGGCCGCAACAGGCCAGACACAACGACCGGGTGCGCCTGTGGTCAACCGTTTCGAGGGGTACGAAACGGGTTGGCGACATCGGGTGTTTGTGGTTATTTTCGAGGCAGACACCCGCGCAGGTCGCTGGTTTGACTTTATCCTGATTGCCGCCATCCTGCTCAGTGTGGTGGTTGTCATGCTGGACAGCATCGAGGCGATGCGCCTGCGTTTCGGTGGATCGCTGACCGCGATTGAATGGGCCTTTACCGGCCTGTTCACGGTTGAATACATTGCGCGTCTGGCGTGCGTCAAACGTCCGTTGGCGTATGCCCGCAGCTTTTATGGTGTGGTCGACTTGCTGGCGATCTTGCCCAGCTACGCTGCCGTGTTCATGCCCGAACTGCATGCCTTGTTTGATTTGCGCCTGTTGCGATTGTTGCGGATTTTTCGTCTGCTGAAACTGGCCTCGTATGTGCGCGAGTACTCGTTGCTGGGGCAGGCCTTGCTGGCCAGCCGGCGAAAAATCATTATTTTCCTGTCGGTGGTTGCCATTGTGGTTACTGTCAATGGCACGTTGCTGTACGTCATCGAGGGGGGCCAGGCACGCCGTTCAGCAGTATTCCTACGTCCATTTATTTTGCCATCACGACGCTGACCACCGTCGGGTTTGGCGACATCACGCCGCAAACTGACCTGGGGCGTGCCATTACGTCGTTCACGATGATGATCGGCTGGAGCATTCTGGCCGTGCCGACCGGTATCATTTCCTCTGAGCTGACGGCCCAGCGTTTCTGGCCGTCAATCAATACCCGAACCTGCCCCGAATGCCTGACCAGCGGGCTGGAGGCCGATGCAAAGTTCTGCAAGAACTGCGGTTCGGCACTGCCGGGCTACGAAACTGATCCAGATCATTGAGTCTTTAAGCCCGGGGCGATGGGTCGCCTGATGGGCCACCAAGGAGACAGCCATGAACAAAGTTATTGCCTGTATAGACGATACCCCGCGTGCGGCGGTGGTGTGTGATTTTGCCATCTGGGCCTCACGCTTGCTGGATGTGCAGCTCGCGTTCTTGCACGTGCTCGATCGTCACCCCGAGCGTGCCAGTGTCAGTGATTACAGCGGTGCGTTGGGCATTGATTCGCAGGAAAGCCTGCTTGAGCAACTCAGCACGCTTGATGAAGCCCGCAGCCGTCTGGCCCAGGAGCAGGGCCGACAGATTCTTCAGGCAGCGCGCCAGCGTGCCGAGAGGGCCGGTGTGGTCAATGTCGATACGTTACAGCGGCACGGGGTGTTGGCCGAAACCTTGCTGGACATCCAGCCTGAGACTCGCTTGGTTGTCATGGGGCAGCACCAGCATTCTGACCTGGGGCGTTCATCGTGGTTTTTGATGAAAATGCCGAGCGTGTCGTGCGCTCGTTGCAGCGCCCCGTCATGGTAGTGAATGGCGACTATAAAGCGCCGGAGCGTTTCGTGATTGCGTTCGACGGCAGTGAAACCGGCCGCAAAATGGTCCAGATGGTGGCGGCCAGCCCTTTGCTCAAAGGGCTCGAGTGTCATGTGCTGTCGGTGTCCGATGCCAGCGAGGCTCTCGTCGAGGGTTTGGCCTGGGCACGTGAAATGCTTGAAGGTGAGGGGTTTGCCGTTACCGCAGTCATTCGTGGCGGTGAGCCCGAGGTCACACTGCGCGATTACATCACTGAAATCCGGGCCCATGTGCTGGTGATGGGGGCCTACGGCCATTCGCGCATTCGCCATCTGATCATGGGCAGTACGACGACGACCCTGCTGCGGACCAGCCCGATCCCTGTCTTGGTGTTGCGTTAAGGCGATACGCCCGGCCCGTACGAGCACTTTAGCTTAGCCGGTACTACCTTGGTGACCGCGTGTTTTGACGCACCGGTACGTCATAATCAATTTTTGTGCGGTGCCGTAAAACTGTTGCAATGATGTCCCGATACGATGCCCATCATTTGCATCAGAAGCGGGTTGGGTATGAAAGGGTTTCGCAATTGGCGGGTCGGCGTCAAGTTGGTTGCAGGGTTTCTGGCCGTCGCTGCCATTGCGGCGGTGATCGGCGGGCTGGGGTTGCGTTCGACCAGCCAGGTCAATCAGATGGCCATGCTGATGTATGGCCAGGAGGTTGCGGGTATCCGGCACGCGTCCCAGTGCGCAGCTTCGTCTGGTGGCGGCCGGTCGTGCGGCTCGTGCCGCGTTGCTGGCACCCGATAAAGGGGCGCGCATCGGCGAGCTCTATGCCATGCGCGATCACCTTGAGGGTGCCAGAACCGAAACCGAAAAGCTGCATGTCCTGATGGCAGATCCTGACGGCAAGGAAATGGTTTCAAATGCCCTTGGGGCGATTGCTGCGTATGCGGCGGCATTGGAAACGTATGCGACTCAGCTCGAAGCCGCAGGGCTTGACATCGACTCTCTGCAAACGCTGGCACGTCATGAAATGACCTTGTCGCAGGCAACTATGCCGGGCGATCTGGCCGAGATGCTGATCAACGGCATGGTGCTCAACAAGCAGAACACCTCGTCTGACCTGGCGAACGAAACGACCGTGATTTACGAGCAGTCGCTGCTGAGTCTGGGCGGGTTGACTGCGCTTGGGGCATGTCTGGCGGTTGTGCTTGGGCTGTTGCTGGCGCGCGGGTTGATGCGGCAACTGGGCGGGGAGCCTGTCCAGGTTGTGCGGGTGGTCAACGCGATTGCCCATGGCGATCTGACCACGCCGGTTGATTTGACGCGTGCCCGTGATGGCAGTGTCATGTCGGCCATGGAGACCATGCGCGTCGCGTTGAGCGATGCCGTCGGGCGTGTGCATGCCAGCAGTGATTCAATTGCCACCGGTGCCCATCAGATTGCCGTGGGCAATACGGATCTGGCGCGTCGTACCGAAGCCCAGGTGGCCAGCCTGACACAGACGGCAGCTGCGATGGAGCAGCTGTCAAGTACGGTGGTCAGCAATGCGGATGTCTCGCGTCAGGCCGCGCAGATGGCGCTGACGGCTCGCCAGTCGGCTGAGCGGGGGTGACGTCGTGACCAAAGTCATGGCGACCATGGATGACATCAGCCAGGCGTCACGTCGCGTGGTCGATATCATTGCCCTGATTGATTCGATCGCATTTCAGACCAATATTCTGGCCCTTAATGCGGCCGTCGAAGCGGCACGCGCCGGCGAACAGGGCCGTGGCTTTGCGGTTGTGGCCTCCGAGGTGCGTGCATTGGCACAGAAAAGTGCCTCAGCAGCCAGCGACATCAAAACGCTGATCACGGATAGCCGCCAGAAAGTGGATGACGGCAGTGCCATGGTGACACAGGCGGGTCACGCCATGGCGGATATCGTTCAGGAAGTGAACCGTGTCGCAGACCTGATTCAGGATATCAGTCAGGCCACTCATGAGCAGACCGATGGCATTGCGCAGATCAATGTCGCAGTTGCCAGCCTGATGCAGATCAATCACGAAAACGCGACGTTGGTTGATCAGTCGGCCAGTGCGGCCGAGGGGCTCAGCTATCAGGCCAGCCATTTGCTGGATGCCATGGGAATGTTTGACCTGGGCACGACCGGTACGGCGACCCGTGCGACGGTGGCTTCGGTTGAGGGCTGGGCCACGCCGGAAGAGCTGGAATTGATCGACCAGGAGGCGTATGCGCAACGCGTGTCTGTGCCCATGGCTCCGCGCCTGTCGACGGCAACCCATGGTGGTTATCAACCGGCTCTGGCATAGTTTTCGGGGTGACTATTTGTTATCATCGAAAACCAGTTGCCGATAACAAAAGGGCCCGTCAATACCATGTCCGTTCGCCCCTGTTCTGCTTGCCGCGATGGCGAGCCACTCGATTTCCAGTTCAGCTACGCCTACCAACCCATTCTTGACGTCAAAAAACACAGTGTTTTTGCTCACGAAGCCCTGGTGCGTGGCCCGGCGGGCGAATCTGCATTTTCAGTCTTGTCCAAGGTCAACGAAGACAATCGCTACAAGTTTGACCAGGCCTGTCGGGTAAAAGCCATACAAACGGCGGCGGCCATCAGCTTGCCCTCGCGCTTGTCCATCAACTTCATGCCGAACGCCATTTACAAGCCCGAACTTTGCATTCGCACCACGCTCGAGGCGGCGCGGCAATTCAACTTCCCGATTGATCGCATCATTTTTGAAACCGTCGAGGGCGAGCAGGTCAACGATGGGAAATGGCTGGCGCAGGTGCTTAAAGAGTATCAGCGCATTGGTTTTCTTACGGCTATCGACGATTTTGGTGCGGGTTTTGCCGGCCTGAACCTGCTGGCTGATTTCCACCCCGACATCATCAAGCTCGACATGGGGCTGGTGCGCGACATTCACGCCAGCAAATCGCGTCAGGCCATCGTACGGGGCATTGCCGGTATTGCAGGTGAACTCAATATCATGCTGGTGGCTGAAGGCGTTGAGGTCCTGGACGAGTACCTCTGCCTGCGTGATCTGGGTATCGACCTGATGCAGGGTTACTTGTTCAGCAAGCCGTTATTCGAGTCGTGCGTTCAGCTCGACAAGGTGCATTGGCCAGTCTGATACCGGCGTTGATGCCGGGGGCGATTACGTTGTCTGTCATGTTGCAGAGGTGTCCTTCGCAAATTGACCCCGGGGTTTCGCTATCCGGGGTTACTTCTGCCTTGCGGTAGTGTCAGAGGCAATGCGGCCATCAACCAACGTGATAGTGCGATCACAGGTTTCTGACAGCCGCGGGTCGTGTGTCACGATCAGTACGGCGCAGTTGTAGCGCAGGTTGAATTCCCGAAACAGTTCAAACACCCCGGCTGCGGTTTGCGTATCCAGATTGCCGGTCGGTTCGTCGGCCAGGAGCAAGGCCGGGCGGCTCATGAGGGCGCGTGCGATCGCCACGCGTTGCTGTTGGCCTCCGGACAAATCACCCGGTTTGCGGTCGACAAACTTCAGCAGCCCGACCTGGTCCAGCAGTTCCAGCGCCTGTTCACGCATTTCTGCGGTGGGGCGGCCTGCTGTGATCATTTTGGGCATCAGCACGTTCTCAAGCACATTGAAGGCCGGAATCAGGTGGTGGAACTGGAAGACGAACCCGATGTGGCTGCTGCGCATGGCGGTCAGGGCTTCATCGTCCATGGTTTGTGTCGGCTGCCCCAGCACATACAGTTCACCCGAGGTCGGCTGGTCCAGCAGGCCCAGCAGGTTCAGCAAGGTGCTTTTTCCGGAACCCGAAGGGCCCACCAGGGCGGTGAACTCACCCGGATGAATACGCATGTCGATACCGTGAAGGACTTCCAGTTCGTTGGGCTTGCCGACGTTGTACGATTTGCGCAGGCTTTCAAGCCGCAGTACGGCGTTGCGTGTGGTGTCAGACATAGCGGATGGCCTCGACCGGGTTCAGGCGGGCGGCTCGCCAGGCCGGTACCATGGCGGCCAGTACGCCGGTTACGGTCGCTGACAGCATGGTGACCGGTATCAGGCTGGGCATGAGCGGTATGTAGAACAGCCTGGGGCCGAAGGTATTGAAGGACCAGACGAGGGCATAGCCGGCGGCGGCACCAAAGGCTGATCCGGCCATGCCCAGAACGGCGCCCTGGATCAGGAAAACCTGCAACATCTGGCTGCGTCGCATGCCCATGGCGCGCAAGATGCCGATTTCACGGGTGCGCTGGGTGACGCTGATGGCCAGTACACTGGCAATGCCAAAGGCAACCGACACGGCCACAAAAAAACTGATCATCGTGGTTGACAGGCGCTGTGAGCTCAGGGCGTTCATCAGTTGGGCATTGGTTTCGATCCAGCTTTCGGCTTTCAGGCCCGTAAGCTGACCGATGCGGCGCGCCACGGTATCCGCCTGGAATAAATCCGTCACGGTGACATCAATGACGGTGACCCCTCCGGGCAAGTCGAGCAATGACTGGGCTTGCTTCAGGTCGAGATACACATAGCGCAAGTCAAGTTCGCGCACGCCCAGTTCGAAAATTCCGGCAATAGTGACGGTTGCAATGCGGCCATCGCCGGCCTCGATGCGCAGTTTGCCACCGACCCGAAGCCCCAGGTCACGGGCCAGCAGGCTGCCGATGACCGCATCACCGGCACCGACGCGGAATTCGCCGTCGATGATGTCGTTACCGACCGGGATAATCTGTTGATAGCGTACCGGGTCGATCCCCACCAGTGAGACCGATTTGCGCACGGCACCCCGGCGCGCGAAGGCCGGCCCGGAAATGACCGGCGATACCGCCGTGATGGCCTCCAGACCGTCGAGCGTGGATTGCACAGCCAGCCAATTATTGATTGAACGCAGGCGTTGCGCGCGCGGGTCTTCCAGCACCAGGCGGTGGGCCTGGCCCGACAGCGGGGCGATCAGGTTGCGTTCATCGGGTGGTTCTACCCGGATGTGGGCCTGGGTGCCCAGGGTGCGTTCGATGATGTTGGCCTGCAACCCGTTGATCAAGGTGGTGATGAACACAATGACCGAGACCCCCACTGCGATGCCCACCAGAATCAGTGCGGTCTGGGTGAGATTTTGTCGCAAAAACTTGAGGGCGATATTCGATTGCAGCCAGATCATGGGCCGCGCCTTCAGTTGAACTTCATGGGGGTTTCACCCCGTGTCGATCCGGCGTCATTCCGGGGCAGGCCCGGCATGGGCTGGGGGCTCAGCCGGACACGCTGCCCGGGTTGGACAGAGCCTGAGAGCCGGGCCACGGTATCGCCCGCATCAAGTCCCTCGACGACTTCTGTAAGATTCTGACCCCGCAGACCGGTTTTGACGGGGACACGTTCAAGCGTACCGTTGTCGACACGCCAGACCTCGGTCTGACCGTCGGTGCGACGTTGCAGGGCGTCATTGGGCACGACCAGGGCCGCATCACGCGTACCGGTTGTAATAGTGACCGTGACGGTCAGGTCCTGTCGCAGGAAGTCGGGTAATGTTTCGGGCGCCAGGCGCACGTCAACGGTGCCGCGCTCAGGATCGACCGCCGGTGCGATTGAGGTGATGACGGCGTTGAACGGGTGGTCCGGCCAGGCATCGGTAATGGCAATGGCCTTTTGGCCGGTCGCCAGCACGCCAAGATTGCGTTCATCAACAGGTACCAGCAATTCGGTGTCGTTTTCGGCAGAGAGGGTGAATAAGACTCGCCCCGGCTGGACCAGATCGCCGGGTTCGACGTTGCGGGTCAGGATGGCGCCGTCTTTTTCAGCCCGCAAAATGGTTTTGTCCAGATCGGCCTGGGCGGCGCGCAGCCGTTCTTGCAGGATGGTTTCCTGGACCCCGCCCTCTGCCAGCGCCTGGACGTCAAGGCGGGCTTGTTGTGCAACGGCGCGAGCGGTTGCGACGGCATTGGCGGCCTGTTCGACAATTTCCTGGGTAACGGCGCGAGAGGCGAGCAAGGATTCCCGTCGGCCAAGTTCGCGCTGTGCCTGCGCCAACTGTGATTCTGCGCGCGCCAACGCGGCCTTGGCTTGTGGTCGTTGTGAGGTTTGTAGCAATTCGAGTGCTGCGCGCGCTTCGTCGACACGAGCCTTGATGCTGTCAGCCCGCAAAATGGCCAGGATGTCCCCTTTTTGACACGATCGCCTTCGCGCACCCGGCGCTCGGTGACGACCGCCGTGATTTCACTGCCAATCTGGGCGCGTGAGTTCGCCACCACGCGGCCGGTGGCAACGACGTGCTGGAGCAGGGGCGCACTTTCGAGAACGTAACCCGGCACAATGGGGCCTTGCCAGTTGCGCCAGCCCCATAAGGTGGCCACAGCCAGAATCATCACGCCAAGCCAAAGTTTCCAGCGCGCAGTGAATTTGCTCACGATTGATGCGTCCTGTCGATGTCAGGGTTTGAGTATATCGGCAACCGTTAGTGGCAGGCGCGCCAACGCTGGATTTCCATAGGTATTTGTTCGAGGCTTGCCAACAGTGTGACGTCGGGTACGCCGCGTCGGTGCAACAGGGTATGCGGGCTGCCCGCCCACAGTTCGATATCCGGATCCAGCAGGCTGCGCAGCTCGCCAAGCCCTTCTGCGGCCTGGCCCGGATTGCTGGCGGCAGAAAAACTGACGGCAACGATGTCGGCACGGTGTGCTCTGGACGCGTTGACCAGGTCTTGCAACGGGGTTTGGGCCCCCAGACTCATGCAGGCACAGCCATCGACCTGGAACATGACTTCGGCCATCAGCAGGCCCAGGCTGTGGCTTTCACCCGGGAAGGTGGACAGCAACACGCGTGGCCTGCTGCCCGCAGCGGCCTCGGGCGCCGCCGCCATGGCCGAGCGCAAACTGGTTTCCAGTACTTCACTGCACAAATGCTCTTCAAAAATATGCAGTTCACCACTGGCCCAGGCCTCGCCGATTTCATGCATCAGGGGTAACGCCACATTCAGTACGAATGGAGCCAGTCCGGTTCGCATAATGGTTTGCGAGAAGCGACGACGGATTTGTGCCGGATCGTGGGTTTTCAGCAAGTCAATGATGTCGCGGGTTTCGGTGGTCTGGTGTGCTGATGCCTTGGCGCCTGTAGACATCGGGACATCGCTGTCCCGTAATTCTTCGCCCATTCGATGCAGCTCGCCCAGCTCAAGGGCAACGATCCGGCCAGGCCGATGGCCCGCATCCAGCAAGCGTTTGATCACACGCAGTTTTTCGACCTGATCCGCCGGGTAAAGACGTTCGCCATTGGCGTCACGTACCGGTTGGGGAAAGCCGTAACGCCTTTCCCAGACACGCAGGGCATCTTTGCCGATGCGGGTGTCGCGTTCGACGGCCGTGATGTTGAGCATGATCTGGTTGGCGTTGGGCGATACGGTCATGGTGATTTTTGCCAAATGAAGTGTATTTGTCTTGGACAACTATGATAGCAATTAATATTGTCTTAGACAAACAATTGTCAAAACATAAAATTGCCGTTAATATTCATGAATGAACTGAAATTGACTAGGACAAAATAGAGCTTGTCCACGAAAAGGAGTCGCGCATGAAAAAGGTCGCTGTGATTGGGTCCGGAATTTCAGGACTGGGGGCCGCCTGGACGCTGGTCCGGTCCGGGGTTGATGTTCGCGTCTCGTTGTTCGAGGCTGCGGGCTACGCCGGGGGCATACCCACACGGTTGACGTGACTCTGGCCAATTCCGGCGGGGTACCCGTTACGCACGGCGTGGATACGGGTTTCCTGGTGTTTAATCATCGGACCTACCCGCAGCTGGTTGAATTGTTCCAGACGTTGGGCGTCGAAACCGCCGCGTCCGATATGTCATTTTCAGTGCAGGCCAACCAGGGGCGCCTTGAATGGTGCGGCAGTGATCTGGCGGCGGTGTTCGCCCAAAAGCGCAACATCGCACGACCGGCGTTCTGGACCATGCTGCGCGACATCTTGCGCTTCAATCGTGAAGCCACGGCGTTGGCGGTTACCGGTACCGAAGCGCAGTTGACGCAAAGTATCGGGGATTTTCTGGTGCAACAACGCTACTCAAAGGCTTTTCGTGACTGGTACCTGTTGCCCATGATCAGCAGCATCTGGTCGTGTGCGGCCAGCCAGATGCTTGAGTTTCCGGTCTCGACCTTGATCCGGTTCTGCCATAACCATGGTTTGCTTCAGGTCAATGACCGTCCCCAGTGGTATACGGTGGCGGGCGGGGCCCGAAACTATGTTGAGCGCATGTTGGCCGATCTTGACGATGTACGTCTGAACACCCCGGTCCTGGCGGTGCGTCGCCATGGTCCCGGCAAAGGGGTGACCGTCATTGATGCCAGCGGCTCTGAACAGTTTGACGAGGTGATTTTCGCCTGTCATTCCGACCAGGCGCTTGAGATTCTGGGGCTTGATGCGCGCCCGGCCGAGTCCGCCGTGCTGTCGGCCATTCCGTATCAAATGAATCATGCGGTATTGCATACCGATGAATCGCTGTTGCCGAAACGGCGCAAGGCCTGGGCTGCCTGGAATTATGAGCACCGGGTGCGTGCCGATGATCAGGGCGCCGAGGGGTGTGTCTGCATTATCTGCTTAATCGTCTTCAGCCCTTGCCTTTTGAGCAGTCGGTCATCGTGTCATTGAACCCGGTTCGACAGCCGGATCCCTCCACGGTTATCCGTCATATTGACTATGCGCACCCCGTTTTCGATCTGGCGGCGCGCCAGGCCCAGCACGCCATGCCTGCCCTTCAGGGACAGCGTCATACCTGGTTCTGTGGTGCCTGGACGGGCTATGGTTTTCATGAAGACGGACTGAAGTCCGGTGTTTCGGTCGCCCAGGCGCTGATCGAACGCTGGCAGACCGATGCGGCCATTCCCAAAGCCGCCTGATCAGGCTATTCATGAGCGAGCCATTGAAGCCCTTCCCGACCGCACAAGCCTTGATTGGTACCGGGCAGGTACGCCATACCCGGCTGCGTCCGGCGCGTAACGCGTTTGCCTACCGCACCTGGTTTCTCCTGATTCCCATGCGCAGCTGGCGTCGGCATCCCATCAACGGCTTGACTCGCAACCGCCGCGGGCTGGTCAGTTTCCATGACGCGGACCATGGCGATGGCGGGCCAGACGCACTGGCCTGGGTAGAAAACCTGCTGAACGATGCGGGCGTCCAGGCATCGGGTGAGATTTGGCTGCACACGTATCCGCGTGTGCTTGGATACGTGTTCAACCCGGTCAGCTTCTGGTATGCCCATGATGCAGAGGGCTCGCTCAAGGCGATCGTGGCCGAGGTCAACAACACCTTTGGCCAGCGTCACAGTTACGTTCTGACCGGGCCCGATATGCGTTGGGGGCGCGAGCTGGTCGCCACAAAAACGTTTCACGTCTCACCGTTCTGCCAGGTGACCGGTGCCTACCGATTCCGGTTCATGCGCAGCGGGAAGACGACAGAAAATAATGAACGCACGGTAGCACGAATTGATTACGATGACGATCAGGGGCCTCTGTTACAGACCAGTGTCAGCGGCGTGTTGACGCCCCTGACATCGGGCAGCCTGTTCAAAACAGTGTTGTCCATGCCCCTGCTGACGCTCGGCATCATTGCACGCATTCATTGGCAGGCGCTCAAATTGCTGGCCAAACGTGTGCCCTTTTCGACCAAACCCTTGAAGAGTGTTTCCCATGACTGACACCATTGATACCCGTTCTGCCACGTTGCCGCGCGCTGGTGTCGCGGCAACGCGTGCGCCGGCAGCGGCCCGAACTGTACTGCGTCTGCTTGAAAAACTGGCGTATGGCACCCTGGAGCTCGAACTGCCCGATGGCACGGTGCGACGGTTTGGGCAGGGGGCAGCCTGTGGCCACCTTGTCTCTGAATAACTGGCAGATTTTTCCGGCGGTTATCCGTTCGGGGGATATCGGTTTTGCCGAAAGCTATATTCGTGGCGACTGGAATACCCCTGATTTACCGGGTTTGTTGCGGCTTCTTATTGAAAATCGCGAGCGTCTTGAAAACGTGCTTTATGGTTCGTGGTGGGGCAGCTTCATCTACCGTGTCCGTCATCTGTTCAACCGCAACAGCCGCAGCGGCAGCCGGCGCAATATTCATGCCCATTACGACTTGGGGAATGCGTTTTACCGTCTCTGGCTCGACGAGACCATGAACTATTCATCGGCGCTGTTCAATGGCGACCTGAATCAGCCCCTGGCGCAGGCACAGTGGGCCAAAATTCATCGTGCGCTTGATGAGGTGCGTGTTCAACCAGGCCAGCGTGTACTTGAAATCGGTTGTGGTTGGGGGCTGTGGCACAGGCTGCAGCAGCAGAGTATGGTGCCCGGCTGGCAGGTGTGACCCTGTCGACCGAGCAGCTGGCCTATGGGCAGCAGCGATTGCGTGATGCGGGCCTGGCAGAAATCACAGATCTGCGTTTGCAAGACTACCGTGACATTGATGACGGGCCTTTCGACGCGATTGTGTCCATCGAGATGTTCGAGGCCGTCGGGCAAGCGTACTGGCCGGCCTATTTCCAGGCGGTGGCGCACAATCTCAAGCCCGGTGGGCGTGCCTGCATTCAAAGCATCACCATTCGTGATGACTTGTTCGAGCGCTATGCCCGATCGACAGACTTTATCCAGCAATATATTTTTCCGGGTGGCATGTTGCCCACTGAGTCCACCTTTGTGCAGGCCGCCCGTGCCGCAGGCCTGGAGGTTGAACAGACCCACAGTTTCGGGCCCGACTATGCCGAGACCCTGCGTCGCTGGCGCACGCCGTTTCTGGCCAATGAGCACACCATCCGTGAGCTGGGGTTCGATACCCGTTTCATGCGCACCTGGGATTTTTATCTGTGCTACTGCGAGGCCGCGTTCGATACCGGCAACACCAACGTTGTCCAGTTCACCTTGCGTAAACCTGAGTGAGGCCTGCCATGCGTCATTTGTCACCGGTAGTGAAGCGCTGTGCTCAGGGGTTGGTCTTGCTGACGTTGGGGGTTGTGCTGGCGTCTCCCGGCGGGGCCTTGGCCCAGACGCAGGTACCCGAACGTGGTGTGGTACCGGTAGCATCCGGCGGGAACGCGGCCGATCAGCTCGGGCCTGGCCAAGTTGATGCAGGCCTCGTGTCGCCGCCTGTTGCAGGTGCTGTTCAGGCACCGCCCGAGGTTGTTGCGGCCCTGGGGCAACCTGTATTGCAAGGCCAGAAACGATTCCGCTGGTTTGCTTTCTCGGTGTATGACATCCGTTTGTGGGTGACCGCGCCGGTGTCGGCGCCGAACGTGTTCAACGAGTCGTTCGCCCTGGAACTTGAATACGCGCGTTCGTTGTATGGCAAGGCCATTGCCGAGCGTTCGCTCGATGAGATGCGGGCGTTGGCGTCTATTGACGAAACGCAGCAGGCTAAATGGCTGGCTTTTATGGAAAAGGCGTTTCCCGATGTGAATCAGGGGATCGTCTGACCGGGCTCTGGAGCCCTGACGGTACGGTGACTTTCTTGTTCAACGGCAAGCAAACAGCGTCGATTCGCGATGCCCGCTTTGGCGAGTTGTTTTTCGGTATCTGGCTGGCACCGGGTACTTCGGAACCGGCCATGCGCTCGGCGCTGCTGGGGCTGGGTTCATGACATCCGGCACCGGTGCCGCGCGTTTGGCCGGGTTGCGTTACGGCGCCCTGGGTTTGCCGCTGGCGTTTGTTGCCTTGCCACTCTATGTCTATATGCCGGCGTATTACGCCGAACAGTTTGGTGCGTCGCTGGCGGCCTTGGGTACGGTGTTGTTGCTGGTGCGCATTTTTGATGCCGTTACTGACCCCCTGATGGGGTATGCCGCCGATCATTTGCTGGCCATGTCCAGGTCGCGTCGATTGCCGGCCATGGGGTTGGGGTGTGTGGTGTTGTTGCTGGGTTTTCTGGGGCTGTTTTTCCTCCGGTCGCGCTACGGCAGGGAAGCGCCTTGCTGGGCTGGTGCGCCGCCATGCTGGTGGTGGCCTATCTGGCCTACAGTGCCTTGAGCATTACGCATCAGGCCTGGGCCGCCCGCCTGCAGGGGGCGACCTTTCGCAAAGCCGCTGGGTGTCATGGCGTGAGGCCGCCACGCTGCTGGGTGTCGTGCTGGCCAGTGTTTTGCCGTCGGTAGCAGGCATGCCCGTTACAACGACGGTGCTTGGGCTCGCCCTGGTGGTGTCCTGGCTGGCATTACGCGGGGCACCTCAGCCGAAGGCCCCGGGCCGGGTAATCGCTTCCGGCCCTGACGATGCGGGTGTGCCGTCGTCATCGCCGGCAGTCTTGGGTTTGTCCACTGATACATCAGACTCATCCTTTGGTAACGCTGCAGTTCCGAATGCGGCACCCGCGGGGCTGACCTGGCGTCGCTTGGTTCAACCCTGGCATGGTGCGGCGTTTCGCGGATTGCTGGGTGTGTTTCTGCTCAATGGCATTGCCAGTGCCATTCCTGCAACCCTGCTTTTGTTCTTCGTTAACGATCGTTTGCAGGCGCCCGGTTTTGAAGGAATGTTTCTGGCGGCTTATTTTGTATGCGCGGCCGCTTCACTGCCGTTGTGGCTCAAAGTTGTCGCCCGTATCGGGCTGGCTGCGGCCTGGATGTCAGGCATGTTGCTGTCTGTGGCCAGTTTTGCCGGAGCGGCTCTGTTGGGTGTCGGCGATGTGTGGCCCTTTTTGCTGATCTGTGCCGCCAGCGGTCTGGCTTTGGGTGCCGATCTGGCGTTCCCCACGCCCTTGCTGGCCCGGGTCATTCGTCACGATGGCGCGTCGGCCGGTCTGGAAGGCGCTTATTTTGGCTGGTGGAACAGTGCGTCGAAGTTGAATCTGGCCCTGGCTGCCGGTCTGGTTCTGCCGCTGTTGCAGTGGCTTGGCTATTCACCGGGGCAGCACAGTGCCCAGGGTCTTGTCGCCCTGAGCCTGGCCTATGCCGTGGTGCCCTGTATTTTGAAACTGCTGGCCTGGGTCGCCTTGTGGTGCTGGCGCCGGCGATGGGACAAGGAGCAATGAAATGTCCGTATTTACTGCCTGGAAGCGCGGTGTGCGCTGGGCCACGTTGTCGGTGGCTTGTATGGGTCTGATGGCCTGCGCATCACCCAAACCTGCCGATTATGCTGCCGAGAAGCCGGTGCTCGATTTGCGTGAGTACTTCAACGGCGATATTGATGCGTATGGCATCTTTACCGATCGGGGTGGTCGTGTCGTTCGTCGCTTTGTCGTCACGATCAAGGCCCGCTGGGAGGGCGAGAAAGGGGTGCTGGAAGAGGATTTTGTGTACAGCGATGGCGAAAAACAGCGTCGTGTCTGGACCTTGATTCATCAGGGTGATGGCAAATACATCGGCACAGCAGACGATGTGGTCGGTGAGGCCAGCGGCCAGGTGGCCGGCAACGCCTTCCAGTGGAGCTATGTGTTGCGTTTGCCGGTCGGTGATCGTACCTATGATGTCTCGTTCAACGACTGGATGTACCTGATGAGCGACAAGGTCATGCTGAACAAGGCCACCATGAGCAAGTTCGGCATTCGTCTGGGCGAAGTTACGTTGTCCTTTCATAAACGCTAAGCCGGAGCAGTCATGGCCCTGAATCCCCGTTTTGTCCAGGCCGATCGCGAAGTGATCTGGATCGTTGGTGCATCAACCGGCATTGGTCAGGCGCTGGCCGAACGGCTGGCGGGGCAGGGGGCCAGTGTGGTGGTGTCAGCCCGTAATGCGGCGCCGCTTGAGTCGTTCCAGGCAACGTATCCGGCGGGCATGGCGGTGCCACTGGATGTCACCGATGCCGCTGCCGTCCGGGCAGCCTGTGAAGCGATTGTGGCCCGCTACGGCCGCCTTGATCGGGTGCTGTTTTGCGCTGGTGTTTACCGGGCTTTGCGGGCTACCGGGTACGACCTTGGCCAAATGCTGCAGCATCAGCAGGTGAATTATGTGGGGGCGTTGAATCTGCTGGCGCCGGTGATCCCGTTGTTCCTGTCCCAAGGTCAGGGGCACATCAGCCTGGTATCCAGCGTGGCGGGTTTCAGTGGCTTGCCGCAGGGCTTGGCCTACGGCCCGACCAAGGCTGCGCTGACGCATCTGGCCGAGACTTTGTTCCTTGATCTGCGGCCCAAGGGGCTGGGTGTTTCGGTCGTGCATCCCGGTTTTGTGGAAACGCCTTTGACACAGCAAAACGAATTCCCCATGCCGTTTTTGCAAACGCCGCAACAGGCCGCTGAAGCCATCGAGCGCGGGTGGCGTCGCGGGCAGTTCGAGATCCATTTTCCGCGTCGTTTCAGCCTGATTCTGAAAGCATTGCGGCTGTTGCCTTACCGTTGGTATTTTGCCCTTGTGCATAAAGGAACCGGGCTATGACACCACCCCTGATGCCATCATCTGCCGTGAATCCGGCGGCGCGTCTGGCGGCCTTCTATGAGGCGCTGACGCCGCAAATGCTGGATCAGTTGTCCGCTTACTATGCCCCTGACGCCCGTTTTAAAGATCCGTTCAACAACGTTACCGGCACTTCGGCAATCCGGGCCATTTTTCAGCACATGTTCGACACGCTTGAAAACCCCGGTTCGTCGTGCACAGTGTTTCGGGTGATGACGTACAAGGCTTCCTGACCTGGACGCTTTATTTTCATACCCGCAGCGGCAAGCAGGTGCGCGGTTGGGAAATTCATGGCGCTACCCATGTGCAATGGGCGTCAGACGGCCGTGTTGCCGTGCATCGTGACTACTGGGACGCCGCCGAAGAACTATATGAAAAGGTGCCTGTGCTGGGCAGTGTCATGCGGTTGTTGAAGCGGCGTTTGGCAACGCCAGTACCTTCATGAGGTCGCAGCGCTGGCGACCCATAAAAAAACCCCGGCGAACCGGGGTTTTTCAGTGCAACCTGTCTTGCGACAGGTGACTGGCAACGAACAATCAGGCAGCCTGAATGTTTTTAGCCTGAGGGCCTTTGGGGCTGTCAGCGGTTTCGAAAGAAACGCGCTGGTTTTCGTTCAGGGATTTGTAGCCAGTGCCGACGATGTCGGTGTGGTGTGCGAACAGGTCTTTGCCGCCAGCATCAGGAGTGATGAAGCCGAAGCCTTTTTCGTTGTTGAACCATTTAACAATACCGGTCTGCGTAGTCATGAGCAGGATTCCTTAAAAATAACGTAGGGCAATACGCCCTGGGGCAAGACTTATTCAAGGAACGGCGACTCGAGCAAAAAGACGGGCTGTTTAAACTTAAATACAACGAACTTGAAAAATCTCTACGGGCAATGTAATTGTATTTTTTGGCTTTGTCTACTACTGAATGCAAACGGGCCGACACTGTTGTGTCGGCCCGTCGTTTTGTCGTGACCGGGCGGTGCTTGCTGACAGAAATTACGAGAGCAAATGCCGGTTTTCCCCAAGGGATTGATGTTCTGTGCGGCTGCGCGGTGTGCGTGGCGTGATGTCGATTTCGCGCACGTCGTCACTGATCCGGAAGGTGGCGACCAGTTCGGCCATGTGGCGCGCCTGGTCTTGCATGCTGTCAGAGGCTGCTGACGCTTCTTGTACCAGCGCTGCATTTTGTTGCGTGACCTGATCCATTTGCGATACGGCCTGGTTGATCTGGTCGATACCGATGCTTTGCTCCTGACTGGCGGCGGTGATTTCACCCATGATGTCGGTGACGCGACGGATACTGGTGACGGTTTCTTCCATGGTTTGACCCGCTTCTGAAACCAGCCGGTTGCCTTCCTCGGTGATGGAAACGGATTTGTCGATCAGGCCCTTGATTTCTTTGGCGGCCTGGGCGCTGCGCTGGGCCAGTGTGCGGACTTCCGACGCCACCACTGCAAAGCCCTTGCCTTGTTCGCCTGCCCGCGCCGCCTCGACGGCGGCGTTGAGCGCCAGGATGTTGGTCTGGAAGGCGATGCTGTCGATTACGCTGATGATGTCAACGATCTGTTTCGATGAGGTGTTGATGGCCCCCATGGTATGAACCACCTTGGACACCACCTCGCCGCTGCGCGTGGCCACCGATGCAGCCGACTCGGCCAGGCCGTTGGCCTGCCGGGCATTGTCGGCATTTTGCTTGACGGTGGTGGTGAGTTCTTCCATGGTGGCGGCGGTTTCTGCCAATGAGCTGGCCTGCTCTTCGGTACGGGAGGACAGGTCAAGGTTGCCGGCGGCGATCTGGCCCGAAGCGGTAGCGATTGAATCAGCCCCTTGCTTGACCTCACGGATGACACTCAGCAGGTTCGCGTTCATGCGCTGCAGGGCTGTCATAAGCGCGGCGATTTCGTCTTTGCCGGAAACTTTAAGCTGGCTGCTCAGGTCGCGTTGCGATACCTTTTCGGCAAAGGACACGGCCGTGCTGAGCGGTGCAGTGATGGAGCGGGTGATCATCCACGCCAGCAACAGGCCCAGGGCCAACGACACGACAGCCACGCCAATAAGAATGTTCAGCCCCAGGATGTTGTCATTGTGCAGGGTGTCGGCTTTGGTGTTGATCAGGGTTTTCTGGAATTCGAGCAGATCGTTGATGCTGGCAGAGTAGCGGTCCAGCAGACCTTCAAGCTCGTTATCGTAAAACGCGCGGGCAGCGGCTTCGTTGCCGGCTTTGCGCTGTTCGAGGGCGGCGGTGCGCTTGCCGACATATTCGGCGCGCCGTTCCTGGATGACCGCATAGAGACGTTTGCCTTCAGGCTCGGTGAGACGGTCTTTGAGCGTGTTTTGAAGCTTGGTGATTTCGGCGCTGGTCGCCTTCATCTGGTCTTCAAAGTATTTGATGGTGTTTGGGTCGGTGATGCGGGCATTGGCAATGGTTCTGACCGCGTTAAGGGCCGTCAGTTTGCTCCATTCGCTGGTGATGCGTTCGTTGGTCAGACGCAGCTGGGTCAGTTCGGTGGTGTTGTTGTCTGAAGCCTGGGTTCGCCATATGCCAACACCGGCAATAATGGCAATAAAGACCAGCATGATGGCGAAGCTTAAAATAAGCCGCGTTCCGATTTTTAGATTTTGCATGATGAGTGTCCGCTTGTTGGGGCTGTGAATTGACGTTTTTGTTCTAGCCGCAGAATGTTTATTAAAGCAGATTTGTTTTTCATTGGCATGAATTGCGGGGCGAGGGTTGTCCCGAATACGGGTAACAGGGGTGATGATGAACGTGTGTGTTGCGGGCGCGGGTGCCTTCGGACAAAAGCATCTTCAGGCGATTGCGGCCATTCAGGGTGTGGAGGTCATATCGCTGGTCGGCGGGCGTAACCTTGACCAGGTTCAGGCATTGGCCGACCAGTATGGGGTCGGCCATGCGACGTTGCGCCTTGACGAGGCGCTGGCCCTTCCGGGGCTGGATGCCGTGATCGTGTGTTCACCGACCCCGGTTCATGCGGCACAGGCAATGGCGTGCCTTGAGGCGGGCAAGCATGTGCAGGTGGAAATTCCCATGGCAGACAACCTGGCCGATGCCCGTGCCCTTCTGGCGGCGCAGCGGCGCAGCGGGCTAATCGCCATGGCGGGCCATACCCGCCGTTATAACCCCGGGCATCAATGGATTCACCAGCGCATTGCGTCGGGTCAGCTTCGGTTGCAGCATCTGGATGTGCAAACGTTCTTTTTCGGCGCACCAACATCAATCTGGCCGGGCAGCCGCGCAGCTGGACGGATCATTTATTGTGGCATCATGCCTGCCATACGGTCGATCTTTTTCAGTACCAGACCGGTCAAACGGCTGCGCAGGTGCATGCCATGCAAGGGCCGATTCATCCAGACCTGGGCATCGCGCTGGATATGTCGGTGCAGATGCGCTCGCCTGACGGTGCCTTGTGTTCGCTGACACTCTCGTTCAACAACCAGGGCCTGCAGGGCACGTTTTTCCGGTACATCTGTGATAGCGGCACGTACATTGCGCGTTACGATGAGCTGCTTGACGGCGATGGCCAACCGGTTGACCTGTCTGGCGTCGATGTTTCCCTGAATGGCATCGAGCTGCAAGACCGCGATTTCTTTGAATGTATCGTCTCGGGGCGCGAGCCTCGCGCCAGCCTGGCCCGGGTTCTGCCTGCCTACGAAACCCTCGACCGGCTTGAAAAAACGCTGGCCTGAAGATGCGTGTCCGACCTCGTTTCTCCGGGTTGGTACCTGTCTTTTTTGATGTCTGATTTTACTTTTTGCAGAACCGTATTCCATGAAACCCAGTGACGCCCTGACCCCCGAACAGCTCCAGCAAATGAAACGTACGTTGTGTGAAAGCCCGTCGTATCAGGTGGCCTATAAAGATGCCGAGTTCATGCAGGCTGAAGATTTGCGGCCGGTCCGGCTTCAGCTTGAGCTTTGAAGCCCGAGGAGTACCTGCGTCGCAATCATATTGAGTCGACCATTGTGGTCTTTGGCAGCGCACGCATTTTGCCGGCTGAACAGGCCCAGGCCGCGCTGCGTACCGCCACCGAGCGCGCGGCGCGTCACCCTGAAGACCCGCAGGCGCGGCAAGCACTGGCCCGGGCCAGCCGTCAGGTCCACTATGCGCACTATTACGAAGAGGCGCGTCGTTTTTCCCGCATCGTGTCACAACGATTCCAGTCCGGCAGCCCATGCCGGTTCGTGGTGGTGACCGGCGGAGGTCCGGGCATTATGGAGGCCGGTAACCGTGGCGCCTTCGATGCCGATGCATTAAGTGTCGGGTTGAACATTACCTTGCCGCACGAGCAAGAGCCCAACCCCTACATCAGCCCGGCCTTATGTTTTCATTTCAACTATTTTGCCCTGCGTAAAATGCATTTTATGATGCGCGCCCGGGCGCTGGTGGCGTTTCCGGGTGGCTTTGGTACGCTGGACGAGTTGTTTGAGGCGTTGACGCTGGTCCAAACTCAAAAAATGGCGCGGATGCCCATTGTGCTGGTGGGCAAGTCATTCTGGTCGCGATTGGTTGACTTTGATTTTCTTGTGGAAGAGGGCATGATTTCAGCGGATGACCGTGATCTGGTCAGCGTGGTTGAAACGGCCGAAGAAGTCATGGCGATTATCGAGCGCTTTTATCCCGACTGCGATACCTGTCGGTTATATCCCCAAGAGGTTGTATGAGTCAGCATCCGGTAACACCCGCATCGTGGGGTGAGCTGCTGTCCGGCCGTAATGGTCTGCGTTCGCTGGCGGTGGCCGGTGGCGTTGCCTTGCATGCGGTCAATGTCTATATCGCGACGACCATTTTGCCGTCGGTCGTGCGCGATATCGGCGGCCTTGAGTATTACGCCTGGAACATGACGCTGTTTGTTGCCGCCTCGATTATGGCGTCGGCGCTGTCGGCCAAGGCGTTCGATGCGCTTGGGCTGAAACGCGCCTTTTTGATGGCCATCGCTCTGTTTTCAGTGGCGTCAACGGTGTGTGCCCTGGCGCCGTCAATGGGCTGGATGCTGTTTGGCCGAACGCTGCAAGGCTTGGGTGGCGGGTTGCTGCTGGGCCTGTGCTATTCATCAATCCGGGTGGTTTTCCCCGAACGGCTCTGGACCCGGGCCATGGGTCTTACGTCCAGTATGTGGGGGTGGCCACGCTGAGCGGGCCGGCCATTGGCGGCGTGTTTGCACAATCGGGGCATTGGCGCTGGGCGTTCGGGGCCATTTTGCCGGTGGCTGCCGGCCTGGCCTGGCTGGTCATTCGCGAAATCAACGAAAATACCGTCAGCAATGCCGAGGCGCCGCGCCAGAAAGTGAACGTGCCGGTAGGCAAGGTGGCCCTGATTGTCTTGTCGGTGCTGGTTGTCTCGGCCGGTAGCCTGTCAACGGCGGTGTACTGGAATGCGCTGGGTATTGTGGCAGGGCTGGCGGTGGCTCTTTATGTGTCCCGTCTTGACCAGCGGCCGGGTACGGTACGCTGGTTGCCCGATGGGGCGTGGTCGGTGCGCCAGGCGATGGGCAGCATCTATGCGTGTGTGGGGCTCATGAGCACGGCAATTACCGTGGAAATTTTCATCCCGTACTTTTTGCAAACCATTCACGGGTTCGAACCCTTGCCCGCAGGCTACATGACGGCATTGATGTCGCTGGGCTGGACCGCAGGCTCGATTTCCAGCTCGGGGCGCGAGTCGAAAACAGCACGTGTGCTGATGCGCAGCGGCCCTGCCGTTTCGGCGGTGTCACTGCTTGGCTTGTTTGCCCTGGTGCCCTGGCTGGGGGTGATGGACTCGGTCTGGGTCTGGGCGCTGGTGGTGTGCATGGCCGGTGTGGGGCTGGGTATCGGCATGTGCTGGCCACATTTGCTGGCACAGGTGTTTCGCAGTGCGCCGTCCGGGCAAGAAAGCATTGCCTCGTCGGCCATGATCACCATCCAGCTGTATGCGCTGGCTCTGGGTTCCACGTTGGCCGGCATGATTGTCAATGCGGCCGGCATGACGAACCCCGGGGTGTGCAAGGCGCGGTCAGCGCATCTAGCGCCTTGTTTGTGCTGTTTGCCATTCCCCCCGCCATTGCATTTTTTGTCATGGCTCGTGTTGTGGCCGCCAAACGTGAAACCGAACAACGGGCGCGTCAGTAGTACCCTGCCCTACAATACAGGGCAAGAATTTTCAGGAGTTTCCCGTGAGCATACATTCCGAGGTCAAGCGTATCAGTGTTCCCCAGCTTATGGCCTATAAGGGTCAAAAGAAAATCGCGTCGCTGACCGCCTATATTGCGCCGATTGCCCGACTGCTGGATGAAAGCCAGGACATGATCCTGATCGGCGACTCCACCGCCATGGTGGGGTATGCCTTGCCAGATACCTTGTCGATTACGGTTGACCAAATGGCGGCGCACGCGGCAGCGGTTGTCCGGGCAACGCAGCGGGCCTGCATTATTGTTGACATGCCGTTTGGCAGTTATCAGGAATCTCCGGCGCAGGCGTTTCAAAGTGCGGCACGCCTGCTGTCGCTCAGTGGTGCCGATGGCGTCAAGCTTGAAGGTGGTGCCGTCATGGCACCGACCACCCGTTTTCTGGTTGACCGGGGTGTGCCGGTACTGGCTCACGTGGGTCTGATGCCGCAATATGTCAACACCATGGGTGGCTTCAAGGCACAGGGCCTTACCGATGAAGCGGCCGAGCGCATTTTCCAGGATGCCCTGGCGCATCAGGAAGCGGGTGCGTTCGGGGTCGTGCTTGAAGGGGTGGCCGAGGCGCTGGCCCGGCGTATTACCGAAGCGCTGTCCATCCCTACCATCGGGATCGGGGCGTCGCCGGGGTGCGATGGCCAGATTCTGGTCACGGAAGACATCCTGGGCCTTAGCGGCGACCGTATCCCAAAATTTGCCAAGCGTTTTGGCGATGCCGCTTCGGTCATTCGCGATGCTGCGGCTCAGTATGCAGACAGTGTTCGTGATGGCAGTTTTCCCACGCTGGATCACTGTTTCGGCGTCAAGAAAAACCAGGGCTGAGTGACCGGTTTGTTCAGTTTTACCCAGGCACTGCCCAACGTTACCGCCCTTGCATTAGTGCTGGGCGGTGTCGTGCTGGGCCTTGTGCTGGCGGCCCTTTACTTTCGCGGGGTTGTGGCCCGACTTGATGCCGAAGCCCACGGCTTGCGTGAACGGCTCGACGAGGCGCGTGACACGGTAGTCGATAAAGAGCGTGAACTGGCGGCCAGCCAGTTGCGTTTTGCCGACCTTGATCGCCAGTTTACGCGGCTCCAAGCGGCTCACGATGAAAAAGAGGCCGGGCTTGATGCTTTGCAAACCGCGCTGGATCATTCCCGCGAGCAGTTGCGCATGGAATTTCATCATCTGGCCAATCGCATTCTGGAAGAAAAAGGCAAGTCGTTCGCCCAGAGCAGCCAGACATCACTGGATGCCCTGCTAACCCCGTTTCGTGAGCAGATCCAGGCGTTTCAGTCGCGTATCAATCAGGTGCATGATGCGTCGGTGCAGGGCCAGGCACGGCTGGGGGCTGAAATCAGGCAGGTGCTTGATGTGGGCCTGCGCATGAGCGCTGAAGCGCAAACGTTGGCCCAGGCGCTGAAAGGCGATAAGAAAACAGCGGGTAACTGGGGGAAATGCAGCTTGAACGCACGTTGCAGTTGGCCGGTCTGGTCAAGGGTGACCATTACCAGGCGCAGCCCCGGTTGAACGAGGTGGGTGGCCAGCTGCGTCAGCCCGATTTTGTCATTCGCTTGCCGGATGACAAGCACATCATCATTGACAGCAAGGTGTCGCTGGTGGATTACGACAGGGCCCTGGCCGCCGAAACCGCGCAGACGCGTGAGGCGGCCATGGCCGCCCATGTGCGGGCGGTGCGCAATCATATTGATGATCTTTCACGCAAAGACTACAGCAATCTTGCGGGTGTCAGCAGCCCGAGTTTCGTGTTGATGTTCATGCCGCTCGAGTCGGCCTACATCGAGGCCTTGCAGGCGGGTAAGGATCTGTTCGACTATGGCTACCAGCGCAATGTCATTCTGGTGTCGCATACGACGTTGCTGCCTGTCTTGAAGACGGTGTCCAACGTGTGGATGGTCGCGCGCAGCAATGCCCAGGCGCATGAGCTGAGCGCGCGGGCCGGTGAGATTTACAACCAGGTTGCTGTTGTGGCCGAAAACCTTAAAAAACTGGGCGATACCCTTGGGGCGGCCAATAATCACTATAACCGTACGGTCACGTCATTGGCCGGTCGTCAGGGGCTGTACGGCAAGGTGGCGCGGTTCAATGAGCTGTCGGCCAAGGCCAATAAAACCCTGCCGGAGATCGAGCCGCTGCATGCCGACATCGAAACCGAAAAACTGGAGTTGATTGTGGCGGGGCGCAGCGACCCTGTTTGATCGGTTGCACGGCAAACCTCGCCCTTCAGGGCGGGGAAGGATAGCGCGGACGGCTCAGGCGTCCTGTGCGGCCTTAATGTGGTGTCCGCTGCTGCTCGAACCAAAGGGGCTGGCGCCCCTCCACCCGATCAGGCCGATGGTGCCTCGCCGGCCCAGGCGCGTTTCAGCAAGGCGCGCAGGCTGTCGGCCTCAAGCGGACGCGGGTTCCAGTAGGGGTTTTTCAGCGCGATTTCAAGGGCTTTATCAAGGTCGGACTCAGCCATGCCGATATCTTTCAGGGCGGTGGGGGCGTTGACCTTTTTGGCTAATTCCCACAGGCCCAACCCGGCGTTGTCCGTGCCCAGTGCGCGCGCTGCGCGCGACAGTGCCTCGGTGGCCGGTTCGTTGTAGGCGGCGGTGTGGGGTAGCATGACGGCGTGAGTTTCGGCGTGGGGCAGATCAAATGACCCGCCCAGCACATGACACAGTTTGTGATGCAGGGCCATGCCTGCCGAACCCAGACAAATGCCGCACAGCCAGGCGCCGTATTGCGCTTGCAATCGGGCGGCCTTGTCTTGTGGTGAATGGATAATGACAGGAAGTGCCTCGGCCATGGCCCGGATGCCATCTTCGGCCATGAGCGAAATAACCGGATTGCGGTCTTGGGCGTACAGGGCTTCGACGGCATGAGCCATGGCATTCAGGCCGCTGGTGGCCGACATGCCTGCGGGTAATGTCAGGGTCAGGTTGACATCGTAAATGACGGTTTTGGGCTGGATGATGGCACCACGTTGGGTGGTTTTGATGCCGTTTTCGGTTTGCCCCAGAATGGGTGTCATTTCAGAACCGGCGTAGGTGGTGGGCACGGCAATCTGGGGCAGGCCAGTGCGCAGGGCAATGGCTTTGCCCAGGCCGATGGTCGACCCGCCACCCAGGGCAACGACACAGTCGGCATTTGACGCCTTGACGTGTTCAAGGGCTTGTTCGGTGACCGATACCGGGGTGTGCATGGTGGCCCCTGCGAACACGCCGGCACTGGCCTGGCCGAGTGATTGGGCAATGTGCTGCGCCCAGTCTTCCTGCTGCGGGGTCGACAATACCAGCGCGCGTTTGGCACCCAGGCGCTCAATTTCAGGGGCCAATTGATCGAGCTTGCCCTCGCCAAAAATAACGCGAGTCGGAAGGGCTTCGTAGATAAAGTCGGTTTGCATGTGCGGTTGTCCCCGGCAGGAAGGTTTTTATGAGGTACTGATCAGGCCGTTTCGCCCAGAATCTGGTGGAGCACGGCCTGTGCCTGTGAATCGTCGTTACCACGCCAGGCAACGATCTGGTCAGGGCGGATCAGTGTGAAATCAGATTCGTACAGCGCTCGAACCTGAGGAGCGTTCACTATTTTAAGATCAATTTTTCGTTTTTTGCTTCCTGAACGAAGTTTTCAGAGCCTGAGCCGTCACCGTTCATGCACAACAACGTCCATTCGAAGCCGAACGTATCGTACAGCGAAGTTTCCTCGGAAATCCAGTAATGCGGTGGGCGTCCGCCAGGGCAGGCGGTGGCGGTATATTCGTTGGCGGCATCGGCAGGCGGTGTCGAGCCGTCGGAAACAATGGCTGCCGAGCCGTCGTAGCGACCGCCAAAGGTAATGCCGGGAATATTGAATTCGGCCCGACCGTGCGCGGCCAGGTATTCGCCGGCAATTTCGCGGGCTTTTGCACCGGCTTCGGTATCATCCTCGATTTCGGGCACGGGTTTGTACAGGCCCAGTGAATCGGCGAATTTGCGTGCATAGCCGGTGTTGCGCACGGCCAGTGGGCGACGCTCGGTTTCGTACGTGTCGAGCAAGGCGGGCGAAGCCTGGCCCTTTAGTACGGCCGCCAGTTTCCAGCCCAGGTTGACGGCATCTTCAATGGCGGTGTTGTAGCCCAGGCCCCCGGTGGGTGTGAACAGGTGGGCGGCATCGCCGCCAATGAAGACACGCCCTTTTTGAAGACGGTCGGCGACCAAGGCATGGCCTGCGGTCCAGGCACCATGCGACAAGACCTCGACATCGACGGGTTTGCCGACAGCCATCTGGAACATGCGCCTGGCATCTTCCACGGTCACGTTTTCTTCAGACTCATGTGGTTTGAGCTGTGTGTGGAAGGCGAATTCGCCTTTGCCATCGACAGCGGCCATAAAGGCACGACGTTCGCCATTGAAGCAAACGTTCATCCAGGCGGGCGGGTGTGGCACGATTTTGTAGAAATCGGGGCAGTTCGCATAGATCGCGTACATGCGGCCACCCATGAAATCGCGCACGATGCCGGTTTCGCCCGAATAGCGATAGCCCAGAGTTTCGCGGGTTTTGCTGCGAGGGCCGTCGGCACCCAGCAGATACTGCGCAGTAATGGTTTGACGGCGCCCGTCGGCCACGCACTCAACGTCCACGTCAACGTGCGTGCCGAGATCACGAAGGGCCAGCATGCGCCAGCCGAAATTCACGGAAATGCCAGGCAGCTTTTCGGCCTGTTGCCGCAAGATCTGTTCGACATATTTTTGAGAAACGCGGTGCGGCAGTTCGGCGGCGCTCCATGAGCCCGACAGCGAATGAATTTTCTTTTTGGCTTCGGCGGCCGAGGGTAGCTGGAAGCGGCCCAGTTCGTGGGTGGCGTAACGGGTGAAATAGGCAATGTCGGTCGGGAAATCGCCGGGCAGGCCCTGGTCGCGGATTTCATTGGCAAACCCCAGGCGACGGTAATGTTCCATCGTACGGGCCTGTGTGGCGTTGGCCTGCGGATTGAAGGCGGTGGACGCCTTTTCATCGATCAGCACCGCGTCGATGCCGCGACGCCCAAGCTCGTTGGCCAACATCAGGCCGCATGGGCCACCGCCAACAATCATTACAGAAGTTTTGCCAGGTAACATGATTCAACCCTTGCCTGAAGAAAGTAGGAAAGGCTTGAATGGTAAGTTATCCTTACTAATTCGTCAATTGCTGTAGCGTAGCAGCGCGTTATGCAACTGGGTGTAAAGGGTTTTCCCAGCTGCAAGGCCATATCGCGCTCGGCCGTTTCCAGGGCCTGACGGAACGCCTCCAGCCACGCTTCTCCAGCCGGGGTGAAGCACACGATTTTTGCGCGCTTGTCTTCAGGATCTGGGCGGCGCTCGACCAGCGCCAGCTGTTCCAGTTGTGCAATCAGTTCACCGGCTGACTGTTTGGTAATGCCTGCCCGACGGGCCAGTTCGGTGGCGCGTGTCCCGTCAAGGTCAAGGTTGCGGGTGATGGCAATGTGGCTCAGCGACAGCCCTCCGTGACCCGCCTTCTCAAGGTCTTCCAGAATCTGGCTTTCGAAGCGTTTGACCGCGTTGTTCAGCAAGCGACCGACGTTCTGCCGGCGCCATTGAGTGGTGTCTTGTGCAGGCGCTGAGGCCATGGTGGGGTGATCTCCGTGTCCCTGATTGTGTCGCCGATGGTAAAGAGGCCTTACTTCTTCGTCAAGCAGGGCGGACAGCTTCTGTTGCATTGCAGCATGTTTCCTGTCGTGAATTGGTAATAAAATGCCGGCACCGCAAAGGACAACATTGCCCCGGTCGTTGCCCGGGCCTCAGGAGATACTGGCTTATGAACGCTGCTACAAACGGCACCCAAGCAACCGCTGTCAATGCCCCCGAATGGGTGCGCCACGAAGGTCTGAAGGCCTGGGTCGCGCAAATTGCAGCCCTGACCCAACCCGAACGCATCGAGTGGTGCGATGGCTCGCAGGAAGAGTACGACCGTTTGTGCAACCTGATGGTTGAAAGTGGTACGTTGCGTCGGCTGAACGCTGAAAAGCGCCCCAATTCCTATCTGGCGTGGTCTGATCCTTCCGACGTTGCCCGCGTTGAAGACCGTACTTTCATCTGTTCCGAAAAAGAAGAAGATGCCGGCCCTACCAATAACTGGATGGCCCCGGCGCAAATGCGTGAAACGCTGAACGGCCTGTTCGAAGGTTGCATGCGTGGTCGTACGCTGTATGTCATTCCGTTTTCAATGGGCCCGCTGGGTTCGCCCATTGCGCAAATTGGTGTCGAACTGTCAGACTCGCCCTACGTTGTGGTGAATATGCGCATCATGACCCGCATGGGCCGCAAAGTGTATGACGTGCTGGGTACCGATGGTGAGTTCGTGCCGTGCGTACATACCGTTGGCATGCCGTTGCAACCGGGTCAGGCCGACGTGTCCTGGCCTTGCAACAGCACCAAGTACATTGTTCATTACCCTGAAACCCGTGAAATCTGGTCGTTTGGTTCGGGCTATGGCGGTAACGCGCTTTTGGGCAAGAAGTGTCTGGCGCTGCGCATTGCATCAGCCATGGGCAATGACCAGGGCTGGCTGGCCGAGCACATGCTGATTCTGGGCGTGACGTCACCGGAAGGCAAGAAAATGCACGTGGCCGCGGCATTCCCGTCGGCTTGCGGCAAAACCAACTTTGCCATGCTTATTCCGCCCGCATCGCTGCCCGGTTGGAAAATCACCACTATTGGTGATGACATTGCCTGGATCAAGCCTGGTGCAGACGGCCGTTTGTATGCCATCAACCCCGAGGCCGGCTACTTTGGCGTGGCACCGGGTACCAATGAAAAAACCAACTACAACTGCATGGCGTCGCTGCGTGAAAATGTCATTTTCACCAACGTAGCCCTGACGGATGATGGGGATGTCTGGTGGGAAGGCATGGGCCCCGCCCCGGCGCACCTGGTTGACTGGCAAGGGAACGACTGGACCCCGATTGCGGTCGCAAGGCAGCGCACCCCAACGCCCGCTTCACCGTTGCTGCCGAGCAAAACCCGGTCATTGATCCTGAATGGGACAACCCCGCTGGTGTGCCCATTGATGCTTTCATTTTCGGTGGCCGTCGTTCCGACACGGTGCCTCTGGTTACCGAAGCGCGCAGCTGGGTTGAAGGGGTCTATATGGCGGCAACATTGGGCTCTGAAACCACGGCGGCGGCTGTGGGCCAGCAGGGCATTGTGCGTCGCGATCCGTTCGCCATGCTGCCGTTCTGCGGCTACAACATGAGCGAATATTTCCAGCACTGGATCAACATGGGCGAGCGCCTTGAAAAAGCCAATGCAACCTTGCCCCGCTTTTTCTGCGTCAACTGGTTCCAGACCGATGACAACGGTAAGTTCATCTGGCCGGGTTTTGGCGAGAACATGCGCGTACTCAAGTGGATGCTCGAGCGTCTTGAAGGCCAGGCCCAGGGTCAGGAGCACCTGTTGGGCATCACCCCGCGCTACGAAGACTTGACCTGGGACGGTCTGGAGTTCGGTGCCGAGTTGTTCGACCGTATTACGGCGATCAATGCCCAGTGCCTGGGAAAAAGAGCTCGAGCTGCACGCCGAGCTGTTCGACAAGCTCAGCCATCGTCTGCCCGAGGCTTTGCCTCGCCACCACAGCCAGCTGAAGTCGCGTTTGCAGGCCTAAGTGGGGCTCAGGGGCCGGCTGTCGCAGTAGCCGGCCATGCTGGTCCGGGCAATGGTGGGCGACATACCGGGTGCGCTGGCCACTTTTTGTACACCATGGTTCAGTCGAGGATCTCAGGTGCGTTCAAGGGCTGTTGCAGAGTGCTGCTTTACATAACTGAACGCATCGTGTGCGCTTAAAAAGATCAGGCCTTCCAGTTTGTGGCCCAGTTCTGTGGGTTGCAGGCGGTCCATAACCGGGCCTTTGACTTCAGCCAGCATGAACGTAATGCCTTTGGCATCCAGGCTTGACTGCAGCTGCGTCAAGGCTTCCAGTGCCGTGGAGTCGATCTGGTTGACGGCGGGGCACAGCAGCAAAACAAATTTGACGTTGGCGTCCGTTGCGACCAGACTTTCGATTTTGCCCTGAACCAGGGCTGCATTGGCAAAAAACAGGCTTTCATCAACACGCAGCGCCAGCAGGTTGGGTAGGGTATCTACGTTGTGCCGCTTGATGTTGCGAAAATGTTCTGTGCCCGGTACCCGGCCGACAATCGCAATGTGCGGGTGGCTGCTGCGCCACACCAGCGCCGCCAGTGACAGTGCAACCCCCAGAATGACACCGGCCTCAACCCCCAGAACCACAACGCCAACCAGTGTTGCCAGCAATGACAGGGCATCGGCGCGGTCGTAGTGCCAGGTTTCCTTGATGGTTTTGACGTCGATCAGGGAGGTGACAGCTACGATGATGGTGGCCGACAGCACGGCTTGGGGCAAGTTGTAGAACAGCCCGGTCAGGCTGGCAATAACAATGGCCATTAGCACGGCAGAAAGCACGCCCGCCAAGGGGTATTGGCCCCGGCCGAAAAGTTGACCACCGAGCGGGCAAAGCCTCCGGTGACCGGGTACCCCCTGAAATGGCACTGGCCACGTTGGCGGCACCCAGCCCGAGCAACTCGCGGTCAGGGTTGATCTTTTGCTGGCGCTTGAGGGCCAGCGACTGCGCGACCGAAACACTTTCCACAAAGCCGACCAGGGAAATGAGCAGGGCGGGTAACCATAAACTGGCCAGGTCGTTGTGACTGGGGATAACGAGTTTCAAGGCCGGCAGGCCATGTGGCACGGCGCCGACAATACTGACATTTGCGGTGTTGGCCAGGTCAAGCCGGCTGACAACGAAAATGGAAAGGATGACGGCGACCATCGGAGCCAGTCGACCCAGCAGGGCGGCTGCATCGGACGGGATGCCGGCTTTTTGCAGCAACCGGCCCAAAACCTTGCGGGCAAACAGCAGAAAAGCCAATGTCGTGATCCCGATCAGGGTTGTGGCGGTATTGGCGTTGGGCAGTGCGACGGCAATATCGTAGACAGTTGCGAGAACGTTGCCGGATGTGGCCTGGACACCAAAAATATGCTTGAGCTGGCTGATGGTGATGAGTATGGCCGAACCCGAGATGAAGCCGCTGATGACCGGGTGGCTGAGAAAGTACGCCAGAAAGCCAAGGCGCAATACGCCAAATACCAGCAGCATGATGCCGGACAGCATGGACAGGGTGATGGCCAGGGCGATGTATTCTGGGCTGCCGGGTACGGCCATGGGCGCCAGCGCGCTGGCTGTCATGAGTGAGGCCACCGCCACCGGCCCGACGGCCAGCGTCATGCTGGTGCCCAGCAAAGCGTAGGCCACCAGGGGCAGTACGCTGGCGTACAGGCCGATTTCTGGCGGCAGGCCGGCCAGCATGGCATAGGCCAGACTTTGAGGAATCAGCATGACAGTGACGATCAGGCTGGCGGTGATGTCACCGGGCAGCAGATCGCGACGGTATGTTTTGACCCAGTCTGGCACAAACATCATGATTTAACTCGTTTTGCGATTGAGGAGTTCGTAAATGCCCATGCCTGCGACCATGGCGGCCACAAAAATCAGCCCTTTGATCTGGCCCGAGCCCAGGAAACCAGTGCCGGACCCGGGCAAAAGCCGGCCAGTCCCCAGCCGACGCCAAACGTCAGGCTACCCAGCACAAGGCGTTTGTCAATGTCAGTGCGGTTGGGCAGTTTCAGGGCTCCGCCCAGGAACGTTTGCGTACGTTTTCGGGCGACCTGGAAAGCGATCAGTCCGACCAGGATGGCCCCGCCCATGACGAAGGCCAGGGACGGATCCCAGTTGCCGGCAAGATCAAGAAACCCCAGTACTTTGCCCGGGTTGCTCATGCCGGAAAGAATCAGGCCCAGGCCAAATACAAGACCAATCATAAATTCAAAAATGCGTTGCATGAGGGTACCCCAGGTTAGCCGACAAGGTGACGAACGATGTAAACCGTGATGAAGCCGGTAGCCATGAAACCGAGCGTGGCCACCAAAGACCGCGGCGACAACCGCGACAGCCCGCACACGCCGTGCCCGCTGGTACAGCCCGAGCCGTAACGTGTACCCAGGCCTACCAGCAGCCCTGCGATGATCAGTGTGCCGGTTCCGGCATCAATCGTGACATTGACGGGTTCGGAAAACAGCAACCAGACCCAGGGCGCGGCAAAAATGCCCAGCACAAAGGCAATGCGCCAGCCGGTATCACCGGAAACGGGTTTCAGCAGCCCGCTGACAATGCCGCTGACGCCCAGCACGCGCCCGAAAAACAAGATAAACAAGGCAGCGGCAAGGCCGATAAGAACGCCGCCCGACAACGCGGCCCAAGGGGTGAAGTTGGCCCAGTCAATGGTCATGTCAGTACTCCGTGGCAGTGGGACAGAATTGTTGGTAAAGAACTTCCATGACCGCCAGTGTTTGCGGGCTGGAAATCTGGTAGAAAATTTTCTTGCCGTCGCGTCGGGTGCTGACCAGGCCTTCGGTGCGCAGCACCCCCAGTTGTTGAGACAGGGTGGGTTGGCCGATACCTACCAGCGTCTCAAGATCACTGACGCATTTTTCGCCTTCGGCAAGCTGGCACAGCAACAGCAAGCGGTCGGGGTTGGACAGGGATTTCATGACCCTGCAGGCTTCGTTGGCTGCAGTGCGCATGGCGTTTAAATCGATTAGGGCCTCAGTCATGATGTATTGATGGTTGTCAAACCATTAAAGGTTGAACGTGTATATATTATATTTACACATATTATATAAATCAATATAATGTTTGCGTGCAGATATTACTTCGCTAAAGGTGCTTTATGAAACCCCTTGTCAAAGGATTCTTCGATCCGTCCACCTGGACGGTCACCTATGTGGTTTACGAAAAGCCGGGCTCAGCGTGCGCAATCATTGATTCTGTGCTTGATTACGACCCGAAATCCGGTCGCACCAAAACAGGTTCGGCCGACCGCGTGATTGACTTCGTCAAGTCCGAAAATCTCACGGTGCAATGGATTCTTGAAACCCATGCCCATGCCGACCACATCTCGGCCGCGCCGTATTTGCGCAAGCATGTCGGCGGTCAAATTGCCATTGGTGCCAATATCACGGCTGTGCAGGGCGTATTCAAGAAAATTTTCAACCTTGAACCCGAGTTTCAGCTTGATGGCAGCCAGTTCGATTACCTGATCCAGGAAGGCGTTCCGTTCCCGATCGGTAACTTGACGGCCGAGGCCATGTACGTACCTGGTCATACGCCCGCATGTATGGCTTACAAGGTCGGTGATGCGGTATTCGTGGGCGATACGCTGTTCATGCCTGATGTTGGTACGGCCCGCTGCGACTTCCCGGGTGGGGATGCGCACGCGTTATATCGGTCCGTGCGCAAATTGCTCAGCTTGCCGCCCGAAACGCGTATGTTCATGTGCCACGATTACCCGCCAGAAGGCCGGGATGTCCGTTTTGAAACAACGGTAGGTGAACAGAAGGCGCACAATATCCATATTCATGACGGTGTCTCGGAAGAGGACTTTGTGGCCATGCGCACCCGGCGTGACGCCACGCTCGAAATGCCAACGCTCATTTTGCCGTCAGTTCAGGTCAATATCCGCGCGGGTCAGATGCCACCTGCCGAAGATAACGGGGTCAGTTACCTCAAGATACCGGTCAATATGTTGTAAAGGGTTTTTGTCAGGGGGTTGTGGTTGCTCTGTTTGGGCGTTGTTGTCCCGGTGGGTGTTTGCAGCTCTTGTTTTGCAGTGGTTAGCCTTCGTGAAAAAGGGGATTGCTATGAGAAACGTTGGTGGTATTGATCGCGCATTGCGCATTATTGTGGGGGTCGCCCTGATTGTGGCGACACTGATGGGCACCATTGGCGCCTGGGGCTGGATTGGTGTTCTGCCGTTGGCAACCGGTTTGCTGGGTTCATGTCCGGCGTACAAGCTGATCGGCTTTTCAAGTTGCTCCATAAAAAAATAGCCGATGTTCTGCACCCGGCTTGCCAAGGGGCGCGCCGGGTGTTCATCTCTTTCCAGCAGTAGGTATGACAAGTCAGGAGCGGGTATGAGAAGGCGACATTTTCTGGGGTCTGCCGCCGCATTGGCAGCCATGGGTGCAACAGCCCTTAATCCGGTGCCGGCAGCGGCCCAGAACGGCAAGCGTGTACGTATTGTCGTGGCGGGTGCCGGTGCGGCGGGTCTAAATATGGCGTCGCGTCTGTCGCGTGCGCTTGATAACGCGCAGGTCATTCTGGTTGATGCAAAAAAGAGCACGTCTTTCAGCCAGGGCTGACCCTGGTGGGGGCGGGGTTGTGGCCGGGCGGGAAAGTCATTGATGAAAACGCCCGTTATGTCCCGTCCGGGGTCGAGTGGGTTCAGCAAGCCGTGGCTGAATTCAATCCTGAAGCCAACACCGTTGTTACCGCTGATGGCAAGTCAATCCAGTACGACTATCTGGTTGTGGCCACCGGTCTGAAACTTGATTTTTCGGCCATTGAAGGCATGGATGCCAGTCTGGTAGGCCAGAAGGGCATTGGTTGCGTCTATGCGGGCCCACAGGCCGCCGAAGCCACGGCACGCGCCATTGATACGTTCATTGAAACGGGGGCACCGGGTTGTTTGGTCGCCCTTCCACCGAAATGAAGTGTGCGGGTGCCCCCTGAAAATGACATTCATCACCGACGACAAGGCACGCATCAAAGGCCGTCGCGAGGCGATCAATGTGGTGTATAACGCTCACAATAAAACGGTGTTTTCCGTGGTGCCGGTTGATGCCAAGGTCAAGACCTTGTTTGCCGAACGTAATGTCAACGTCAATTTCGATCATGTCCTGACCGGTATCGATGCCGACCGCAAGGCGGCACGCTACAAAACCCCTGAGGGCGAGGTCTGGCAAGACTACGACTTCATACACGTTATTCCGCCCATGTGTGCGCCTGATGCGGTTCGCAACAGTTCGCTGCCCTGGCAGTCGGGTGTTTTCGCTGCCGACGCCTGGGTCGAGGCCGATAAGGCCAGTTTGCGTCATCCGCGCTTTCCCAATGTGTTTGCGGTAGGCGACATCGCCGGTGTGCCACGGGGAAAAACCGCTGCCAGTGTCAAATGGCAAGTGCCGGTCGTGGTTGACCATATTGTGGCCGACATTGCCGGGAAAACATCGACGGCGGTGTATAACGGCTACACGTCGTGCCCCATGATCACGCGTTATGGCAAAGCCATGCTGATCGAATTTGATTACGACGGCAAGCTGGTACCGTCATTTCCGTTCATCGACCCGCTTGAAGAGCTTTGGGTGTCCTGGCTTATTGATGAAAAAGCCTTGCTGGGTACCTATCGTGCCATGCTGTTCGGCCGTGCCTGAGGAGACTTGAATGAGTGACTTCAATCCGCTTTCAGTTTTTTATATTGCTACCGAAATGTTCGGGGCATGGTTCTGGCCTTTGGTTGTGGTCGCGCTGGTGTTGCTGTATGGCGTAGTCAGTGGTTTTCGCCGGCTGCGCCATCGTGGCCTGTCGGCCGGTGGGCCGCTGTTCGGGGCACTGGTGGTTGGCCTGATCGCAACCGTGCTGGCTGCGTGGTGGGTGCCTTCCAGCACCGAAGCCAGTATTTCAGCGCTGGGTGGTGTCATCGACTATCTGCTGGTCATTGCCATGGCACTGGCGATTGGTCTGGGGGTGTTCGCTCTGGTGTTTTCTGTCATGGCGCGCAAGCGTGCCAGCAAACAGATCAAGGCGTAAGCTACACACCGGGCAAGGCGCTGTGGTTCAGTTTCTGGCGCGTAAACCGGGTTCCTGAGCGGCGGGCAGGGTGTTGGCCTTGCCCGGCATTGCCGACCAGGGTCTCGCATTTCGCGGTTGCAGGTTGCCGCACGCGCGGTCTTTTGATACTTTGTTGCGCTTGCCAATTTATCAAAGGTCGCGTCGTGTCCGACACCAATCTGTACAGCGTGCTGCATACCGGGTTTTCTGCCCGCCTTGATGCTGTGGCCATTCAAACGCCACAGCGCAATTACACCTTTCACGATATTGATGCCGGTTCAGGGCGCGTGGCCGCATGGCTGGCCTCGTTGCGGCTGCCGGTTGGGTCACGTGTGGCGGTTCAGGTTGAAAAGTCGCCCGAAGCCCTGATGCTGTATCTGGGCACCTTGCGCGCCGGTCTGGTGTATTTGCCATTGAACACGGCCTATCGTGAAAGCGAGATCGCCTATTTCCTGGGCGATGCCGAGCCTGCGGTGGTGGTGTGTTCGGGGGCGAACAAAGACTGGGTTGAGCCCTTGGCCCAGCGCAACCCGGGTAGTCGGGTGGTCACCCTGGAAGAGGATGGGTCGGGCACCCTGATCGACGCGGTCAGTGGCTTTGAACCGGCTTTCCAGACCGTTGCCTGCGCGCCGGATGACCTTGCGGTCATTCTGTACACGTCGGGTACGACCGGACGCAGCAAGGGGGCGATGCTGTCGCACAAGAACATGGTGTCCAACGCTCAGGTGCTGCATACGTACTGGGGGTGGCGCAGTGATGATGTATTGCTGCACATGCTGCCCATTTTTCATGTGCACGGTTTATTTGTGGCGGCGCACGGGGCGTTGCTGGCGGGTGCCCGCATGATCTGGTTGCCCAAATTTGACCTCGAGCAGGCCCTTCATTATCTGCCGGAAAGTACGGTCATGATGGGTGTGCCCACGTTCTATGTACGGCTGTTATCCGACGCGCGTTTCAATCATGATCTGTGCGCCCGCATGCGTTTGTTCGTGTCCGGCTCGGCACCGTTGCTGACCGATACGTTCGAGTCATTCCGGTGCGCAGCGGCCACACCATTCTTGAGCGTTATGGCATGAGTGAAACCGTAATGCTCACCTCGAATCCCTACCGGCCCATAGACGGGCCACGCGTGGGGGAACGGTGGGCCGTCCACTGCCGGGGGTGTCGGTGCGTGTGGTGGACGACAACCTGCAGCCCCTGCCTGACGGTGAAATCGGCCATATCCAGGTCAGGGGTGACAACGTGTTTTCGGGTTACTGGCGCATGCCTGAAAAGACCAAAGAAGAATTTACACCCGATGGCTGGTTTCGTACGGGCGACATGGGGCGCTGGAATGAGCAGGGTTACCTGGTGATTGTGGGGCGCAGCAAAGATCTGATCATTTCCGGAGGCTTCAATATTTACCCCAAGGAAATCGAAACCTTGATCGATGACATGCCCGGTGTGGCCGAATCGGCCGTGGTGGGTGTGCCGCACGCTGATTTTGGCGAGGCGGTAGTGGCCATCGTGGTGCCCCGGCAAGGGGTGGCGCTGGATGCCGTGCAGATTCAGGCCGCCCTGAAAAGCAGTATTGCTAATTTCAAGGTGCCAAAAAAGTGCATGTTGTGCCTGAACTGCCGCGCAATACCATGGGTAAAGTGCAAAAAACGTGCTGCGTGATCAGTACAAAGGTGTCTGATCGGCGCAGGCCCTTTGGTTATGACAAGACAGCCCCCTATTGAAGGAGGCTGTCCCTAAGTACTGAAAGGGGCGGCTTGCATGCATTCATGCATTCAGCTGTCCATCCCCAGCAGGCGGTTCAGTTCTGCAATCGTGGCCTGGGGGCTGTTGCGTGGTATGCAGGCCATGACGTAGCGGTCGGGGCGAACCAGCAGCCAGACATCGGTGGCCTGCGTGTGCTTTTCAAAATCGCCCGCAACGTCGCGCACCGTGATGCTGGCATCAGGCGCTGCCGGGAAGGCGTTGTAGTACCGCGGTGTAATGCAGATGCGTTTTAACCCGAGTGATTTCTCGAAGGGCAGTTCAGGCAGGCCCTGGAAGGCCTTTTCGGGCTCGGGGGTCAGGGCAATGAGCGCAAAGCCGTGGCCCAGAATGTCGTCCAGCCGGTGCAGCGTGCGATCGTGTTCGGTTTCAACCTGGGGTTGGGGCAGCATGCGGCCCACTCGTGTTTTTTCAGGTCGGCGCCGTCGCGCACAAAGAATCCTTTTGAAAACCGGGGCTTGGGTTTGTAGCGCATTTGCGTGATGTATTCATGCGCGGGCGGTATCAGTTGCAGGGTTTTGAAGAAACGCTCAAGCAAGCGGGCCTTGAACAGGGTCTGCGGCATCATGATGCGTCCCAGTTTGATGGCCATTTCAATCAGTTGCCAGGCATGTTCCGGGCGTTCTTGCTGATAGCTGTCCAGTACCGCCGGTGTCATTTGCCCTTTCAGGACGGCCGCCAGTTTCCATGACAGGTTGGCGGCATCGCGCAGGCCGCTGTTCAGCCCCTGGCCGGCAAAGGGGGCGTCAGGTGGGCCGCATCGCCCAGCAAAAAGACGTTGCCTTTTTTCCAGTCTGTCGCCATGCGGGCGTGGAAGGTGTAAACCTGTTTGCGCACGATCTCGATGCCTTCGTCGGGACCGTGGTCGCGCAGTAATTGGGTGATGAAGGCGGGGTCAGTGACCTGCTCGTCGGTTTCGCCTTCCAGCAGCATGAATTCAAAGCGACGGGTACGGTTTGGGCCGGGCAGGTTGATGCCCGGACGGCGCGGGTCGCAGTAGACACGGGTTTCCCGGAAGTTGTCGCGCGTGCCTTTCAGGTCGATGATCAGCCACTTTTTCTCGTAGGTGTATCCCTGCATGCCGACGCCAATCATATGGCGCAAGGGGCTGCGGCCACCATCGCAGGCGGCCACGAACCGGGTGTTGTGTTGATAGGTGCTGCCGTCGTTACGCCGGATGTCCAGTGTGACGTAGCCATCGCGCTGGGTCAGCCCGGTGACTTCTTGCCCGAAACGGATTTCGGCCCGGGGAAGCGCTTTACTCCTGGGCCAGCAGCGCCTCCAGTTCGGGTTGGGCAAATGCGCTGCGTCGAGGGTGGCCGTATTCGGCCGAGGTCGGTGACACCTGGGCAAACGGGTTGCGGGTGGGGCCCAGATACACCGAGCCATAGTCCATGGCACAGCGCTCTTTCAGACTGTCGGCCAGGCCGGCAATTTGCAGGGCGCGCAGCGACTCGTCGTCGATGGATACTGCCCGTGGCGCTTGAACGGTGGTTGAGTTGCGCTCGATGACAATCACGGGGATGTCATAGGCGCTGAGCAGATTGGCCAGCATCAGGCCAACCGGACCGGCGCCGACAATGGTTACGGGGGTCAGGTGTTCTGTGGTCATGATAAGTATCAGAAATCTGTCAGTCGGGGTTGGCCAGCCGTTCAGCAATGCGGGCGGCAGCGGCAACGACGCTCATGGTCAAACGATCGGCCATGGCTGTTTGGGCGATGGCATCGGGGGCGACAATACTCAGGCTGTGCCTGACCTGGCCATCGGGGCTGAAGATGGGCGCGGCAATGCCAAGTCGGCCGGCGTCGACTTCGCCATGCGATACGCAATAACCTTTTTGCGGATGTCGCGCAGGCCCGTGCTGAATGACTTCCAGTCGGTGCCCATTCCGGCGTCGGCAATTGCGTTGCGGTGGCTTTCGTATTCTTTTTTCTGCAGTCGCCAGGGCAGGTGGGCCAGAATGACTTTTGAGGTCGCTCCCCTGAATATCGGCATGGGCCGGCCACGCTCGTAACTGGTGCCGCCGGCCGCGCTGCCGATGCCTTGATGATGGATGCACATGACCTGTTTGCGGTACATCCGGCACAGGATCAGATCGGTGCCACTGTCCAGCGCTTGTGCCAGACCGTCCAGTACCGGGCCCGCGATGCGCGCCAGCGGATCAGTGACCCGGATGGTACGGTCGAAAGCGATGAAGGCCGGCCCCAGGCAATAGCCCTGGCCAGGCACCTCATCAAGGTACTCGAACGCCAGCAGACTTTGAAAGTAACGATAGGCGCTGCTGATGGACAACTGCAGTTCGGTCGCGACTTCTTCAACGGTCCAGACCGGACGCTCGCAGGTGAACAGGCGCGGAATGGACAGCAGCCGATCGACCGAGCTCAGGTGTTGTGATGCCATAAGCGGCGACTTAGGCGTCTTGGGCGATCGGGTTGCGTAGCAAGCCAACCTTGGTGATTTCGATTTCGCAAATATCACCGGGCTTCATGAATACCGGGGTTCACGCTTGAAGCCGACGCCGCCCGGGGTGCCAGTGGCGATGACGTCGCCGGGTTCAAGCGGGGTGAAGGACGATACGTATTCGATAATCTGGCCGATCGAGAAGATCATGTCAGAAATTTTGGCCTGTTGCATGACCTCGCCGTTGAGGCGGGTGGTCAGGGTTTGGGCTTCGATATCAGGTATGTCATCGGTGGTGATCATCCAGGGGCCGAAGGCGCCGGTGCCTACAAAATTCTTGCCCGGGGTGAACTGGTGCGAGTGACGTTGCCAGTCACGGATGGAGCCGTCGTTGTAGCAGGCGTAGCCGGCCACGTGCTCAAGGGCGTTTTCAGCCTTGATGTAACGACCGGGGCGGCCAATGACCAATGCCAGCTCACCTTCGTAATCGAGGGCGGTGGAAACGCGGGGGACCAGAATAGGATCCCCGTCTGCAATCTGGCTGGATGCGAAGCGCACAAAGATGGAGGGGTGTTGTTCGACCGGACGACCGGTTTCTTTGCGGTGAGTTTCGTAATTCAGGCCGACGCAAATGATTTTGTCAGGGTTGGGGATAACCGGAAGCAACTTGACTTCATGAACCGATAGTACCGGAGCAATGGCCAGCGCCGCTTGGGCGTCGGCCAGACCGGTGCTGCCCAGCAGCGCGCGCAGGTCAGGATAGCGATGGCCCAGAACAGCCCCCAGATTGGCAATATGGGTGTCATCGATTTGGGCGCCGTAACCCGATTGGCCGTTTCGGCCCACAAAAGAAAGAAGTCGCATGGTTATCCTTTATAAGGTTTTAACTATTACCGGAAGGTAATTTCATGCGACTATTATTTCATAGTTATCGAATAATGGTAATTTTTAAATAATCAGCGCCAGCCTTCAACATCGGCCAATCGATCCAGTGCCCCTTCCAGCATGGCGCGTGCGTGTCCTGCCGTACGTTGCAGGTCGCGGTGAAGAGCCGCATCTTGGGGGCTGCGGCTGACACATTCGGCACTGTAGGCTTCGAAGCTGTTGAGGTTCAGAATGAGTTCAACCAGATGGCGCGGACATTCGCAGTAGGGGTTGTTGGCCGAAGCCAGGAAAGCCGACAGCTCAGCATCGGTAAAGCGTTGCCGTGCCGGTGCGTCATTGCTGGCTGGCAGACGGGTGGTGACGTCCGGGTTCACCGGGCTTTGCAGCAGGGTCTGGCACAGGGTGGCAATTTCACGAGGGTCGGAACTGGCTCGAGCCACCTTGAACCCGGCCTGACGCAGGCGGCGGATGACTTTGCCGGGCGCAAACCGGTACAGCACAATGGCTTGTCGGGCATCACAGCTTTGCTGGATGCCGGTGACCAGGGCCAGTGTATTGTCGGTCAGGGTGGGCAGTTCGACGATCACGGCGTCAATATGGGCATCTTCAAAGATTGCGGCGGCCTGCTGGGGCATCATGCTGTGGCATACGACTTCAAGCGGGCCATTGCGCAGGGCTTCGATGACTGTCGGGCTGGCCATGAACGTGCCGGCCAGACCAACCTTGAAATGGCGTGAGGGGGCCTCGGGGGCAGTGCGCATGTCTTGCAGCGTGGCGGTCGGCATGCGTGCCACTGATCCGATCGGGTAGCCGGCGTCGACCAGTTGCTTGATCAGGGTCAGGCGCTGGATGTCATCGCTGGAATACAGGCGCTGGCCGCGTTCGCTCATGCGTGGGCCAACGACGTTGTAACGACGTTCCCAGACGCGCAGGGTTTCAACGGGGACGCCCGTCAGGCGGGCGGCGGTGCCACTACGGTACCCGGACGTTGCGGCATTGGATTTATCAGTGCTGTTTGTCATGACCAGGAAGTGAACCTATATAAAGTTGAAATCCTGGTCATTATAGCCAAAAAATGCGATACAAAAAGGATTGTCCGAGATAATTTCGGGTCAATTCAGTATTTTTTACAGGAATCGGGTCAATTGAGCGAGGCGTTCGTGTAAAAGACGGGTGGGATGCATTAAATTGAACCGTATCTGTCCTGCCTGGTATGTTCCTGCTGTCCCACATCATTCCAGGTTGTCGTGCAATGCAGACACCTTCAAGCCATCAAGGCATGTCCCCGATGGCTGTTATCCGTGTTCCCGATGGCGGTTGCACCCGGTCATGAAAGTTCCCGGACAACGCTCAGGTTGTCGCGTTTTGTTTCCAAGCCGGGGAAAACCGCCAATTGCAAATGCGTTCAGTTCAATGTAATGTCAGGAAACCGTAGTTCAGTAGGCTGAATGTCAGTGTTTTGTCAGACAGTTTTGGCTGGCTGTATTAACGGTCATAACAAATTAAAACGGAGACAACGCATATGGTTAATTTCAACCTTAACGGCGCAGCCGTGTCGGCTGACGTGGCTGACGATACGCCCTTGCTGTGGGTGCTGCGCGAGCATTTCGAACTGACGGGTACCAAATTTGGTTGCGGTATGGCCCAGTGCGGTGCCTGTACCGTGCATATCGATGGCGACCCCCAGCGCTCGTGCGTCATGCCTGTATCGGCAGTCAGCGGCAAAAACATCACGACGGTCGAAGGGCTCATGAAAACCGAGCAGGGCAAGGCGCTTGAGAAAGCCTGGATTGACGAGCAGGTCGCCCAGTGTGGTTACTGCCAGTCGGGCCAGATCATGACCGCCGCCAGCGTTATCCAGAAAGCAAAAGGTCCGTTATCGCGTGAAGAGGTTCTGAACGAAATGTCGGGCAACTTGTGCCGCTGCGGTACCTATAACCAGGTTGCCGCTGCCGTGGTCAACGCACAAAAAGCCCTGTCTTAAGGAGAACCGCATGACGATTCAATCAATTTCACGTCGTTCGTTTCTGGTGGGTAGTGGCACGGCCATGGTCGGTGTCATGCTGGGCGGTGGCGGTATTGCCTCGCTGGCCCAGGCGGCCGAACAGGCGGGTACTTCTGCAGGTTTCAGCCCCGTGGCGTGGGTCAGTATTTCGCCTGACAACACCACATTGATTTATTCCCCTGCCGCTGAAATGGGGCAGGGCACGATGACATCAATTCCGGCCATTCTGGCCGATGACATGGAGCTGGACTGGTCGTTGGTACGTGTCGAGCAATCGCCCAGCGTGGCCAAACTGTTTGGTAATCCGAAATTTGGCGGGGGCATGGTGACCGGTTCGTCGCGTACCGTTGTCGGTTACTACGAGGTCATGCGCCTGGCCGGGCTGCAGGCCAAGTTGGCGCTGGTCAACCTGGCCGCCCAGGCCTGGGGTGTGCCGGCAACTGAAGTTGTGGCCGAGAAAAGTGTGCTCAAACATGCCGCCAGCAATCGGCAAATGACGTATGGCGAGGCTGCCGCACAAGCCAAGGGTCCGGTCGAGGCCCCGGCCGTCGATAAAAGCATGCTCAAGCCTATGTCGCAATTCAAGATCATCGGCACTGACCAGCCGCGGGTTGACTTGCCGGCCAAGTCCAACGGTACGGCCAAGTTCGGTATTGATTTCCGGATGCCCGGCATGGTCTGGGCTTCGGTGTTGTATACCCCGGTTCAGGGCGACAAGCCCGAGGCGGTTGATGATGCCGCCGCGCGTGCGGTCAAGGGTGTCAAAGACGTTGTCAAACTGCCGTTTGGTGTGGCCGTCGTCGCCGATTCGTTCGCCACCGCGCGCAAAGCGCGCGATTTGCTGAAAGTGACCTGGACGACCTCGTCGCCCTCGCGCGGGTATGACAGTGACGTCGTGCTCAAAGACTTTGTGACCAAGGCCGAGAATGTCGGCGAGGCCGGCGATGTCTGGCATGCCCAGGGCGATGCCGCCGCCGCGGTCAAGGGGGCCGCCCGTACCATTGCCGCCACCTACACCACTGAGCACGTTGCCCAGTGCACGATGGAGCCGATGAACTGCACGGCCCGGGTCGATGGCGACAAGATCGAGGTGTGGGTTCCGTCACAGTCGGCCAGCATTGTGGTGGGAACGCTGGCGGCAGTGGCCGGTTTCAAACCTGAAAACATCACGGTCAACCTGACGCTTCTGGGCGGGGGTTATGGTCGTCGTGTCGAGGCCGATTACACCATCGAGGCCGCGTTGTTGGCCAAAGCCATGCCGGGCGTGCCGGTGCATGTCATCTGGACTCGCGAAGATGATTTCCAGCGTTCGCGCGGCCGCCCATTGACGGCGCAGCATCTGGTTGCGGCACTGGACGACAAGGGCAAGCTGGTGGGGTGGCATCATCGTGTGGTCTCGGAAGGTATTTATGCGCGCGTCAACCCGAAAGCCTATGCCGGTGCGGGCAACAAAGACGCACCTGTCATGGAGGCGGCCGATACCATCTACGATATTCCCGATCAGCGTATCGAGCATAACCTCGAAAAGCGTGGCATCGATGTGTCCTTCTGGCGTGCGGTGGGTGCGGGTTATACCAAATTCGCCATTGAAACCGTGCTTGATGAAGTGGCGCAGGCCACCAATAAAGATCCGCTTGATCTGCGCCTGGAGCTGACCCACAAGAATCCCCGCGCGCAAGCCGTGCTGAAAGAGGTTGCGGCGATGTCGGGTTGGGGCAAGCCGCGCACCGATGGTCGGGCACTTGGGTTGGCGTTTTCGGATGCCTGGACTACGTTCATTGGCATGGTCGTCGAGGTGTCCATGAAAGAGGGGCGTCCGCATATTCACCAGATCTGGGCGGCGGTTGACTGTGGTCACGCCATCTCGCCGCGCAATATCCGCAGTCAGGTTGAGGGTGCCGCCATTTTCGGTATTTCATCCATGCTTTACGAAAAGCTGGTGTACAAGGGCGGCCAGGCGCAGCAGCGGAATTTCAATCAGTACACGCTGTTGCGAGCCAACCAGACGCCACCGATCGACGTGAAGGTCATGCCCACCGATAACCCTCCTGGCGGTATGGGCGAGGTTGGTTTGCCGCCGGTGGCACCCGCCGTTGCCAATGCGGTGTTCACGCTGACCGGCAAGCGTATTCGCAGCTTGCCTTTCCCTGTCATTACATAATCTGCATCATGGCCCAAGCAGGGCGTAACCGGTTCAAGGCGCGGTCAGGTAAGGCCTGACCTGCTCCAGAGCGGGTTCGTTTTTATGAAAGTCATCGGGGTAGTAGCCGATGTGCCTTACCCCTTTGGCCTGGAGCCGTATCAGCCATTGTTCGAACAGGTTCGTCGGAACGGCAGGGTTGTCTGGCAGTGACCAGTCTTTGGTTTGAAGCTCAAACAGGGTTTTGGCCAGACCCTGTGGGCGGGTCGCGACGACGTCGATCAGGGTGTCGATCCAGGCGGCTGAGGCTTGCGGGGTGATACCCTCCATCAGGGGCATGGCCATCACCGCCACAATATCGTAATGGCTCAAAAAATCGTCAAAGTCCTGGCTGAACCAGGCGCGGCTTTCGGGGTCAAGTACCGGGCGTGCATAAATATTTCGCGCTGTCAGTATCCGTTGGGTTTGCTTGGTCTGGGCGCGGTCGCGCAGCCGTAGCGTAAATTGTGTCAGCGTACGGGTTTTCAGGCGCGTCCAGCGCTGAAAATTCCGGGTGTCTGAGTGCAGGTCCGTCAGTGTTCCCGGCAATCCATGGGCCACATACACCGCCAGTGCGGCTGCGCTGGCGTCTTCAAAATCTCCCAGCAGCGCATCGTCATGAAACAGCAGGCCATCCAGTCGGGCGTGTCCTGACAGGTCTTCATAGATTTTCTCAATAGCCCTGCGGGCATCTGCATCGAAAGGTGAGAGTCGTTGATACTGCTGAGTATCGGTATCGGTATCGGTATCGGTATCGGTATCGGTATCGGTATCGGTATCGGTATCGGTACTTTTCCGGGGCTGCCAGCGCAAGACCCGGGGCAGGTCTTTTTGCAGATCAAACGCCAGCACGGGCATCCAGGCAAAAACAATTACACCGGCCTCGCTGCGCAATCGCTCGGAGACTGGTTTGAACAGGTTTGCCCGCATGGGCAAATGCTGGTTCGGGAAATACAGCGCGCGTACCAGCCCGTCGCCCGTCGGGTCGGCAAAGGCCTGTAAAAACTGTATTCACGCCCAGGTTGATGATGCGCTGTACCAGCAGGTCAGCGTTGCGCCGGGTTTGTGCGGGGTCGGGGTCGTAGACATAGTCCAGGTCCACGTGGGCGACACGCAGATGTGGTTCCAGGGCGGCTGGCGTTGGAGTGTCTGGCGGGTTGGCAATGTGCGGCGGTTGTGCTGCTGTGCACAGTGGCACGCACAGCAGAAGCGACCAGGTCATGGTCTTCAGCACCCGGTTAATCATCGCCTTCGTTATCATCACGCGCTCGCCGGAAGAGTCTTTTTCCTGATTTTTACAGTTCGGCATCGCCTTGAGAATGGGCTTTACGGCGTAAAGGCGCAGCTGCCACAGACCGCTTGTGATGACGTCAAATCGTTGTTTTTGGTTCTAAGTGCTTTCCCTTATTCATTTTGTTTAGCGTTGATTGCCTAGCAATTTAAACATAACATTATGAATGCATAGTTTTGGTGCACTGGTGCACTGGTGCACTGGTGCACTGGTTGCAGTGCAGTACTGGCGGGCCAGAGTTGTGCGTTTTCGAAAAATACTCCAACAGGTTGCCGGCATTGGGTGCGGTACCAAAAAATACTCAGGGAGACAGAGTGAAGAAGCTTATTCTTGCAACAGCGGCTGCCGCATTGGTGCCGTGCGCCGCTTCAGCGATGACGGTGACGCTTTATGGTGTGGCCGATGCCAACATCAGCTATTTTCGTAACAGTGAAAACAGCATCACCAGCATGAATTCGGGTGGTCTGGGGGTCACGCTGGGGCTTGCGTGGCGTTGAAAAGATCAGTGAGACGCTGGATGCGGTCTTCGTACTTGAAAGCGGGTTCAATATCAACACAGGTACGTCGGCTCAAGGGGGCGCCTGTTCGGACGTCAGGCCTACACGGGTTTGCGCAGCAAGGATTTTGGGCAGATCATCATGGGTCGTTTGCAGGGGCTGGGGTATGAGTTTGGTGGCAAGTACGACCCGATGATCATTGCACCGGGCTCGGTGGTGGGGTCCCTGACCGGAGAGAACCCTACCCCTGGATGTACAACCCGTTGTCAGATCCCGCCCGCATGGATAACGCCATTCAGTACCGTACACCTAAATTTGCCGGTTTCGAGTTTGCCTACCAGCATGGGTTCCGCTCGTCGCCGACGGCAGTGAACCGTTCCAAAAGTTTCGACTTGGCCATGCTGAACTATGACAACGGCCCGTTAACCGTCACGTATGCCTTTGGTCGCAGTCTGGGTACAACGTACGCTGATTCTTATACAGGGCGCCAGACTGAACATGCCTTGGGCGTCAGCTACAAGTTCTCGTGGGCCACTGTCTTTGCCAGCTACCAGCTCAGGAAGTCCGCGGGCTATGACGGGTCAGACCGCGCCTGGCAACTGGGTGCACGCGTACCCGTCAGCAAGTCAGGGCACGTGCATTTTGCCTATGGTCAGGCCAGCAACGAGGTGCCTTTCTTGCCGCGTGGCGCAACAACCGAGGTACGCGACTGGGATATTCGCTCGTGGGCCGTGGGTTACGTTCACAATTTGTCCAAACGGACCTTGTTGTACACCTATTTCAAGCAGCTGGACAATCGTAACAACGCACGGCAGACCATTTTCCCCCGGCGGCTTGCCTGCCCCGCAAGCCAAAGGCGAGCGTGTAAGCGCTTTCGGTATTGGTATGCAGCATCGTTTCTGATGGCTGCGTGAGTTGCTAAAGAGAACACGCCCCGTTGCCTGCTGATGCCGGGGCGTTTTGCTTGCTAAAAAAGCACATTCAAGTGTGCGAACAACGCCCGGGAGGCATTCATGATCAGTGCAGGAGATTCACCCTGGAAGTTTCTGGTGATGTGGTTAAGGCTTTACTTCGCCTTTCATTATCTGAAGTCAGGTCTTTATTACGTGATTTTTGATTTCATCCCCGACTTCAGCAAGGCTGGTGCAGTGGGTCCGTATTTGCTTGAAATGACGAATATCGGGTTTTACCCTTTCGTAAAGTACCTGGAAGTCATTCTGGGTGCCATGCTGTTGTTCAACCGTTTTGTGCCGCTGGCCCTGATCATCATGGGCGGAATCACGGTTCAGATTGCGTATCTAAACCTTATCGTTTCACCGGCACCACGTCAAAAGTTTACGGGTACGCAAGAGCTGTTGCTGAACGGCAGCCTGTTGCTGGCCTATGGGGGCTATTACGTGAACTACCTGCGCGCCAAGGCTGCACCTTACTTCTTGTGGGAAGGGTTCAAAGATCGTGCAGACTATCGCTGATTCAATCATCCGGAGCATGCCATGAGCACCAAAATCCAGAACAAGCATATCTTTATTCTCGCTGCGGTCGTCGTGATATGGACGCTGATCGTCATTGGGTTTTCAACGTCCATGGGCGCTCGCCCGCTGCGCATGTACGATTGGGGCCCGCCGGTATTTTCAGGTCTGATTACACTGGCCTTCATGCTGAAAGAGAAAACTCCAGCCGCTGATGTCTTGAGTCCAGAAACAAGCCCCTTTGGCTGCTGCAAGGCATGCAAAGGGGCCTGTTTGATTTCAGGCCGATTTGACCAGCTGCTCGCACAGTCTCGAGGCTTGAGTCATGTGTTCAAGGCCTTCGATATCTTTAATGATCGACGCAATTTGCGCGGAGTTCAGACCTGCTGATGCAGCGCAATCCTTGAACTTCTGCTCGAACTCTGCGGGCGTCAAGGGTTGATTGGGTTCGCCCTTTGCCGTCATCGCTGTTTCAGTCAGCTGTCGTCCGTTGTTGAGTTCAACAACCACGCGTGTCGGGCCAACACCGCCGCCCTTGGTCACCATGGTGTCATCCAGTGCCGTATTCACTTTCTGTGTGAGCGCCAGAATGGTCTTGTTTTGCAATGCGGCCGGTGTGAAGTCGTCCAGCGTGATCTGGCCGTTGTTCAGGATGGTGGCTACAACCCAGGGGTTGCTGAACTGCGCCTGCACGTTGGTCTTGGGTGCGCGTTTGGTTGCGACGGGATCTCCCAGAAGTTTGTATTCTGCCGGGCCGTTGTAAATGGTGATGGACTTGACATCGTTGATCGAAAACTGCGGGTTGCGTGTTACAGCCAGTGCCGCGTCAACCGCAGTGTGGCTGCCCCGGCATGAGGGATACGGCTTGAAGGAAAGGTCGGTGGTTGCAAACTGCTTGCCAAGACTGCCTACCAAAGCCTCACGGTTGTAGTGACCCTTGTGGTACTGGTAATAAAGCCCTAGCGGCCCTTCCAGAACGCCGCGCGCACCGGTGATGCCATGGCGTGCCATTTGGGCCGCAAGAACGCCGGCGCTGCAGGCAAAGCCGGGTCCCATTCGTTTTGTCAGTGCGCTGTCAATATGTGCCTGCGCATTACCTGCCGCCTGATGATAGGCAATCCCGGCGGCGTTGATCATCTGGTCTTTCGTTAGCCCTAGCAGTTTGCCTGCAGCAAGCGCTGATGCAATGTAGCCATAGGTGGTCGTGTTGTGCCAGCCGATCTTGAACGGATTCACGCCGGGTTGACCCGCCAGGGCAAGGCGGCAGCTGATGTCGGTGCCCAGCACAATGGCGACGATGATGTCTTTACCTGTTACGCCTGGAACCTGTTCTGCAATTGCCAGGACGGCGGGAACAGTGATGACAGCGGGGTGCACGTAAGATTTTTCGTGCGTGTCATCGTAATCAAGGGCGTGTGCCATGGTGCCATTGATACGTGCTGCTTCATGGGCGGGAACCCGGGTCCGGGTTCCCCAGACGTGGCTGTCCGGGCGACCACCGTTGTGCAGCGTGAATTCACGTAACTGCGTGACCCCTTCGGCGTTCTGGCCTGCCAATGAAACTCCCAGTGTATCCAGAACCTGTTGTTTCGTGATGGCGATGACATTGGCCGGCAAGCGGTCGTAGGTTGTTTCGAGGCAAAAATTCACGATATCGACAATCGCATCTGTCGAAGCGTCTTTTCTGGGGGCAGGGCGGTCGTTTGCGGGCTCTTTGGCGGATTGGCTTTCCTGGGCCTGTACGCTACGTCCAGCATACATGGCAGCGATAGCGGCCAACGAAGTCTGGGCGAAGCCGCGACGAGAAATTTTCAGTTCTTTCATGGTGTTGTCTCCGTGGTGAAAAAGTTTTTAATCATGGCAACCAAAAAAACGGCCCGCGCCGGTTGGAGCCGGTTGGCGGGCCAAAGTCTGGGGAAGCACTTAAAACCGTGTGGATTTGATATTTCTTGTCTGAGTGGTTGGGGAATTATTTGAAAATTTCAGGAATGCGTTTGAAATCAGACAAGCTGCCCATTTCGGCATCGAACTTCAGCATGGGCAGGTAATACCTGATGTAGGCCAGCAGCAGGACAACGTTCATGTAAAGGCAGGCCGTGCCCATGTAGGTTACGCTCAGGATGCCGTCGTAACGCTGGTTCAGGAATACGGCGTTGTAGAACACCATGGCGCTGATCGGGAACAGAATCACCACGCCCAGCGGTACAAAAATCTTGCAGACCAGCATCAGGCCGCCAATGATTTCCAGGGTCTTCACAATATCGAACAGGCCGATTTCAACAAATGTGATCAGCATTTTGTTCGAGTCAGGCAACGTGCCGAAAGGTTGAGGGAAAATCGGCTGATAACCCAGTTCGTGCAGCCAGTAGCTTGAGCCACTGACAATCATCCAGGCCCCAGGTACAGTCGCAGGAAAGAGATGATCAGGGCACCGATGGTGCGGGCGTCGAATTTCAGGTGTTGTGTCAGATTCATGGTTGCTCCGAAGTCGATTTAGTTGGTAGCAGGGGCGGTTGTCTGGTTTGCGGCGGCCAATGTGCCGGGCTGAACCAGGCGTTCACGCGTTGCTACACGGCCACCGCGAATATTGAAAATTTCCAGATATTGCTTTTGTGCCGGGTCGCCTTCGATGGTGTACCAAACGGCCACATTGAAGCCTTCAGCAATGACTTTTTTAACCTTGGGCTCGAAGGGCTTGCCCTCTGGCAAGATCTGGTCAGCCGGGACTTCGTCTTTGGTTTTTGGTGTCAGAAACGTCTTTGCAGCCTTTTCAAGGTCGCCTTCCTTGTAGGCCATGTCCATATACATGGCGACGACGTCGCGCGGAAGCTCGCCTTCACCCGGCGACCAGGTCCAGCGCGGGTTGTTATGCAGGTTGCTTGCGGTCCAGGCGATGAACGCCAAACCAAAAAGAATCGATAAAAGACGCATGAAAACTCCTTGAGAGATAGTGGTTTCGTTTTTGTTGAAGGGTAAGGGTTAATAGGTCAACGGGTTAATTCATTCGAGGGTTAAAGGTGCTGAATGAAACGTTCATGCCGCACCAGTGCCTGCAAGACATCGGGGGTCAGTTGTGCTGCCGTGGGTACGCTGGGATATGTTGATCGCAGCGTTGACGATGCCGCGCGGTCAACCATGGCCTGAATATCAGACAGGTGTGACGGGCTGGCCTTGGCATTGGCAAACAGGCCCAGCCAGGCGCGAAAGTGAAGCGCTTTCAAACCAAGGCTTTCTTCAATGGTAGGCACATCGTGGGTGGCGTCACGCGTATTGTCAGCAATGGCAATCGGTCGAATTGCGCCGTTTTTATAGGCTGCTGCGGCAGGCCCGATGCCGGTGCCCAAAGCCCAGTCCACTTCGCCTTTTTCCACAGCCTGATAAAGGGCGCCAAGGTTCGGATAGGCAATATGCATCATCTGGCTACCCGTAGCTTTGGCCAGTTTTGCGCCATAAATCCGCCCCAGGCTTTTGGGTCCCCATGACCCATAGCGAACAGCGCCCGGGTTGGCGTGTGCGTGCGCTACCATTTGTTCAAGCGATTGCCAGCGGCTTTGCCGGCCAACGACAATGAAAAACGGGTTGACCAGCAGCGGTGCAACCGGGCGCAGCCGCAACGCGGCTTCAGTGCCTGGCGACTTCTGGCCGAATCCCGGGGTGACCACATCGTTGTTGCTCAATACAAAAGCTGATCTTGCGTACCGGCCAGGTCAATGATGTCAGCCGGACGAATCTGCCTGATGCTGAATTGTGTTGCCGGTGATGTCTCGACCAGTTGTTGCCCCAGGGCAGCCACAAACCTGCCCGGACCGCTGGGTGCCGGAAATACACTGTTTATGGTCAGTGCCGAAACCGGCATGCTGTCGTGTGTACGGGCAAAGCCGCTCAAGTGAGCCGCGCCAACGCCGGCAACGGCCAACGTTGCCGCGCGCAAAAGAAACCTGCGTCGCGACGGGGCGGTGGCGTCGGGTGCCAGGGCTGAACCCGTCCATGGTTTGGACCTCATGAATGTCTCCTGTGCCAGGCGCTTTCGGGCAATAAATAAAATTCATGCTCGTCAGCGCCAGGGTTTTGTCTTAAAATTGTTAGGCGATATTAAATCCAAAGTTGTAATACATGCTAGTTAGTGTAAACACGGATGCGTCGTTGTGGTCGGGTGTGGCACAGTACTGGCCTGACTGCCTTTTAGGGTTAACAAACAAATTCTGTTCAGGTCCCAAGGCCTGCATGTAATTGGAGGAGAAACGAATGTTTTTGCGCAACGCGTGGTATATGGCCGGCTGGTCGACTGATTTCACGGCAGACAAGCCGGTTGCAGTCAAAATGCTCAAAGAGCCTATCGTGGTGTATCGCACAGCCGATGGCGGCATTGCTGCCCTTGAAGACCGCTGCTGTCACCGTCTGGCCCCACTTTCCGTAGGGGTTGTCGAGGGCGACGATATCCGTTGCATGTACCACGGCATCAAATTTGCGCCTGATGGCAGCTGCACCGAAATTCCCGGACAAGACCGTATTTCGCCGGCTGTTCGCGTCAAAAGCTACCCGGTTCAAGAGCGCCATGCCTGCGTCTGGGTCTGGATGGGTGACCCCAAGAACGCCGATGAGTCCCTGATCCCCAAAATCCACGGTTCCGACGACCCGTTCTGGGCACTGGGCTGTTCCACCCTTGATATTGCCGCAAATGCTGAACTGATCTGCGACAACCTGCTTGACCTTTCGCACGCGCCGTTCGTGCATGCCGGTACCTTTGCCGGTGCTGACCCCGAATCCATCAAGCTGATGCTGGCCGGCGAGGCCAAACGCGAGCTGGTCGAACTGTCGCATGGCGTGCGCGCCGAACGCTGGCAGCTGGGTCGCACCTCGCATATCTATCTGGGTGATGTCGCCACCGATGAGCATGTTGTCAGTGATTTTGTCACGCCAGGTGTCTTTACCCTCACGATCACGACCTACACGCCCGGGGTGCTTGAGCGTGCCAAAGACAATGGTGGCCAGCTCGAAGAGCCTTTCTTCATGCGTACCACCAATCAAATGATCACGCCGATCGATGAGCACAGCTCCAAATTCTTCTTCAACTTTGGCCCCTGGGCCAAGTCGGCTGAACTGAAAGAGCACGCGTTTTCGATTGCCGCAAAAGCGTTTCTGGAAGACAAAGCCATTATTGAAGCCCAGCAGGAAATGATCGACCAGTCGCCTGACAGCAAAATGATCATGCTGGCCATGGATCAGCCGGTGGTCCATTACAACAAGATTCGTGACCGTATTCGTGTCGAGTACGCAGAGCTTTAATCTTTACACGAACAACGAGTCCGACCGGTTCTGGCCAGGCATCACCCGGTGTCTGGCCGGTAACGTACCGGGAGTCGGCAGGCGTTAGCAATTACGGAATACGTTATGACTGATTTTTCTGGCAGTGCACGTGGCAAGGGGGCGCCTGAGCGCTGGGACCACGAGGCTGATTTTGTAGTAGTGGGTTTTGGTGGTGCGGCGGCAGTGTTTGCCATGACGGCGGCCGGTGCCGGTGTCGATGTGCTTATTCTTGAAAAGGGCGAGCAGGGCGGTGGCAACTCGGTGTGCGTGGCGGGTGGCCTTATCATGACCCCGACCGATGACGAGCAGGCCATCGAATACCTTGACTGGTTGTGTGCCGGGCAGACCGGACGCGACGTGCTTGAAATGTTCGTGCGACGCATGAAAGACATCCCGGCGTTTCAGCACCAGCTTGATCTGCCGGTCAAGGACAACGCAAATCCATTCCGGATCGGCGGCTTTTTCCCCGAATTTGTGCGTGCGCCGGGCAACGAAGGGGTTGCAGGCATGAGCGTCGTTGCTGCGCCCGGGGGTGCGGGGTTGTATAACGCCATTGCGGCCAAGGCACTCGAGCGTGGCGCTCGTGTGATGTATAAAACCCCGGCAGTCAGCCTCGTGCAAGATCCGTTCAGCGGGGAGGTTTTGGGAGTCATCGCTCAGGACGAGCACGGTAATGACCTGTACATCAAGGGTCGTAAAGCCACAATTCTGGCCTGTGGTGGTTTTGAATGTGATGAAGAACTTTTGCAGCAGCACGTTGCACAGTGCCCGGTGTATTTTGCCGGTAGCCCGAACCTGACCGGTGATGGTATCCGGATGGCGCAACGTGCCGGGGCCAAATTGTGGCACATGAATGCAGTGGCTGGCCCTTTGAACTGGGGTATCAAGGTTGAAGAAGGCTATGTGTACAACACGTACGACTTCAACAAGGTTGCCGGTTTTGGATACAAGCATGGCGTGTTCAAGGATGCCGGTAGCGTCATCATTGTGAATCGCAAGGGGCGTCGTTTTTACAACGAAACCATCGACACCTCACTGGTACAGCACGGTTTGATGAATCGTCCGGTCTGGCTGGCCATGGACACTGAAGTACCTGAGTACCTGAACGTTCCCAGCTTCCTGATATTTGACGATAAGGCGAAAGCTGCCGGTGCCGTCATGTCGACACTCAATTCGCGTACGCCACGCTGGAGCGAAGACAATCAGGCCGAGCTTGCAAAAGGCTGGATCATCCAGGCAGACACGCTCGAGGAACTGGCAGCCAAATGTACGTATCCGCGTATTCCCGGCGTGTGCGAAGCCGGTTCAATGGATGCCGAGGGTCTGAAAGAGACTGTCCAGGCATACAACGCCGCGTGTGCGCAAGGCGATGGCATCGAATTCGGGCGCCAGGAATTTACCGTACCGCTTGATAAAGGCCCGTATTATGCGGTTGGCCCCATGTTTCCGGTCTTCCTGAATACCCATGGCGGGCCGCAGCACGACAGCAGCCAGCGCGTGCTTGACCTTGACGGCAAGCCCATTCCGCGCCTGTATGCCATTGGCGAGTGCGGGTCGTTATGGGGGCCGTACTACAACTCGATGGGTGACATTTCCGAATTTATTGTGTCGGGGATGGTTGCTGCCGAGTCGGCCCTGGCGGAGCCGATGTCTGTGGCCTGAGGCGCCAAATCAAAGCCCTCGTTCAGCCAGTACCCCAAGCAGCAAGGCTTCTACCGCCGAGCGTTCATTGTGGTACAGGCTGATCAGGGTCTCGCGATCGTGTGCCGCAAGAGCCTCAATCAGCTGACGTTCTTCGTGACCATCAAAACCCGTAGGTTTCGGGCTTGAGGTGGCCGACATCAGCAATGACCGGTAACGGTCGGTCAGTGCCCACAGGCGAACCACCTCACGGCGGATCAGGTCGTGTGGCGAGAGCCTGAAAATTTCCAGATGAAATTCGCGCTGCCGTATCAACCAGAGCTGGGGATCTGTTTTGACCAACTGTTCCAGCTCGTCAACTTTGGCGCGCATGGTATCCAGCCAGGTGCCGTCAGGCCATTCAACCGTTTGCAGCAGCTCGACCTCAAGCAAATGACGCAGCCGGTACAGTTGCCGGGCTTCCGCGCTGGACAGAGGCGACACAAAAAATCCACGTTTCGGGTCGTGCGTGACGATGCCTGTTGTTGCCAGCAACTTCAGGGCCTCGCGTACCGGGACGCGACTGGTTGAAAACCGTTCCGCCAGTTCGGCCTGACCCAGGTGAACACCAGGCGACAGCGTGCCACGGTTAACAAGGAACTGGATCTCTTTCGCGATGCGCGCCGGTACGTCCAGGGTGGAGTCTGCAAGGGTGTTCAAGGTTGACCTGTCTGCAAGTGAATGGGTTGAGTGAGCTTTTCCGGGGCGTGCTGGCCCCGATGACCTGAATAAATCCGGTTTTTACGAAGTTTGATTTTACAAGCTTGGGAATATTGTGTAATCTTCACTTGAATGCAAGATTGATAGGCAATTTTGTTAGTAGAAACACCTATTTGAGTTTGTAAGGCAATTTGGAATAATCATTTCAATTCCAGCGGCGCTGTGTCAGGTCCGCACGAGCCAGATAAAAACACCGGCCGGGCACTCATTGCCTGTCCAGGCCGGGGCACCAAGACATACGGAGCAAAAAATGAGCATTGCAGTCTTATCCCCCAATGGCGGCACCGTAACCGCAGGCCAGGCGCCAGCGACGACGTTATTTGTGGCGACCATCCAAGGGGTATTGCGTTTCGAACGCCCCGGCCCAGATGCGGCCTGGACGCTGACCGGTCGTTCACTGGTCGAGTTCCAGATCAGTTCCCTGCTGCATATTCCAGGCCGGGACCGTCTGTTTGCCGGCACGCATGGCGGCAAGGGCCTGTGGGCCAGCGATGACAACGGTGATACCTGGGCCGAGGTCAAAGGCGGAATGGATACGCCGCATGTCTACATGCTGATTGCGCAGTCCCGCCCTGAAGGTGTCGCCATTTATTGCGGTACCGAACCCGTCGGGCTGTATCGCAGCTATGACTATGGCGATACCTGGGAAAAACTTCCCGCAGTGGCCGATGTGCCGGGCAACGAGCTCTGGACGTTTCCGCCGCCACCACATATCGCGCACGTCAAGCACATTGCCTTCCACCCTGATCATCCCAAAACGCTGTATGTCTGCATTGAGCAGGGCGCCTTGCTCAAGTCGGAAGACGATGGCTACAGCTGGGTCGAGCTGACCGATTACGAAGATGCGGCCAAAGTCGAGGAAAAATTCCGTCGCGACAATCACCGCGTTGTGATCAAGCCGTCCAACCCGAACCACCTGCTGCTGTGTGGCGGCGAGGGCATGTTCCGCAGCCACGATGGCGGCATTACCTGGGATCACGTGCTGACACGCCAGTCGCGTATCGGCTATCCCGACGCCATGTTCCTCGACCCGTGCGACGAGAACACGGTCATTATCGGTGGTCCCGGCAATGCCCCCGCGACTGGCGTACTTCCAACACGTCCGATGCCACTGTCATGGTCAGTACCGATTTCGGCTCTACCTGGCAAGAGCGTCGGGCGGGTTTGCCGGTCAATGTGATTGGCAACATCGAGGCAATGGGGCTGCACCATACCGGTGACGACATCATGCTGACCGCCGGTACCGCAACCGGTGAGGTCTATGTCTCTTATGACCGTGCCCAAAGCTGGGAAGCGATTGAGTTGAATGCGCCACCCATTTCCAAGGCGGGTCATTACCGCTGGTTCCTGAGCGATGAGCGCCGGGCCCAGATTGAAGACGCCATGCGGGCCTGGAAGCCCGAGCATGTTGCCTGATTCACAGAATAATTCCGGAGTAAATAATGAGTGTTGCTGCTGCTATAGAGGCTCATGAAACGGCAAAGTTGCCGGTTATTGCCTCAATCGATGCCGCCCTGGCGGTTGCCCGTCAAATGGGTCCGAAAATCCGCGCAATGGCCAATGACACCGAAGCCAATCGCATTGTGTCAAAGGACATTGTTGCGGAAATGAAAAATTCGGGCTTGTTCAGCTTGACCACACCCAAAGAGTTCGGTGGCGCTGAAATGGGTTTTTCGGCGGTGGTGCAGGTAACGGCCGAGCTGGCTCGTTACTGTGGCTCTACCGGCTGGGTGTTTGGTGTGCTGGCTGGACATAGCTGGTTGCTGAACTACTTCCCCAAAGACGTTCAGAAAGAAGTTTATGGCGACGGTACCCGCCTGACCGCAACGGTATTTCGCTTGGGCGGCAAGGCCGTTCAAGAGCCGGGCGGTATTCGTATCACCGAGGGTGTCGGCCGATTCTGCAGTGGTATCGATCATGCCGACTGGGTGGTTGTGGGTGCTACGGTCGAAATGCTTGATGGTTCGGTTGCGCCGCATTTTGCCATCGTCTCCAAGAAAAACCTCGAGGTGCAGGATGACTGGTTCACTGCCGGTATGCGTGGTACAGGCAGCCGGACGATTCACATTCGCGATGCCCTGGTGCCCAACGGCTGGGCGGTGCCGTTTTCGAAAATGAATGAGGCCGGTGCCAAAGTGGCCAAGGCCTTGGGCAAAGAGGTTTACGCCATCCCCTGGACGGCCATCTTGCCGTTTTCTCTGATCGGTGCGCCGATGGGAATGGCGCGTGGTGCTCTTCAGGCATTCATTGATGGACTGAAAGGCCGGGTGCAAAGTTTCAATCCGCAGCAGCAGGCCGAGCAGTCCGCAACATTCGAGCGTTTGGCGGCTGCGGCTACGGATATTGATGCGGCACTGGCGCTGGTTGTCGCTGACGCCGATTATTGCGACAGCATCGCTGACGCCAGCGCAATGACACCAGTCAAATGTGCGCGCATCAGTGCCAATTGGGCGTGGGCCGCCCAGACGTCACGCTATGCCGCGACGCGTCTGTTTGAGGCGGGTGGGGGAGTGGCATTTACAACAACTCCGAAATCCAGCGTTTCTGGCGCGATGTCAATTCGGCAGCCCAGCATATTGCCTTTACCTGGGACAGCTCCATGACGTCGTACGGTCGTTCCCTGCTTGATTTACCCGCCAACCAGTACGGCGTGAAAGGGCGCTGAGCCCTGGAAACTGAAGGAGAACGTATATGGAAAGTCTTGCTGCTCTGTCTGATGTTCGTGCCGACCTGTTGCACGATGTCTTTGACTGCCGCCCCGAAACGTTGCTGGCTTTGGCCGATCGTGTTGACCAGTCTGTCGAGGATATCCAGCTGGTCTACCGCGAGGCCGAAATGGATGAGCTTTGGCGTGCGGTTTCAATCAATGTGATGGAACTTCAGCACACGCGGGCAGCGCCCGGAAAACTGGCCTTCTGGCTTGAGATCAAAGATGAGGTCATGCGTATTCACGACATCGTGGGTATTGACCTTGATAACGCATTGGCAGCGGTTGCACTGCGCCAATTGGCAAGCAGGGTGTCTGCCGCTTAAGGCAGTACAGATATTTGATAGTTATACGGAGGAAACAATGCTTTCAAGAGAAGACAACGATATTTTGACCCAGACTGATGCCGGTACGCCATTGGGCGACCTGATGCGACGGTTCTGGATTCCTGCCCTGCTGTCCGAAGAGGTTGCCGAGCCCGATGGCGCGCCACGTCGCTTCCGTTTGCTGGGCGAAGATCTGATTGCTTTCCGTAATACCGACGGTGTTGTCGGCGTGATGGAGGAAGCCTGTCCGCATCGCCGCGCGTCCCTGGCCCTGGGTGTCAACGCTGAAAATGGCGTACGCTGTCTGTATCACGGCTGGAAATTTGATGTGAATGGCGAGTGTGTGGACACCCCTGCCGAGCCCCCGGCTTCAGCATGGTCGGCAAAGTCCGTGCCAAGGCGTATCCTGCCCGTGAAGCGGCTGGTGTCATCTGGGCCTACATGGGTCCAGCCGGTGAAGAGCCTGTTTTTCCCGACTTTGAAATGCTGGGTTTCCCCAAAGGCCATGTTGCCGCTTTCAAGATGCTTGAAGAGTGCAATTACGCCCAGGCGGTTGAAGGTACGATCGACTCGGCACATGCCGGCGTACTGCACCGCGAAAGCCCTGGGGTCAACCTGCCAAGTACGAACACGAAAAAGACCTTTCGCCCAAACTTGAAGTGGAATACACCAAGTACGGTCTGCGTTATGGCGCGGTACGCAATCTGAAAGATGAAGGCTTGCTGCATGCCCGGGTTACCGAGGTGATTCTGCCTTTCTTCACTTTGATTCCGCCCGACGGTGCCGGTGTGCGCAAGTTCCGTCGTATGGCCAATGCGTTTGTTCCGCGAGACAACACATCGTGCTGGCACATCCAGTGGTTCTTCGATGAAACCCAACCGGTCGACATCGAGTTCCGCATCAAGGAAGGCGGGCACTATATCGATGAAAACTACCGCAAGCTGCGCAATCTGAGCAACTGGTATCAGCAAGATCGTGAAATGATGAAAACCACCAATATGTCGGGCATTGAAGGCATTCTGGTGCAAGACCACGCGGTCAGCGAAACCCAGGGCCCCATCCTGGATCGCACGAAAGAGCATCTGGGCGGTTCCGATGTGGCTGTTGTGGCCTGGCGCCGTCAAATGATTCGTGCCGCGCGTGATTACTCAACCAAAGGTGTGATTCCTGCGGTTCTGGGCAATGATATTCCCTGGTCCAAAATCCGTGCATCGACCGTCCGGTTCTCCAACGAGTCGAACTGGAAAGCCGAGGTGCCTCTGCTGGCTGAAGTGGCTCTGACTGCCAAGGGTTGATTGTGGCTGGATGGCCCGCTGCCTTGTGGCGGGCCATCGCTGTACGGAATTTTGCTCATGATTATCGATAGTCACGCTCACGTTTCAAATCGCTGGTATGAGCCGATTGAGTCGCTGCTGGCCCAAATGGAGCACACCGGGGTGAATTCGGCCGTGCTTGTTCAGTTGCTGGGCCACTACGATAACCAGTACCTGATCGACTGTGCCAGGCATTATCCGGGCCAGTTTGCCAGTGTGGCATTGGTCGATTGTCGTGCCGATGGCGTGCACGACTTGCTTGAATCGCTGGCGGTTCAAGGGGTGCGCGGCATTCGTTTACGCCCCACTGACCAAAGCCCGGATGCAGACCCGCTGGCGATCTGGAAGCAGGCCGCGGAGCTCGGTCTGGTGGTCAGTTGCGTGGGGAACGAAAAGACATTTTTGTCGCCCGAGTTCGCTTTGGTTCTTAATGCAGTGCCGACGGTAAAGATCGTGCTTGAGCATCTGGGTGGTACCAGCAGTGCGCCCCTAAGCGATGAAGAACTGGCGCAGCGCCGCCTTGTTTTTGGTCTGGCCCGTTACCCGAATGTGTTTATGAAAGTACCTGGGCTGGGTGAAATCATGCCTCGCAAGGCGCTTGATATGCCGGTTGGGCAAGTCGGGTCAGCGCGTCAGGTCCCCTGCTGGTTGACGCCTTGGCTCAGTTTGGGGCATCGCGTCTGATGTGGGGCAGTGACTTCCCGGTGGTCAGTTCTCGGGAAGGCTATGGTTTTGCGCGAAAATGGGTGGCCGACGTGTTGTCTGACACGCTGGACGCCGCCGATCTCGAACTCGTCTTCGGGGGAACGGCAAAGCGGTTGTTCTTCGAACCGTCCTGAGTTTATGGCAACCGTGCTTTATGACTAAACCTATAAAAAATCACTGGAGAAGACATTATGAAGACACGTTATCAAAACACATACCGTAGTACCGGGCCCGCACTGGCATCCACCGTGTAATACCCGGGAGTACGCATGTCCAACACAAGTTTTTCAGCCCCGGTGATCGGGGCTGACGGCGCCGCATCTGCGCTTCAGCCCCCTGTTACCAAGCCAGCATCCACGTCTTCGGCGGCTGTTCTATCGTCGCCTGGCAAGGTCGAAAAGGGTGGGTGGTCCATGATCATTATCCTGACCGTTGTCTACATCGTGTCATTCCTGGATCGTGGCGCCATTTCCCTTATTATCGGCCCCATGAAGGAGGACCTGAATGCCTCGGATTTCGAGGTCAGTTTGCTTGTGGGCCTTTCTTTCATGCTGCTGTACACCGTCCTGGGTATCCCGGCCGGATATCTGGTCGACAAGTTTCGGCGCAAGACCTTGCTGGGAGGGGCCATCGTATTCTGGTCCGGGATGCAGGTTGCCTGTGGCCTGAGCAGCAGCTACATCCAAATGTTTCTTGCCCGTACCGGCCTGGGAATTGGTGAGGCGGTACTGCCTCCGGCCGCCTCGTCCATGATTCGTGATGCCTTCCCGCTCGAGCGTCGTGGCATCGCGTTCAGCATCTACAACATGGGCCCCAATCTGGGCAGTGGTCTGGCACTTGCGCTGGGTGGTGCCCTGCTGGCCTATGCAGCGGGCGGTGGCCTTGAAGGGCTGCCGTTCTTCAGTACGCTGAAGCCTTGGCAGTTTGTCCTGATTGTCCCCGGTTTGATGGGCTTTGTACTGGCGATCCTTGTTTTTTGCATGCGAGAGCCCAAGCGCCGTGTCACGCCAACGATGCAAGACGCCGTGTCTTATGGTGACGCGATCCGCTACGCCTGGAAGAATCGGGGGCGTACCTGACCCTTTGGGTGGCGATTGCGCTGTACGGCATTGGTATCGGTGGGCAGTTCGCCTGGCTGCCCGAGGCCATCACACGCGCTACCGATCTGCCTTTGTCGTTCATCGGCAAGACTTTGGGCATGATCAGTATCGTGGCCACACCGCTTGGCTTGCTGTTCTGGGGGTCTGTGGTTGATTACTGCTCAGGCCGTGGCATGAAAAATGCGCCGTTGAAAGTCGGCCAAATCGGTACTGGTCTGGCCGCTCTGGCAACCGCCTCATTCCTGTTTATTGATGATCTGACCATTGGTGCGGTTGCCTTTGGCGCGCAGATGTTCTTCTACGCCATTTTTGCGGTTGCCGGTGGGGCCACCATGGCCAACATTACGCCCAGCAACATGATGGGCAAGCTGACCGCCTTGTATTACCTGTTGACCAATCTGTTCGGCCTGGCGCTGGGGCCATCGGTTATTGCATTGGTGGCCGGTGCCTTTGAAGGCCCACGGGCAATCGGTACGTCGTACGTAGTGTGCTACGTCGTTTGCTTTGTCATGGCCATTGTGTTGCTGGGTTTTGCGTCCCGTGTGATCGAACGAAACAGAATGGGAGAGACGGCATAGCGCCGGAGGTTTTTATGAAAATTGTACGAATCGAATGTTTTCCGATCGGTGTTCCCTTGCGGTTTCCCATTCGCTTGCCCAATGTCAATATCACGCAGCTGAACACCGTGCTTGTCAAGATTCACGCTGATTGCGGAACCGTGGGTATTGCCGAGTCGGGTGACACCTCGTCGTGGTACAGGGGTGAGTCACAAGCCTCGATCTGCGCCATGATCTGCGACGTATTTGCGCCCCAGATCTTGCTGGGTGAAGACCCGCGCAACCTCGAAAAGATTGTTGGCGCCATGGATGTCATTTCCCGGGAAAATTTCCAGGCCAAAGCGCTGGTTGATTGTGCCTTGCACGACTTGCTGGGCAAGGCACAGGGCGTGCCGGTCTATCAGTTGCTGGGGGCGTACCCGCGAGTCTGTTCCTTTGGGCTGGGTTTTGTCTGCCGGCGAGCCCGATGACGTCGCACAACGCGCACGCCGGGCCGTTGATAACGGGTTCGTACAGTTAAAGGTCAAGGTGGGGCGTCATACCTATGATCGTGACGTGGCTTCGGTGGCAGCGGTTCGTGCCGAAGTGGGTGATGACGTGAGGGTCGTGCTGGACGCCAATGGCTCATGGCATTACGAAACGGCCCTGAAAATGCTGCGTCGGCTTGACCCTTACGGCCTTGATTTTGTCGAGCAACCGGTACCGCATAACGATCTTGAAGGCATGGCACGTTTGCGCAATAAGGTGGGTACGCCCATTTATGCCGACGAGGCCGTGCAAGAGCCTCAGGATTTGTTGCGTGTGGTGAAGGCCGGTGCGGCCGATGGCGTCATCCTGAAGTTGCAGAAAATGGGCGGGTTGACCAAGGCACGCAAGTTCCTGGCAGTTGCCGAGATGCTGGATATCCCGATTTTAAGCAGCAGCCTGGTGGGCTCCACCTTTGAGTCGGCGCCGTCTGCCCACTTGATGGTGTCCAACCGCTGGGCCAGCAATTTCATCACCGAAAGCACCGGCCCGCTGGTGGTGCACGGCACCATGAATACCTCGGAAATTGCTCGCGACACAGACCTGTCTACTGAAATTCCGTTGTTTGAAAGCGGTGTTACGGCACCGCTGGATAAACCGGGGTTTGGTCTTGAGCTTAACGAGGCCGTCTTCGAACGCTGTCGCGGCTCAGAGCCCGCCAGGGTTGCCCGCTTGCCTGTGTAGGTTTTTCCGTCGCGAGCGTCAGCTCGTTCTTGCAGTTCCACCGTCCATAACCAATTAACCTAAAGGAGACATTTATGGGCAATTTCGTTACCGAGAGTCCGGGTAAATACGTCGTGCTATGGATACGGCTGTTTTTTGGTGCTCACTTGGCCTATTCAGGCTGGCGCTATATATTTACCGGGTATGTTCCTGAAATACCGGGTATTGGCGGGGCCTACGTGGCGGCAGCGGCTGATATTTACCTGTATCAGGCGGTCAAATATGGCGAGGCTATCTTTGGCCTGATGCTGCTGACCAACCGCTTTGTTCCATTGGCACTTGTGCTTGAAATGCCGGCCACAATCAATATTTTCTGGCTCAATACCTTCATCGTTGGCACGCCGCGTCAATTGTTCACTGGCCCGCAAGAGCTGTTCCTGAACGGCATCCTGTTGCTGGCTTACGGCTTTTACTTCAGGGCCCTGCTGGTTCAGAAAGCAAGCCCGAGTACCCATTGGATACCCGAAAAAGACCTTAACGCGCTTGACCCGGCCCAGCGCGGGGCGTCGGGTGCCGGTTCACCGTACCAACCTGCCTCTGGTGTCGGGGCAACCATGAAAACTGCCTGATCAGGAGACATTCACATGAACAAGAATATTGTTGTTGCTTTGGTTATTTGTGTGGTGCTGTCAGCGGCGGTCTGGATCGGGTCTACCGGTTGGGGTTATGCCGTTTACCGCCCGATTCGTAACTATGACCTGTTCAGTTTGGCCATTGCCTGGATCGGTGTGATTTTTGCACTGGTCAAAGACCATCGGAAGTAGTCGGCTTCCGGCGAAAGTGCGCCGTTCGCGGCGCATTTTTTTGTCTTTGACGTTAAAATTATTCAAAATAAGCTAACAAAATAAGATAATCATCTATTGAGTGATGATTGCCTGAAAATCACTGAAGGAGCTCACATGCTGAAAGTACGTGCCGCCGTTAAAGTTGGTGTTGAACAAACTGAAATTCAGGAATTTGACCGGCCGGTCATTCCTCCCGAGGCGGGCTTGCTGCGCGTTGAGTCTTCGGGTGTTGGTGGCAGTGACCCTGAACTGTATCGCAAGCCCGATCACGCACCCATTATCATGGGGCATGAAAACGTGGGTACCATCGAGGAGCTCGGTCCGGTGGCTGCCGCTCGTTGGGGTGTTCGCCAGGGCGACCGTGTGGCTCTGCACGAATATTTGCCCTGCTGGCACTGCGAGTGGTGCATGAAAGGCGACTTTCGCCTGTGCATGGAGGTTGACTTCTTCAACGTTAAAGACCGCCTGAACACGCTGCGTTTCGGGATGTCATCATGTAACATCGAACCGCACCTCTGGGGGGCTATGCCCAGTACATGTACATGCCGGCGAACACGGTCATGCACAAGATTCCGCAAGATATGCCGGCCGAGTGGGCGACCCTGGCCGTGCCTTTCGGCAATGGTGTGCAGTGGGCCTGCCTTGATGGTGGTGCGGGTCCAGTGCAAGACAGTATTGATTTTTGGCCCGGGCCAGCAAGGCCTGGGTTGCACCCTGGCTGCAAAGGCAGCCGGTTCCATCTGCGTCATTCTGGTCGGCATGACGCGCGATCGCGCGCGTCTTGATCTGGCTTTGCGTATGGGTGCTGACCATGTCATTGATGCGCAGGAAGAAGACTTGCATCAGCGCGTCATGGCTCTGACTGGCGGTCGCGGTGTTGATGTGGTGGTCGATACGACAGGCGACCCGACCGGGCAGGTGGTGAACGATGCCGTTGCATTGGCTGCCAAAGGGGCCTACCTTAGCCTGAACGGCCTTGAGCAGCATGTGCCCATCAAGGAAATCAAGAAACGTTACCTGACAGTACGCGCGCCACGCGGCCGCAGTTATGGTGCCGTAGAGTTGGCCTTGCGCTATATCGGGTCAGGAAAGTACCCCATCAACGAGGTGTGTTCCCATGACTATGGCCTTGACCAGGTTCATGACGCCATTCTGGCAACAGCCGGTCGTGGCGTCAGCGGGGCTATTCATGTCACGGTTAATCCGTGGCGATAAAATAGCCAGAATGTAATAATAACAACATCTATTTTCCAGGACCCAATCGTGTCGATTGAAACGACCCGCGCCACTGATATTCCCTCCCGTATTGCTGGTGAAATCCGGGAACAAATCAACCGGGGCGTACTGTCGCCCGGTTTGCAGTTGCGTCAAATGGATCTGGCCAACCAGTTTTCGGTCAGCCGGGTACCAGTACGCGAGGCCTTGAAGCTGCTGGCCGCAGAAGGTCTTATCGGTCATGACCCCAACAAGGGGTTCCATGTCGCCTATCTCTCCAGCGACGAAGCGCGCCAGTTGTACCGCATCCGGTACTTGCTCGAGTCCGAGCTGCTGTCAACCGTACAGTGGCCTAACGAGCAGCAGCTGGCGCATCTTGATCATATGGTTGAAAGCCTTGATGACGCCCTTAAAGAAGGTGACCGCTCCGCCTGGGTGACGCGGCACCGGCAGTTTCACCGTTACATCTTTGATTTGTCACCGAACAAGGTACTGGTCAACGAAGTACTGCGTCTGTTGACGCTGACGGATCGTTACCGGTCACTGCTGGTCAGTCCGGGCTTCAATGGTTTTTCCAGTGAACCGCGGGCAACACAAGAGCGCCATCTGGTCGAGGCCCTGGCGGCCCGCGACCGTGAGCGTTTGCTCAGCGTCTTTGAACGGGCAAGGGCTGACATTGAAAAAGGCATGCTTGCTGCACTCGAGGCCAGGGGCTGTAACTCACTGATGGCATCGGCCAAGGCCGGTTGTTCTTTGTGTCGGGTGGCAAGTATTGGCAGTCAGGTTTTGTGTGCAGTGTCCGAATAAGTAAAACCCCTGAATGTTTATATATTCAGGGGTTTTGCTTTGCGTAAGGCATTCACAAACACTGTTGAAAACCGGGGGTATCAACTGTATTCCCAGTTCGGCGTCATGAAGTGGTTCAGTTGCAATGCCGTGGTCAGTGTCTGAAAGCTGCCGTATTCGCCATAGGCATACATCAGGGGTGTGCCAGGGTGCTCTGCGTAGCGTAGCCCGGCAATCTGGCCGAAGAAAATGGTGTGCGTACCCACATCGACGGTATTTGCAACAATACAGTCAAAAGCCACGATGGCCGATTGCAACACCGGGGCACCGGTTTGCAGTGTTGCCCATGTGCCTTGTGAAAACTTCTGCTCTGCGCTGACCGGCATGGCAAACTGCTCGGCGATGACACGGTCGTTCTGCTCAAGGGCATTGACAGAAAACCGACCGGCATCACGAATGGCCTCGCACGAACTGTTCTGGCGGTTCACGCACACTAAAAGCGTTGGGGGTGTGGCAGATACCGAGCAGACGGCGGTAGCCGTCAGCCCGGCGCGATGGCCTGCATCATTTTCTGTGGCAATGACGCAGACGGCTGCCGCCAGACGCCGCATCCCCTGCCGGAATTCTGCAGGATCGCAACAGGTGGCATTGGCGGAAGGAGTGCTGTCGGCGTTTGACATGATCAATCCCAGCCGTAAATGGCCAGACTGGTTTCGCCATTTTTTAGTCGCTTCAGGATTTCAGCTTCCTGGGCTTCACGTTTTGATGCGGCATCGACCACTTCGGCAACCCGTTCGCGCGGGATGCTGACAACACCGTCACTGTCGCCCACAATCAGGTCGCCGGGATTGACGACGACATCGTCGAACAAGGTGGGGTGGTTGACCCAGCCACGAGCCTGAAAGTCTTTGCCGGTGCCGCGAATGCACAAGCCGCGCGCAAAAATCGGGAATCCGATTTCACCCAGCAGGGTGTAGTCACGAACGCAGCCGTTGATGACCAGGCCACCCAGTTTACGGGCCTGGCAAGCCGTTGACATGATTTCGCCCCAGTAACCGTGCTCGTATTGCCCATTGACACTGACCACCAGAATATCGCCGGGTTGCGCCGCGTAGATGGCGCGGTGGATCCAGAGGTTGTCACCGCCGGGGGCATCTACCGTGACGGCAGGGCCACAGACATGAAACTGCGGATGAACCGGCTTGATGGCCGGAGGCATCACACCGATCTTGCCGGCGGCTTCGTGCAGTGTGGCCACAGGCAGCGAACGTGCCGCATGGATCAGCTCAAGGGCAGGCCGTTCGATATCGGTGCGTGTGGTCAGCGCTGGGTTAAGTCGAGGCTGGCTCATGCTTTCTCCCGGGTTTGCAGTTGATGGTAGCGGAATTTCTTGCGGGCATCGTCAAGGCGCATCCCGGAACGAATGGATTCGCGGATGCTGTTCTCGGCGTGCTCGATCTCTTCGGCGATGTCCAGAATCTTTTCTTCGTGCTCTTTGGGAATGACGATGACGCCGTCAGCGTCACCGCGCAGGATATCGCCCGGTTGCACGCGTGCGTTGCCGATGTTGACCGGGACATTGGTGGCCTCAACCTGAACCCGGTCTTTGCCGGTACGCATCCAGTGGTCTTTGGCAAACACCGGATAGCCCAGCTTGCGGCACAGGGCGACATCGCGGCAGACGCCGTCGATGACTGTACCCGCCACCCCTTTGACATGGGCAATTTCGGTCAGGATGTCACCCCAGACCGTGGTGTCTTCGCGCCCGCCATTGTCCAGCACGACGACACTGCCGGGCGGAACATCGTCAATATAGTCGCCCACGGTCCCGGGGGCGATGCGGCTGGACCATACAAAATGGTGTAGGCACGGCCGGCCATGCGAAAGTCGCCATCACGGGGTTTGATACGGTAGCATTGTCCTGCGATACCCAGTCGATCCAGTGCATCGCTCAGGGTGGCGGTATCCAGTTTGGCAGCGCGTGCCACGTTTGCATCAGTTGTTGCTTCGGTCGTCATAGTGTCTCTTCGCGTGTGGTTCGTTATTGTTCGGTCAGCATGTGTTCGTAGTTGCCGCCCATGACTTCACTGACAGGCACGCCGGCCAGAATGGCCTTGGCCATGGCCGCTTCGCGTCCGACAATCATTTCTGCAGTTTCCAGCACCTTGTCGATGTTGGTGGCGGCGATGAAAATGATGGCACTGCGGTCAGCCAGCACATAATCGCCAGGCAAGACATCTACCCCCAGACGGTGATCGGGACGTTGGTGCCCTTTTCAACGATACGGCCGCGTGCCGTACGTGCCGTCAGGCCTGTGCTGAACACCGGAAAGTTGTAGGTCATGGCCTCGTCAATGTCGCGCACCGGGCCATCGGCGACAACGCCGGCAATGCCGCGCATTTTTGCCCCCAGGGTCAGCAGGCCACCCCAGCTGCCAGCCTCGATGCCGGTGGTCTGCTCGACGACGATGACGTTGTCGGCACCGCCAGCGGCGATGGCTGTGGTGCCCAGGTGTTTTACCGGGCCAGGGGTGGTTCGCCGGTACCCAGTTTTACCGTAATGATCTGGCCTGCGATGCGGCCCTGTCCGGCGCGCTGCGGGATGCCGGTGACCACACCGGGCAGGCCCAGGCGATCCAGGGCATCAGAAACCGCACAGCCGTCCAGCCGGCGCAGTCGCTTGACGTTGCTGGCGGCTGATGCGCTGGCGACGTTTTCGTTAGTCATTTTTTGCTCCATAGTGTTTTTTAAGGCTTAGCGCCAGTACACAAATGCCATGGCGTTGCCGGTACCGGCTGTGCTGCGGTAGCAGGGGATATAGTCGACCAGGGTCATGTTGACGGGCAGATCGGCCATGGCGCTGGCCACGGGAACCCAGTTCTTGATTTCCGATGACCCGGCACTGGAACCAGCTTTCGCCCAAGTCGGCCAAAGCATCCACACTGCGGCTGCGCATGGAATCAATCACCATCTGGTCCAGTTCTTCGTCAACGACAAAATGCGACAGACCGCCCGAGCTGATCAGCGCCACCCGCAGGTCGCTGTCCCACGACTCGATGGCATGGCGCAAGGCCTTGCCAAAGGCATGGCAGCGACGAATAGTGGGTTGGTTAGGGGGTAAAAGGTGTTGACCAGCACCGGCACGCTGGGAATAACGCGGTCATTCATGATCTGACGGTACACAAAGCCGTAGGCGTGCGGCGTTTCGACCGGTGACATCCGTTTGATGGCGGTGACGTCGAAGTTGTCCGTCATCATTGACTCAACAATGTGGCGACCCAGTTCGGGCACACCCTTGTAGGTGGCGCCTTGTTCCGGAATGAAGCCGGGTACCGAAACGGCCACGCCTTCGGGCAGGCTGTTCAGTCGCTCTTGAGAGTACATATTGTTGATGATGGATTCGCCCATCATCACGCTGAATGCGGGAATCAGGTCATCGCCAAAGACTTCCATCTGGTCGTTGCCAACAATCACGGCAATGTCGGGTTTCACTTCGTCAAAGACCTTGGCCATGTGGGCAATGGCCGCACGGCAAGCGGCGTGACGCCGGGTCCAGACCTCTTGTGTGATCTGCGCTTCAAGGTTTTCGGGCTTGCGTAACTCGACCAGTTCGTCGAAGGTCCAGACCTTGCCTTTGTAGTAGTGGTTGTTGCGACGGTCGTCCGGCACGCGCAGGCCCCAGCCTTCCGGGGGTCGAGAGCATCGGGCCGTGCGATGTGCCCATGCCAAGAACGATTTTTGCCATGAGTGTCTCCTGTAGTATTGGCGTCGGTCATGGCGCCCGACACGCTGCATTGCAGGTTGCCAGGCGTCATGGTGCACGCTGTTTAGTTGGCGGCAGGGCCCAGATTGAAGACGCGGCGGGCGTTACCTTCAAAAATCATTTGTTTTTCGGTATCACTCAGCCACTCGAATTTCTCGATCAGGGGCTTGATGAAGTCCATGGTTTGGCCGGTCTTGGGGTTGACGACTGAACCGACGCCCGGGCATTCAGACCCAAACAGACAGCGGTCAACACCGACGGTCTTGATCAGCAGGCGCAGCGCTTCTTCCGAATACAACACGGTGTCGTAATACATGTTGCGCATGCCTTCCAGGAAGTCGGCACCGCCTTTGCGCAGGGCTCCCGACTGGAAGCGGCCGATCTGGTAGGGGATGGCGCCGCCGCCGTGCGACACAACGATTTTCAGGTTGGGGAAATCTTTGAAGACGTTCGAGTTCACCAGGCCGAACACGGCGATAGACTCTTCGTTGATGAAGTGCAGCGAGTAGGGCGTGCGGTCGGATTGCGAGCCCGTAGCGTGAATGTGGGCAGGCACGTCCAGTTCGCACAGCTTTTCGTACAGCGGGTACCAGTAACGGTCGCCCAGTGCAGGGGCTTCTTCGGCGCCGTTTTCGAACGGATCAGGGTTTAGCAAGCAACCCTTGAAGTCCAGCGTCCTGACACAGCGTTCGAGCTCGGGCAGTACATTTTCGATAGGGTCGCCTGCGACCTGGGGCAGGCCGGCAATTCCGACAAAGCGGTTAGGCAACAGCTTGACCGTACGGGCGATGATGTTATTGGTTTCTTCAGTGAACCAGTGCACCAGCTTGCCGGGTTTGGCGCTGTGCATCATCTGGAAAGGGCGGGGGACATCAGCTGCAGGTCGATGCCGGCCTGGTCCATCATGTCCAGGTGGCCACAGGGCGCCATTTCTTTCTTGTTGGCGTAATACAGGATTTCTTCGTCGGTGACCTCGGCCATGCGGCGGCCGTGCTCACCCCGGTGGGACAAAAGGTTGGCTTTGTAAACCCACAGCTCGGCTGGGGCGCTGACGTGTCCGTGGCAGTCGATGATCACAGGTATCTCCTTTGGTAATTGGTATTTGAATGGATGGTGTTGATGCAACCGGGATGCGGGTGTCGTGACGGGATGGCGTACCCGGGTCGATTCAGTGGTTACAAATCCAGGACCAGCAGGTCGGTTTTCGAGCCTGAACAGCAAATCATCATGGTCTCGTTGGCCGCACGTTCGGGTTCGCTGAGAATGGCGTCCCGGTGGTCGGGAATGCCCGAAATGACGCGTGTTTCGCAGGCGCCGCACACGCCCTGCAGGCACGATTGGGGTACCGACATGCCGGCGTCATTCAGGGTTTCCAGAATGCTTTTGCCTTCAGGAATATGGAAAGTCTTGCCCGAGCGCTGCAGCTCTACCGTGAACCCGCCGTTAGCGGCTTCGTGCTTGGCGGTGAAGTATTCGACATGAACCTGGTTGGCCGGCCAGCTGGACAGTGCGTTTTCGAAGGCCCCCAGCATCGGCGTCGGGCCACAGCAGTAGGCGTGTGAACCGGCCGGTGCGTTGGCAGCAATGGCGGCCAGGTCAAGCAGGCGCCCTTCGTTTTCGTCATCAAAGTGCAGGTGAACGTTGGGACGGGTGGCCAGTTCAGCCAGGAAGGCTGCGTCGGTGCGCGAGCGGCATGAGTAATGCAGTTCCCACGATTTACCCAGTGCTTCCAGACGGGTCATCATGCACCAGATCGGGGTGATGCCAATGCCACCCGCCACCAGTACGGTGTGCTGTACAGACTCGTCAAGCGGGAAGTTGTTACGCGGTGCGCTGATCTGGATGTCGCTGCCCACACGCAGTTGTTCGTGCATGTAACGCGAGCCCCCGCGGCTGTTTGGGTCATTCTTGACGCCCACAATGTAGCGGTCGGGTGTGTTGCCCCAGTTCACCAGGGAATACTGTCGCACCAGGCCGTTGGGCAGGTGGATGTCGATGTGCGAACCGGCGGTGGCACCAGGAAGGGCCTGACCGTCGGGGAGCCTGAATTCATACAGGTGGGTGTCGCGTGCGGCGTAGGTTATGGCCGTAAGGCTTGCGGTGATGATGCTGGATGCGGCGTCGTGCGCCAGTGATGTTGTTGTCCCCATGATTCTCTTCTGTGCTTTAGACTTATGGCTAAGTATTTTGCCTATGACTTCTATAATACATAAATGAATATTATTTTGCATTATAATTTTGCATAAAATAATCGGGCATCTCATAAACGGGCTTTTGATACTTGCTTCAGCAGGCAGTCACCGGCCGCATAACAGAGGGGATAACGCCGCATGAGTTCGGTTGATGGTCTGTCCATGCCCCGACGCTTTTGGGCGGTTGCGGTTATTTCTATGGGCGTCATGCTCTCGGTCATTGATGGCGTGCTGTTCAATGTGGCCTTGCCGACCATGGCGCGTGACCTGGATGTCAGCCCTGCGTTCACCATCGTGCTGGTCAATGCCCATCAGGTCGCCGTCACTGTCTTCTTGTTGCCGTTGTCGGCAGTGGGTGATTTGCTGGGTTACCGGCGCGTTTTCCTGACCGGCATGTTGTTATTGTTTGCGGGCTCGGTGGCCGGCCTGTTTGCTGACTCGTTTGCCACGCTTGCGGTGGTACGGGTGGTTCAGGGTATCGGCTCGGCGTCGCTGATGGCGGTTGGCAGCGCCCTGGTGCGTTCGGTCTACCCGGCGCGGCTGCTTGGGCGCGGTATTGGTCTTAATTCCATGGTGGTGGCGGCATCCGCGTCGGTCGGGCCTACCCTGGCCGGTCTGGTGCTGAAGTTTGGTTCGTGGCATTGGCTGTTCGCGTTGTCGATGCCGTTTTGCGTTGTTGCGTTTGTGTGGGGGCGGGCGGTATTGCCCGACAACCGGCGTAATGCCGGCCGGTTTGATGTGCGAGACGCCTTGCTCAACGCGTTGACGGTGGGCTGTGTCATGGTGGCCGTTACCGGTCTTAGCCAGGGGCGGTTGCCACTTCCCGTCGGGGCAGGGTTGTTGCTGGTCGGGCTGCTGATCGGGGTCGTCTTCGTGCGCCGCCAGCTGCGCCAGGAACGGCCCTTGCTACCGCTTGACCTGTTGCGCCATCCGCTGATCGGGCTGTCTGCGCTAACGTCATTGACGTCTTTTATTGGCCAGATGCTTGCATTGGTCTGCCTGCCGTTTTATTTGCAGATCAGTCTGGGGTACGACGCAACCCAGACCGGTCTGTTGATGGCCGCCTGGCCGTTGTCGGTCATGGCAATGGCACCGGTCTGGGGGTATGTGGCGGATCGCTATCCTGCCGGTCTGGTCGGGCTGCTTGGCCTGGTTGTGGCGGCATCGGGTCTGGTCGTGCTGGCAACGTTGGGCAGTTTGGGTTCACTGTATGTTCTGGGTACGTGTCTGGCCGTGTGTGGCCTGGGCTATGGTCTGTTCCAGATTCCGAATACGCGAACCATTGTCGAATCCAGCCCCCGGTCGCGCAGTGGAGCAACCGGCGGCCTTATCGCCACCTCACGCATGACCGGGCAAATGCTGGGTACCGTTTTGCTGGCCTTCATTTTCAACATGACAGCGCATCGCAGCGAAGAGACTGCCCTATGGGTGGCCGCCATGTTGACCCTTCTGGCTGCGGGCATCAGTAGTCTGCGGCTGTTCATCCAGGTACCGGCGGGTCCGGATACCAACTCCTCAAACCCTAAAACAACTAAAGAGACTGACAATGATTTATGACTGCCATGCCCACCTTGTGTCTGATGATTTCGATCGTTATCCGCCGTCACCGCTCAGCGGCACACTGGACCGCAAGCTGGACGATCCCATGACCGCAGAGCGCCTGCTGCACGAGATGGACCAAAACAATATTGAGCGTGCCGTCGTCGTGCAGCGTGCCCATGTTTATGGCTATAACAACGAATACGTGGTTGACAGCGCCGCGCGCTATTCCGACCGCTTGCGTGCGGTGGTGTGCGTTGACCCGCAGGCCAGTACCGGTCCGGAACGTGTACGTCACTGGATCAAGGAATGTGGTGCAGTCGGTATTCGTTTGACTGAACCGTTCAAGGGGGCCGATACGGGCTGGCTCAATTCTCCCGAGGCCATTGAAACCTGGAAAACAGCGGTTGAACTGGGGGCATCCATTTGCTTGCACATGTACCGGTGGAACCGGGTCGAGTCACTGGTTGCCCTGAAACAGGTCATGGACAGGTTTCCCGAGTCTGTGGTTGTGCTTGATCACCTGTCCAATATCATTCCCGAGCAGGGGGCGCCTGATTATGGTGTGGATGAGCCCTTGCTTGATCTGGTGCAATTTCCTAACATTTTCCTGAAGTTGACCACCATTAACCTTGGGCGCATGGCCAACGAAAAGATCGACCCGCAGCCCGTCATTGCGCGTACCTTGCAATCGTTTGGTGCCAGCCGCTTCATGTGGGGCTCTGATGTGGCTCAGTCGGCAGGTGCGTATGCCGACCTGATCAAGATGGGTGTTGCCGCCACGGCCTTCTTGTCTGAAAAAGATCGCAAGCAGGTTTTGTACGATACGACCAACCGTGTTTATGGCGGCGCGAAAGTCTGATCGACGTGTGATCAAGGGCCCTGTGCACGCGCGTTGACGTGCCGGGCTGTTCAGGTGGTATCCGGGGCGAAGCAGGATCTTCGCCCTTTTGTGTCTACGGTTAAAAAATGGACCAGGCCTGTTGGGCTGGTCCACAAAAAGCACTCGTTGGAAAATTGCAAAAGAACAAAGGGTACTGCTGGTGAGGTATCGGTTGACCGGCGTATGGCCGGGAGAATCAGACCGATACCTCGTGCCCGGGATCAAACGTCGATCAGAAGCGGTGGCGCAAGCCTGCCATCACACCGGTCTGGTTCTGGCCGGCTGCCGGTGCCGTACCTGGTGATCCGCCGCTGACGGCGAAGTTCAGGTTGCCACCATTGTTGACATGAGCCACGGCCGCATAGATGGCAGTGCGTTTCGAGAACGAATAGGTGCCGCGCGCCACGTAATAGGTTGCACGTTCACCCAGGTCTTTCAGCTTGGTGTAATAAACAGCCCCATCCAGTCGGAATGCGGGCGAGAAGTCATAGGCGGCATTCACGAAGTAGGTGTCGAACCGATGGTTGGTGCGATTCGCGTTGGCGACAGGGCCACGTGGGCTTGGCACGAAGGCGCCGCCATCTGTGTTGCGGTACAGGTAACCGGCACCGACGGTCAGGGCATCAAACTTGGCATAGCCATTCAGTGTCCAGCGGCGGTCTTTCTGGCCGGAGGCCAGGTAGCCCAAGGCCGGGCCATTGTTCGAGTAAGCCGGGTAGGTATTGGCTGCTGCACCGGCTGCTGGTGCCTGGCCAACCCCGGTTTGCACGTCGTAGGCTGTTGCAACCCCCATTTTGCGCTGTCATAACCCAGCATGGCTGACCAGCCACCGCATTCGCTTTGAGAGTTCAGCTGGACACCGCAACCGTTGGCAGCAGGGTTGCCCAGACCACCGGGGCCACCACCGCGAATGTTGTTGTAACCACGGGTGTAGCCCAGTCCAACCGTTACGCCGGAAAAAGTGCCACGGTACGTGATCGAGTTGTCCATACGGGCATTGGCGATGTAGTCATCAAATGCGGCCAGACCAAACGAGTTGGGGCCTATCAGATCGGCGCGACCCATCGCCCAGAACAGCATGGTGTATTGGCGGCCCAACGCGATTTGGCCCCAGTCACCCTTCAGACCGACAAATGCCTGGCGCCCAAACAGACGGCCACCCTGGTTGGATGAGCCTGTCGAAGGGGCGAAGCCTGATTCGAGTGTAAAGATGGCCGTCAGGTTATCGCTGATTTTTTCCTGACCGCGCAAGCCCCAGAGTGAAGGGAACGAAGAGGTGTTGGTCGGGAAAACAACCGTGCCGCCGCCATTGTTGACGTTGCTCAGGTATTCGATGGCGGTATCGATATTTCCGTAAAGGGTTACGGTGTCGGCGCTTTGCGCCTGGGCCGTCAATGGGGCGGCTGCCACAAGGGCGATGGCCAGGTACTTCAGTTTCATACTTTGTCTCCGTATAAAAATAGAGCGTTTGGTTGCTGCGTTGGGTCAGCCCCGTTGGTTTTTCGGGGTTGACTTGGTGCTCGGCTCTGCCCGGTACGCTTGGGTTGACGTCCTGGGTCTGTGTGTGTTCATGTCGTACCGTCGGCATGAAACCCCGGACCACCGCAGTGCACACGTTGGTCCGGGTCATAACGTTGAAATTGAGATGTGGGGTGAGCTACCCCACAGATGTATCAGGCTTTGGTGTTTTTCTTGCTGCGTGCCGGGCGACGTGAGGGCCCTTGCGCCATGGGATCAGCACGCGTTCCATGTAGTTGAACAGCGCGGCGGTGGCGAAGCCCAGAATGGCCGTGACCATCAGGCCGACGTACATTTTTTCCACTTCAAAAATTTGCCAGCTGTTCCAGATCAGGTAACCGATTCCTGATTTGGCACCGACAAACTCTGCGGCCACAATGACCAGCAGTGCGACACCCATGCCCAGTTTCAGGCCGGCCATGATGGCGGGCATTGCACCCGGCAAGGCGACATCCCAGAACATCATCTTGCGGTTGGCACCAAAGTTGTCACCCACGTCCATGTAGATGGGAGGAATATCGCGCACCCCTTCATAGGCATTGATCAGCGCCATGTAGATGACTGACAGGGCAATGATGGCGTATTTCGACATTTCACCCATCCCGAAGATCAGGATCAGCAACGGCAGGATGGCCACTTTCGGAATCGGGAACGTGGCATGTACCAGCGGCTGGATGATTGCGCGAAGCTTGGGAGACATACCCATGGCCAGACCAATGATGACGCCGGGGATGGCACCAGCGATAAAGCCGATGACGATACGGGCGATACTGATGCTGACATGCTCCCAGAGCTCACCGCTGATCAGCATGTGCCACAGCCCTGCGAAAATTGCGGTAGGTGACGGAAAGAAGCGTACGTCCAGCCAGCCGAACAGGGCCGCCGCCTCCCAGATGGCCAGCAGCACCAGCGGGGACATGACGGAAAGCATTTTTTCAAAGTTATCGGACGTCATACAGAACATGCCCTTCGATGTTTGGTTTGTCGAACTCATTTCCCTGCCTCCACTTCACGCTGGTGAGCCATGACCTCATCGCGCAGACAGGACCAGATACGGCCAAACATTTCGCCGTAGCCTGCGCTGCTCTTGACGTTGTCGACATTTCGGGGTCGACTGAAGACTTCGTTGACGTCAATGACTTCCTTGATGTTCCCGGGCCGTGTGGTCATGATCATGACGCGGTCTGCCAGCACGATGGCTTCGTCAATCGAGTGCGTTACGTACACAACGGTCTTGTGGGTTTCTTCCCAGATACGCAACAGTTCAGCCTGCAGAATGATTTTTGTTTGCTCATCCAGTGCGGCGAAGGGTTCGTCCATCAACAGTATTTCGGGGTCGTTCGCGAAGGCCCGGGCGATACTTGCACGTTGTTTCATCCCGCCCGACAGCTGATGCGGGTAGGCGTTCTTGAAGGCTTTCAGTCCGACCTTTTCAATGTACGTATCCGCAATTTCATAGCGTTCCTTGCGTCCCATCCCTTGAGCCTTCAGTCCGAACGCGACGTTGTCGCGCACCGTCATCCACGGAAATACGCCATGCTCCTGAAATACCATGGAGTTGAGGCGTCGCTCTTTTTTGCCGGATTGAGCGGCATCGCGCACAAACTCGATGTCGCCGGAAGACTCTTCTTCCAGCCCTGCCAGAATGCGCAGCAGGGTCGTTTTGCCGCAACCTGACGGACCCACGACGCAGAGGAATTCACCGCGACGGATTTCGAAGTTGATCGGAGACAGAACTTCAATCTCCTTTTCTTCGAGTTTGAAGACTTTGCGAACGTTTTTCAGACGGATCTTCGCTTCGTGGACGGGTCGCTTCATTTCGTATACTTGAGCTCTTTGTTGCATCATGGGTGGTAATCCAGAGGGTTCATCTGTGGTGGCGAGTTGCCTTGGGTTTGAGGTAGGTGCGGCCACAGCTGTCACTGCTTCACTGCGGTTGCCGTTGCTGATCAAGAAACGTCGCGCGCATCCGGCCGGCGATACCGGCGTGGGTTGCCAGGTATCGCGTTCATATTGGTTTTCCGGATAATTTCAGGGGCAAGGCGCCGGATCAATCTGCTGAAGGGCGCCTTGTCAGGCCGGGTTATTGACGTCCCAGCACTTCTACGGCGTATTCCAGATAAGACGGGTCGAAAATTTTCGTCGTATCAATAGGTTTGGCCTGGACTTTTTGTTCAAGCAAAAAGTCTTGCATCGAGGCGACGACGGCAGGGTCGAAGGCGCCATTGGGGTCTGCAGACGGCAAGGCCATTTTGCGCAGACGCTCAACGTCCTTGATCATGCTGTGCCTTGATAGGGTCTGCAAAAGCTCTTCGTAGCCTGGACCGCTTCCCGCTTTGACGGCGGCAATGTAGTCACGCTGACCTTTCAGCATGGCAACGGTCAGGCGTTTGAGTGCTTCGTTGTGTTTTTTGCGAAGGCTTCTGAAGAATAAAGCACGAAAGCGGGGCCGCCGTGTGCAAAATCGCCCTCGGTGAATGCCAGGCTGCCAATCTTTTGGGCGGCCGCTGCGCTGATGAAGGGTTCAACCTGGAATGCCGCATCGACAGCCTTGTTGCCCAGGGCAGCCAGGGCATCGGGGAATGACATGGTGACCAGATTGACATCCTTGTCGCCAAGCCCGACAGATTTGAGCGCCTGATTGACGTTGTAGTGACCGTTGGCGCCAACAGTCAGGATGGCGATTTTTTTGCCTTTCAGGTCAGCAGGCGTTTTGTAGGCGCCTGAGTCGATCAGGTCCTGCCGAACCAGGGTGCCGGTGGCGCGGTTGTCCTTGTCGAGTGTGTTCAGCGGCATCAGTCCAACCAGACCAACATCGCGGCCAATGGCATTGAACAGGGCGGCACTGAGCGACAGCAGGCCGACCTCAAGCTGGCCGGTGGCCAGTTGGGTGACGGTGTCTGCGCTGGTGTTGGCCCCCGCAGCGGCATCCAGGAAGACCTCCAGCCCCTGCTCTTTGAAATACCCCTTGTCGTTGGCCAGATACATGCCACCCAGGCCAGCCAGTCCGGGCGAGTTGATGCGGATCTTGACGGGCGGATTCAGTGGTTCGGTGGCCGCTGCCGCTGCGGCTGTGGCGGTACCAATCAATGCGGTGCCGAGAATGGCGCCCAGCAGGCGCCGCAAGCCAAAAGCAGATTTCATGTTTGTCTCCAGGATTTTATAAGTCACTCGGTTTTTGATTGCTTGCGCATGGAAAAACGAGTCGGGTCATTTGCCCTAACACAATAGTATTCAATATTGCCTAATTTAACAAGTTAGACTAAATGTTTGTTATGCATATATTGACTAGCAATCTAGAATGCAAATTAACATGAAAGTTGTGTTTTATGGATGAGGAAATCACTCATAGGGTTTGTTGCGTGCCGGACACGAAAGCGTCACATGTCGCGCCAGTGCTTCTTCGCAGGCGAAAAAAGCCCGCGTGTCAGCGGGCTGGAAACAGAAGTGTTGCGTTGTAGAGCGACAGGTTTTCAGTAAACCACCCGGTTGCGCCCTTGTTTTTTGCTTCGTATAGCGCGGCGTCGGCGGTTGAATACGCGTACTCGAAGGCGGTTCCGGGTGCGCTCCAGCTGATACCGAAGCTGGCAGTTACCGGGTGTTGGGGAAGGCTTTCAAAGGTGTGGCAGGCGACGTTGTGGCGGATCGATTCGGCGATGGCAGCGGCGGCCTGCAGCGAGGTATCGGGCAGCAGTATCGTGAATTCCTCACCACCCACGCGACCGATGGTGCCTTGTCCTTCCAGGACCTCGGACAGGCGCTTCACCAGCTCGCGAATTACAGCATCGCCGGCGGGATGACCGAAGGTGTCGTTGATGCGCTTGAAAAAATCAATGTCCAGCATGACCAGTGAAAGGGGCTGATCCTGAAGGAAGCGCTGGGCTTCCTCGAAGACGGCGCCCCGGTTCAGGCTGCCGGTCAGGGTGTCATGCCGTGCCTTGTAATCCAGCTCAGAACTCAGTTGCTGAAGTTTCAGGTTGACGGCATTCAGCTCGGCCTCAGTGCGGTCGCCATGGCGGATCAGCCGGTGGGTTTCCCGCATCAGGCGCCGGTAGTTCTGGGTCAGTTCAAGCAAGGCTTCACGATAGGTGCCAGCCTCAAGTGCAGGGTTTGCCGCAGTGGCACTGGGCGTCGGCCAATGCCGCCATTTCCAGTTCAAACAAATCTTTGTCCACGGTCAGCCTTGCAATGCATGATCATGAAAGGTCAGATCAGTGAAGTCCTCGCACAGTTCTTGCCCGAATTCGTAGATGGTGTCGTCATCTTCATCGTGAAACCAGTTCAGCACGACAGGGGTGCCGTCGCCGGCTTTTTCATTCAGCGCGTCAAACAGGGCAAACAACATTTTGGTGCTCGAACTGTTGAAGTAGGCCAGCGCAACATCGACCGTGATGGGCGCTGAACTGCCGTCGTTGGCCAGAAACTCGCGGACGGCCGTGATGATTTCCCCCAGAACAGGGCGGCGTTTTCGGGGTAGGCCTCGCCCTTGATCGACAGGTGCCGTTCGCTGAAACGGAAGTCAATTTCGGGAGAGCTGGCGGTGGCGGCAATATAAAGTTCGGTCATGATTCCACAGTCTCAAGGGTGTATCGGCCCGGTCAATACGGGCCCGGTACTCAGATGGTGGCCTTAAGGTAAAAAAGGACGTTGTCGCTATCGGTGATAGGCAAAAACTCGAACTCGAGCGGGGCGCTGGCATCGCGTGCGACAGTTAACAGGCCCAGACCGGCACCCTTGCTTTCCTCTGCGGTATCGGCACGCAACATCTCTTTGTATTCGCGTTTGATTTCGTCAATCGTCAGTGTGCGCAGATGATCCAGTTTTTGACGCAGCTGGCGTGCCACATCGTTACGAATGGGGTTGGCACAGTGCAGGTAGAAGTGGTCCGCTTCTGTCGAAATGCAGATGGAGCCATGTCGGACTTCATGGTCGAAATTTGCGCCGTCATTCTGGGCGTAAGCGTCGGCCGAGTAGTGGATGATGTTCTGTGTCATTTCAATAAATGATGAAAACAGCTTGCGTCGCGTGCTGTTGGTGGCGCCCACGTACTCCGTGCGCAATTTTACGGCGTCAGCCACGGCGGCAATGATCGCCTGCGAGAAATAGCCTTCATAGTAAAAAACGATGTCACGGTCGCCGATGCAGTCACATAAGATGCGCCAGTGGCGGCTGCGGTTCTTGGGGTTGATCAATACGTTCGGGGTCATTTGCGAAAAGCTCAGGGTGTGTCGTGTCAGTCAACGCGGAACGCCAGAAAGGTAACGTCATCGCGTCTCGAGTGCTGGTCTTGGTACGTGCGCAGTTCAAGCTTGATCAGCCGTGTGATTTCAGCGGCGGGCAAGGGTGATACCCCAAGATGGCCTGTCGCAGACGGCGTTTGCCAAAAGCAATGTTCTTGGGGCCACCGATCTGGTCGGTCAGACCGTCGGTAGAGCAGCACACCAGGGTTTTCGGATCCAGTACGGTGGTGTGGTTTTTCCATACCATGTCGGTGGGGGTGTCCACATAGCCCAGACCAGTCCGCTCGCCATCCAGTGTCTGTACGCTGGCTTGGCCGGGTGCCAGAATGAACAGGGGCATTTTGGCGTGTGCGCTTGTCAGCGTGCGTGAGCCAGTGTCAAACCAGAAAAATACGGCATCCATGCCGTCATTCGAGGCCTGCATATTCGCGCTGGGTTCGTGTTGTCCCAAGGCTTGCTTGATGCCCTGACTGACTTGCGCCATAAGCCGTGCCGGGTCGCGCGGGCCGTTCTGGTCAAGTGCATGGCGTAGCGCTGACGATGCAATCAGTGTCAGAAAGGCACCGGGCACACCGTGACCAGTGCAGTCAGCAATCGCGGCAAACCAGCCATCGTCAAAGGGCTGGAAGTGATAAAATCGCCGCCGACGATATCGCGTGGTTCCCACACGATATCGACATCGCTCAAGGTGGTTTTCATGGCACCCAGCGATTCATTCAGCATGGCGCGCTGGATGGTGCTGGCATAGTCAATGCTTTGCATGACCTGGCGGTTTTTTCGGTTTGCAGGTCGACCAGTACCTGCATCAGGTCGAGCCCTGCGCCTACGCCGGCAAATGCGCCGTCCTGAACGATCAGAAAGCCATCAACCAGTGTCTTGTCGCCGGACGCGACGGCGCGGGCAGCTAATGTTTCAATCGGTGTGTCGGCCTCGACAATCAGCGGGGCCTTGTCCATGAATGCGATGCAGCTTTTCTTTTCGTACAGTTCCCGATAATACGGGCGCGACATCTGCGACATGAAAATATTCCGGCTGATCAGGCCAATGGGCTTGCCGCGTTCAAGTACGGGCAAACTGACCAGTTCGCGATGCTCACCGAAGGTGTCCATGACTTCGGCATTGGTCATGTCGGAAGTGATCGCAGGCACCCTGATGATCAGAAGTTCTGCGGTTGGCCGCTGTGTTGCGACCCGCGGGGCAGACAACGCGTCGAATTGAGGGGTCACGATGACGGTCTCGGTACGCTGATACATGGAAACGGCCTGAGGGTAGCCAGACAGGCCAGAATGTCGACATGATAGGGGTTGCGTGTGACCGTAGCGTTACAGCAGCGGCGCAACCGGGTTGCGCCGCAACAGCGTCTTGTCTTACTTGACGATGGCTTCCAGCGCGATGTCGATGGTGACTTCATCGCTGACGGCAGGAGCGAATTTTCCGGCGTTGAATTCGCTGCGCTTGATGACGGTTTCAGCGTTGGCGCCAACCGCTTCTTTTTGAGCATGGGATGCTCGCCATTGAAGAAGGACGTGACCTTGAGCGTGACCGGTTTGGTGATGCCCTTGATGGTCAGATTGCCTTCAATGCTGACGGGTTTGTCACCCTCGAAGACGACTTTTGTCGATTTGAAAGTGGCGGTTGGAAACTGGGCGGTGTCAAGGAAATCAGCGCCTTTGATGTGACCGTTGAAGACCTCAACGCCGGTATCAACCGAGTTCATGTCGATAGTGACATCCACTTCGGCTTGCTTGGCGGCTTTGTCCAGAACGACGGTACCTGTGGTTTGGTTGAAACGCAGAATCTGCTTGGACATCCCCATGTGGTTGTACGAGAACCGCGGGAAGGTGTGTGTCGGATCGATGGTGTAGGTTTGGGGGCGGCAATGGCCTGGCCTGCAAAGAAGGCGGCAAATGCAGCGGCGATCAGTGTTTTTTTCATGGAAACTCCTGGTTGGTAAGAAGTGGGTCAGGGTGTTGCAGCAAGGCTGAAGTGGCGTTTGAATGGTTCAGGGTTTTGCAACAAGGCTGAAGGTGATGGTGATGTTATCGGCAACAATGCTGAAGTCTTTCCATTGGCCTTCGCCAATATTGAAGTCAGAACGCTGCAGGGTGAACTGCCCTTTGAACACGCCATTATCTGCGGTTTCCGTGACAGTAAACGGCACGGTGATGGGGCGGGTGTTGCCCTTGATGACCAGGTCGCCAGCGGCTTCGAAGCGGTTGTCGCCCAGCGCTGTCACTTTCCTGGCGGTGAATGAGGCCAGAGGGAATTTCGCTGTATTCAGCCATTCGTCTTTGGCCAGTTCAGTGTTGGCTTCCGCATAACCTGCATCGACGCCCTTGAGGGCAATTTCCAGCGCAATCCTGGCCGTGTCGGGTGTGGCCGGATCAAATTGCAATTCTGTGGCCTTGACTTCACTGAACCCGCCGGTCATGTCGACATTCATTTGGCTATAGCCAAATGAAACCTTGCTGGCCGCGCTGTCCAGCGTTGTGTAGGTTGCTGCACCGGCGTTGCCGTACAACGCCAGACCCAGTACTGCGGCCAGAAGGGCGGGGCGGACCCGTGTGTGTGTGAAGATGTTTTTCATAATAAGTTCTGCGTATAAAAGATAATCAGCAGACCGGGTTGCAGTTCGTGATTAAAAAATTGCGGGTCGTGATCAAGGCGGGTTGCCTGTGATCACGTGTTACGTACAGAAAGCTTGCGTATTGCGTCTGCACAGATTAAGGGTTGCGTCCGGGCAGCATGCGGTTCAGGGTTTTATCCTTTTTCACCAACTGATGATGCAATGCGGCACCAATGTGGCCAATAACGGCAATCAGCAGGGTGTAGTTCAGTACGACATGGATTGTCTTGAGAAGTTCGCCCAGCTCTTTGTTTTTGGCGACCAGGTCGGGTAGCGGTACCACCCCGAACCACACCACCGGGAAGCCTTGGGCCGAACTCATGAGCCAACCGCTGACGGGAATCAGCAGCATCAGCGCATACAACACCCAGTGCCCCGTGTGGGCGGCCAGTTGCGCCATGCGGCTCATGCCGGGTGGAAACTCGGGGGGCGGTGAGTCAGGCGCCATGCCAGTCGTATCACGACCACGGCAAGCAGTGTGACGCCAGCCCATTTATGCCATGAATACAGCTTGAGCTTGTTGGGCGACAGCGGTAAATCGGCCATGTAAAACCCCAGGGCAAACGTGCCAGCCAGGGCCAGGGCAATCAGCCAGTGCAAGAAAATGGCGGTATGGGTATAGCGACTGATCATGACGATTCCTGAGGTTTTTAACGGCAATGTCGCCATTCTATTAGAAATAAAAATGGGGAAAAATACATATAATAGATAAAATAGTTCCATTTATGGAACAATTGGGTTGCCCATGTCAGCGATTGCCCTTTATGCCAATGACCTGATCCTTTTCGCCCATGTCGTCGACGCGGGCAGTTTCACGCGGGCGGCAGAATTGGCGGGTCTTCCCAAGTCAACGTTGTCCCGCCGGATTTCAGATCTTGAAAATATCCTTGGTGAGCGTCTCATGCAGCGCAGCACGCGTCGTCTCGCACTCACCGAATTTGGTGAAAGCATGCTCGAATATGCCCGCCGCCTGGTGGATGACACCGAAGCCGCCAAGGCGCTGGCCTTGCATCGCCAGTTACGGCCGCAGGGCCTGCTGCGGGTGTCTTTGCCACCCGAGTTCAATGAACTGAACCTGGTCAAGGTTATTTCCCGCTTTTCAGGCGAATACCCCGATGTCCGGCTCGAGCTTGACCTGTCATCCCGGCGTGTTGACCTGATTACCGAGCGTTTTGACCTGGCCGTACGTGTGGCAACCCAGCTGCCTGACGACAGTGCCTTGGTGGCTCGCCACATCATTACATTGCGCAATGGGCTGTATGCCAGTCCGGGGTACCTTGCGCAGCGGGGCACGCCGATGGCTCCTGCCGACTTGCAGGGCCATACCGGGCTGGTACTGGTGACCAGCGGGGGTGAGCAGCAGGCCTGGCGGCTGTCGTCGGGCAGTGCCCGTTGGGAGGGCTTGCCGCTGCACTTGCTGTGTGCCAATTCGATCGGGCTGCAGCAGGCGCTGGCGGCCAACGGCTTGGGTATCGTGGGGATCTCGGCGACATTCGCCAGGGGCTGGTCGGGCAAGGGCAACTGCTACGCATCTTGCCGGAATGGGAGCTGCCGCCCACGGTGGTCTGGTGCGTGACACCGGGTCGGCGACTGTTGCCGCAGCGCACTCTGGCCTTTATTGAAACGCTGAAATCCGTGCTCGTGGAAAACCCTGATGGGGTATAGTCAGAGTCCGGCACGTTAATGTCATCGTTACCGTTTGTTTGGTCTTTGTCAGCAGTTCATGAGCGACGCACAGCAAAAAATCTTCGAAATGGCGGTCATGCAGTCGTGGAACGCCATCGTTATCACCGATGCCGATGTGCGCGGTGGTTGCAAGGTGCTGGTTGCCAACCCTGCGTTTTGTTCAATGACGGGCTATACCCTTGACGAAATCAGGGACCATGACCTGAAAATGTTGCAAGGGCCGGATACTGACCCCGAGGTCATTGCGCATTTGCGTGAATGCCTGAAAACGGGTCGGCATTTTGATGGTTCCACCGTTAACTATCGCAAAGACGGTTCCCCGTATATCGTGCGCTGGAACATTTCCCCGGTTCGTGACGAGGCGGGTGTCATTACGAATTATGTTTCGGTACAGCAAGACCTTACCGCGTTTCGCGAAGCCGAACGCAAGGTGCAGTTGCTGGCACGGGCGCTTGATGTCACCAGTGTGCCGGTGGTCCTGACGGACACCTGCTCCAGAATTATTTTTGCCAATACGGCATTTGCCAGCGTCACGGGTTATCCGGTTGACGAACTGGTTGGCAAGACCCCGGCCATGCTGCGTTCAGGCCAGCATGGCAAGGCGTTTTACGACGCGCTGCGTGAAGCGTTGGCCAGCGGCCAGGATTTCAGTGCCACCTTTGTCAATAAGCGTCGCGACGGCTCGCTGTACCATGTCGAGCAGAATATTTCCCCCTTTACGACGATAACGGCAAGGTTTCTCATTACGTCAGCGTCAGCAAGGACGTGTCCGAACGAGTCAAACGTGAAGCCCGGTTGCTGCATGAAGCGTCTGAAGACAAGCTCACGGCCTTGTATAACCGCCGGTATGGCGAAAAGTTGCTGGCCGAGGCCCATCAGCGTGCCCGGGCGCTGGGTACCGACCTTACCCTCATCGTGTGCGACATCGATTTCTTCAAACAGGTCAATGATCGTTTTGGCCATCTCGCCGGCGATCAGGTCATCATGGATGTCGCCACGATTTTGCGGGGTACGGTACGTGCGTCTGATGCCGTGATTCGCTGGGGGGCGAAGAGTTTGTCGTCGTACTTAACGATTGTGACCTGGGTGCAGGCAAAGACCTGGCCGAGCGCCTGCGCGCGGGCGTTGAGGCTCATCGTTCAGATGGGGTTGGCACCGTCACGCTTTCGTGCGGTGTTGCCAGTCTGAAGGCGCAGGAGCCTGCCGATGCACTCTTTGCGCGCGCAGATGCGGCCCTTTATCAATCGAAAAGCAATGGTCGCAACCGGGTAACGGCAGCCGGTTCGTTTTAGGTTGTCGCCGGTTCACCGTGCATCGCCTAAAAATCCTTGGCTGCCCCGGTATCAGGGGCAGCAGGGCAGGTAAAATCAATACTGGCGCTTTAACGGGGAAACGGAATGGCTGAATTGCAGCCTTTGGTGCTGGTTGTCGACGATGCCTTGCCTATTCGCGTGCTGTTGCGCGCGGGGCTGGCCAAAGCCGGGTACAAGGTTCTGGAGGCCGCAGATGGCCGTCAGGGGCTTGAGCAGTTCATTGCGCAACGTCCCGATCTTGTCCTGATGGACGTCAACATGCCTGAAATGGATGGTTTCGACAGCTGTCGGGCCATTCGTGGCCTTGACATCGGGCAGGCCACCCCCGTCATTATGCTGACGGGTTCCGACGACTACGAATCCATTAATCAGGCGTTCGATGCGGGCGCCAGCGATTTTGTCGCCAAACCGATCAATCTGCCTTTACTGGTGCAGCGCATCCGTTACGCCCTGCGCGATGCCGAGCGCGAGCAAACCTTGCGCCGGGTGCAGCAGCAGCACGACAACGCCCGCATGCTGGCCGGTCTGGTGTACTGGGTATACACGCCTGCTACCGGCGAACTGGCCTGGGCTGACCACACATCGCAACTGCTGCCGTGGCTGTCACCCTTGCCCGATCGTGCCGAAGCTTTTGCGCGTTATCTGGTGCCTGCCGACCGCAAGCGTTATCTGGATGTCATCGGCAGTGCAGTGCATAACGATGCCGCGCTCGATCTTGAAGTCCGCTGCGCGGATGTGACGGGAACCGAACACGTTATCCGGCTGGTCGGTCAAAAAGATAACGATGGCCGTCAAATCAATGGTGCCTTGCAAGACCTGACCCGCCAGCGGTCGCTCGAGCTGCAGGCCGATTACCTCAACTATCACGATGTTGTCACTGGTTTGCCGAATCGCAAGCTCTTTCTGGCGACACTCAAGCAATGGATCGAGTCGCCTGACGCCTACCTCATGCAGGCCATCGTGGTGTTTGAAATCCAGCGGTTTCAGGCCATTGGCAATGCGTATGGTGAAGCGGTCTCGGAAACCCTGCTGCGTCTGGTCGGTAACGAATTGCGGCAACTGGCGGGTGATGGTGCGTTTTGTGCGCGTCTTGAAGGGGCCCAGTTTGCCGTCCTGCTGCCCGTTGATTCCGATCTTTCTGCGGCAAGTTCGTTATCGGTGCTCGAGGCCCGTTTCCAGGGGCTGGACCGTGCCTGGGCCATCGAGGGTCGTGAAATTTTCCTGCGGTTCAACGCGGGCGTAGGGCTGGTACCTCACAAGGTTGGCTTGCAGCCGCTCACGCTGTTGCGCATGGCGATCAGCGCGCTGGGCAATGCCCAGACCGGAACTGCACCACTGACACTTGCGTTGTATCGCGATGAACTCGACAACACCGTGCGCAAGCGCCTGTTGCTTGAAAATGATTTGCGCCGTGCCATCGAGCAAGAAGAGTTTCAGCTGGCCTATCAGCCGCAGCTTGATCTGGCCAGTGGTCTGGTTGTGGGTGTCGAGGCGCTGGTGCGCTGGTCGACACCCGAACGCGGTTTTGTGTCGCCGGCCGAATTTGTACCCGTGCTCGAAGAAATGGGGCTCATCAACGTGCTGGGTGAATGGGTGCTGGGCGAAGGTTGCCGCCAGCAGGTTGCCTGGGCGCGTCAAGGTGTGGTGTTGCGCGTGGGTATTAATTTGTCGCCCGCCCAGTTTCAGCAGGCCAACCTGCCGTTGCTGGTCGAAACGCTTGCACGTAAAACCCGGGCTGATCCGGCCTTCATCGAGCTGGAAATTACCGAAAGCATGGCTATGGGTGACCCGCAGGCCACGATTGCCCAGCTTAACCAGTTGCGCGATGCGGGCTTCAAGATTGCCATTGACGATTTCGGCATCGGCTTCTCATCGCTTGAATATCTGCTGCGTTTTCCACTGAATACCTTGAAAATCGACCGTGCTTTCGTCACTGATCTGGCACGGGGGCGCCGCGATCGCGCCATTGTGCGGGCGCTGACGTCGTTGTGCCTCGGGCTGGGCCTCACCACCATTGCCGAAGGTGTCGAGACCGAACGCCAGCGCGATTACCTTGACGCCTTGGGCGTCAACGAAATCCAGGGGTATTTTCTGGGCAGGCCCATGCCGGCAGCCGATTTGCTGTCGTTCGTGCAAAATTACAATGCACAAAGCCAGGCACTCAAGCCGGCGTCCTGACGCAATGCAAAGGCCTACTCATGCGTAACGGCAGCGATCTCGAAAAGCTCTACGAAGCCACCGCCACCGGCGGGGTCAGGAATCGTTTCCTGGCCGTCATGAACCACGAAATTCGCACGCCCATGAACGGCATCATGGGCATGCTTGATTTGCTGCTTGAAACCGAACTCACTGTCCAGCAGCGTGAATACCTTGACCTGGCCCGGCTGTCGGCCCACAGCCTGCTACAAATCCTTAACGATGTGCTCGACCTGTCAAAAGTCGAGTCCGGACGTCTTGACCTGCAGCCCGAGCCGACCGATCTGGTCGAGCTCGTTGGTCTGGTGGTCAAGGCACTGGCGCCACGGGCCTGGTCCCGCGATCTGGTCATCAGCTACAACTTTGACGATGATCTGCCCCGGTTTGTACGACTCGATCCCGCCCGTTTCCAGCAGGTGCTGAATCATCTGCTGGGCAATGCCATCAAATTCACGGAAACCGGCTCCGTTCACCTTAACGTCTCGGCCCACGATGTCACTGACGCGCGGGCGGTGTACACCTTTCAGGTCATTGATACCGGTATTGGCATCGAACCCGCACGTTTGCCCACAATCTTTGATCCTTTCGTGCAGATCGACAACTCGGCCACGCGTCAATTCGAAGGTACCGGGCTGGGGCTGGCTATTTCCCGGGAGCTGGTCGGGCTGATGGGGGTAGCATCCGCGTCAGCAGCCAGACGGGTCAGGGCTCGGTATTCACCATTGAGCTGCCCTTCGAGCGCTGTGAGCCCGTGTTGTCGCCGGGCGATGACCCGGTCAACCTGTCGGGCAAGCGCATTCTGGTGGTTGATGACGAGCCGCTTGACCGGCGGGTGATGGTTGCCATGCTCGAAATCCTGAATGGCAAGCCGGATGTCGCCACTTCAGGCCCCGAGGCCGTTTTCAAGGCGCGGCTTGCAGCGCAGCGGGGCGAACCCTACGATCTGGTCATGGTCGATACGCACATGCCGGGTACGAACGGCTACGATACAGCGGCACAATTGTTGCAGGCCCATGCCGGGCAACTGTGCATCCTGATGGCAACGGCGTCGGCCGAGTCCGGTGATGCCCGCCGTTGCAAGGCGCTGGGTTTGCCCGGTTATCTCACCAAGCCGGTAACGTTGCAAGAACTGCGACGCGTACTGGGCCTGCATCTTCCGGGGTGCGGGTGTCGGCGCAAGGCGCGGCAGGTGCCGGTTTGCCGCTGCACGGTTTACGTGTGTTGCTGGCTGAAGACAACCCTGTCAATCAAAGTCTGGCGGTACGCCTGCTCGACAAGCTGGGTATGCAGACAACGGTAGCGCCGAATGGTCAACGGGCCGTTCAGCAATGGGTTCAGCAGTCATTCGATCTGGTGCTTATGGATATCATGATGCCCGAGATGGATGGTGTTGAAGCCACGCGTACGATTCGCCAATGGGAGGCCAGCGAAGGGCGGGCGCCGGTGCCTGTTATTGCCATGACGGCAAACTCGGGGCCTGCCGATCAGGCCGTGTATTTTGATGCGGGCATGAATGGTTGTGTGGCCAAGCCCGCCAATCTTGAACGCCTCGAGGCTGAAATACGTCGTGTGCTCGATGCGTTTGCGGCCGATCAGGTCGCCTGGCAGTCCCGTATTTCCCTGGACAGCCTGCTTGATACCGTGGCTACCGAAACGGCCGCAGGTGCCACCCAGGCGTCCGAAGCGGTTTCCGATCCAGAACCTTCAGTAAAACTTACGATGACAAACGACACAACGCTTTACGACTGGGACCGTGCGGTCGAAATTCTGGGTGGCGAGGAAGACCTGCTCCGGTCGGTGCTTGCCATGTTTCTCGAAGAATTGCCCGGTTATCTTGGTGCGCTTGACACCGATCTTGCCGCAGGCGACTTTGCGGGCGTTGCTCGAACGGCGCACACGCTCAAGGGGCTTTTGGCCACCTTTTGTGCCGATGCGGCCATGCAAGCTGCCGCAGCGGTTGAGCAGCAGGCCAAGTCAGGTCGGCCCGACGAACCGTCCATTGACGCCTTGCGCTCTGCTGTTGCAACACTTGCGCCGGCACTTGAACAACGTTTGTCGGCATAGGGGTCGTCATGTCTGCTGTCACTCAGGCCTCTTCGTGCATCGCCCTGCAACCCGTTTGCGATCGTCAGTTCAATCACGTTGCCGATGAGCTTTTGTATCGTCCCAATGAGGTGGCTGCCGAAGGCGCCGAGCCGGGTGCCGATGGCTTGCGTGCATCGGCGCGAGCTTACGTTACCGCCTTTTATGAAATCGGTCTGGCTGCGCTGGTGGGCACGCGCAGTTTGCTGGTTCCGGTACCTGTGCAGTGGGTGCTTGAGCCCGAAATCATGCTGTTGCCTGCAGATAAAACCATGGTGGTCTTGCCTGACAGTCTCGAGCCGGATGCTGCCGTATTTGCCGCGCTGGGGAGCCTGCGCGAACAAGGCTATACACTGTTGGCTGATGATGTCCTGATCGACCGCAGCCCCGAAGCCTTGCTCGAGCAGGTACAGGTTGTACGCATTGATGTGCGTGACACGGCGGGTCTGGTTGACAAGGTCAGGCGTTACGCTCGGGAACATGTCAGTCTGCTGGCCTGTCACCTGCAGACGCTTGAACAGTACGAGCAGTGTCGCGATTTGCCGTTCAGTTATTTCCAGGGTGATTTTTATGCGATTGCTCACCCGGTGGCGGGGCGGGCCATCAAGCGTGCAGGGAACCGGGCCGCCAGTTTGCAATTGCTGCGCGAATTGTATCTGCCCAACCCCGACCTGAAGCGTATCGAAGCCTTGCTCGTGCAAGATCCGCATTTGTGCGCGTTACTGTTCAAACGTGCCAACGCAGCGTCCGGTGAACGTTTGCATCGTGTTACCAAGCTGCAGCAAGTCATCATGATGCTGGGTTTCGACAAGATTCGTGCCCTGACGGTCACGCTGCTGTTGGCGCATAACGAGCCGGTGAAGCGGTTTCTGGTGCTCAAGGCATTGGTCCGCGCGGCCATGGCGCGGCGTCTGGCCCGTCATGCCCGGGGTGTTGATCCCGATACCGCGTTCACCGCCGGTTTTTTCCATGATGGAACAAATCGAAGGTACGCCGCTCGAGGCGTTGCTTAAAGAGGCTCGTCTGGACCCGGTGCTTGAAGACGCCTTGTTAAGGCGCCAGGGCGAACTGGGTAAAGTGCTGACACTGGTGCTGGCCTTCGAAGAGGCACGTCTGGATCGCGAGGGTATCAGCCGTCTGGACCAGCTGAACGGTGATTATCTGGCTAGTGTGGCCTGGGCCCAGGAAATCATGGCAATCGCTGAATAATGCGCTGCGTCAAAGGTCGCCTCAACGGTGGCCTTTGCTGCCGGTTGCCCTTGTCACACCGTTCCGGCCCGGGTTCAGGACGCTTTGCGACGCAAGGGTTTAAGGGTGTTGTACAGCGTTGCCGGGTGGATCGGCTTGGTCACGTGGCCGTTCATTCCCAGTGCGGCGCAGCGTTCGATTTCTTCGGCCATGGCATGGGCGGTCATGGCGATAATCGGCAGGGCACCGAACTCGGGCAGTGCGCGTAATCGCTGCGTGGCCGTGTAGCCATCCATGACCGGCATCTGAAGGTCCATCAGTACGCAGTCATAGTGTGCCGGTCCGGTCTCATTCAGCCGATCCAGCGCCTGCTGTCCGTCATTGGCGATGTCTACCTGTACACCTTTCGCCTCAAGCAGTTTGCGTGCCAGCATCTGATTGACTTTATTGTCCTCGACCAGCAAAACCTGCATGCCATCGAGGGTGTCGCTGTCGGCAGTGGAGGTGTCGGGTCTGCCGACTTCGCACACCGGGGCCAGTGTGACGTGAAAGCTGAAGCGTGAGCCTTTTCCGGGTTCGCTGCGAACGGCAATATCGCTGCCCATCAGTGTTACCAGGCGGCGTGAAATGGCCAGCCCCAGGCCGGTGCCACCGAACTTGCGCGTGGTCGATTCATCGGCCTGGCTGAATTCCTGGAAAAGCTTGCCAATTTGTTCGGGGTCATGCCAATGCCCGAGTCTTCAACTGAAAATTCCAGACCCACAGGAATGTCGTCGTCGGCGCTCGTGATGGCCAGCTTCAGCCGAACCGAGCCCGACATTGTGAATTTAACGGCATTGGACAGCAGGTTCGTCAGCACCTGGCTCAGGCGTAACGGGTCGCCCAGAAACGTGCCGGAACTGGCCGCACCCTTGAACTCTGGCAGGTCCAGCACCAGTGAAAGGGCTTTTTCATCAGCCTGGTGCCTGACCATGGCCAGCGCATTTGACAGCACATCCCTGACCTGAAACGGTACGGTTTCCAGGTCCATTTTGCCGGCTTCTATTTTTGAAAAATCGAGAATGTCATTGATGATCTGCAACAAGGACGTGCCGGCGTCGTGAATGCGCTGAACATATTCGCGCTGCTCGGCACTCAGGTTTGTTTTCAGGGCCAGATACGACATGCCGATGATGGCATTCATGGGGGTACGGATTTCGTGGCTCATGTTGGCCAGGAAAATGCTCTTGGCGTTGCTGGCCTCAACCAATGCCGTATGCGTGCGGCTCAAATCGTTGATGGCCTGATTGATCCCGGTTTGCAGTTCGTGCAGGCTGCCGGCGTATTGGCCATGCATCTGCGCTGAAAAGTCACCTTTGGCCACATGCTCGACGGCGGTGTTGGCTTCGTCAAGGGCGGTGCGCAGGCTCTTGAGCAAGGCATTGAAGCTGCTTTTCACTTCACCGATTTCGTCGCTGCGGGTCACGCGCACGGGCTCGTCGAATCGCTGGCGCTGTATGGCGCGGTGTATCGTTTGCGTCATGGCGCGCAGTGGCTGCACCACCCGACGTCGTACGTCCCAGAGCAAGACCGACGCCACCATGATCATCAGCAACGCCAGGCTCAGCACCACCAATGACAGATACTTGCGAAACTCATGAATGCGAGCCTGAATAGGTGCGGCGTCACTGAGCAGAACATGGCGTCCGATCAGGTTATCCGACTCATCCAGTACCTTTCGCACAACCACGAGGCGGTCGCCGATGATCTCGGGTGCTGTCAGTGCAAGGATCTGGTCCCAGTGGCGACTGACCCATTGCACATCGGCGGTTTCGAACCATTCCGGGTGTGCCAGTCGCTGGCCGGGTGCGATCACGAGATTGTCGCGATACACCGCAGGAAGGGGGCCTGGTTGCGTTTGACGATGCTGTTTTCATCAATGACCATGACCCAGTCGATGTCGCGTCGCTTGAGCTCGCGAACGACCGAACTGATGCCTTGAGTGACCGACACCAGACCAATGACATCGTTGCCGTTCATGACCGGCGCAAAACCGATGATACCGGGTCCGGCATTGCCGACGCCAAAGCGGGCCTGGGCAAACTTCTGTCCCAGGACCTGAGGGCCAAGCGGGTGAGGGCCTTTTTCACCAAAAATGCAGGGTCCCACGAACGCGCCAGAATGATTCTGTCCGTGTCGAGAACCTGTGCCCGCACACCCCGGTAGGTGCTGATCTGCGAGTAGTCGGCCTGGATGTCGCTGATCACTTCGACCAGCTGCTCACGATTGCCATTCAGCAGGCCGTCCTTGATCCGGTCGTCGCGCGCAAGCGCGGCAGCCATGGTGATGACGGAGTCCTCTTTGGAGCCCAGGCGCAGTTCCAGCCCTTTGATGGCCAGCTCCGCGGCTGTCATCTTCTGGTCGCGTTCTTCCGGCAGCATGACGGCCTGGTACAGCCCAAGGGCGATCAGACCGACAGAGATGGCGGTCAGGATCAGCGCCCTGATCAGCATGGCGGTATAAAGGCTTTTGATGGCTCGGGACATGGTCGGCAGGTCGGGTTGATGTGAGGTCAGTTTGCGGGGTCTGGTGATGCAGGGATGGTGGTTGATGAAGGCAACCCTGCGTACAGCGGCAAAGCTATGTGCAGTTTGAAACCTTCACCAGGTGCTGATTCCGCCCAGGCCCACCCCTTGTGGTGCTGCAGAACGCCGCGAACCAGTGGCAGGCCCAGGCCTGACCCCTCAAGGTTTCCGCCCGCTTCCAGCCGTACAAACCGTTTGAAAACGCGATGGATATCGTCGTCTGCGATGCCCGGCCCCTGGTCGGCTACCACCAGCCGTGCCTGGCCATGTTCGTTATCGGCCCACAGGCGAAGCGCGATGCCTTTTTCGGGGGCACCGTATTTGAACGCGTTCTCAACGGCATTTCGAAGTGCGGTAACCAGCTCAAAGACATTGCCCATAACGGGAACCGGCGTCGGGGGGATATCCAGCGTCAACGAGGGCGCTGCGTCGGGTATCTGGCGTAACAGAGGCTCAATGATGGTGCGCAGGTCAAAGGCAGTGAATTGGCCCCCGCCTTTGCCTGTTTCAAGACGGGTCAGGGTCAGCAGGTCGTTGACCAGTTCTGACATGCTCTTGGCGCGACGGTAGATTTGTTCGGCAATTTTGGGCCGTTCGTTCTCGGAAATCAGGCCGGCAGCCAACAGCTCACTGAACCCAAGGATAGAAGCCAGCGGCGTGCGCATTTCGTGTGCTGCGGTAGCGGCAAAGTCGTTGGTCATCCGTTCCAGCCGATGCTGGGCTGTAATGTTGCGCAGCAAAACCAGCATGCCCGAGGGCTCGTCGTCCATGGGTTCAATGCGCACTTCGTAAACAAGAGGGGCCGGGGTATCGATCTGGATGTCAAAGCATCTGGCGTCGTCTTCGGGGCCCAGGCGCAAGGCGTCTTCAAGGGTACCGCGCAGGGCAGCCATGCGTTCGTCGCGGTCGGGGCTGACATCGGCCGCAAAAACGCCCCGGGTAAAGGTATCCAGATCTGCGCCTTCAATGGTCGTGGCATCCATTCGGGTCAGGCGCAGCATCGGTGGATTAAAGCCAGTGACACGATGACTGTCGCGGGCAAATGCAATTGCGGGGTCGGGGATGGCCCGAAAGAGGTCGGCAACGCGACGTTCACGCGCCAGAACCTTGCGCAGAGCCTGTGACAATTGATAGTCGGATTCTTCCGCGTGGCGTACCAGGCGGGCTTGACGAAATTCGCCAATGAAGGCGAACAGGGTCAGGATCAATGTGGCCCCGATCAGTACGGTTTTGCGCAGATGATAAGGCGCAAGCTGCTCATCCCGTGACAGGCCAACCACGACGGCCAGAGGATAACGCGGTACCTTGGTGCCGCTGAGCAGCAAGGCTTCGGTTTGAAAGGCCTGGGCAGCCGGGGGCGAAGCGTCTGCGGTGGCTGACGGTGGCGCAGTGACGGTTTTTTCACTGGCAGCCCCGAGATTGGCCCAATTCAGCAGCGCAGGGCTGATGGTGCCTGGCTCAATTCCCGGAATGCGGTTCGTGCTGCGGACCAGTCGCACCACACCGTCAAGCGTGCCCACCAGGGCAATCAGCCCGTTGGACCCGATATTGAGCTTGCGATAGCGCTCGGTCAGCTGGGCTGGATCAATGGAAATGACCAGCACCCCCAGCAATGCGCCGCTCGTGTCGCGAATGGCCCGGCTTAGTTGTACTGACGGCCGGCCACTGGCCCGCCCGATCAGTGGCTTGCTGATGAACAGCCCCTAGGCTTCGTTGTTCAGATGGGTCTTGATGTGTTCACGGTCAGACAGATCAATCGCCTGGAAGTCCGGTGTGGTGGAAGAGCGCAGGCGTCCGGAGGTGTCTACCAGTGACAGCTGCAGGATGAGCTGCTGTTCCGTATTTTGTGACGGCAGGAAGGAGTGAAGCGTGGCGTTGATGCCGTAGGTGCGTACGGTTTCCTCAATGATGTGACCGAGCCGTTCGGCGTCATCCAGCACCTGTTCGGCGTGCGTTGCAAGCGACTTGCTGAGTGTTGCCGATTGGCGTGCGCCCGATTGCAGTTCCTGGTGGTAGTCCCAGGTCAGGAACCCGGCAACAGCCAGCCAAACTCCTGCAAGCAACACGACGATATGCAAGCGGATACGGATTGGGGCCTTCAGACGCATACCAGGCAGTAATGTCATTGTGTTTAGCCATCACCCGGATGGATTCCAGCTGAAAAACGAAAATTTAATACTTTATTGTAACTTTTGATGTGCTTGCTGGGGGATGTTGATGGGTTGCCGCAACATCATTTTCAACCGTTGTCCCGTTTCAAAGGTTATTATTTGAAACGCCGTCATTCCCTGGTTTGTGCCGTGCAGTAGATTTAAAAACAACACGCAAATTTACAATTAAAATGAAAAATATGATAAACCATTTCTCCTGCCTGGGTGCGCTTGCCATCGCCCGAACTCAATGAACAAGGCCATCAATCAACTGATACACGAAAGTTCTGTCGGGGTGGTGCGGGCATTGCTGGACGCCGTTGCCGATGCTGTGGTCATCATTGACAGCCAGGCGTGCATTCTGGCGGTCAATCGGGCCGCCGAGCAGGTGTTCGGGTATGCTGCCAGCGAAATGGTGGGCAACAACGTCAAGATGCTCATGCCTGAAACCGACGCCCGCCTGCACGACGGCTACATCAAGGCCTACCAGCAATCCGGTCTGCCCAAAGTGCTGGGTCGTGGGCGTGATGTCTTCGGTTTGCGCAAGAACGGCGAGGTTTTTCCCATGCATCTTAGCCTGGGCGAAGGGGACCTCGATGGTGATCATGTCTATGTCGGGGTGTGTCACGACATTTCTGCCCGGGTTGCCTTGCAGCAGCGTGCCGCCCATCTGGCCGCTTACGATCGTCTGACGGGTTGCCTGAATCGCGATGCGTTTTTTCATCAGCTCAGCCAGTTTACGGGCTCTGGAAAGTATCCGATGCTGGGTCTTTTGTATGTCGATCTCACCGGATTCAAGCAAGTCAATGATCAGTTTGGCCATCGTGTCGGTGATCAGGTGCTGGCCGCGTTTGCTGCACGTCTGAAGGGCCTTTTCAATGAGGACGGGGTTTTGCTGGGGCGTGCCGGCGGGGACGAGTTCGTGGTGCTGTTGCCTCAGGTGGCCTCGCGGTTCGACCTGAACGAGCATGCTTCACGGCTGGCTGCCGCGATCAACGAGCCCTGGTGTATGACGCCTTTCACGTTATGGTCGACTGCAAGATGGGTTGTGCACTTTATCCCGAAGACGCAGAAACTGCCGAGACGTTGTTGCATCATGCCGATCTGGCAATGTACCGTGCCAAGGCGCAAACGACCACCCGGTGGGTACACTATGACCCGGAATTCGCTCGAGAGGCTGCCCGCCGCTCGCTCTTGATGCAGCGGCTCAGAACCGCCCGTGTCGGCTCCGAGCTCGATTTTGTCTATCAACTCAAAACGGATCTGGTCACGCAAAAGCCGGTTGGCATGGAAGCGTTGATGCGCTGGGTTGACCCATTGCTGGGTGCGGTGTCGCCTGTCGAGTTTATTCCGGTGGCGGAAAGTTCCGGTCTTATCGGAAACTGGACGTTCTCCATGCTGGTTCGCGCCTGCCAGGCCGTACAGTCGTTGCGTGAAAAGGGCACACTTGATGTGCCGGTCTCCATCAATATCAGTGCCCACCAGTTCTTTGCGCCTGGTTTTACCCGTCAGGTGATCGATGCGCTGGCCGCGACGGGCCTTCCCGGCAGCCGGCTTGACCTTGAACTGACAGAAAGTGTGCTGGTCAACGACTTTGGTCGGGCACGTTCGATCATGGCGGCACTCAAGGTTGAAGGTCTTACCTTCTCGCTCGATGATTTTGGCACCGGGTTTTCGTCGCTCGGCTCACTCAATGGTCTTGAGTTCGATTATCTGAAGATTGACAAGAGCTTCACGGACGGTGTGACCGGAGCTCCTGAACAGAAAGCCATTGTGGACATGATTCTGGCGCTGGCCAAGGCCATGAAAATCCGTACGGTTGCCGAAGGGATCGAAACTGCTGCACAGGCCAAGGCTCTGGCGGCCATGGGTTGTGACCAGGGGCAGGGGTATTACTTTGCCAGGCCGGTGCAGGTCGATGCCCTGGCGGGTCAGGTCAAGGCCAGCCTTGCGGCGAAGGGTTAAGGGTTTAGTGGTGGGCTCTGTGCCCCGCCACTGGCTGATGCCTCTGACAATTTGCGCTGCTCGTCGGATAGAAGGCGCATCACAAGGGCCAGCGGAGCAGGTTTGACAATGGCTTGTACCCCTTCCGGCAGCCCACCACGCTCCTGAATTTCTGCAGAGGTCAGGGCTGAAATGACGTAAATCGTGGTTGATCGGGTTTCCGGCATGTCGAGCAAAGATCTGATCATCCTGAAACCATCCATGCCGGGCAGCATCAGGTCGGCAATGATGACATGAGGCCGCTTCGAACCAGCTTTGATCAGGCCGCCATAACCATCGTCGGCGGTTTCCAGTTCGACAGTAAAGGGCAGACTGCTAATAACCAGTTTGTAAATTTCCTGCAAGTGCGGGTCATCTTCGACGACCAGAACCCGAAGCGCCTGGTTCCGGGGCAGGGCGGCCCCTGTGTCGGGTGTGTAGGTGGTGCCAGGCCCATTGCGTTGCTGCAGCATAAGCTCGACGGACTCTAGCCCGGAAATTTCACCAAAAGGAATCGGCGCATACCTTTAAGCCCGCATAAAATCGAGGTGCGAAACAAGATTTTGGGAAGGTAGCGCCGATGCCAAATCGTACCACTGAAGAGCTGAACTTTGGGCGCCTTGGACGCCGTCATTTGCAGGCCAATTTCCAGGGTGGAGACCTCAGTTCCGATGGCGGGCTGATGCTGTTGCGACAGATTGATGCACGCACCGGTTTGTCGCGTCTGGCCGCCAAGGCCCTGACCGATCGGCGTGCCGGGGGTCGGATTCGCCACCGCCTGCGCGATCTCATCGCCCAGCGCCTGTATGGCCTGTGCTGCGGCTACGAAGACCTGAACGATCACGACACGCTGCGCTCGGACCTGTTGATGCAAACGGCCGTCGGGCGCGATCAGACACTGGCCAGCTCGCCCACACTCAGTCGGCTCGAGACCGGTGCCAGCCGCGCCGATGCCCGGGCGCTGCATCAGGTTCTGGTCGAGCACTTCATTGCCAGCTTTGCCAGCCCACCCCAAGAGTTGATTCTGGATGTCGACGCCTCGGATATCCCGTTACATGGTGAACAGGAACTCAAACAGTTCCATGCCTATTACGACCACCACTGCTACCTGCCGCTGTACGTGTTCTGCGGCCAGTCGATGCTGGCCTGCCTGCTGCGACCCAGCCGCATTGATGGTGCCCGGCATGCGTCGGCCGTGCTGCGGCTGCTGGTGACGCGGCTGCGTCAAGTCTGGCCGCAGGTGAAGATCATCATCCGGGGCGACTCCGGGTTCTGTCGTCAGCGGCTGCTGCGCTGGTGCGAACGGGCCAATGTGCAGTACATCATCGGCCTGGCTCGCAACACCCGCCTTCAGGCGCGTGTAAAACTGGCCGAACAGGTACTCGAGCGTGACTACCGACGCACCGGGTCCAAACAGCGCCTGGTCAGCGAATTCATCTATGCGGCCGCCTCCTGGAACCGACCGCGACGCGTACTCACCCGCTTGGAATACGGCGCCCAGGGCGTGAACCCGCGCTTCGTCGTCACCAACATTGCGGGTTCTGAGGCCGATGCGGTACAGCTGTACGACCAGCTGTATTGTGCCCGGGGTGAGGCCGAGAACCGCATCAAGGAAGCTCAGCTCGACCTGTTCGGCACCCGCGCCAGTTGCCACCGATTTGCGGCTAACCAATTCCGGCTGCTGCTGGCTGCGCTGGCCTACACCCTGATGCAGCGCCTGCGCGAATTGGCCTTGCGCGGCACAGAACTGGAACGGGCCAGCGCCGCCACCATCCGCGTGCGACTGTTCAAGATCGGGGCGGCCATCGTGCGCAATACCCGGCGCGTTCGAATCCTGTTGGCCTCACACCATCCCTTGCGCCACGTGTTCGCCCACGCGGCACACGCCATGGCCCCGTAGTTCTGAAAAAGTGCTGTCCCCGGCACGCTATAAAGCCATGGGGGTTGGGGCAATTGCGCCTGTGGCATCAAAAACACCATCCGCGCCATCATCTTGTCTTCGCTGCGAACGACTCCAGCCAGAGCGGCCAAAAAACGCTCGGATCACTTGGCTGATGAAAAGTCCGGGCTAGTGGAATACGCCGGTGACCACCGGGTGTTTTCCAGGCATCGAGCACGCCGGACTCAACCCAGAGCTGCACCGTGCGTACTGACACGCCGAGACGGTCGGCCGCTTCGCGGGTAGAGATGACTTGACCACCTGGTGCGTTCATGAATTAGGCCAAAAATTGTATTGAGCGTAATGAAGGGCTGACCCGGAAAAAACAAGACGAGTTCTGATTCTATCACCCGGAGTTTCGTACAAACTTCAGAAATTACACTATTTTTATTTTTATAGTTGATTTTAGTGATGTTTCTATCAAAAATTCATTTTTTTAAAATAGCGTCTTAAAAGAAGCAGGTATTGCGTTTGATCAAAGGTTTTATCAATTCAAATTGATAAAATTGATAAAAACACATCAATAAACAGTTTTCGTAACCGGCGTCCTCCAGGAAAAACATGCGCGTCAACCAACCTGTTTCACAGCACGAATACGATTTTGACGATAACCAGTTGCTGATCTCGCGCACTGACCTGCGCGGCAACATCACCTACGCCAACCCGGCCTTTGTCGAGGTTAGCGGGTTCACATTACACGAGCTTATTGGTCAAGAGCACAATCTGGTGCGTCATCCCGACATGCCTGAAGCGGCGTACGCCGACTTTTGGGCAACCATCCAGGCCGGTGGTATCTGGAGCGGTATCGTCAAGAACCGCCGCAAGAACGGTGATCATTACTGGGTGCGGGCCAATGTTGTGCCTATTCGGGAAGGCGAGCGGGTGGTGGGATACGGTTCCATGCGCGTGAAGCCATCACGCCACGAGGTGGCATTGGCCCAGCAGGCCTATGACAGCCTCAACCGGGGCGAAACCCGTTATACCGTCAAGAATGGTCTGGTTCTGCGAAGAAATTTGCCGTTTGCCCGGTTCTGGGCAGGCCTTGGGGATACGTCCTGGGGCGCTTTTGCACTCGAATGGCTGGCGTTGCTGCTATTTCTTGTCACAATTATCGATATGGCCGCCTTCGACGGTACCTGGTTCGGGCAGGCGTTTCATTTAGGGGCGTTAGCGTTTGGTTTCGCTGTTTTTGCCTTGGTGCCCTGGTGGGAGCACCGCACCAGCCGCAAACACTTGCTGGCGCTGAAAACATTCACATTCCAGATTGCTGCGGGCAATCTGACCGCCGAGCTCCCGACCGATGTCAGTGGCGATATATCCCGTCTGACGGGTGCGCTTGACTCGATGAAAAAGGGGCTGCTCAGTATCGTACGTGATGTTCATGCCGGTATCGGCCAGGTTTACCCTGCAGTTGCCTCTATTGCGCACAGCAATGAAGATCTGGCTACGCGTACCGACAGTCAGGCAGCGGCTCTGCAACAAACCGCTGCCAGCATGGAGCAAATTTCCACGACGGTTCATAACAACACGCAACACGCTCAGGATGCCAGTGCGGTTGCGCGCACGACGGTGGCCGAGGTCGGCAAGGCCAGCGAGCAGATGAATGCTGTCGTGACGCGCATGCGCCAGATTTCTGAAAGCTCGTCGAGGATGAAAGACATCATTTCCATGATTGACAGCATCGCGTTCCAAACCAATATTCTGGCCATCAATGCCTCGATAGAGGCGGCACGGGCGGGGGACCAGGGCAAAGGTTTTGCGGTTGTGGCTGCCGAGGTGCGCAGTCTTGCCGCCCGCAGCTCTGACGCCGCCAAAGAGATTGAGGGGCTGGTTGAACATACGACCCGGGAAGTCGATGATGGCATGCATGTTGTAACGCGGGCTGAGCAGGCCATTCAGAACGTGATTCGGGCGGCTAACCAGGTAGGCACATTGATGAGTGAAATCAGCAGTGCTACCCAAGAGCAGTCGTTAGGTATCGGTCAGATCAGCCAGGCCGTGAATGACATGGACCAGACCGTTCAGCATAACGCCATGCAGGTGCAGGAATTTGCCCAAGCGGTACGCGACCTGAAGGCCCAGACTGAATTCCTGACCCATGCTGTGGCGGCCTTCAGGTCACATTCGCAGGGCCGAGAACTGGCCATCGAAGTTCAGGTCTGACCTTTGGTTCTGGCGGGGCGTGGTTCGGGCCAGCCCTGTCAGCATGGCCTCCATCAGCAGTTCTGGCCCATGGCCGTGAACATGCCCGATCTTCTGAGCATGGGTTTGCCAGCCGGCCAGCATTTTCGTCATGACATCACCCATGGCTACGGTCGGGTCGATTGACGCCTGTGGTTTGGTTTCGTCACGCGTGAAGATGACCTTGCCTTTCTTGACGGTCTGGGCCACTTTTACGTTGGCCAGTTTTTCCGGGTCAATAGCGGTCGGGTCTTCTGAAAGAATGACGAAGTCAGCGATTTTTCCAGGTTCAATCGAGCCTTTGGTGCTTTCTTCAAAATGCTGCCATGCGGGCCAAAGGGTCATGGCTTTCAGGGCGGTCATAACGTCGACGCGCTGGTCCGGCCCCAGAATGTCACCCGAGCGCGTGCGACGCGTAACCGTTGCAGACAGCACACGCATCGAGTCAGGGAAGGCGACCGGGGCATCGTGGTGGCTCGAGAATTTCATGCCGCGTTCACGTACCCATCCGGTTGGAGAAATGTTGTCGGCATTGACTGGGCCGACCGTGCGGTCGCGGTGCCAGTCACCCCAGTAAAACGTGTGCATCGGGAACAGTGACGGAAAAATATCCAGCTCGTCGAGGGTGGCAATCTGATCTTTGCGCAGGAATTGCCCGTGAATCAGTACAGCACGCCTGTCAGCATCACTATGCTTTTCGCGGGCTGTCTTGATGGCTGCCAGCAGCATGTCGGAAGCGCCCTCGCCATTTGCGTGGGTCAGGATCTGGATGTTGTTGGTGAACGCCCAGTCGATAGCGTCAAACACCTGTTCGGCGTTGGCTGCAGAGTACCCGAGGTAATCGGCGCGATAACCAACGGGTGGCTTGTAGTAGGGGCGGTCACGAAATGCGGTGAAACCTTGCGGCGAACCGTCGATGGTCAGTTTGGCGCCTCCGACCCTGAACCCGTTTTTATAGTCACGACGTGCTGTTTTTGCGATGAAGTCGCGGTCTTGCAAAACGTCGACATAGGCGACGACATCGATAGGTATTTTGCCGGCAGCGGCTGCCTGTTCCATGAACGGCACAATGGTCGAGGTGGCACGGCCTTCCTGGCCGGTGGTGTAGCCGTAGCTCGCCAGCAACTTGGTGCCGGCAACAAACAGTGCCTGTGCCTGCTCGGTGGTCATGTGTTGAAACTGTTTGGCCAGTGAATTAAAAATGCGGCCTCTTCGAGTACGCCATTCGGGGTGGTTGAACCGCTTTCACGCCGGATGACGCCTCCCGCAGGGTTCTTGTTGTCGGAGGTGATCCCCGCCAGTTCCAGGGCCTTGCTGTTCATCACGCCGATATGTCCGGACTGGTGGATGATCAGTACGGGCGTGTCTTTGGAAACAGCATCCAGGTCGTCTCGGGTCGGGTGGCGCTGCTCGGCCAGTTGCGCGTCGTCGTAGCCAAACCCCAGGATCAGACCAATACTTTTTTCGGTGCTGGCGTGATCTTTTGACCAGGCTTGAAGGGTTTGCTGCAAATCCTTGATGCTGGTGACTTTGCCATCGGGTGGTGCCAGCAGATTGGCAGAGATGGCCTGCAGGCCAATCATGAAGGCATGCCCGTGGGCATCGACAAAGCCGGGCAGCATGGTTTTGCCCTGCAGGTCGATGGTCTGGGTGTTTTCCCCTGGTGGGCCTTGAGTTCAGACAGTGTGCCGACAGCAAGTATTTTCCCGTCCCGCACGGCGACGGCCTCGGCTTTGGGTTTGACATCGTTTATGGTAAGGATGGGGCCTCCCGTCCAGATCGTGTCGGCCAGTTCTGCAGCGATGGCTGACTGGCCTGCAAGCAGGGCAAGGCTTAACGCAGCCAGTTTGAACGGATATCGTAGGCTCATGCAAGGTCTCCAGTGGGTAAAATGCGTCCCGATTTTGTAATAAAAAATGTAATAAGACGGCACTGTGCCATGCCTGAAGGGTCATATGTCAGTCTCAAAAGTCTCAAAAAACTCAATGTGATGAATTAAAGCTTCGGTTGGCTGTTGGCAACAGTTAGCCGTTAAGTCTTGAAAGTTGACAGGAAGCTGAACGACCCCTACTATTATTGGCCCTTATTGCAGGAGCTTTCCGGGTTGTGCCCGGTGTTTTATGGACAGTCCCAGTTCGTTATCAGAAACCGTATCTACACTTGCAAGTGGCGTGTCTTTCGGCGGTGATGCTTTTTTGTTGCTGCTCTATGTTGTGCTTGCCTTGCTGTTTTCCTTCCTGTGCTCGATTGCCGAAGCCACGTTACTCAGCATTACGCCGTCCTACATCGCCAATCTCAAGGCGGCCAACCCCAAAAAGGCCGAGCAGCTAAGGCGCCTTAAAGAAGACAAGATTGATCAGTCGCTGGCGGCGATTCTGACGGTCAATACGATTGCTCACACCGTGGGGGCCATTGGTGCGGGCTCAAAAGCAACAGTCGTCTTTGGCAGTGCCTGGTTTGGCGTGTTTTCAGCGGTAATGACGTTGCTGATTCTGTTCTTGTCAGAAATTCTGCCTAAAACGCTGGGTGCGGTGTACTGGCGTCAGCTGGCTGGCATGACCGGTGTTTTCGTCAATATGCTGATCAAGAGCATGTATCCGCTCATCGTGGTTTCAGAAAAGCTGACCAAACTGATTTCCGGCGGGAAAAAGCTGAATGACTTCAGTCGTGACGAGTTCGTGGCCATGGCCAGTATTGGCAAGGAACAGGGCTTGATCAACGAACGCGAGTCCAAGATCATTCGTAATCTGTTTTTGTTCAAGTCGGTCGAAGCCAGTACTGTGATGACGCCGCGTATTGTGGTGTCGGCCTTACAAAAGGACCTGACGGTTGACGAAGCGCTGGATGACCCGGTCAAAGCCCACTTTTCGCGCTTGCCCATTTATGGCACTGATCTCGACAACGTGGTTGGGTTTGTGTTGCGCGAAGATTTGCTGGTTGCCAAAGGACAGGGGCAGAGCGAGCGTCCGCTGTCTGACTTTCGCCGTGATATCGTGGCCATTCTTGATAAAACACCGTTGTCACGCCTGATGGAAACCCTGCTTGAAGAGCGACAGCACGTTGCATTGGTGGTCGGTGAATATGGCGACACCAAAGGCCTGGTTACGCTTGAAGATGTTGTTGAAACCCTGTTGGGTATCGAAATTATCGACGAGGGTGACAAGGTCGACGACATGCAAAAGCTGGCACGCCGTCTTTGGGCCAAGCGTGCCGAGCGCATGGGCATCCGGTTTGACCCGGACGCCGGTGATCCGGGTAACTAACAGACCATTGCGCCGATATGTGGCGCAATGGTCTACGCGTGTTTTCTTTGGCTGTTGTGACGCGTCAGTGCTTTTTCCCCTCGATCACCAGAAAGATCAGTGCGCCGATAGCCATGGGCAGCAACCAGTGACGCAGTGCCAGTGGTGCTGTGCCAAAAGCAGTATTCATGACAGGCAGGTAGACAAAGCCCAGTTGCAATATGGCTAGTGTGGCTACGGCAAGCAGGGCAACACGATTTGAAAACAGGTGTTTGATGTGCAGGCTGGATTCGGTCAGGAAACGCGCATTGAACAGGTAAAACGCCTGCCCGATAACCAGGGTATTGACCGCCATGGTGCGGGCCTCTTCCGTGGTCATGCCAACAGCCAGTTCGTATTCAAACGTGGCCATGGTCGCCCCGCCAATCAGCACTGAAACAAGTCCCAGGCGCATGACCAGGATACGGTCGATCAATGACGCTCCCGGTTCGCGTGGGGGCGCTGCATGACCCCGGGTTCGGTGGGCTCAAAGGCCAGAGCAAGCGCCAGCGTAACGGCAATGACCATGTTCACCCATAGAATCTGCGCCGGTGTCAGGGGCAGGACCAGCCCGAACACAATGGCGGCCAGCATGACCAGGCCTTGAGCACCGTTGGTCGGCAGAATGAACAATATGGCTTTGCGAAGGTTGTCGTAAATGGTACGACCCTCTTCAACGGCCCGCTCGATTGACGAAAAATTGTCATCGGCCAGTACAATTTCGGCCGCTTCTTTGGTGGCTTCAGTACCCTTTATACCCATGGCTACACCGACGTCGGCGCGCTTGAGTGCCGGGGCGTCGTTGACGCCATCACCGGTCATGGCAACGACCTCGCCACGAGCTTGCAAGGCCTTGACCAGGCGCAGCTTGTGTTCCGGGCTGGTGCGCGCAAAAATGTCGCAGTTCTGGGCCATCTGCTCGAGCGCCTCGTCGGTGGCCGACTCAATATCGGCTCCGGTCAAGACCGTCAACGTTTCGCTGTTGCCCAAACCCATTTCAATGCCAATGGCGCGCGCTGTGCCTGCGTGATCGCCGGTAATCATTTTGACGCGAATGCCGGCAGAGTGGCACGACCGGATAGCCTCGATAGCTTCGGGGCGGGGTGGGTCAATGATGCCAATCAAGCCCAGGAACGTCATGCCACGTCCCACATCATCCAGGCTCAGGTCAGCTTTGTCGTCAGGCACATCGCGCGTTGCGGCGGCCAGCACGCGCAAGCCATCGGCGCTCAGGCGATCAATGTGGTATTCCCAGAACTGGCGATCAAGGGCTTGGGCTGTGCATCGGCGCCCATTTCGTAGTCGCAGCGATCAAGCAGCCGGTCAGGAGCCCCTTAAGCAGAATGCGGCGTCCACCCTGCGGGTGGCTGTTCAGGGTGGCCATGAACTTGTTGGCTGATTCGAACGGAATGCTGGCGTGACGCGTATGGGCGTCTGCATCAAAGCCTGCTTTGTGCGCCAGGGTACGCAGGGCGCCTTCGGTAGGTTCGCCGGCGACCCTCCATTGTCCACCGTCTTTGACGATGTACGTGTCATTGGCAACGGCAACCACTTCGATGACCGCCAGCAGATGGCCATGATCGTAGACGGCGACCGTGTTGCCATCGAGGGTAATGTCACCCTCAGGGATATAGCCTGTTCCGCTGATTTCGTACACACCGCCACGCGTTACAACATAACGTGCCGTCATCTCGTTCTTGGTCAGTGTGCCCGTTTTGTCAGAACAAATGACCGTGACTGAACCCAGCGTTTCGACTGCGGTCAGTTTGCGGGTGATCGCCTTGCGACGGGCCATGCGTTGCACGCCGAGCGCCAGGGTGATGGTCATGATGGCAGGCAAGCCCTCGGGAATGGCGGCAACGGCGAAACCGATGGCTGCGAACAACACGTCCGCCAGGGGTAGTCATGAAATGCAAAACCAATGATCAGCATCATCGCGGCCAAGGCCACAATGACCATCGACAGGGTTTTACTGAATTCGGCCATTTGCCGGGTAAGCGGTGTTTGTACGGTCTGGACTTCAGACATCATGCGGTTGATGTGGCCGATTTCAGTGTGTGAGCCTGTGGCCGTAACGACACCCAGCCCCCGACCGGCAGCCACCAGCGTTCCCGAAAATGCCATGCAGGTTCGGTCACCGACGCCGGCCTGTGGGGCAACGGCCAGAGTGTTTTTGTCGCAGGGCTCCGACTCGCCGGTCAGTGCGGACTCTTCAATGCGAAGGTTGTTGGTTTCGATCAGCCGGATATCGGCGGGTACCCTGTCGCCCGAACGTAGTCGGACGATATCGCCGGGTACAAGGGCGCCGGCGTCAATTTCGTTCCATTGGCCATCACGTTTGGCCTGGGCATGAGGCGACAGCATGTTGCGAATGCCCTCAAGCGCGGCTTCAGCCTTGCCTTCCTGAATGAAACCGATGATGGCGTTGATGACTACGACACCGACAATGACGCCGGTATCCACCCAGTGTTCCAGTACGGCTGTAATGGTTGCTGCCGCCAGCAAGATATAGATAAGGACATCGTTGAAATGCTTGAAAAAGCGTTTCAGAAGGCCGTCTGTGGGTGGTTCCGGCAGACGATTGGGGCCAATACGATCCAGGCGACGTCTGGACTCCTCTGTGCTCAGGCCCGTGTGCTGGGCCTCGAGCTGCGTCAGGACGCTTTCTGTGCTGAAGGAATGGGCGTTTTCGACAGGGGCCGGTGTATTTTTAGTCATCGATAGTCGTTCATCCTTGCACGAAATTCATTTCAGGGGGCAACGAACAAGCCCCCGATTTTCGGGTGTGCGAGTTACGTCTTGAAGACAGACACAGCGCGCACCAGTTGGGCTGCTTCATGGTTGAGGCTTCGTGCGGCTGCGGCGGCCTCTTCGACCAGGGCGGCATTCTGCTGGGTTCCCTCTTCCATTTGGGCCACGGCCAATCCCACCTCGTTGACGCTGGTGCTCTGGGCGGCGCTGGCGGCGCTGATATCACTCATGATGGCGGTGACACGTTTGATTGTCTCTACGACGTCTTCCATCGTGTGCCCGGCCTCGTCAGCCAGTGCGGTGCCCTGATGCATGCGCGTGACGCTGTCATTGATCAGGCCGCTGATTTCTTTGGCCGCTTCCGCCGAGCGTGCGGCCAGGCTGCGTACCTCGGCGGCCACGACGGCAAAGCCCTTGCCCTGCTCACCCGCGCGGGCAGCTTCGACGGCTGCGTTCAGTGCCAGGATATTGGTTTGAAAGGCAATACTGTCGATCAGGCCGATAATGTCGGCGATCTTGGCCGATGCGGTGTTGATGTCGCGCATGGTCCCCACCACGGTTGACACCACTTGTCCCCCTTTACGGCGACCTCACGGGCCTGGTGGGCCATTGCATCGGCCTCGCGAGCATGCCGTGCATTTTCCTGTACGTGGCTGTTCAACTGAGCCATGGCGGCTGATGTTTCAACCAGTGCTGCGGCTTCCTGCTCGGTGCGCGCGGCCAGGTCGCTGTTGCCTTGCGCGATTTGCATGCTGGCCGTGGCGACACCGTCGGCATCGGCGCGTACCGTGGTGACCAGTTGCTTCAGCTGTGTTTGCATTTTGGTCAAGGCCGCCATAAGAATTCCGATTTCGTTGCGGCCATGTTGCAGTGGACGGCGGGTCAGGTCGCCGTTGGCCACAGACTGGGCGATTTCAACGGCCTCACCCAGCGGTATAGTAATGCTGCGCACAAAGACGGCCGTTAAGGCCGTTGCCAACAGCATACCCAGCGTCAGAACGCCAAGCACCAGGTAAAGGCGGCTGGTCAGGGCGTCGACGCGGTCATTCAGCGCGGCATCCAGTACGCCCATGGCCTGACCGCTGAACTGGTAAACCGCATCAATCGATCGGGTGAAGTCGTCGAAGTAGTCCGTGGCCGGGAACGCCAGTGTTTCGGCATTGATCAGTTGCTGATCGGCCAGGGCAATCGTCTGGCTGACCTGGGCATTGACCGATTGTGCGCTGCGGTCAAGCGAGGTCTGGATTGCCGGTTCAAGCCGACCTGCCCGTACGACATGTCCGGCCATATCGTTCAGAAAGTCGTTGGCGCTGTCGCGCAGTGCAATGATGGCCCCTTTGCTTTGCGGTGGCAGATTCTTCTGGGTCAGGAAACCGCTGCCCATGGCACGCATGATGCCCAGTTTTTCGGTCAGCCAGGGCGCTTCGACAAAGGTGGCCCGGATCAACAGGGATGACGCCAGATCAGGGTCACGCGACAAGCCGAACTCGTCAAGCATGGTGTCGTTCAGTTTGAAGAGGGTTTTGATCCAGGCGGTGTGCTGGGCCGTGCTTTGAGCAGCAGTCAGTTCGCCGGCGGCCACCTTGGTCTCAAGCGCTTGCCAGCGCTGCTTTTGCTGCGTCCATTCGGTCATCAGGCGTTCGGGTGGCTGAACTTGTGACAGTGCGGCGTCTACCCCGGAAATTGCGCTGTTGACGTTGTCCCTGACGGCGGGACGCCGTTCGCGCATGGCCGAATTGCCCGACAACATGCCCGACGACAGGCCCCGGTGCTGCTGCGCATACTGGATGACTTTTTGCACCGCCATCAGCGGGGCCATTGCACGGGACTCATCCCGTGAGATCCCGATTTCCGACACGGCTTTTTGCACGTACAGTGCAGTCGGTAACGCGGTCATGACCAAGGCGACAAGCCCGAGAATGATGAATTTGTGAAGAAGCTTTAAATTGTTGAGCATGACGTTTTCTCGTGAGAAGCCCTGGCCAGGAGGAGAAACGCCATGTTACTGCATTCAGCTTTCTGTAATCATGGCTTTTATCCACTGCCCCATCACGGCGTATGTCAATTCGCAGGCGTCTGGCACCAGGTTGTGGATATTCAACCAGGCGTGGATCATGTCCGGAAAATTTTCGTGCTGGCAGGCGACCGCATTTTTCCGCAAGTGGTCGGCGTAGGCGTAACCTTCATCGCGAAGCGGGCAAAATCCACCGGTAAATAGCAGGGTCGGAGGCAGCCCGGTCGCAGGCATGTTCAGTGGCGAGGCGGCTATGCGACATTCGTCATGCTGAAAATAATTGTCAAAATACCAGCGGATACGGTCTGTTTCCAGAAGGTAGCCTCGACCCATGGACTGAGTCGAGGGATGTTCCAGGGTGTAGTCCAGGCTTGGGTAGACCAGGATTTGCCCTGTGATAGTTAACGTGCTGTCAGTGACTGACTGCGCCGTCAACGTTGCCGCCATTGCGCCGCCACCTGAATCACCCGCAAGAATGATGCCTTGGTGGGCATCCAGTGGCATGATGCCCTGGTGCGAATCCAGTCGCGACCCTTCAGCCCCACCCGAAAGCGCACGAAGCACGGCCAGGCAGTCGTTCAGGCCGTGCGGATACGGATGCTCCGGAGCCAGCCGATACTCGACTGCGAGGGTGCGACAGCCCGTATGCCAGGCGACGCGCCGCACGATCGGATCGTACACATCAATGCTGCCCGCCATGTGGCCCCCGCCGTGCAGATAGACCAGCAACGGCCCGTGTGCTCCGGGCTCATGCGCAGCCCCAGTATCTGGGCCCTTTTTGGTGCAGGGGCCGTACAACCGCAGCGGAATGTCCGGGCATCCGGCCAGCCGGACATCATTGACTTCGGCCAGTTCCGGCCCCTGCCCGCCGTACATGCGCGTCAACCCCGCCAGTGCCTGGCGGGCGGTGTCGGGGTGGGCTGCACGCCGTTGGCTGCGGCCTGCGCGGCGATGGTGTTGACAGCTTCAAGCCAGGCGGCCAGGGCCTGCGGCAAGGTGCCTGAACGGCTCCGGTTTCGTTCAACTAGACTCATTGGTACATCCGCGGAATGCTATCCGTCCACGTTTTTTCCTGACCAGATCGCCGTTCTGACGCAAGGTCTTGGTGAAGGTGACGTGAAAATGTGAACTGTCCGACTCGATCAGGGCGCGGGTCGAGAGATCTATTTCATTGCCTGCGATCGTGAAGGTGTTTCTGCGCTCGCCCTGGTAGCTGGCATTGGCTGGCGCGGCGTCGTTGACGTCCCATCGGTACGATTCGCTGGACTGATAGGTGTTGTTATTGATGGCCCAGCGGATGTTGCTGCTTGTCGAGAACGTTGACTGACCGGTTTCCTCGTTACGTACACTTTTGAACACCGGGCCGTTCTTTTCCAGTTCCTTGCCAAAAGGTGCGACATCGTTGACGTCTGGGGGCGGCAACGTGCAGGCCGTACGGGTTTCGTTTTCTGCGGGCACAACCGGTAGCTCGATCCAGCTGGCCTGGCCTGAAAAAAGACGCGTGGTGCCTGCGGTGGGGCTGGGCCATATCATGGGAAACTGTGCATTTGATACTGCCAGACGAATGCGGTGGCCCGGCTTGAAACGCCATGTAGTGAAGTGAATTGCTGTCGTCAGGGTCACGGGCACGCCGGGCGTCAGTGCCTCAGGCTCAAGCCGTGAATTGCGCTGCGACGGGTTGATGATGGCACCGCTGACCAGCGACACTTTGCCATCCGGGGCCACGTCTTCCAGACGGACAGACCATTGATAGAACGGAGCGTCGGCGGCAACACGCAGCAGCACTTTTGGCATGCCCATAATGTCCATGGCTTCGGTCAGCGGCGCAGATTCGTACACAAGGCTGTAGGCGTCGTCTGCGGCCATATCACCCGTCTGTTCACCCCACCAGCCACCGGCAGCCATTCCGGCCCCGGCATGGTAAGCCAGACTTTGAACAGATTCCTGCGCCGCGGGGGCCATGCCCAGTTGTTGTGTTGCTTGCGGGTAAAGGCGGTGTGGCGTGCTGCTGTTCGGGCCCTGTTTGTCGCAGTACCAATTGCCGGGCACTGTCGGCAGATCAGTGGCGGGGGTGCCCTGTCCGCATGAAAACGGTCCAGCGGGGTTCATCCAGGATGCCGTTGTCGATGTCTTTGAGCCAGTAATCCCACCAGCGCAACGCTCTTTGGCGCCATTCATAGTTCGGACCAGGCTCGCCGTATTCGGGCCAGGCGTGGTTCCAGGGCCCGATCTCTGCAATGAACGGCGCCTTTGTCGACTGGCTCACTTCCATGACGAAGTCGCGGTAGCCGTCGAGCAACCCGCCGATCAGATAGGCAGGCACTTCCAGAGGTGCCTTGAATTTGACGGATTCCTTGCGCCAGAAGTCGCCGTCTTTCTGTTGGCGCAGCCAGGTGAACAGCCACGGCTCTTTGTCGAAGCGATTCTGGAAATACGCCTCATCAATGCGGTAGTCAGGGCTTTGCGGCATCGAGTTATCGGTGTCGATCTGGTGTGCGTAAGAGTCGATGTGCAAGGCGCCGTCAATATAGTGCACATCGTTGTAAAACAGGTCGGTTGAACCATGTGCGGCGATAATGGCTTTCAAGGCCGGTGGCTTTCTGTGAGCCGTCATCAGGGCGTTGAATGCGCTCCAGGAAATGCCGTACATCCCGACCTTGCCATTGGACCAGCTTTTCTTTGACAGCTGGTCGACCAGTTCTTCGGCATCCGAAATTTCGGCTTCAGAATATTCGCTGGGGGAATCGGGCCGGTGCTGCCGCCGGTGCCGCGGACATCGACCCGGGCAACCACATAGCCCCGTTTTGCAAACCAGGCACCATACTCATAATCGCCCAACGCGAAAAAGTCATCTTTGCGATAAGGCACCATTTCCATAATGACCGGAAACGTTTCCCCAGGTGTCCTGGCGATCGGACGGTAGTACGTGACGGCCACCTGCACGCCGTCTTTCATTTCAAGCATGTCATTTTCCAGAGAAAACCCGTAGTACGAGGTGTCTGCTGGCGGGGTGGCATTGGCCGGGCGGGCGAACAAACTGCACGCGATAAAAAGACATACCGCCAGCTTTTCCAGGCTACGGGATTTCCAAGACATTCTTTTGCTCCGGTTTTTATGTGGTTTACGGGTTTTGCCCGTTTGGGAAACGGTGGTGTTGGTGGGGCCAGATCCTGGCGCAGGCAGGACTGGTTCCAGGGTCTCGTGTCAGCAAGCCCATGGACATGGCGGCCTGAGGCTCGCCCAGGGGTCGTTGGTCTTCGCAGCCAGAGAATACAATGGGGTCTTGTCATTTAGCCAGTCGCTGCAGATTTAATGGAGACCCCTCATGAGTGAATTGCCCCCTTGCCCCCGATGCCAGTCGGTCTATACCTACGAAGATGGCATTGTGTATGTATGCCCCGAGTGCGCGCACGAATGGAGTGCACAGGATGCCGTACCCGAGGCCTCGCAAGACAAGGTGTATCGCGATGCAGCGGGTAATGTCCTGGCCGATGGCGACACGGTAACTGTCGTTAAAGACCTGAAACTCAAGGGGTCTGGCGGTGTGATTAAAGTCGGCACCAAGGTCAAGAACATTCGTCTGATCGACGGTGATCACGACATCGACTGCAAGATCGACGGGTTCGGCGCCATGCAGCTGAAGTCCGAATTTGTTCGTAAAGCACTGTAATCACAGGGTATCAAGATGGTTTCGTTGCAAGAACAGTTTTTGAAAGCCGGTCTGGTTGACCAGAAAAAGGCCAAGAAGGTCCACCAGGATAAAAGCCAGCAGAAGAAGGCTGCGCGTCGTACGGGTGAGCCACTCGTCGACGAGGCGCGGCAGGCAGCGCTTGAGGCGCAGCAAAAGCAGCGCGACGCCGTGCGCGAGCTTAATGCAAAACGCGATGCGCAAGCCAGGGCAAAGGCGATTCAGGCACAGATCGTGCAGATGGTGCAACAAAGTCGCCAGGGCAGGGGCGGCGGCGATATCGCTTATAACTTTACGTTTGGAACAAAAATCGAGCGCATCCATGTGTCTGCTGCGGTGCGGTCGCAACTGGCTGCAGGGCAGCTGGTTATTGTCCGGCTGGGGGATGCCACCGAGCTGGTGCCCAAGGTTGTCGCCGACAAAATTGCCGAGCGCGACCCGTCAGTTGTCGTTCGCGTGAAAAAACCAGAGGCCCGTCCCGACGAGGACGACCCCTATGCTGACTACAAGATCCCCGATGACCTGATGTGGTGATTTATGAACCTGACGATCAATGCGCCGCTCGTTCAGCACGCGTAACACCGATTAAAAAATGAGGGGGCTCCATGTTTATAGAAGAACGCGATTACCGTATCAAGCCAGGCTGTCTTTTAACGTTTGTCTCGACGTATGAAACATACGGCCTACCTTTGCAGAAAAAGTATCTGGGTAAATTCCTGGGCTACTTCACCAGTGACATCGGTGAGCTGAATCATGTCGTGGCACTCTGGGGCTATGACAGCCTGGACGAGCGTGACCGGGCACGTTCAACCATGATGGCTGATCCGCAGTGGCAGACTTTTCTGGACAAAGTCACCGACTTGATTGATGTTCAGAATTCGCGCATTCTCAAGCCCGTGGGTTTTTCGCCGATTCAATAAAAAGACAGCGTCGTTCAAAAGCTAATTGTGGGACGCTGGCTGCGTGGTAGCTATCGTCAGCAGTAGCCTGAGACTTTCAATTGGCGAGAAGATGCGTTATGGCTGATATGACTTCGAAACTCAATGTCGCACTGTTTATTGATGCCGACAATGCGCCTTATGGCAAGCTGGAAAGTGTTTTGGCAGAACTGGCTTCCTTGGGGGCGGTTTCAATCCGCAGGGCCTACGGTAATTGGAAAAAGCCACACCTGGAAGCGTGGGTCCAAGGGTTGCATGAACATGCAATTCAGCCAGTTCAGCAGTTCGACTTGATCAAAGGAAAAAACGCTACCGACATGGCAATGGCCGTTGATGCCATGGATGTATTGTTCAACAAGCCAGTTGATGTGTTTTGTATCGTCTCGTCTGATTGTGACTTTACCCCCTGGTTATGCGCGTGCGTGCTGAAGGCAAGCAGGTCATTGGTTTTGGTGAGCGAAAAACGCCAGAATCATTCGTAAATGCCTGCTCAAGATTTGTGTATCTGGATCCCTTGAACATTGTTGATCAGTCCGAGCTGCAGCAGCCAGCTCAAAATGGGGCGACTGATGAAAAAGCGGCGTCTCTCGTCGGGCAAATCAAGCGTTCCGGTAATACGCTAAAGGGCGATACAAAACTGATGAATTTGTTGCGCAACGCCGTAGCTTCTTCGGAAAATGAAGAGGGGTGGGCGCCACTTGGCGTTGTTGGGAGTCGTATTGGCAACCAGGCATCTTTTGATTCGCGGAACTATGGTTACGCCAAACTCAGCGATCTTTTTGGCGCCATTGACTTGTTCGAGACAAAGAGGGTCGGCAACCAGTTAATGGTGAGGTACAAGCGGCGGGTGAATGGGGGTAGCTTATGTAATAAGGTTGGGGCAAGCAAATTGCGGTGCGCTGAATTCGGGCCGGGTGCTCGGCCCGAACATCGATACGCACGCCCAGCGCCTTGCATACTTTGGCGATCATGTCGAAGCGTGGGCTGGCATCGGCCCGTAGAGCCTTGTAAAGCGATTCGCGGCCAATGCCGGCTGGTCGCTCCTTGGCCATCATTCCAGAGCGATATACCTTTTGAGAAGGGCATTATGGCTATTAGAACTGTTTTCATCAACAATCGTACCCAGGCTGTTCGGCTACCGATAGATGTCCGGTTGCCTGAAGGCGTGCAAAAGGTAGCGATTCGTGGTCGCGGAAAACTCAGGCGGGGTGTTTGGCTTGAACAACGATACGCACGCCCAGCGCCTTGCATACTTTGGCAATCGTGTCGAAGCGTGGACTGGCATCGGCCCGTAGAGCCTTGTAAAGCGATTCGCGGCCAATGCCGGCAGCCTCTGCAATTTGCGTCATGCCCCGAGCACGGGCGGCCACCCCCAGTGCATGGGCGAGTTCCCCGGAGTCGCCTTCCTCAATGATCTGGGTCAGGTAGGCCGCAATGTCCTTATCGTCGCGCAGGTAGCGCGCGGGGTCGAAGCTGGGGAGGTCAGAGACCTTGATTGTCTTTTTGTCCATGATTAAGTTTTCTCGTCGTATCTCAGGGTGCGGGCTAATTTTTTGGCTCGCTTGATGTCACGGGTTTGTGTGACCTTACTGCCACCGCCAAGCATGACGATCAGCACATCACCCTGTTCGATGTAGTACATACGCCAGCCTGGGCCGAAGAATTCGCGCATTTCGTTGACCCCTTCGCCGACGGGCTCCACATCGCCCAAGAGACCTCGTTCCGCTTTCTCAAGCCTGCGAATGAGGCGGGCGCGGGTAGTCGGGTCTTTCAGACTGTCAAACCATGCATCGAATTCCGGCAAAGACTTTATCGTGTACATAGCCAATTGTATTTGATCGAATACATGGCATCAAGCTTTGCCTCGATTACACACGCAAAGTGAGGTAAAGGTCTGGATCTGTTTTGGCGTTTATTTTGAGACTCTTGAAGTGTAATTGGCTTTGCGCTCAACAGCGTATTGGTATAAGGTCATTCGATTTAACTCCTTTTCCTGATCCTGGCTTTTACCTTCCTTCATCATGAATAAAGACATTCCAGCCATCGTAGATGCTGTCATCGACAGCCGCTACTCGTGTCGTGCTTTTCTCTCTACCGAGGTACCCAAGCAGTTGATTGAAGAGATTCTGGCTATTGCCGCCCGGGCTCCGTCCGGGACGAACATGCAGCCCTGGAAGGTTTGGGTACTGACAGGAAGCAGCAAGCAACGCCTGAGTGAACGATTGGTTGCCACGTTTGATGACCCTGAAGAGGCGGCTACCCATACCGAAACCTTCGCTTATTACCCTAAAAAGTGGTTGTCTCCGTTCATCGAGCGCAGACGTAAAGTGGGCATTGAGCTTTATAAGCTTCTGGATATTCAGAAAGGTGATGCAGAACGGATGCACAAGCAACATGCCCGAAATTTTCAATTTTTTGATGCCCCCGTGGGTCTGATCTTCACGATTGACACGACCCTGGAGCAGGGTAGCTGGATTGACTACGGGATGTTTCTTCAAAACATCATGTTGGCTGCCAAAGCGCGAGGCCTGGATACGTGTGCGCAAGCTGCCTTTCTTCAATTTCACCGTATCATCAGCGAGGACCTGGAGTTGCCAGAAAACGAGACCGTTATCTGCGGTATGGCCTTGGGGTACGCTGACCCTGATGCCCCGGAGAATACTTTGCGCACTGAAAGAGCACCGCTGTCGGAATGGGTGACGTTCAAACCCTAAGCCGTTCACCGTATCACGAAGGCAAGGTCAAGAAGCTGGGTTTCTGCCCCGGGCCGTAATGGAATTAAAAAACAAAAAGCCCACCTGAAAAGATGGGCTTCTTGTACGAAACTCTTGGTGGTGGAGGAGGGAACCGAAGCTGCGTTGGTTCTCGAAGCGGATGGTAAGGGATTGGCTGTAAGGGCGTGGATTCGATGAGTTGGCGAAATCCGTGCCGACTTTCGGCTACGGTCTCCAGCAACGAGCCGACGGTAACTGGTCAGGATCAGGTTTTCCGCTTCAGACGTTCGACTTCTGCATGGAAGGTCGGGGTCAGCTCGGCAATCAGGGTTTCGATGTCGCGCACCTGATGTTGGACAGTCAGCACGGCGATACCTTGTGGCACGAGATCATAGATGACGAAGTGCTGCCGCGCAGGAACCATCAGGAACGGGGTCGAGCGGTACTGCCGAAGGCGTCCCTTTTCCGGGTTGGCCGCAGTATTTCCCATGGCCGCGTAAAGGTCGGTGAGGTAGCGGTCGGCAACATCCTCACCCCATTCGCGGCGCGAGTGCGCGTGGATGCGGCGCAAATCCAGGGCCGCATTCCGGGTCAGGAGGAACGTGGCGGGCACTGGTGCGTCATTGCCAGCCATTGGCTTCTTTGCGATCGAGCTCCGCCATGTCTGCCTTGAAGTTGCCGCTGGATACAAAGGCGCGGCCCGCAGCCAAGTCGCGGTAACCGGTGAGGATAGCGTCTTGCACGAACAGGCCATCGCGCCGTTCCATGTCGCGGCGGATCAGGTCGCGAACGTACTCGCTGGGCGTTTCGTAAAGGCCTGCTTCACCGACCATTCGATCCACGAATTCGGCCAAGGGTCGGGATAGACGGGCGTTGATGCGGTCAGACATGACGAACCCCTCGAAGGTCAGCTAAGAGAGGATATTGTCGCATACTGGAGTCATCTTGTCGCAACTATTGCCCGTGATGGTGTCAGATAGCCTGTCTCTGGTCGTGTTCGCACGCCCGGATGCGTCGCCAGCCAGTGCCTCCCGATAGGCTTGCCAAGCCAGATGGTAACGCTTTGGTCTTGAGGGCGTGGAGTCGACGATTTGTCCACTTCGATTGCTTGCTCAGCGACAAGCAGTCGCGCGTAATGTCATCATTTTGATGATGTGAGCCGGCTACCAATGGACAAACATAAAACCAATCACAGCCTTTTGGTCGTCCGTCGTGGATGAAGAGCCTTCGGCGACTCAACCCCAGCGCGTCGAGAGCTTGAGCCACGCCCAGCGCGAGCGGCTGGCCTACATCGACTTCCGGCTCTACTTCTTCGGTGAGATCGGTCGCCCGGATCTGATTGAGCGCTTCGGCGTGGCTCCGGCAGGCGCGACACGCGACTTGGCGCTGTACCGGGAAATCGCGCCGCAGAACATCACCTTTGACGGTAGCAACAAGATCTACCGTATCGGGCAGGCGTTCTCGTCGCTGTTCGATCACGCATCGCAGCGCGTGCTGTCGGCCCTGGCTCTGGGCTTCGGCGATGGTGTGAACGGCGCAACGCAACCGCTGCTGCCGTGCGAGTCGCCCACCGCCCTGAGCAACCCCAGGATGGATGTGCTGGCCCCGGTCTGCCGAGCGATCCACGCCAAGCGGCCAGTTGCTATCCGCTACCACTCGATGAGCAGCGGTGAGTCCGAGCGCGTCATCGTTCCCTTCGCGCTGGTGGACACCGGCCTGCGCTGGCACATCCGGGCATTTGATAGGAAGAGCGGCGAGTTCCGGGACTTCGTCGTCACCCGTATCGAAGCGCCGACGCTGCTCGACGAGGAGCCACAGCCCAACGAGCGCCCGGACAACGACATCCAGTGGACGCGCATCGTCGAGCTGGAGCTGGTTCCCCATCCGCACCTGGCCCGCCCAGACATCATCCGGATGGACTACGGCATGAAGGAAGGCTCGCTCAAGCTGCGCGTTCGCGCCGCCGTCGCGGGCTACATGCTGCTGCGCTGGAGCGTGGACTGCTCGCCTGACCACCGCCTCAAGGAAGAACAGTACCGCCTGGCCTTAAGCGATCCGCTGGCGCTGTACGGCGTCGAGAACGCCAAGCTCGCGCCGGGCTATCAAGCCCCGGCAGCAAAGACATTACGCAAAGGATAAGAACACGATGGCACAGAACGAAACCAGCACGTGTTCTGGGTGACCAAGGAGGCGCGCTGGTCGCACCTGCAGGCCAACGCCAAGTTGCCCATTCAAAATGAAGATGGTCGTTTTATGCTGAGCTGGGGTTCCTTACGTTTGCCGGATGGGCCGGTTTTTAAAATAGCCATTTCTTTGCCGCGCAATCGATCATTGGATTCAACCCAGTCCATCGTACGTGATGCGATCTATCTGGGATCGGTGGTTGTAGGTATTGGATTATTGCTTGCCCTGTTTTTTACTTATTGGTTGACCCAGCCATTGCGCATGCTCGACAAATGGGCACGGGGGCTGAAGACTGGTCAGTGGGTTGCTGCGCCACCTATTCGTACGGGGGTGAAAGAGCTTGCCAGTTTGACGGCCGCTCTCGAAAGCATGGCCAAACAGCAGCATCATCATGCTGAGGAGCTTGAGCAGAAGGTGATTGAGCGCACTGAGTCGCTCGCGCAAGCAAACAGGCAATTGGCCGAGTTGTCGATGACTGATGGGCTCACCGGTATCGCGAATCGTCGTCACTTTGATAGAACAGCCGAGCTGGAGTTCGCACGCGTGTCTCGAACGGGTCAAGCTATGGCTCTGATGCTTTTGGATGTGGATTACTTCAAAGTTTACAACGATGATCACGGGCACTTGGCGGGCGATAAGGCATTGCAGCGTATTGCTGCTGTATTGCGCAGGTATGCGCGCCGTGAAGGTGACTTGGCCGCACGTTACGGCGGTGAGGAGTTTGGCATTATTCTTCCAGCTATTACCACGCAAGACGCCCTTGGGCTGGCTGAGCGTATGCGTGCGGAGATTCAGGCACTGGCTCTACCCAATGAGCGTTCGCCGCATTCAGTGGTAACGGCAAGCATCGGTATTGCCATGAAAACGCCTCACGGACCTTCGAATCTTACCGAGTTGATAGCTCAGGCCGACACGGCTTTGTATCAAGCCAAAAATCAAGGTCGAAACTGCGTTCGATTGGCGTAGGCACTGTGTTGATTATGTCTGTGATGATGACTGTTCAAAGATATCACTACAGCGTTTTAAAACGCATGAGAAGGCTTAAGAGAAGATTTTTCATCTGATCAAAAAATGTTTCCGGCGCGACGACTCGCTGCAGCTCGATGTGGGCCTTGATGCGCTCCTATCATTCGGGCGTTTCGCTCAGCTGGCGCTGAATATCAGCGGCAGCACGCAAGCTGAGCGCTGCGATCGTTAAGGTGGGGTTGGCCGTTCCAACCGTTGGGAAGGCGCCGCCGCCCACGATGAACAGGTTAGCGTGATCGTGACAGCGCAGCTGCGGGTCGACAACCGACGATGCGGGGTCTTTGCCCATGCGGGTGGTGCCTAGAATATGTCCAGCCCCGAAGAACTCAGGTGCGTGGTGAGTTTGGGTTGCTTTGAGCCGGTGAAATAGTTCGCTGTGGAGCTCGCGGGCCCATGCCATGCCCTGTATAACGTAATCGCCAAGACGATAGCTGATGCGTGGCAAAGGAACACCGTACATATCGTGATCGTTTGGGTCCAGACTAACGCGGTTTTCAGGGTCGGGCTCTTGCTCGGTTAATGATGCTACGCGCAGATGACGTGAGGTGGTATCTGCCAGAGCGGCTTCCAGTTCGTGGCCGCTCAGCCCTTGTTCTGCCAGGTGAGCTGCCGTAGTGATGGGTGCACCGGTTGGCCACGACCACCCGTCGTTACCGATTTCGATACGCACGGCGCTATGGATTCTGCGGAACTCACCGTCGCGCAGGTTTTCGATGCCCGAGGTTGATATCGGACCCCGATAAGGATAAACCGGTTCATTCGTCAATGCCCATGACAACTGTATGGGGTGGTCCATGAGGTTTCGACCTACCTGATCTGACCGATTGGCGATGCCGTTGGGAAAAGCCGCGCTGCGCGAGGCGAGCAAGAGGCGGGGTGTTTCGATGGCATTGCAGGCCACAACAAAAATTTTGGCGTGTATCTTGCCTTCAGAGCGGTCCCAACGCCGGAAAATTAGCGTTGATATCCTCCCGTCTGCGGACGGTTCCAGACGAATGGCCGTTGAGCCGGAAAGCACCGAGGCGCCGGCAGCGGTAGCACGTTTCAGATGCACGGTGGCGTCGTACTTGGCCTGAATCGGGCACACAGGAATGCAGCTGGAGCTTCCGCAGCAAGCAGCACGTTGATCGTTGAAAATCGAGTTGCGGGCCTGCGGGGTTGGGCTGACCTCGAAACGGCTGCCCTCAAGTGCTTGCGCGACGACCTTGTCGAGCCAGGTGGGTGGAATAGGCGGCATGATGTAAGGGCCGCTGCGTGGCGAGCCCATGGGTTGGCTCGAGTCACCAGCGACACCAAGTTCGTGTTCAGCCTGCAGGTAGTAGGGTTCCAGAGTGTCGTAGGTGATTGGCCAGTCAACGGCGCGACCAAATTTCGTGTTCAGCTGAAAATCAGAAGGAATGAGTCGCGGGCATGATCCCAGCCAATGCCAGGTGGTGCCGCCCAGTACTTTGAGATAGGTGCTTTTGAATAGATCGGGGCCGCTTTGCCGATACCAGTGCGTCAACTGGTCTGTGACCGGATGCATGGCTTCAGCGCGTGGCGGGTAGGCACATTCGGGTACCTTGATCAAAGCCTTGTGAAAAGTCTGGACCGCAGTTGCACGATCGACGGCAGCGCCCGCTTCCAGGATGCACACGCGCAGACCTGCCTGAGCAAGGCGTGAGGCTATCAGTGATCCGGCCACGCCCGAGCCAATAATTGCTACGTCGGTAGAAACGGTAGGCATAGCGTGGCATCCTTACGCAACGGGTGGTTGGCCCCAATAGCCGGTTGCTCCGCCGCACCAGCCTGCTGGGTGTAGAAAGGTGCTGTTGCGCCAGCATAGTGCCTGGGTGTAGGTGGCCACCACTGATCCCTTTGCTGTTTTACAGACACCTGAATACCAGGCGGCAACGACTTCATTTCTTAGCGGCGAGGCGGTGACGCCAGGGCTTGCCTGGTTTGCTAACTGAGCCAAAGCAGTTGACAACCCGCGTTCCCTGAAAGCGTCTAACATGATGCGAGCTGCATGCACGTCTAGCGCCGAAACCGGCGCGCCGGTAAGTGTCGACGAAAGCGCAATGAAGTCATCGAGCGAAAAATCGGTCTGGGCGAAAATCTGGTGGGGCAGGCTGGTTGTAGCGACCGCTAGACCAGAGAGCAAAACAGCGCGTCGATTGGGCATGGGCTTGTGGATCCATCAGGCGGAAAGCCGGTATGCCTCATCATAGAGCGAAGCCGGCTCTTCATCATTAAAGGGGACACCGACATTCATTAGACTTGTTTTTGCGAAGAAACACGTTTAATGGAGTGTATGTCGATGTCCCCAATCGATTCTATCCTAGGGATCCCAGGTTTAGTTGTTCAGCAGGTCAACCGGGCACAGGATATTCACGTCTGGGCCAGGCCCAAACGTCGGCCTAGTTGCCTGTACTGTCAGGCGCCTAATCTGCGCATCAAGGCCACGTACCAACGCACACTCAAGCATACGCGGCAAGGTAACCAATTGATGGTGCTGCACCTGGCCGTGCCCAAGTACCACTGCACCCAGTGCAACCGGTATTTTCGTCATCGGTTTGCCGGTATTGGCCCGCGTCGACGCGCCACCGAAGCCTACCGGCTCGAGGTGTTCGAAGCCCATGAAGGCGGTGTGAGTCAGCGCAAGTTATCCATCACCTACCAGATAGGCAGTGCCACGGTTGAGCGCTGGTATCAGTCGTTTGTGAAGCAGCGGGTCTCGGAGTTATCAGGCCGGGCGTGTCCGCAGGTGCTGGGCATTGATGAGCACTTCTTTACGCGCAAGCAGGGCTATGCCACCACGCTGGTGGATCTGAAGAACCATAAGGTGTTTGATGTGGTGCTGGGGCGCTCTGAGGCGAGTCTGCGCAGCTATTTAAAGCGTCTTCCCGGGCGTGAGAGCGTGCGGGTTATTGTGATGGATCTGTCCGAGACGTATCGCCGGATGGCCCAGAAGTAGTCGATGCTGATTTATTCATTTTGGCCGAAAACGGCCATTCAAGACGCTGCGTCACGCCGCCAACATGGGTCTTTGCATGACGCTGCGATGACGGTTTAACTGGTCAGCACCCGCCTCCCACGCCAATGCCGTCAGCAACGCCCTCACGGCGGTGCCTTTTTTCAGGCGCAAAAAGCGCATGCAAGAAGGGCACCCCTTCTTGGCAATCATACGCAGCAGCCATTTGAGGTTGTAGCCCGCCGCGCACAACACGGCATGCAGCCGGTCACCTTCTTCACCTTTAAGGTGACAGCGATCCATGCGGTGATCCGCTTTCAGGTGGCCGATGATCGGCTCAATGGCTTGTCTGCGTTTCAGCTGCTGTCGTTCCAGTGTTGTGGTCAAATTTAAATGGACACTTTGATCGGGTGTTTTCCCCCGACAAGGAACATGAAGAGATGACCGACAAGACAACCGACACAACCAAGAATCGCCGAACCTTTGACCCAGCGTTCAAGTTGCAGGTGGCGCGCATGGTTCGCGAGCAAGGCGTCAGCGTCAGCCAGGTCTGCCGCGAAATGAAGCTGACCGAAAGTGTGGTCCGACGCTGGGTGCACCAACTGAATGAAGAATCGTGCGGCAGGCCCGGGATTGGCAAACCGTTAACGGCTGAGCAGCAGCGTATTCGAGAACTGGAAGCCGAAGTCCGGCGACTGAAATCGGACAACGAAATCTTAAAAAGGCCTCGGCCTTCTTCGCACGGGAAATGAAGTGATCCACGATGTCGTCACTGAGTTAGCGAAGGAGGCACCGATCAAACAGGTCTGTCAGGCATTGGACATCAGCCGCTCTGGTTACTACGCCGCGCGTCGCAGAGCAAGTACACCCGCACCTTTTTGTCAGGACAGTGTGCATGCTCAGGCGGTTTTTCTTGCCAGTGGTCGAACGTACGGCAGTCGTCGCTTGAGCGCAGCCCTGCGTGCCCAAGGTCATGACGTTGGACGCCACCGCTGTCGAACCTTGATGAAAGCCTGCGGACTCAAGGTCTGTTGGCGTCGCAAGTTCGTTCATACCACCGATAGCAAACATCATCTGCCGGTGGCTGAGAACGTGCTCAATCGTCAGTTTGCGCCTGAGGCCCCCAATACGGCCTGGGTGTGCGATGTGACGTACAGTACGCCCAGCCAGCGTAGCCCGCCTGCATGGGGGTGAAGCTGCTTGAGCATGTTTGGAATGCAGGACCCGGGGACGATAAACGTTGCGGTACCGGGGCATGCCCTTTCTCTGCTGCGAGAGAAAGTGAGCCGAAGCGGCGGTGACTTGCCGACACTGGCAAGGTGACGAAGTCCGTGGGAAACGGGGCTTGCGGCGAAGCGGTTACGCCAAGATGAGTCTCTAGGCTGAGCATGGGACGGTTGAGGAACACGAACCTGTTAAATCGCATCTGAGGGTTGAAATGTCACCCCTGCCCACACCGCTTTACGGGCAGGACGCGAACTGGAGCTAGGCACACGTATGGCCCGGCGCCACAAATGCTGATTGGATATGTATGCTGGTCAGCAGGGAACTACGGAGAGAGCGCAGCTAGACCGTGGTGTTTGCGACGACTTGCAACAAGCAAGGATAAAGACTGCGACAGGCAGCCTCGCCCGTGTGTTGAGTCCAGCATGTGAACTGGGGAAGGCTTGCACAAATGCTAAGGAGTGTGCCCCCGATGATGTGCAGGCTGGCGGAGCCCGCGTAGTAGTCCGAGGTTGGGAAAACCAGCCACATGGCGAAGGCGGGCAGTTTAAGTGGTTTGTTTGGCGGATTAATTGACCACAATGAGGTGAAGACCTTTGATAATCAGTGAAATGCAAAACAAACTGGCGATATGGTCAACCGAGGACAAAGAACGCAAGTTCGATCGACTCCTACGACTGATTGCCGACAAAGATTGGCTGAGCGAAGCGGCTCGCATTACGCTGGCTTCCAGCGGAGCACGCACGCCGGGCGTTGATGGCGTTGACAAACGTATGCTGGAAATGAATCTTCAGCACGAACTGGCGACGATACGCGAAGAATTGCTGGCGGGCTCGTACAGTCCGTTGCCCGCACGACGCGTGTATATACCGAAAGCGAATGGCACGCTCAGGCCTCTTGGCATTCCGAGCCTGCGGGATCGGATCGTGCAACGGGCCATGCTAATGGCCATGGAGCCAATATGGGAAAGCGATTTCCACCCGGCTTCCTATGGCTTCAGACCGGCCCGTAGCGTACATCATGCGATTCGCACGGTGAAGCTTCAGTTGCAAGACGGTGGTGAACAAAGTGTCGCCGGACGCTGGGTCATCGAGGGCGACCTCGCCAGTTACTTCGACACGGTGCATCATCGCCTGCTGATGAAGGGAATCCGCAAGCGCATCGCCGACCAGCGCTTCCTTGCTCTGCTCTGGAAATTCATCAAGGCGGGCTGCGTTGATCGCGATCTGTTCCGTGCTTCAAGCAAAGGCGTTCCTCAGGGCGGTGTCATCTCACCCCTGTTATCCAACATCATGTTGCATGAGTTCGATGCGTGGATGGAACGGAACTACCTGAACAAGAAGGTGCGCAAGGATCGGTGGGCGTGGAACTTCGGCATTCTCAAGCAGCGGCCCATTGCTGTGCGAGAAAACCGGCAATGGAAACCTGCTGTAGCCTACTGCCGGTACGCCGATGACTTTGTGATCGTAGTCAAGGGAACTCGTGAACATGCTGAGACCGTACGTGAAGCATGTCGCGGATTTCTTGAAGGCGAGCTGAAGCTCACGCTAAATATGGAGAAAACCCATATTACGCATGTGAATGACGGCTTCGTCTTCCTGGGTCACAGAATCATTCGCAAACGTGGACCACGTGGTCGCATGCGACCTGTGACGACGATTCCGTGGGAGAAGTGCCGGGGTTTTGCCTTGCGGCTAGTCAAACAACTGTCGGGTAACTACGACAACAACCGGATGGATCTGATGGAAAGCCTGAATCGGCAACTTGCTGGCTGGGCTGCTTTCTATCAATACACCGACTACACCGCCATCATGTTTCGGAAAGTTGACCGGACCGTCTTCTGGAAGTTCGGGTACTGGCTCGCGCGCAAGTACCGACGTGGATTCAGGTCGTTGATGCGCAAGTATGTCCGCGAGCCCGAACCGGGAAGAGCCAAAACATGGGTTCTTGAAGGCCAGAATAGTCGGGGTTGGTATGGGGCGGTGGCGCTTCGGCGTCTTGTTACCAGCCGCAAGGGCCGCTTCACATGGCGTACGCCGATGGAAAATCCGTATATTCTGCGCGACGAGGTACGAAATACTATCGAGTCGCGCTACGTCGATGTCGCCTTTGCTATGAGCAACGCTTAGATGGAGAGCCGGATGCGCTGAAAGGTGCACGTCCGGTTCGGAGAGGAGAGGCAGGGAAATAGTTCGACTACGCCCTGTCTCTTACTCTACTTCGTACCGACAGCGGCTGGCTGTATCTGGCCGCTGTATTGGATCTGTATTCACGTCGTATCGTGGGTTGGTCCATGGCACCTACCATGCCCGCACAGTTGGTGTGTGATGCCTTGAGCATGGCCATTTCGGTTCGCCAGCCGGCACCGGGTTTGTTGGTTCACTCTGACCGAGGCAGTCAATATGCCAGCACTGAACACCGGCAGTTACTTGAAAACCACGGGCTGGTGCTCAGCATGAGTCGCAAGGGTAATTGTTGGGACAATGCCGTGATGGAGCGCTTCTTTCTGAATTTGAAAATGGAGCGTGTCTGGCAGACTCGGTATGCCAACCATTTAGAAGCCAAACAGGACATCACCGACTACATTGTTAACTTTTATAACAGTACCCGATTGCATTCAAAACTTGGCTACCGATCACCCGCGCAGTATGAAATGCTGGCCAGCCCTGCCACCCAGTTGCCCGCCTGTGCATAACCCCACCGCCTGATCGGCGTGTCCAAAAAACTTGACCACTACATCGCGACCCCCGTGTGGGCTTTACGAACAAACAGATGGGCCACCCGTGCCTCAAGTTCTTGCCATGGCATGCGCGAGGACAACACCGCCAACGGATGACGAAGGTCAATCATCTGATCAATGCGAGAACGGAAAAAATCATCGGTGGCAGGGCAGGCAAACATCGAAATAAAACTCCCAGAAAACAGCCTCTATTGGACAACAAACTGGGAGTTCTGGGTATCCGAAATTGCACTCATCATCAGTGTTTATGCGGGTTGTGGGGATTTTTCAGGGCCGACGCTTTATTGCGTTGGTATTGGCGCGTGTCATGCGTGCCCGATTGCACCAAACGCCAGTGCCTGACGTGCGTTCGCCCGAGCGAGCCTTGTCGGTACTGCGCCGGATTCAAACCCATAAGGTGACATTTGAAGGTCAGATGCCGATTACCGGCATCTCGGCAATGGATGCAGAGCAAACCGCCGTACTGGCCAGCTTGAAGGTCAAAAAACCAGCCGCTGATGTGGCGTATGTGAATTTGTAGTGGAGCGTTTTAAAGCCAAGTTGTTATAAATCAACGGCTTACGATCTTAACTGTCGAACTCAGGTGACCACAACATTCGGCGCCATACTAAATTTCAGAAACAAGCGGCAACGGGCGGCACGGCCGCCCAACGCAAGCCCCTGCCGCCTCCGTAAACCCGACTACAGTCGGCCCTCGAACTGATAGCGGCTACCCGGGTACCACATGGTCACGACCGATGCGACCTGGTCCAGCGCCAGCGTGGTTCGGTACAAAACCAGACACGCCTCATGTTCCGGTACATGCAAGTGGGCGGCAATATCAGCGGGCGCGTTGACCGCCTCGATGCAATAGCGCACACCCTGCAAGGGCGCCACGCGCATCAAATGCTCGTTCGGCGTCGACACCGAAAAATCCAGTGCCATATAGTCGGGGGCAACCTCAGCATTGACCCAACGATCTTCGTACTGGATGGGCGTCTGATTATCGAAGTGAACAATAACGGAATGAAACAGCGGATGGCCCGGTTGCACCTCGAACTGCACCGCCAGCGCCTCGGACGCTGATGCGCTTTCAAGCTGCAGCACCTGGCTGCTGTGCCGATGGCCCCGGCCACGCACCTCGTCAGCGATGTTTTTAATCGCCACCAATGTGGCCTGATACTTGCGGTGCGCCACATAGGTGCCCGAGCCCTGGATGCGCTTCAGAATGTTCTCGGCGGTCAGCTCTCGCACCGCTCGGTTCACGGTCATGCGCGACACTCCAAACTGACGCGCCAGCGAAATTTCGGGCGGAATTGCCTCCCCTCGTGCCACTTGCCCCCTGAATTTCAGTCAACAAATAGTCTTTGATCCGTTGGTACAGCGGAACTTCCTGTTCCGACATAACACACTCCCCATTATCTAAAGGATAGGTATTGCACATAAAAAGATTCGGGTTATTACCCAAAAAAATGCTGCAAATATACTTTGCAAAGTTGTATAGACAAATTATGATGGAAAAAAGGGGTGACAACACACTTTTTTCATAACCTAGGAGAGAACATGAACCGCTATTCGCTTACCCGCAAGTTTTCCCTCGCGCTGGCTGTATGCGCTGCTTTCGGCACCACCTCGGCACTGGCCGACATCAAGATCGGCATCAACGTACCACTTACTGGCTTTGCTGCGGCCGACGGTAACTCGGCACTTATCGGCGCACAACTGGCCGTTGAAAAGGCCAACGCAAGCGGCGGCATTAATGGCGAGAAAATCGATCTCATCGTTTACGACGACCAGGCATCGCCTAAAGATGCCATTCCAGCCGCCACCAAACTGACTGAAAAGGACCAGGTAGTCGGCGCCGTGTCGGGGCCGTACTCCGCCTCGACACGCGCAGCAGCCAGCATCTTCCAAAACGCCAAAGTTCCGTATGTTGTCGCCTACTCTATCGACCCTAGCATTACCCGCACCGGCGACTACATGTTCCGCGTGTCCTCCATGGGCGAGGTCCAGGGCCGTGCCGGCGCCAAGTTGGTCGACAACCTGGGCAAAAAGCGCGTTGTTCTGGTCACACTTAAAAACGACTTCGGCCAGGCACTGGCCAACGGCTTCAAAGACGCCGCCCCAAAGTTTGACCTAAACATCGTCAACGAATACGAATATGGCATCAAAGATCGCCAGTTTGGCCCGCTGATCGCCAAAGTAAAAAGCGATAACCCCGAAGTCATTTACGCGTCCGGCTACTTCTTTAACGCCGGCCCGCTGGTGTCCCAAATGCGCGCCGCCGGTATCACGGCCCCCATCATTGGCCAAGAAGGCTACGACAGCGACAAGTTCATCGAAATCGCCGGCCCCGCAGCCGAAGGCACGCTCGTCACCACGTCGCTTGACCGCGAATCGGCATCACCCATCACACAGACCTTCCTGAAAGACTTCCGCGCCAAAGCCGGTTTCGGGGCTGATATGGTGGCCGCCTCCACGTACAGCGCAACGTCCATTCTTATCGAAGGGCTGAAGAAAACTGGCGGTAAGGGTGGAGCCGAACTGCGCGACGCCATCGCCGGCAGCTCTTACGAAATGCCTATTGGCAAGCTCGAATTCAACGGCCTGCACGAAGTCAACAAAGACGTCCAAGTCCAGACCATCAAAAACGGCTACTGGGCACGTCATTCCGTTATTCACGATCCTGTCCTGCTGGCCGCGCCCACCAAAGACAGCAAGTAAGTCCATTGGCCCCGCCGGCGTTGGCGGGGCCCCTTTTCATTTCCTGAATCTGGAGTCAACATGCTCTTTGTCGAGCTCGTTGCCCAAGGCCTGGTGCAAGGCAGTCTGTATGCACTCATCGCCTTGGGGCTGACGCTGGTCTACGGACTGCTGCGCATCCTGCACGTTGCCCATGCCGCCCTGTTTACCTTGGGCGGATATGTCAGTGTGCTTGTCTATAACAGTACTGGCAGTTTGCCACTGGCTTTTGTGGCCGCCATGTTGCTGGCTGGCCTGGTTGGTGTCGCCATGTACCGCCTGTGTTACGAACCTATTCTTAAACAGCCGCCCTACGTGGCGCTCATCGCCTCGATTGGCTTGTACATCGCCTTCGAAGAAGGGTTTCGCATTTTGTTCGGCGCTATGGGGTTGTCGTATGCAGTTCAACCCTTGCAAGAACATATCCCCCTGTTTGGCGGCTTGCAGTTCTCTCAGGCCGAAATCCTGGCCACACTCAGTACCGTTGCCATTATTGCCGTACTGGGCTACTTACAGGTTAAAACCCGCATCGGCATTGCCTGCCAGGCCACCGTTACCGATCCGCAAATGGCCGAATCGTTCGGCATCCGTCTACGCACCGTACGCGACCTGAACTTCTTCGTCGGTTCGGCGTTGGCCGGCTTCGCGGGCGTCTGGATGGGCATGCTCAATAACTTGGTCGAACCCACCATGGGCAGCGTCCCGTCGTACAAAGGCCTGGCCATTATTGTGCTGGGCGGCATGGGGTCGGTGCGCGGCACCCTGCTGGCTGCGCTGGTATTGGGCGTTACCGAAGCCTTCGGCGCCATCTACCTCAGCCAGTTCGTCGACCGTGACGCCATTGCGTTCGCCTTCCTGATTCTGGTTCTCATGATCCGGCCCCAGGGGCTGTTTGCCAAGCGCTAAGGAGACAGACCATGGCTTACGAAATATCGCTTATTACCTCCATGGCCATCAGCGTCTTGTTTGCGCTGTCGCTTAACCTGATTACCGGCTTTTGCGGGCAAATCAGCCTGGGACACTCGGCCTTTCTGGGCATCGGGGCCTACACCTCGGTCATGCTGTGTAATGCCGGCGTGCCTTTCTTGCTGACGCTGCCTGTCGCTATGCTGCTGGCAGGTGTGGTTGGCGCCATTGTCGGACTGGCCAGCCTGCGTGTAAGGCACGACTTCCTGGCCATTACCACCATGGGCGTCGTCTTTCTGTTTGTGGGCATTGTGCGTCAGCAAGACTGGCTGGGTGGCGAAATGGGCCTGTCGGGCTTCCCGTCGTCGGGCTTCAGCAAGCCCGAATTCATGGTTTTTGCCGTCGTCCTGGCCGCGCTCGTTGCCGCCTTTTGCCTGTACATTAAAAAATCTTGGATGGGCCGGGTGTTCAACGGCATTGCCGAAGACGAAGACACCATGCGCGTACTCAGCATCGACGTGCCTCGCTACAAGCTAGCCGCCTTTGCCATGGGCACCGCGCTGGCCGGGTTGTCGGGCGGTTTGTATGCGCAGCACTTCAATTACATTGGCCCCGATAGCTTCGGCTTTATCGAATCAGTCACCGTGCTGTCCATGGTCGTATTCGGGGGCATCGGCTCGGTACCCGGCGTCATTTTCGGTGCTGCGGTGTTATCTGCGCTACCTGCCTGGTTCCAGGTCATTGGCGACTACAAATTGCTGGTCTATGGCGGGCTGTTGTTCCTGATGATGCGCTTTTCACCCAACGGCGTGGCAGGTATCGTCCGCGCAGTTTGGCGTCGGTTCAACAAGCCTGTGGCAGGGGGTGCCACATGACACAAAACTCGCATTTGCTTGAAGTGTCCGGGGTCACCGTCCAGTTTGGCGGTCTGGTCGCCGTCGACAACGTATCGTTCAATGTACAACGCGGCGAGCTGCTTGGCCTGATCGGGCCCAACGGCGCCGGCAAAACCACCGCCATGCGTAGTATTACGGGTGTGGTCAAGCCCGTTGCCGGCCGGGTTGTACTCAATGGCCAAGACATCAGCAACCTGCCGGTTCACCAGCGTATCCGCAAAGGCTTGTCGCTGTCACAACAGTTAGTCAAGCCGTTTCGAGAAATCTCCATTCTCGACAACGTGGCACTGGCCGCCGGTAGCGGTTACACGCAATCACCGCTTAAAGCCCTGCTGCATGTGTCGGCCCAGGCCGAACGCACTCGCGCCCTAACCATGCTCGAACGCGTGGGCATCGCGCACCTGGCCGACCAAATGCCGGGCATCCAGCCCTTAGGCGTGCTCAAGCGCATGGAAATGGCGCGTGCGCTGGCGCTCGACCCCGAACTTTTACTGCTCGACGAACCGCTGGCCGGGCTGAATTCAAAAGAGGCGCGTACCCTGGCCGACACCATAGCCGAGGTCAATCAGCAAGGCGTCACCATCATTCTTATCGAACACAACCTCAGCGAGGTCATGCGTATTTGCCAGCGTTTGGTCGTCCTTGACAATGGCCGCAAAATTGCCAGCGGTGCACCGCGCGAAGTCATGGCGCAGCCCAACGTACGAGCGGCCTACCTTGGGGCCGAAAGTACCGAAGCCAGCGATACCGAAACCGGAGACGCCCATGCTTGATATCAAAGATCTCTCTTGTGGCTACGGCGCCTTCGAAGCCGTACACGGCATATCGTTGTCGCTACGCCCCGGCACCATCACCGGCTTGCTGGGTGCCAACGGCGCCGGCAAGTCATCCACGCTCATGTGCCTGGCCGGCCACGTCCAACTTAACAGTGGTCGTATTGTTTTCAACGACGAAGACATCAGCCAACTGTCGGCCTACGAACGCGTCCGGCGCGGGTTGGCTATTTCGCCTGAAGGACGACGCTTGTTCAAAGACCTGAGCGTTGAAGACAACCTGCGGGTTGGCGGGCTGATCCGCCCCAAAAGCGATTTTGCTGAAGACCGCGACTTTGTGCTGTCTCTCTTCCCCGATTGGGCGAACGGCTAACGTCGTTGGCGGGCAATCTGTCAGGCGGCGAGCAACAAATGCTCGCCATCGGGCGCGCGCTGATGACCCGACCGAAAGTCATTCTCATCGACGAGCTTTCGCTGGGTCTGATGCCCAAAGTCATTGACCTTTGCTACCAAGCACTTGACGCCCTGAAGCGCAAAGGCATGGCGATTTTGCTGGTCGAACAAAACACTGACCGTGTTCTGAAAATTGCAGACGACATCTGCGTACTCGAGTCTGGACGTACGGTCTGGCAAGGCAGCGCCCAAGTCGCTGCCCAAGACCCCGACCTGGTCGCTGCTTATCTGGGCTTGCACTAACACTAAGCCCAACACCACAACAACTGCTGTTATGCCTGTTTCTGAAGGAATGCCATCATGAACAACCCAAAAGACAACGCCACACTCGCCGACCCTCGCATTGACCCCAGCCGCGTCATCCGCGCCCCGCGCGGCAGCGAAAGAACCTGCAAAAGCTGGGTCACCGAAGCAGCCTATCGCATGATCCAGAACAACCTGGACGCCGAGGTGGCAGAGAACCCGACGCACCTGGTCGTGTACGGCGGCATCGGCCGCGCAGCCCGCAACTGGGAGTGCTACGACCAGATTCTGGCTTCGTTGCGCGACCTTGAAGACGATGAGTCGCTGCTGGTGCAATCAGGAAAACCGGTCGGCGTATTCAAAACACACCCGGACGCACCACGCGTGCTGATCGCCAACTCAAACCTGGTACCCAAGTGGGCCACCTGGGAACACTTCAACGAGCTGGACCGAAAAGGCCTGTTCATGTACGGTCAAATGACCGCCGGCAGCTGGATTTACATTGGCAGCCAAGGCATTGTTCAGGGCACCTACGAAACCTTTGTCGAGGCCGGGCGTCAGCACTTCAACGGCGACTGGGCCGGACGCTGGATTTTGACGGCGGGCCTGGGCGGCATGGGCGGCGCACAACCGCTGGCCGCAACACTAGCCGGCGCGGTGTCGCTAAACATTGAATGCCAGCAAAGCAGCATCGACTTTCGTTTGCGCACGCGCTATGTCGACAAACAAGCTAAAGACCTCGACGATGCGCTGGCCTTGATCAAACACCATACCGAACGCAAAGAAGCCATTTCTATCGCGCTGCTGGGCAACGCCGCCGAGATTTTGCCCGAACTGGTCCGCCGGGCCAAAGCCGGGGGTATCCACCCCGATCTGGTGACCGACCAGACGTCGGCCCACGACCTTATCAATGGCTACTTGCCCAAAGGCTGGACAGTCGAGCAATGGAAAGCCGCCCAAAAAGATGCGGCGCAGCACCCCGAACTGATCAAGCAGGCCACGTTGTCGTGCGCCGACCATGTCCAGGCGATGCTCGACTTCCACGCCATGGGCATCCCTACGGTCGACTACGGCAACAACATCCGCCAAGTCGCGTTCGACGCTGGAGTAAAAAATGCGTTCGACTTCCCCGGCTTCGTTCCGGCCTATATCCGCCCCCTGTTCTGCGATGGCAAAGGTCCCTTCCGCTGGGTCGCCCTGTCTGGCGACCCCGAAGACATCTACAAGACCGACGCCAAAATTAAAGAACTATTCCCGGAAAACAAAGCGGTTGGTCGTTGGCTCGACATGGCCAAAGAGCGCATTGCCTTCCAGGGCCTGCCCTCACGCATCTGCTGGTTGGGCTTGGGCGAACGCAACCTGGCGGGTCTGGCTTTTAACGAGATGGTACGCAAGGGCGAACTGAAAGCCCCGATTGTTATTGGCCGCGACCACCTGGACACCGGTTCGGTAGCCAGCCCCAACCGCGAGACCGAAAGCATGCGCGACGGTACCGACGCCGTTTCTGACTGGCCCCTGCTCAATGCCCTGCTGAACACTGCAGGCGGCGCCAGTTGGGTATCGTTGCACCACGGCGGTGGCGTGGGCATGGGGTATTCGCAGCACGCCGGCATGGTCATCGTGGCCGATGGCTCAGACGCGGCCGAGAAACGCCTGGCCCGCGTACTCATCAACGACTGCGGTTCGGGTGTGATGCGCCATGCCGACGCGGGCTACGAGGCAGCTATTGCTTGCGCCAAAAAGCACGGCCTTAAGCTGCCCATGATCAAGTAATGACGGCCGCTCGAGCCTACAGACGACGCCCGGAGGCTAACAATGAACGTTCTTAACGTACTTCAATTGGCCCCAGTGCCCTGGCGTAACGGCCAGGGCCAAACGCGCGAAATCGAAACCTTCCCGCCTGGGGCGGATTTCGATGATTTCATCTGGCGCATCAGCCTGGCCGACATCGCACAGGCCGGTGATTTTTCGGCGTTTGACGGCGTCGATCGCATCATTACTTTGGTCAAAGGCACGGGCGTTAACCTGAACTTTAACGATGGCGAACGGCATGCCCTTGAATACGGCGTGCCTTATCCATTTGCAGGAGAACGGCCGCTGCATGCCACGCTGCGAAACGGCCCGGTGCAAGACCTGAACCTGATGCTGCGCCGTGGGCTGGCCGAGGGGCATGTTCAGGCCTGGTCGACCACATTGGCCTGGCCTTGCCCCCCGGTACAACGTATCGGGTACTGTGCCTTCAAGGTGCATGGCAGCTGCACGCCGAACGCGCCGGCGCAGCCCCGAAACCGCAACGCTGGGCGCATTCGATTATGTCGCTGTGCCCGACCAAGCAACGCATATGCATGCAACCCCCAAAACACCTGACAGCCTGATACTGGTGGCCAGCATACAGGCAGGCCCGCCGTCCTGCACCCCTTGAATCACGCCCGCGCCCATCAACGCTAACCGCATACGAGACTTGACCCTATGAACGGTCTGTTCGCCAAAACTGCTTTGTTACCCCAAGGTTGGGCCCACAACGTCACCCTTCAATGGAATGCCGAGGGTCTGTTGACGGCCGTGTCACCCGACAGCACCCAACCCCAGGCCGCCTGGCCTGTGGTCGACGTGCTGCTGCCCGGCATGCCCAACCTTCATTCTCACGCCTTTCAGCGCGCCATGGCCGGGCTGACCGAGTACCGCTCGGCCTCACAAGACAGCTTCTGGAGCTGGCGCACCCTGATGTACGCCTTTGCACAAAAGCTCGACCCCGACCTGCTCAAGGCCGTGGCCAGTCAGCTGTATATCGAAATGCTGCAGGCTGGCTACACGTCAGTCTGCGAGTTCCATTACATTCATCACGATATCGGTGGTCTGCCCTACAGCAACCAAACGCTGCTGGCCCAATGTCTGGTAGAGGCCGCCGAAGCAACCGGCATGGGATTAACGCTACTGCCGGTCATGTATCAGTACGGAGGGTTTGGCAATGCGCCGCCCTCAAGCGGCCAAGCCCGCTTTTGAATTCGCCCGACTGGATGCTGAATACGTTGGACACGCTGCAACGACTGTACCCGCAACATGCAGGGCTGCGGTACGGCGTAGCGCCGCATTCGTTGCGCGCCGTGTCTCAGTCATCGTTACAAGAACTCCTCGAGGGCCTGGCCGCCTTCAACCCCGATGCGCCCATCCACATCCACATTGCCGAACAAACCAAAGAGGTCGATGACTGTATGGCGCACTATGGCCAGCGCCCAGTGCAATGGCTGCTTAACCACTTCAACGTTGACGCGCGCTGGTGCCTGGTACACGCTACCCACATGACAGATGCCGAAACAACGGCGGTAGCGCGCAGTGGCGCCGTAGTTGGCCTTTGCCCCTCCACCGAAGCCAACCTGGGCGATGGCATCTTTAATGGCATTACCTACAAAAACGAAAATGGTGTCTGGGGCATCGGCTCTGACAGCAACATCATGGTTGATGTCGCCGAAGAGCTGCGATCTTACGAATATTCGCAGCGGCTACTGCACCGGCAACGCAATGTGCTGGCCGCCGGGGCCGATGGTTCGGTGGGGCACCATTTATTTACCGAGGCCCTGAAAGGCGGCACCCGCGCAGCGGCAAGGCCGGTGGCCGGCCTTGCCGCTGGCCAGCGTGCCGACGCCATTGTGCTCGACGCCAGCCACCCCGACCTGGCCGGCAAACAGGGTAATGCTTTACTAGACAGCTTTGTGTTTGCGCGACATGGCAACGGTCTGGTTACCGATGTCATGACGGCGGGCCAATGGCGTGTCCGCCGGGGCACACACGTGCAACAGGCCCTCGTCGCCGATGGCTATCGCAAGGCACTGTCGGTTTTACTGGCCGTTTAACGTCTTTTTATCTGGAATTCATCATGAGCAACACTGTCCCCGCCTTCAAATTTCATCAGGGCACCACACCCTTGCTGGTGTCCATGCCACACGTTGGCGTGCATATCCCCGATGACATCAAGGCCGGCATGACGCCCGAGGCACTACGCCTGCCAGACACCGATTGGCACCTTGAACGGCTTTACGATTTTTGGTCTCGCTAGGCGCCTCGGTGCTGGTGGCGACACATTCGCGTTATGTGGTCGACCTGAACCGCCCCAAAGACAACGAAAACCTGTACCCCGGTCAAGACACGACGGGCTTGTGCCCGGTCGACACTTTCCATCGCGACCCCATCTATAAGAACAACGCAGTGCCAGATGCCGCCGAAATCCAGCGACGGGTCGCCGCCTACTGGACACCCTATCACACACAGCTGGCACAAACACTCGACCAACTCAAAGCAGCTTACGGTGTTGCCTTGCTTTGGGATGCGCACTCGATCTGTTCGGTTGTGCCCCGATTCTTTGAGGGCAAATTACCCGACCTTAATATTGGTACGGCAAATGGCGCTTCTTGCGACGCCGGGCTTTTGGCGCAGGTTAAGGCCATCGCCGACAATTCGGGCTACACGGTGGCCGTCAACGGCCGTTTCAAGGGTGGCCACATTACCCGAAACTACGGCAGGCCTAAAGAAAACATCCACGCCATACAGCTTGAGCTTTCGGAAGCCACCTATATGCAAGAAACCTACCCTTATGCGTTCGATGAGCCGTTAGCCAACCAGGTCAGGCCCACACTGCACGCCTTTTTGGCGCAGATGCTGGCGTGGGCAAAGCAACAGGGCTAGTTTCTGCACAGCTATCTTTGCTATCGCCCTCTTCGGGCGAGGCATGTATATTTAATACCTTGCATACGCTCAAGCCCCAAATGAGGCCACGATGACACCTTCTGCTGACGATAAATGGGACGATCTATGGCTGAACGTCCACTTGGCAACGATGCAACCCGGCGCCGGGTACGGCGAAGTTCTTGATGCAGCCATCGCCGTCAAGCACGGGCGGATAGCCTGGTTAGGCAAGCGTTCTGATTTGCCGGCCGGGCATGCTGCGGCCAGGCAGCACGATGGCAACGGATGCTGGGTCACCCTGGCCTGATCGACTGTCATACGCACATTGTCTACGCGGGGAACCGCAGCGACGAGTTCGAAGCGCGCCTGAATGGTGTGCCGTACGAAGAAATTTCGCGTCGGGGCGGCGGTATTGTGTCCACCGTCAAGGCAACGCGGGCCGCGAGCGAAGATGCATTGTTTGGCGCAAGTTTGCCGCGTGTGAAAGCTTTATTGGCCGAGGGAGTCACAACGCTGGAGGTCAAATCGGGCTATGGGCTGGATACGGACACAGAAGCCAAAATGTTACGTGTGGCCCGCCGGTTGGGCGAACACCTTGATGTGCGCGTGCGCACGACATTTTTGGGGCTCACGCCATACCGCCAGAATTTAAAACGCGGGCTGACGACTACTTGCAACTGGTGTGCAACGACATGCTCGATACGCTGGTGGAAGGCAACCTGGTAGATGCTGTCGATGCATTCTGCGAGAACATTGCGTTTTCTCGTGAACAAACCGAACAAGTTTTTTGGCTGCACAACGGCATGGTTTGCCGGTGAAGCTGCATGCCGAACAACTCTCGGACCAAGATGGTGCATCGCTGGTTGCAGCGTTTCATGGGCTATCGGCAGATCATCTGGAATGGTTGTCGCCCAAGGGTATTGCTGCAATGGCGCAAGCGGGTACGGTCGCTGTCCTGTTGCCTGGCGCGTTTTATACGCTGCGCGAGACGCGGCTTCCACCGGTTGAGGCGTTGCGGGCGGCCGGTGTCCCCATCGCGGTGTCGACCGACTGCAACCCAGGTACGTCGCCGATGACCTCGTTGTTGTTGACGATGAATATGGCCTGTACGTTGTTTCGTTTGACGCCGCAAGAAGCGTTGGCGGGCGTGACGTGTCATGCCGCTCAGGCATTGGGGCTGGCAGAAGAAACGGGCACGCTATCGGTGGGGAAATCGGCCGATTTTGCGTTATGGCGCATTGATCGGCCGGGTGATCTGGCTTATGCGATTGGTTTTAATCCGTGCGCGGGGGTGGTGTTTCAGGGGAAGGTACGGGGGTAATTTTTTCTGAGTGCTTGAGCCGTGCGATGCCCCATGCCAGAGCCCGCATGCATCGCATGGCCCCTGCGGGGCTACCCGCCGTCCAGACCTCGCCCGTGGCGGACGCGGAACTCGCGAAATCGACCAGCCCCCGGCTGGTCGACAACGACTCGCTCGAACAGCCGCGTCCTTGCCCCCACGGTCAAGGCCTTACCGCTGGCATGCTCAAAGCCTTCGGGCACTGGCATGGGACATCGCACTGGAAGTTGAGCATTTTTCGAAAAAATTGCAGGCAGCGAATATCGGCGTTTTGTCAAAAATAATATACAAAAACCAAACAGTAGTGTCCCAACGTTTTCACATTAGGGTGTAATAAGTTAATGATTTACCTTGGTTTTCTGGCATTGCAGTCTGGTCTCGATTTGAACGTCGAGGCCATGGCTTATGGTCTTGCGTATCTGTACGCAAAGGACCGCCATGAACCAAGGCAAGCTTGTCTTTTCTCAGCTGATGGCTTTTCTGCCGCTGAGCACTTTTCGTCGTTACGTGGCTCGCTATCGGGGCAATCACAAGGTCAAGGATTGAGCTTGCCCTCGAGTGACGTAGTCCTTAGTTCCAGTTAAATTGGACCAAAGGAGTAAAAAATGTCAGGGTCAACAACGCGTTCGAAATATACAGAGGAATTCAAGCAAGAGGCTTTGCGTCAGGTGATGGCAGGCGCATCAATGGCATCGGTAGCACAGTCGCTTGGGATTCCAAAGGGTAGCTTGCGCAATTGGGTAACGCAGCTTAGGCAAGGTCAACCGATCGGCGAAAATTCGACCGGCACGACGGGGTCGATATCGGCTGATCGGATGGAAATTGCCAGACTTCGCGCTGAGGTTGCTCAGCTCAGGATGGAGCGCGATATTGCAAAAAAGCCGCGGCGTACTTTGCGCAAGACACGCTGCAAAGTACGCCTGGATTCAAAAAATGAAAGGTCATTGGCCGGTGAGCGTGATGTGCTGGGTACTGGAAGTGAGCGAAAGCGGATTCTCTGGCTGGCAGCGCAGAGCGGGGCAGACCGTATCGACACACACGCGTGTGAGCGATGAAAAATTGCTCGCTCATGTGCGTGCCATACACCAGGAGGTTCGAGGCGAGTACGGCTGGCCGAGGATTTATCAGGAATTACGGCGGCGTGGGGTGAAGGCAGGAAAGGAACGGGTCCGGTTATTGATGAAAGCCCATGGGATACGTGCTCGTGTCAAACGTAGATATATGGTGACAACGGACAGCAGGCATAACTTGCCAGTGGCAGAAAACCTGGTAAAACGGCAATTCAATCCACCGCAACCGGACCGGGTCTGGTGTGGTGACATCACGTATTTACAGACGGATCAAGGATGGCTGTATCTGGCTGGCGTAATCGACTTGTTCAGCCGTCAGATCGTGGGCTGGAGCGTGAAGCCACACATGCAGACCAGCTTGGTAAAGGATGCCTTGGAAATGGCCTATTTGCGTCGTCGACCTGCACCAGGCTTGATCTTCCACAGCGACAGGGGCAGTCAGTATTGCAGCCATGAGTTCCAGCAAGCGTTGCGAAACTGGCAGATCAGTCCCTCAATGAGCAGAAAGGCAGACTGCTGGGATAATGCACCCACAGAGAGCCTATGGGCGCGGCTGAAGGCGGCCTGCTTTGAGGGTCGAAAGTTTTGAGTCTCATCACGCCGCCAGAGTGGCCGTACTGGACTGGATAACGTTTTATAACCACCGGCGATTACACTCGGCATTGGGTTACACCAGTCCGATGGAATACGAAAAAGCATGGTACGCGAAACAGTATAAAATCGCTGCCTGATCCCGGGGCTAAGGACTACGAAAAACGGGGGCAACATCAAGTGAATGCGTATCCCCCGATAATGGGGAAGAGCCCGGAGTGATCAATCGTGTCTAACGAATGCACATCCCCCGTTTTTGGGGAAGAGCCAAGAGCCAGCACATGCAATAGGATGCAATGGCTTTTTGGTCTAAGCTATTGATTTTTTGGGGGATTTGACGCTTGATGAAAGCGCTTGAAAGAGGGGGATGGTGGCCTGGGGCGGAATCTAATTGGGGCGCGGCAGGCCAGTGTTTGTGAGCTTTTCCATTTAAGCACGACTTACGGGGTGCCATCTGGGGTGCCAGTGTAAAAAAACAACAAAAATGGTCTTTGGTTGGATTCTTGCGTACAGCAGTTGCATTGACTGGAGCACTACGCAAGCCCCAAACCTGCGACTAATGCATCTGCCTGTGCTGAAAAATCAGCCGGGCGACGTTTGCGGAAGGCTTCCAGATTGCTGAGCTTCCAGCGTAGGGCGGGAAGTTCTCTGGCATGATCGCATTCAAGCAATGACCAATCGGGTTCAGCGCGTACCAAGCCGCCAAGAAACTGCTTGTGCTTATCGGCCAACTTCTGCGGAAGATCGTCTCGCAAGCGGGTGCGTGCTGCAAGCAGGGTATCCAATGAGCATTCTACTTCTGTCATGCCCACGAACGCACGCTCATATTCCGCCGAAATGTCCTTGTCTTTGCCAAACAGCACTTCATGCGGTGGACGGTTGTGGCCCGCCAGGTAGATGGTGAAGCATTCGGCCATGCCTTGTGTGAGGCCGCCGGATTCATACAGTTGCCATATGTCGAACAGGTCACGGGGATGCTGCCGATCCAGGGCAGCGACTAATTTACCGGCGTACAGTTCATCGCGGGCAAGGATGGGTGCATCGAACTCAACGCCGAACAGGTCGCTGGTGCTGGTGCTCAATGGTCGGTACTCGACCGGCAATACCGTGCCACGGAACACGATGTTCACTTCAATCTTGACCTGGCTGCTATCGTTTTCGACGATCAGCTTGGTATCGCCAAGGTCTTTGCTGCGAATCAGGCGAGTGTGCAGTCCGAGGGGTGAACTCGTTGGGAGATGGCCGCGAGTTCATCGTTGATGGCCTGCAGCGCTTCATCACGTTGCGTTTGCCAGGGTTGGTAGACCACGTCGATATCAACGGACAGGCGGGGCATGTTCTGTACGAAAAGATTGATTGCCGTCCCGCCTTTCATGGCAAAGATGTCGTTATTGAAAACAGCCGGCGTAACGGCCAGCAGCAAGCGGACCGTGTCCGCGTAAGTTTTATCCATGAGGGTTCAGGCTCAATAAACTGCCATCGGCAAGCCGGCTCATCCAGCGTTTGTTGCTACCCGTGTGTATCGGGTAGCGTGCTAACAAATCATCAACATCCACCACTTCTGTCTCTCGCGCCCAGGTAAGGAAAAGACGGACGGTTTTCACGCTGGTGCAGCACGCCAGCAACTGGCCGAGCAGTTCCTTGCGTGGTGAGCGCAGGCCGTCAAAAAGGTTGCGGGCTTCCTCCAGGCTTTGTCGGGTTCCGACGTCGTACAGCATTTCCAGGACGGCGCGTTCAGCGACAGCCATACAGAGATCATCAGGCAGGCCGGGTGGGGTGGTGAGTGTCTTGGCGGGCAAGGTGGTGTCCGGCCAATTGAACAAGTTTGCATAGACATACCGGGCGGGAAAACGTGACGTGAACCACTTGGGCAGGGCGTAACGGGTGTCGCCCCACAGCACCAGCGTGTCGCGGCCCAGGTTATGCCTGATGCCGTGCAACGCCAGCGCGCTTTTGCCCCCGACATGCAGGCCGGTTACGTGCCGCTGAAGAAATAGCAATGCGCCATAGACATTAAAGTCGTCATTGGGGAAGGCATAGACACCTTGCGCCAGACGCACGAGCCACCCATTCTTGGCATAGTCGGCTGCAAGTTTGGGAGATACGCCGAGTTCCCCAGGGTGTCGAGGTCAAACGGTGCGCCGCGCGGGAGGTCGGACTGCACTCGTTTGATTAGATTGTGTCGTGAATTTACGCTCATGGGTTAAAAATAGCACGATATTCAATCGTTATGCGCATTAGAGAGGGTGGTTGTCTCTCCGAGATGACGGGTGCCTATTTATTTACGCTTTGATTGGATTATGCATTATTTTTAACCTATGAGGTTAAAATAAGCTCTTAATTTAATCGGTTTTGCGTTTGGTTTGTAAGGCATGCGCACTGCATGCCTTTGGCCCGCTTAGTTAACCAGCGCCTTGTTCCGTTCAATCAGCGCATGAACACTAGCTGCAGTGATGCCGCTGGAACGCTTCCCTATTTTTATGAGCACCAGCTCCCCTTCGTTGACCAGTCGATAGATTGTTGATCGCGACACGCCCAGCTTCGCTTGCGCCGTATGTACGCGGTACAGAAGTGCCTCGTCGGGTTGTTTCGGGGCTTGCCTGCTGGGTGACGGGTAGCCAAAGATGCTGTTTGGCATTGCCTGCTCCTTCATATACTCCTCCGTTAGACCTTGAAAGCACCCTGGGCATCAGGATGCTTTCCAAAGCCGGCGCTGCCTACGCCGTTCCGTCCGGCCCGCCAAGATGCCACGATGGGGGCCGGGTGCTTTGATCGTTCCCAGCAGCGCCCGCCGCTGGCTCCGCTGCTGCGGGTCGTCGGGATGCTGGGAACTGCGGTCTTTGCCGCTGTCATCGACGGATTACGCGCCATCCATCGAATGTGGCCTGCCTTCGGCAGAGCCGGCGTCCGTGTGAACGGATCGTCACTCACGCCTTCCAGTTAGCACCAGTCGCTACCGGCCCGGAAGGGGAATGGTTTTTCACCTGCTTTACTCCTACCCAGGTGCATGTCGCCCCGCATGATGCTGACGACACGGGTAGCCGCGCACTCGCACCGTTCACGGAGAACAGGGCGCGGTATTTATCGGTGTTTTGTTGTTAAAGAGCAGGGTTGATGTAATCATTACGCATCTATTGGAATCGGTCAATACTAATCTAATACGAAAAAGTAATATCGTTAATGAGAATTGATGTCAATTGTGCTTAATGGGGGAGGGAATGATGCAGCAAGCTGCGGCCTGAACCGTCCAGAGAATGAACGCAGGCGTTAAAAAATTGTGGTTTTTCTGCTGGCTAATCGCAGGAGAATTGCAGATTCAGGCGTCTGGGCCTGTCTCATCCCCTTTACGGGCGTGCTTGTTTAGCTTTAGCTGAATGTAATCGCTGATGTCTTCCTGAACGTGGCCAGGCAATTCTCCAACGGCGCTACGGGAGATAGACGGCCAGGGCCATGGTTCTTCGAACATTTCCCCTTTGCCAGTAACCAGCCACTCAGCACGCACGTGCAACGCAGCGGCGATCCAAACGATATGTCGTGAGGATTCGCTGCGGCCGCCTTCAATGTGGGCGATAGCACCTTGAGTGAGGGGCGTCTGGACAAGGTTTGCCAGTGCTTCCTGTGTCAGTCCGCGTGTGGTGCGTGCAATGCGTAGGCGTTCGCCAATGCTCATGCTGTGTGTGAGTTGGAGAGATTTTCAGTAGTTAGATACATTATGACAGGCTTCTGAGTCAAAGTATGACTGTAAATAAAAATAAATAACTAATAAATTTGAGGTTTAAAAAGTCAGTTTTGCGACATTGTGGCAGGTATTGGATCACAGTGGAACGCACGTTTACCATACTTTTCGATTACACAGCAGGATTCAGAGCCGATGAAACTCAATCACGAACGTGATTTTATTGGGGCAGACAGGACATCCGCCTATCGGTTATGTGCGTCTCTGCTTTGCAGACCGCGCTGCTCCTGGTTCGCTGTTCGCTCATCCCTGACGGGACTGGCTGAAGCCAGCCTTCCCCATCGCTGACGCCTCCGACCCGGCTTCCTGACCGGGCCTGCGCGCTTCGCTTGCCTGCGGGCGACACCAAGCACCTGGCAGTTGCCGGCGCATCCATCTTTCCTGACTTCATCACCTTGTCCGCGACTGTGGCCCGTGGCCGCGTGCCGTCAAGGCGCGCCAGGCCGTGTCCTCGGCTGCGCCTGCGGGCCGCACCCACCTGACGCTTTTCTCCTTGACGGCCCACGTTCGTGGGCTACTGGCCGTCGCGGGCGATGAACTCAGGAAAGACGGTGGCAACGAGGCCAACCGGGTTCTTCGTGCCGACCGCATATCAACAGCAAAAGCGGGCTCCGAATCTTGGAATCCGGTATGCGGTGAACAGCTAACCCTTCAACGTCAGGAGTATTTACCATGAACGCGATCAATCACAGCGAAGTCCAGGCCATTGAAACAGCGACGACCGGGGATGTGGTCATTCCCGAGCAGAGCAACATCGTGGTGCCGTTGTCACAGTTGCGCGTATCCAAGCGCAATGTGCGTAAGATTCGCAGCAGCGGCCCATCCATTGAAGCCCTGGCGGCAAGCATTGCCAGGGTCGGGCTGTTGCAGAACCTGACCGTGGTGCAGGCCCGCGGCGGCAAGTATTACGACGTAGTGGCCGGGGGCCGGCGCCTTGCAGCTTTGAAGCAGTTAGCCAAGGCCAGTGCGCATTCCCAAGGAATGGGCGGTGCCGTGCATGCTGGTCGCCAGTGCCGATGCCCGAACCGTTAGCCTGACGGAAAACGTGCAGCGTGAAGCCATGCACCCGGCAGATCAGTTTGAAGCCTTTGCTGCGCTGGTGGCAGAAGGCCAGCCCATCGAAGATATTGCAGCAGACTTTGGTGTCACGCCCCTGGTGGTGCAGCGGCGCCTGAAGCTGGCGAATGTGTCGCGGCGTCTGCTGGCCGACTACCGGGCCGACGCGGTGAACCTTGAGCAATTGATGGCGCTTGCCATCACAGATGACCATGCGGCACAGGAAGCGGCCTTTTATGAAGCGCCCGAATGGCAGCGGCAGCCCCATTCTTTGCGGGCCAGACTGACTGAGCAGGATATCGACGCGGGCCATTCCCTGGTGCGCTTTGTGGGGCTGGATGCTTATGAAGCTGCCGGTGGCGGTGTTCGCCGTGATCTGTTCGCACAGGATGACAACGGCACTTATATCACCGATACAGCGCTATTGGACAGGCTGGTGAAGGAAAAGCTGGACAGTCACGCCGCCCAGGTCAAATCTGAGGGGTGGGCATGGGTGGATGCTACGCCGTCCATGACCCATGCCGATCTTCACGCTTTTCAACGAGCGCCGCGTGAGCGTCGCAGCCCGACCAAACGGGAAAGCGCACGGATAGAAAAGCTGGAAGCCAGGATGCAGGCCGTAGGCGAGGAACTGGATGCGGCCCTGGAAACGGACGACGAAGAAACCGCAGATGCGCTGCAGGAAGAGGGTGACAGTCTGGCTGCGCAGTTGCAAGAGTTGGGAGAGCGATTACTGGACTACAACCCCACCATCAAGGCAGCGGCGGGTGCCGTTGTGACCATCGACTGGCAGGGGCAGGTGGTGATTCATCGCGGTCTACTGCGGGAAGCCGAAGCCAAGGCGTTGCGGACTTTGGAGCGGCTGCAGCAAGGGCTGGCCGAAGAAGAAAGCAATGGCGGCGACAATGGGAACAATGACCAATCCAAGGCTGCTTCTATTTCCGACAAGCTGGCCCAGCGCCTGAGCGCGCACCGTACAGCGGCGCTACAGATCGAACTGGCACGGAACCCACAGGCAGCCCTGGCTGCCGTGGTGCATGGCATGGTGCAGACGGTGCTGCCTGTGGGCCGCTATCCCCATTACAGCTTACCGTTGGACATGCGTCTGAACGTACAAAACCGGCTAGACAGCATAGCCCCGGATTGGCCGGAATCACCCGCTGCGGTGGCCTTGCGTGAGTTGCAACAGGCAGCAGGTGCAGACTTGCCGCAGGATAGCGCCGATCTGTTTGCCGTGTTGCTGGCAAAGCCGCAGGATGAACTGCTACGGTTGTTAGCTGTGTGCGCCGCAGCTGCAGTAGATGCGGTGATTCACCGCGCCAGCGAGCACCAGCCAGGGGCAGAACTGGCGCAGGCGGTGGGCCTGCACATGGCGGCATGGTGGCAACCGACCGCCGAAGGCTATTTTCAGCATATTTCCAAGGCCATGATTCTGGATGCCGTGGGTGAGTTCGCGCCTGAGCAGGCGGCAAGGCTGGAAAAACTGAAGAAGGGTCAGCTGGTTAGCGAAGCAGAGCGCCTGGTGGCAGGTACGGGGTGGATGCCTGCAATCTTCCGGGTGGATGCGTCGCAGGAATCTGACTGCGATTCAGACACTGACGAAACCGCTAATTCCCTCGCTGCGTAATCCTGACGATAGGCCCGCGCCCCGGTTCCGGCCGGGGCGCTTCGCTGTTCAGCCAGCATCATCCCCAAAGCTTTGGCGTTTTGGGGCAGATGGTCAAAGTCCGGGCGCAGCATCGCCGCTCCCGGTTTTCCTGCCGGATATGGCCGCGCTTCACGCGGAGTTTCCCAACACAAGACCAAGTGACACTGTATGGCTGTCTTGCTTCCGGTCATTGTGTCATGCCGTTCTCGGTTTCAAGGGCGGCGCGTCGCCGTGGGCGCCGCTTGCGGCCGCTGGCCGTCTTCGACCCTTGAAACCTGCGCTGCGCCATGCCTATGGGGTTCCGGGCAATCCCGCCCTGAATACGGAGATCATCATGTCCAACATCAATGTTGAAACCGAGTACCCCATCATCACCGTGCAGCGCGTGGAGGATGACAAGCGCATGGACTTTCTGCCGAGCGCCCTTGGAGCAGACTATCTGTACGGGGAACGACTGATTTTTAGCTGGTTACGAGAACTCAGTAACGACTACCAGGGCGGCTACTGGCATTACTACTGGTTGTCGAACGGGGCTTTCTACATGGCACCGGACATCTCATCAAAATTACGCCTGGTATGGGCAAACAATTTCTTCGACGGAGAAATGTCGGCTGATGCGGCTGGCATCGTTGCCACCCTCTATGGGTTGAATCACCTGAGTTCCATCACGCATAGCGATATGTTGATTGAGCGCTATCACGGGCTGTGCCAGCATGTGGGCCACCACCCTGAGTCGAGTCTGATCTGGCGTGCCATTGACTGAAGGACAGCAATCTACCCGCGCGAAAGCGCGGGAACGGGCTGCCTGACTGAAGTGTTTCGGGTGGCGTCTGACGCAGTGGCACTCCCGCAATCCAATCTTATAGAATAAACTGTGTTTTTATACAGTATAGTTCTATGTCTAAACCTCAACCTATCGCGCAGATGCCTGTCGAATGCTGGCATGTGGAAGCGGCAGCGCAATGCGGCTTCCCCAGTCCAGCGGATGACCATACTCAGCGCCGTATCGACCTGAACGAAATTCTCCTACACCAGCCTGCGGCGACGTATTACATGCGGGTGCGGGGAACGAGCATGCGTGATGCCGGCATTGAGGATGGCGACTGCATCATCATCGACCGGTCACTGGAAGCCCGCCATGGCGATGTCATATTGGCCGTCATAGACGGTGAGTTCACCGTCAAAACGCTGTTCAAGCGTAACGGTAAGGTCTCGCTCAAAGCGGCCAATCCACTGTTTCCCGAGATCAGCATACGAGAAGGCCAGGAACTCAGCGTCTGGGGGTAGTGACGTGGGTCATCAAGCAGGCCAGTCGTCGCGGCGGATTGCGCTGATAGACGGAAACAGCTTCTATGCATCGTGTGAGCGCGCCTTGCGGCCTGCGCTGAATGGTAAGCCTGTCATCGTGCTCTCCAACAATGACGGATGCGCCATTGCGCGGACAGCGGAGGCCAAGGCCCTGGGAATCCGCATGGGCGACCCCTGGTTCAAGATCAGACACCTTGAATCTGAGGGCTTGGTGGCCCTGTCTGCGAACTTTGCTCTTTATGGCGACCTCTGTCATTTTCAGAAGACGACTGCACCAGTTGATTGGGCGTAATGGCTGTTGTGCAGCCAGCTCCTGACAGTTCAATATCAGAAGTGATCTGCACCAATCTCGACTATGCTCAATACTCGTGTGCACCAAAGCGAGGTGAGCATGGCGACGGAGGCTCTGTTGCAAAGATTGGCGGCAGTCAGAGGTAGGCTGTCGCTCTGCGCCGATCAGGCGGCTGCTGCGAAATGGTGGTTGAGCATGCCCATGGCCTCCGTCAGCGCCGAGGGCCCAATGCCAAAAGCTCTCTCCACAAGGCGCACCTCGCCCCTGATGCCGGGCTGCAGGCACCAGGGGCGAGCCTGTCCTTTGCGCAGGGCTCGCATGACTTCGAATCCCTTGATCGTGGCATAGGCCGTGGGGATCGATTTGAAACCGCGCACCGGCTTGATCAGTATCTTGAGCTTTCCGTGATCGGCCTCGATCACGTTATTGAGGGCTCTGTTGCAAAGATTGGCGGCAGTCAGAGGTAGGCTGTCGCTCTGCGCCGATCAGGCGGCTGCTGCGAAATGGTGGTTGAGCATGCCCATGGCCTCCGTCAGCGCCGAGGGCCCAATGCCAAAAGCTCTCTCCACAAGGCGCACCTCGCCCCTGATGCCGGGCTGCAGGCACCAGGGGCGAGCCTGTCCTTTGCGCAGGGCTCGCATGACTTCGAATCCCTTGATCGTGGCATAGGCCGTGGGGATCGATTTGAAACCGCGCACCGGCTTGATCAGTATCTTGAGCTTTCCGTGATCGGCCTCGATCACGTTATTGAGATACTTCACCTGCCGGTGGGCCGTCTCCCGGTCCAGCTTTCCTTCGCGCTTCAATTCGGTGATCGCTGCACCATAGCTCGGCGCTTTGTCGGTATTGAGCGTGGCAGGCTTTTCCCAGTGCTTCAGGCCTCGCAGGGCCTTGCCCAGGAACCGCTTCGCTGCCTTGGCGCTGCGGGTCGGCGACAGGTAGAAATCGATCGTGTCGCCCCGCTTGTCGACTGCCCGGTACAGGTAGGTCCACTTGCCCCGCACCTTGACGTAGGTTTCATCCAGGCGCCAGCTCGGATCAAAGCCACGCCGCCAGAACCAGCGCAGCCGCTTCTCCATCTCCGGGGCGTAGCACTGGACCCAGCGATAGATCGTCGTATGGTCGACCGAAATGCCGCGTTCCGCCAGCATTTCCTCAAGGTCGCGATAGCTGATCGGATAGCGACAATACCAGCGCACCGCCCACAGGATCACATCACCCTGGAAATGGCGCCACTTGAAATCCGTCATCGTTCCGTCCGTCCAATCTCCGCCAAGCATGCTCAAGCTTCACGATTTTTGCAACAGAGCCCACACGAGTATTGAGCATAGTCGAGATTGGTGCAGATCACTTCTGATATTGAACTGTCAGGAGCTGGCTGCACAACAGCCATTACGCCCAATCAACTGGTGCAGTCGTCTTCTGAAAATGACATTTGGTATCTCTCATAAACGGATGTTTTTGAGAGAACTATCTTCGGCCTTCACACGCACGAAAGGCGGCGAAGCTCCGCCGTTAATCCGTCCGCCGGAGATCTCGCCCAGTGCAGGCTGAAGGCCGAGCAAGCCTGACAGGCCCGAAAAGCCCGGCACGGGCGTCGGCGGCGATGACGGCGGCGGCATTATCCAGGGTTGATGATGGAAGTGGAGGATATCGACAACCTCTCGCGCAACCAAGACATCGCGGTCGGACTGCAAGTGATCTTGAAGCCACGGGCCCGTCCCACCCCGACATGGACCTCGATGCCCGAACGGACGTTAGATTTCGAGTTCTAGGCGTTCTGCGATGAAGGTTGGATCCCAGCCGGGATTGAAAGTGTCGACGTGGGTGAATCCGAGCCGCTCGTATAGGCCACGCAGGTTCGGGTGGCAGTCGAGCCGCAGCTTGGCGCACCCCTGCGTTCGCGCGGCATGGCGGCAAGCCTCGATCAGCGCGGAGCTGACACCCCGGCCCGCATGTGTCCGTCGCACCGCGAGCTTGTGCAGATATGCGGCCTCCCCTTGAGGGCGTCGGGCCAGAACTCGGGATCCTCGGCCGACAAGGTGCAACAGCCGACGATGCCGTCGCTGCAACTCGCGACTAGGAGCTCGGATCTCAGGACGAAGGTCTCCGCGAATGTCCGGTCGATCCGCGCGACGTCCCAGTGCGGGCGTTCCCTTGGCGGACATCCACGCCGCAGCGTCGTGCATCAGCCGCACAACCTCGTCGATATCACCCGAGCAGGCGACCCGAACGTTCGGAGGCTCCTCGCTGTCCATTCGCTCCCCGGCGCGGTATGAACCGCCGCCTCATAGTGCAGTTTGATCCTGACGAGCCCAGCATGTCTGCGCCCACCTTCGCGGAACCTGACCAGGGTCCGCTAGCGGGCGGCCGGAAGGTGAATGCTAGGCATGATCTAACCCTCGGTCTCTGGCGTCGCGACTGCGAAATTTCGCGAGGGTTTCCGAGAAGGTGATTGCGCTTCGCAGATCTCCAGGCGCGTGGGTGCGGACGTAGTCAGCGCCATTGCCGATCGCGTGAAGTTCCGCCGCAAGGCTCGCTGGACCCAGATCCTTTACAGGAAGGCCAACGGTGGCGCCCAAGAAGGATTTCCGCGACACCGAGACCAATAGCGGAAGCCCCAACGCCGACTTCAGCTTTTGAAGGTTCGACAGCACGTGCAGCGATGTTTCCGGTGCGGGGCTCAAGAAAAATCCCATCCCCGGATCGAGGATGAGCCGGTCGGCAGCGACCCCGCTCCGTCGCAAGGCGGAAACCCGCGCCTCGAAGAACCGCACAATCTCGTCGAGCGCGTCTTCGGGTCGAAGGTGACCGGTGCGGGTGGCGATGCCATCCCGCTGCGCTGAGTGCATAACCACCAGCCTGCAGTCCGCCTCAGCAATATCGGGATAGAGCGCAGGGTCAGGAAATCCTTGGATATCGTTCAGGTAGCCCACGCCGCGCTTGAGCGCATAGCGCTGGGTTTCCGGTTGGAAGCTGTCGATTGAAACACGGTGCATCTGATCGGACAGGGCGTCTAAGAGCGGCGCAATACGTCTGATCTCATCGGCCGGCGATACAGGCCTCGCGTCCGGATGGCTGGCGGCCGGTCCGACATCCACGACGTCTGATCCGACTCGCAGCATTTCGATCGCCGCGGTGACAGCGCCGGCGGGGTCTAGCCGCCGGCTCTCATCGAAGAAGGAGTCCTCGGTGAGATTCAGAATGCCGAACACCGTCACCATGGCGTCGGCCTCCGCAGCGACTTCCACGATGGGGATCGGGCGAGCAAAAAGGCAGCAATTATGAGCCCCATACCTACAAAGCCCCACGCATCAAGCTTTTGCCCATGAAGCAACCAGGCAATGGCTGTAATTATGACGACGCCGAGTCCCGACCAGACTGCATAAGCAACACCGACAGGGATGGATTTCAGAACCAGAGAAAGAAAATAAAATGCGATGCCATAACCGATTATGACAACGGCGGAAGGGGCAAGCTTAGTAAAGCCCTCGCTAGATTTTAATGCGGATGTTGCGATTACTTCGCCAACTATTGCGATAACAAGAAAAAGCCAGCCTTTCATGATATATCTCCCAATTTGTGTAGGGCTTATTATGCACGCTTAAAAATAATAAAAGCAGACTTGACCTGATAGTTTGGCTGTGAGCAATTATGTGCTTAGTGCATCTAACGCCGGAGTTAAGCCGCCGCGCGTAGCGCGGTCGGCTTGAACGAATTGTTAGACATCATTTACCAACTGACTTGATGATCTCGCCTTTCACAAAGCGAATAAATTCTTCCAAGTGATCTGCGCGTGAGGCCAAGTGATCTTCTTTTTGTCCCAGATAAGCTTGCTTAGCTTCAAGTAAGACGGGCTGATACTGGGCAGGTAGGCGTTTTATTGCCCAGTCGGCAGCGACATCCTTCGGCGCGATTTTGCCGGTTATTGCGCTGTACCAAATGCGGGACAACGTAAGCACTACATTTCGCTCATCGCCGGCCCAGTCGGGCTGCGAGTTCCATAGCTTCAAGGTTTCCCTCAGCGCCTCGAATAGATCCTGTTCAGGAACCGGGTCAAAGAATTCCTCCGCTGCCGGACCTACCAAGGCAACGCTATGTTCTCTTGCTTTTGTAAGCAGGATAGCTAGATCAATGTCGATCATGGCTGGCTCGAAGATACCCGCAAGAATGTCATTGCGCTGCCATTCTCCAAATTGCAGCTCGCGCTTAGCCGGATAACGCCACGGGATGATGTCGTCATGCACGACAAGGGTGACTTCTATAGCGCGGAGCGTCTCGCTCTCGCCAGGGAAAGCCGAAGCCTCCATAAGATCATTGAGCAATGCTCGCCGCGTCGTTTCATCAAGCTTTACGGCCACAGTAACCAACAAATCAATATCGCTGTATGGCTTCAGGCCGCCATCCACTGCGGAGCCGTACAAATGCACGGCCAGCAACGTTGATTCCAGATGGCGCTCAATGACGCTTAGCACCTCTGATAGTTGGTTCGAAATTTCGATGGTCACCGCTTCCCTCATGATGTCTAACGGGCGAGGTAAGCCGACCGCAGAATGCGGGTCGGCTTGACCGAAATGTTAGAACCAGAAGCCAAAACGGATAACTTGAATTTGGCGACGGGCGCTAACCGTGAAAAAACGCTGCGCCACCGAGGCGGCACAGCACTGCAAAAACGATAGCTGCTTGCGCTTGCTACGCAAGGGCTAGAGGCCAAAAAGACTGAAAACCTGCGCAGCCCATGCAGGCGAAGCCCGGAAAAAAGGCAAAACAGGCACTGAATAACGCCTGAAAAGCTAAATGCCGTTTGAATAAACATGAGCTAAATAAAGCTGGGTTTCAGTGGTGCTAACGTTGGACGTAACGAGAGCCGGAGCGCAGCGGAGGGAACCAAAATGCGCAGCATTTTGGCGTCCCGTTGACGGAATGGTTAGCCGTTTCGACGCGCATAAACGGAGTGGGTGTACGGAATTACAGCTTGAATGGTTTCGGTTGAGACAAGCTCGAATTCTGTTTCGTTGAGCATTGGGAAGAAGGCGTCACCCTCGAAGGTTTGATGTACCTCAGATAGAAACACGCCGTGGGCGTGAGGTAGTGCCAGAGTGTATATCTCAGCTCCGCCCGCGACGTAGAGTTCATTGCCGAGTTCGGATGCCAAAGCGATAGCGTGCGACAGCGTTGAAACAACTACGCAGCCAGTGGCGCGGTAGTTAGCTTGGCGTGAGATTACCAATGTGTGACGGTTCGGTAGAGGCTTGCCGATAGACTCAAAGGTCTTTCGCCCCATGACAACGACTTTTCCCTCAGTGAGTCTGCGAAAAATCTTCTGCTCACCCGGAATTTTCCAGGGGATATTAGGACCATTGCCAATAACCCGATTGGCTCCCATCGCAGCAACGAGATAAATGCGTACTGATTCCGAGTTCATATGGCTAACGCCTGAATTAAGCCGCGCCGCGAAGCGGCGTCGGCTTGAATGAATTGTTAGATGCCAACCCGGTCAATGTGCGCTGACCTTGGATAGCAGGTTTAGAACGGCGACGCCACTGACGATAAGTCCTATGCCAATGAACGCCCAGAAGTCTAGTTTTTGGCCATGGAAAATCCAAGCAATAGCTGCCACAAGCACGATGCCAAGCCCAGCCCATACAGCGTAAGCAATACCGACCGGAATGGACTTGAGCGCGAGAGACAAGAAATAGAACGCAAGCCCGTAGCCAGCCACAACTACAACGGAAGGAACTAACCTAGTGAATCCATGGCTAGACTTCAGTGCGGAAGTTGCGATGACCTCGCCAAAGATTGCAACAGCCAGAAATATCCAGTTCTTCACGCGCAATCTCCTCTACGGTATGAAGGAGAAATTGTAGTGGCTATGAGTTGCCAAAAACAGTCTTGCGGCTATCGATTTTCTGTGAGCATACGCAACGCCAAATCTGGCATCTAACGTTTGACATGAGGGGCGGCCAAGGGCGCCAGCCCTTGGACGTCCCCCTCGATGGAAGGGTTAGGCATCACTGCGTGTTCGCTCGAATGCCTGGCGTGTTTGAACCATGTACACGGCTGGACCATCTGGGGTGGTTACGGTACCTTGCCTCTCAAACCCCGCTTTCTCGTAGCATCGGATCGCTCGCAAGTTGCTCGGCGACGGGTCCGTTTGGATCTTGGTGACCTCGGGATCATTGAACAGCAACTCAACCAGAGCTCGAACCAGCTTGGTTCCCAAGCCTTTGCCCAGTTGTGATGCATTCGCCAGTGACTGGTCTATTCCGCGTACTCCTGGATCGGTTTCTTCTTCCCACCATCCGTCCCCGCTTCCAAGAGCAACGTACGACTGGGCATACCCAATCGGCTCTCCATTCAGCATTGCAATGTATGGAGTGACGGACTCTTGCGCTAAAACGCTTGGCAAGTACTGTTCCTGTACGTCAGCAAGTGTCGGGCGTGCTTCTTCTCCGCCCCACCACTCGACGATATGAGATCGATTTAGCCACTCATAGAGCATCGCAAGGTCATGCTCAGTCATGAGGCGCAGTGTGACGGAATCGGTGCTGTTGGTCACGATGCTGTACTTTGTGATGCCTAACTTTGTTTTAGGGCGACTGCCCTGCTGCGTAACATCGTTGCTGCTCCATAACATCAAACATCGACCCACGGCGTAACGCGCTTGCTGCTTGGATGCCCGAGGCATAGACTGTACAAAAAACAGTCATAACAAGCCATGAAAACCGCCACTGCGCCGTTACCACCGCTGCGTTCGGTCAAGGTTCTGGACCAGTTGCGTGAGCGCATACGCTACTTGCATTACAGTTTACGAACCGAACAGGCTTATGTCAACTGGGTTCGTGCCTTCATCCGTTTCCACGGTGTGCGTCACCCGGCAACCTTGGGCAGCAGCGAAGTCGAGGCATTTCTGTCCTGGCTGGCGAACGAGCGCAAGGTTTCGGTCTCCACGCATCGTCAGGCATTGGCGGCCTTGCTGTTCTTCTACGGCAAGGTGCTGTGCACGGATCTGCCCTGGCAGGGCATCAACGAAGACCAGAACCTGGGCATCGCCATCACCCGCCGTGCGCTGGAAGCCCCGCTGCGCGCCATCGTGGCCAACGCCGGTGAAGAACCGAGCGTGATCGTGGCCAACGTCAAGGCCGGCGAAGGCAGCTACGGCTACAACGCCGCCACCGGCGAGTTCGGCGACATGATCGCCATGGGCATCCTGGACCCGACCAAGGTGACCCGCTCGGCCCTGCAGCACGCCGCTTCCGTCGCCGGCCTTGCGATCACGACCGAAGTGGTCGTGGCCGAAGTGCCGAAGAAGGAAGAGCCGGCCATGCCGGGTGCTGGCGGTATGGGCGGCATGGGCGGCATGGATTTCTGATCCGGTTGGCCCGGTCGTCAGGGAACCGGACCGCGCCAGCGCGGTCCGATCCCGGCAACGACCCGACATCAAGGCCCCAAGGACGGGGCCGGAGCCCGGCAGCGATGCCGGGCTTTTTGTTGTGCCCGCGCCGCGGCAATGTCTGACGCGAAGATCAGAACGCACCGATACGAACGTGCGAACACAGGCGCAACACTGAGCAGCCGTCCCCGCACCGGAGCGCTGCGTGCCGCGCCTCGCCACATCCCGGCGGCAAGCCGCGGGATGCGCGCCACTGCCGTCCGCCCACACCGGTTCGCGGTACGCGCGCCACGCGCCCGAGCGCACGCTGCTGTACGCGTTGGTAGAGGCGCACTACCCGGACTTCATTGCACGGATCGAAGCGGAGGGCCGCTCGCTGCCCGGGTATGTCCGCGAGGCGTTCGATGCCTACCTGCGTTGCGGCGTACTCGAGCACGGCTTCCTGCGGGTGGTGTGCGAGCACTGCCGTGCAGAGAGGCTGGTGGCCTTCTCCTGCAAGAAGCGCGGGTTCTGCCCGAGTTGCGGCGCGCGACGCATGGCCGAGAGTGCGCGGCACCTGGTCGAGGAGGTGTTCGGCCCGCGGCCTGTGCGGCAATGGGTGCTGAGCTTTCCGTACCCCTTGCGTTTCCTGTTCGCCAGCAAGCCAGAAGCCATTGGCCCGGTGCTGGGCATCGTGCAGCGCGTGATCGCCGGCTGGTTGGCCGATCAAGCCGGCATCGACCGCGCCAGCGCCCAGTGCGGCGCGGTGACGCTGATCCAGCGTTTCGGCAGCGCGCTGAACCTGAACATCCACTTCCACATGCTGTGGCTCGACGGCGTGTACGTGGAAGCCACCGAGCTGCCGCGGCGCGAACTGCGCCTGCACCGCGCCCGTGCGCCCACCACCGCGCAGTTGACCCAGCTGGCAGCTACCATCGCGCACCGGGTGTGTCGGCACCTGACGCGCAAAGGCTGGCTCGAAGGGGAGGGCGAATCGGCCTTCCTGGCAGACAGCGCTGCAGGCGACGACAGCATGGATGGGCTGCGGATGAGTTCGATCACCTACCGCATCGCCACCGGCCGCGACGCTGGCTGCAAGGTCGTCACGCTGCAAACGCTGCCCGGTGACGCCGGTTCGCTGGAGGGCGAAGCCGGCAAGGTCGGCGGCTTCTCACTGCATGCCGGCGTGGCGGCCGAAGCACACGAAAGCCACAAGCTGGAAAAGCTGTGCCGCTACATCACGCGCCCGGCGATCAGCGAGAAGCGGCTGTCGATAGCGCTCCAGGGCAGGGTGCGTTACCAGCTCAAGACCCCGTGGCGCAATGGCACCACGCATGTGGAATGGGATCCGGTGGATTTCATCGCCAAGCTGGCGGCGCTGGTCCCGCCACCTCGCGCGCATCTCACCCGCTTCCACGGCGTATTCGCCCCGAATGCAAACCTGCGTGCGCAGCTGACGCCCTCGGGGCGCGGCAAGCGGCCTGCGGGCGATGCGGCGCCAGTGGACGTCAGCGCCCACGACGCGCCGCGCAGCCCCGAGGAGAAGCGCCGTGCGATGAGCTGGGCGCAACGGCTCAAGCGGGTCTTTTCCATCGACGTCACCGCCTGCGTCCACTGCGGTGGCACCGTGCGGATCGTCGCCAGCATCGAGGAACCCACCGCCATCCGCGCCATCCTCGCCCACTTCGAGAAGCACGGCGCGCGGGAAGAAGCGCACTACAGGCCCGCAGCGCGCGCGCCGCCAGTGCAAGCCGCGTGACGATCTGCCGGCTGCACAGCCGACGGCGAAACCGGAATCCGAGCCGATGCGGCCACGATCCGCAGGGCGGCGCTCGGCCCGCTGTCGGGAATCAGCGAAGCATGGCTGCTGACAACGCCGCTGCGTGGCCCCGCGATGCCGAAATCCCACTCACAGACGTCCGATCCGTGCCCAAAACGGGGCTTGCGCGACCGCCGCCTACCCAGCAGACTGCCCGAAAAGGGCGTTTGAACTTCCTATACGCAAGGAACGTCTCGCCTGCCAAATCGGGCCATGTGACGGCTGACCGCTTGGCGAGCGGATGCCGTTCCGGTAGCACCGCCAAGAGCGGTTCGGTCCATGTGCGACGGGAATGGCAGTCGGGTGGTTGGGGCGTGCCCGCGACGAACGCCACGTCCAACCTGCCGGCGCGAAGCTGCACCACCGCTTCACGGGCCGGGCCTTCGGCGATCTCGACTTCAACATCGGGGTAATCCTTGCGGTATTGGCCGATCAGCTTTGCGAGGAAGCTATGCGGAATCAGGGCATGGATACCGATACGAAGCCGGCCGCTTTCTCCGGCTGCCGCCATGCCGGCGGTTTTCACCGCATGGTCGAGTTGGTCAATACCTACGGCTATCCGCTCGACGAAATGGCGTCCGGCCTCGGTCAGCCGAACGCCGCGCGCATGACGCTCGAACAAGAGGATGCCGAGGTCTTCTTCCAGTGCCTTCACGCGGGCGCTGACGCTGGACTGTGCAACGCCGAGCGCGTTGGCGGCGTGACGGAAGTTGAGATATTCGGCGACAGCGAGAGTGTGAACTAAGGTCATCATTGGCACTCGCCCCGAAAGGAGATGATTGCTCAACAGATTTAATCCGTCATTTCTCCTAAGTCTACGCATGCCAAATCGCCATGACTAAATCACAATGAAGTTGCGAATGGTCTGCGTAGTATTGGCAGACATATTAAATAGAGGATCGCGCCGACAATCCAAACCCAACCGTTCCATGCCCCGGCGGTGGCAGAATAGAGTGCTGTGAAGCCAAGCGGTCCTGCGATAGAGCTTAGATTGGTGAGGCTCGTTAGCGTTCCTTGCAAAGCCCCTTGCTTGTTACTGCTGACATTGTTTGAGAGCATTGCCTGCAAGGCCGGCATGCCAACACCCCCGGCGGCAAGCAGCAACAGAATCGGGAACACCATCCATCCCTGCGTGGCAAAAGCCAGAAGAACGAAGCCAGTCGCATCCGCAGCCATGCCAAACAGCAGCGTGCGCCGCTCTCCAAGCCGGCTTGAAAGCGGGCCGGTAACAAACGCTTGGAAGATCGCATGTGTTGCCCCAAACGCCGCGAGCGACAAACCAACGGTCGCGGTGTTCCACTGAAAACGGTCCTCGCCATATATGACCCATAGGGCTGCAGGCACTTGGCCGATCAGTTGAATAATGAAGAAAACTGCGAAAAGCGCACCTAGCCCGCGCAATGCATCATCCAGCCGTAACAGAACGAATGGTTTGATGCGAACCGGCTTTCCGGTCCCGCCATGGCTGTGATGAGTCTCCTTGAGGAAAATGCAGGCAAGCAGGAACGCGAACCCGTTGAGAAGGGCGGCGGCGATAAACGGGGCATGAGCAGAGATACCACCGAGCATGCCACCAAGTGCTGGCCCGGCAATCATGCCCGCCCCATAACAGGCCCCCATGTAGCCGAACCAGCGTGCGCGAGAACCTTCCCCGTCGAATCGGCAATGGTTGAGGCTGCTACAGCTCCGGTTGCGCCCGTGACGCCGGACACGAGTCGGCCGATATAGAGCACCCATAAGACCGGCGCTGATGCCATAATCGTGTAATCGACTGCGGCTCCTGCAAGAGAAGCCAGAAGTACCGGACGCCGACCGTAAGAATCCGAAAGCTGTCCAAGCATGGGCGCGAAGACGACCTGCATCAATGCATAGAGCGACAGCAAGGCACCATAGTGTCCAGCGACCTGCTCTGCTGGCACAAGCTCACGCAGAAGCGTCGGAAGGACGGGCATGATGAGGCCGAGACCCATGGCGTCAAGACCCACGATCAGCAGGGCAATGATGGCAGAGCTGCGCACCTGAAACTCCAGCGCCGCTCAATGGAGCGACTTTATCAACGATAAGGAGATGGAAATATAACTTATCGGTGATAAATTGTCAAGCACTGGCGAAGGAACGTGAATGACCAAACTGGACAAGGGCACCGTGATCGCGGCGGCGCTAGAGCTGTTGAACGAGGTTGGCATGGACAGCCTGACGACGCGGAAGCTCGCTGAACGCCTCAAGGTTCAGCAGCCTGCGCTTTACTGGCATTTCCAGAACAAGCGAGCGCTGCTTGATGCGCTCGCCGAGGCGATGCTGGCGGAACGCCATACCCGCTCGCTACCCGAAGAGAATGAGGACTGGCGGGTGTTCCTGAAAGAGAATGCCCTGAGCTTCAGAACGGCGTTGCTCTCTTATCGGGACGGCGCGCGTATCCATGCCGGCACTCGACCGACAGAACCGAATTTTGGCACCGCCGAGACGCAAATACGCTTTCTCTGCGCGGAGGGCTTTTGTCCGAAGCGCGCCGTTTGGGCGCTCCGGGCGGTCAGTCACTATGTGGTCGGTTCCGTTCTCGAGCAGCAGGCATCTGATGCCGATGAGAGAGTTCCGGACAGGCCAGATGTGTCCGAGCAAGCACCGTCGTCCTTCCTGCACGATCTGTTTCACGAGTTGGAAACAGACGGCATGGATGCTGCGTTCAACTTCGGACTCGACAGCCTCATCGCTGGTTTCGAGCGGCTGCGTTCATCTACAACAGATTAGAGGCTTATGCCCCTTTGCCGCCCCAACTGCCACGACACCGATCCGCTTTGCACGATGCCCATGACCTCACGGCCGAGCTGGCGGTCGATGACCGGCCGCCACGGGACAAGGGAAATGAGCGGTATCCTGCCAGACAGGATACCGACATTCACGAGGTTTCGATGGTTAGTGCGCCGCATCGGAGCGGGCCTGCTACCAGTCGTCGGTTAGACGACTGGCGACTTCTCGGTGGCAGCCCCACGGAGCCGAAGGAGCACCAGCCCCAACGAAACCAGTACCGCCATCGCCGTGGCGTAACAGATCACGGGCCACGCTGTGTCACCGTTTAAAAGTGCCACCGCCAATGTCCCGACAATGCTGACTATCAGGCTTTGAACGCAGAAGTAGAACGCGACCGCTGATCCCGCGATGTCGTCGAACTCTGCCAAAGCGCCGTTCGCGGTAACGGACACCGTGAAGACAATACCGACCGCGACAACCCACATCGGTAGGATGAAGGTGAGGAATGACGGCGAGCCGTAAAGTTCGCCGATCCCCAACAGGACCGCTCCGCAAACAAGCAACGCCATCCCACGCGCCACGCATCCTGCGATGCCCCATCTGGCGACAAAGGACTTCGCGAAACGGGTTGTCACGATCATTACAAGCGCGACAGTGGCGAAGGCAAAGCTGAATCCGATCTCGGAATATTCCGCTTGGCCTATGAGCACACGGGGAGCCGTCGAGAAGAAGACGAAGTAGGTGCCCATACCGGCGCTAAAGCCGACAGTGTAAACCCAAAAGCCGGACTCGCGAAGATCGGCAAGACAGATCGGCGCGTCTTGACTTGATCCAGAGGGCGGGTTTCGTGCCACCTGAAACCCGCATTTAGGAGTGCGAGCATCGCCAGTATAGCCAAAGTAATGAATATCGCCTGCCATCCCAAGAACTCGCCGATCAATACTCCGGCGATAGGGCCGAGCGCAGGCACGAACGCCAGCATCGAACTGAAAAGGCCGTAGATGACGACACCCTCAGGACGGTTGGCATAAACGTCGCGAACCGTCGCGAACGTCGCCACCAGCATGGCCGACGCGCCCACTGCTTGAAGTAGACGGAAAGCGACAAAGGCCGGTGCAGTTGAAGACCAAGCTGCTCCCAGAGACGCAATGACGAAAGCCGTTGCGCCCGCAAGTAGAATTGGCCGTCGCCCGATTCTGTCTGAGAGCGGACCAAAAATCACCTGGCCCACGCCGAGCATCACCATATAGAGGCTCAACGTGAGTTGGATCATAGCGGGCGTCGTGTTCAGGATGCCGGGCATCGCTGGAACGACAGGGAGATAAATATCCATCGCCAGTGAAGCGAGGATGTCGAAAGGAGCCATCAGCAGCAGTGCTGCCGGCAGCGTATAGGCCCACGCGGGGCGTGTGGTGGTCATGACGAATCAACCCTCGATTAAGGAATACCGGGCGACGTCTGCTCGTCAGCAATCAGATGAGACTAGCCTTACAGAGCGCCGCAACAACAATACTGGTTGTTGCGGCTTACTTGTCTGCTGACTTGGAATTTCCCATCTGATTACTCCACGCTTACGAATATGAATTGCTACATTTTATCCGATTATCTTTTGCTTCGCAATGCGGCATGGGCGCACTCAGCGTTCCAGCCCCTCTGCCGCCCTAACTGCCACGACACCGACCCGCCCTGCACGATGCCCATAACCTCGCGGCCGAGTTGGCGGTCGATGATCGGCCGCCACGGGACAAGGGTGAACTCATGGGATTTCTCGACCACGGCGAACTTGCCGCTCGATAGATGCACGGTTCCGGTAAACTTGCCGCTGACGCTCTCGCCGTCCGTGGCGGCGCGGAACGGCAGGCCCTTACTCAAAGCCATATCCGATCCGACGCCGGCTACCTCGCGCTCCCGCAGGATGGCGAGAAGGTTGCGCCGGTAGAAGATTCGGCCGTCCCTGTTGCGCGTGGCGTCGCGCTGTTCGATATGATGCTCGCGGCGCTGGTCCATCCCCGGATCGAGGATGAGCCGGTCGGCAGCGACCCCGCTCCGTCGCAAGGCGGAAACCCGCGCCTCGAAGAACCGCACAATCTCGTCGAGCGCGTCTTCGGGTCGAAGGTGACCGGTGCGGGTGGCGATGCCATCCCGCTGCGCTGAGTGCATAACCACCAGCCTGCAGTCCGCCTCAGCAATATCGGGATAGAGCGCAGGGTCAGGAAATCCTTGGATATCGTTCAGGTAGCCCACGCCGCGCTTGAGCGCATAGCGCTGGGTTTCCGGTTGGAAGCTGTCGATTGAAACACGGTGCATCTGATCGGACAGGGCGTCTAAGAGCGGCGCAATACGTCTGATCTCATCGGCCGGCGATACAGGCCTCGCGTCCGGATGGCTGGCGGCCGGTCCGACATCCACGACGTCTGATCCGACTCGCAGCATTTCGATCGCCGCGGTGACAGCGCCGGCGGGGTCTAGCCGCCGGCTCTCATCGAAGAAGGAGTCCTCGGTGAGATTCAGAATGCCGAACACCGTCACCATGGCGTCGGCCTCCGCAGCGACTTCCACGATGGGGATCGGGCGAGCAAAAAGGCAGCAATTATGAGCCCCATACCTACAAAGCCCCACGCATCAAGCTTTTGCCCATGAAGCAACCAGGCAATGGCTGTAATTATGACGACGCCGAGTCCCGACCAGACTGCATAAGCAACACCGACAGGGATGGATTTCAGAACCAGAGAAAGAAAATAAAATGCGATGCCATAACCGATTATGACAACGGCGGAAGGGGCAAGCTTAGTAAAGCCCTCGCTAGATTTTAATGCGGATGTTGCGATTACTTCGCCAACTATTGCGATAACAAGAAAAAGCCAGCCTTTCATGATATATCGTTGGAGCTAAGGGGCAGGCACAGGCGGCGCATAAAATGCGAAGCATGCGCCGACTGGGACTGTCCAGCGACCGCAGGGAGCGACCTTGAGTGATGGAATGGACTCCTCCCGCATCGCCCACACGGCTTCGGGAGCCAGACTGATATTTCCATCAGGACACGGGATCACGAGAGGAGTCCGCCATGCATGCTACGACCGTTGCGGTTGATCTTGCAAAAGACGTATTCGAGCTGGCATTTGCCGATGGCCAGGGTCGGGTGATCGAACGGAAACGGCTGACGCGGCGGGCGTTTGCCCGCGCGTTCGAGCAGCGACCGCCGCTGCGGATCGTGATGGAAGCCTGCGGCAGCGCGCACCACTGGGCGCGGCGCTTCGTGCGGCAGGGGCACGCGGTGCGGCTGCTGCCGGCCAGCGACGTGCGCCCTTACGTGCGTGGCAACAAGACCGATCGCAACGATGCATCCGGCATCCTCGAGGCCGACCGCTGCGGCGGCATCGCCAGCGTGCCGGTGAAGACGCCGGAGCAGCAGGCCATCCAGGCGCAGCACCGGTTGCGTGAGCACCTCAAGCGCGAGCGCACGGCGACGATCAATCTGCTGCGCGGCGTGCTGCGCGAGTTCGGCATCGTCATCGCACAGGGCGCGGCCCGGGTGTCGGCGCAAGTGCGCGATGCGCTGGAGGACGGCGACAACGATCTGCCGATGCCGTTGCGGCACAGCCTGGGCGAGCAGCTGCAGCGGCTGCTGCACATCCAGGCAGACATGCGGGCCATCGAACAACGGCTCGACGAGTACGCGCAGCGCGATGTCGCCGTGCAGCGCTACCAGCGCGTGCCGGGAGTGGGCCTGCTCACCGCCACGGCCCTGCGCGCCGGTGCCGGCGACCTGGCGCGGTTCAGGAGCGGTCGCCAGTTGTCGGCGTGGCTGGGCCTGACCCCGCGCGAGCATTCCTCTGGCCAGCAGCGACGGCTGGGGCGGATGACCAAGCGAGGCGATGCCTACCTGCGCACCTTGTTCATTCACGGCGCCCGCGCGGTGTTGCAAGGCGCGCGGCTCAAGCACAAACGCGGCCAGCCGCTGGATCCGCTGCAGGCACTGGGCGCTGGGCGTGCAGGACAAGCGCGGCCACAACAAGGCGGCCTGCGCGCTGGCCAACAAGCTGGCGCGGCGGCTGTGGGCAATGGAGCACCACGGCAAGCCCTTCGATGCACACCACGTCAGCCGGCAACCGCTCGCCGCCTGACCCGCCACTTCACCGTTCCACCCGATCAGGCATTGCCGGAAACATCTTGCTCATGGCGAAGGGTTCGGTCCCGAAGCGGAACACGCCGATAACAATGCCGGCCCACGAGGCCGCTTGAACGATAGGCACCCGCTTCGCGACTTCCATGATGGCCCGGGCGCTTGCGCCCACCGCAAGGCCGAATATACGAATGCAACCGCACCGCTTCCCGACCGCAGGATCCATCGCGCAATTACTGGTTGACGGAGGAGTCCATATACGACTTGTTAGCCACCAATGATGCCCTCACTTTCCATGATTTTGGTGGGAATGGATTTTCTTAGCGGCAACTTACTTTCGTTGTCTATATCCATGTTAAAGGCGAAAAAGTAAACCTCTGTCTCCTTCTCAACCCACCCAACCCACCATGCGACACCAGGATTTGACTCAGTTCCCACACCAGAAAAACCAGTTTTTGAATGCACTAGATATTCAGGTGCCGCCTCCGTTACCAAAGCCTCTTTTACTATTAGCTGGTTTTCTTTAGATGCTGACAATTTATTTAAATATAGAGACTCTAGAAACTCCACTTGATTAACTGCGGAAATTCTAAGCTGGCCTTCCAACCAGAATTTGTCAATGCCACCACTGATATTCTGGTTGCCATAGGAAAATTTTTTAAGGTATTTCTGCATTCTTACTTCGCCAACTTCTCTGGCGATTTGTTGAAATACGGGAACAGCTGAAACTTGTATTGCCCCTCTTAAGGTCAAGTCTCTTTCCCATTGCTTCATGGCTCTTGGCTTTCCGTCCCATTTGAAAACCTGATGCTCATTCTTTATGACACCAGTTTCTAGGCCGATAATTGCGCTGGGGATCTTAAATGTTGATGCTGGAAGATATTCCTTTGATGCACGAGCTAAGTCATTGGTAGCGCAGGATTTACTGCTACTTTTACAAAGCACGAAGACACCATTGACGGCTTCGGCAGAGAACTCTTTGTTCCAAGACGTATTTTCTGTAATTGAACCAGCTAATGCCGTACTCGAAAGACACGCGATAATTACATATGCGGCAAATGTTTTCATGGCACCTTCTTGGTGGCTAACACCTGAATTAAGCCGCGCCGCGAAGCGGCGTCGGCTTGAATGAGTTGTTAGGCAACACCGCGCTTTCTCTCGAAGGCTTGTCGTGTTTGAACCATGTAAACCGCCGGCCCGTCAGGCGTGGTGATGATCTTCTCCCGCACGAATCCTGCCTTCTCATAGCAGCGTATGGCTCGATGGTTGTTCGGAGTCGGGTCGGTCTGAATCTTCGTCACGGTGGGGTCCGAGAACAGTAGTTCAACGAGAGCGCGGACAAGCCTTGTTCCTAGGCCTTTGTTCAACTGTGTCGGGTCAGCCAGAGACTGGTCTATTCCTCGCACTCCTGGATCAGTTTCATCTTCCCACCAGCCATCACCGCTTCCGAGCGCGACGTACGACTGAGCATAGCCGATCGGTTCCTCGCCCAGCATTGCGATGTACGGTGTTACGGACTCTTCCGCCATCGCTCTGGGCAGGTAGTGTTCCAGCACTTCATCAAGAGTCGGTCGCTCTTCGTCACCACCCCACCACTCAACGATGTGCGGCCGGTTGAGCCAATCATGGAGCATCGGCAGGTCGCGCTCGGTCATGAGGCGAAGAGTTATGGGGGGTGCTCGCGGACATGAAATGGTCGCTCTGTGCTGCCTAACGCCTTGCTCACCGGAAAATTGCGAGCGCAGCGAGTAATTTTTACGGTGCAGCAACTTGTTGTACGGTGCAACCGATAGCTATGACGTTTGCCCCTTAATCGCCTGGATAATCCTCGGCCAGTCTTCATGATGCAACTCATGTCCCGTGCCTTCGAGTGTCAGCATTTTTGAACCACGAATCGCATCTTTCAGTGCCAACCCATGCACATAAGGAAGTACAGGATCCTCCGTGCCGTGAATGATCAAAGTTGGTACAGCTATCTCATTTAATCTCCCGAGCCATCTCTCGCCACCACCTAAAGTAGTGTGGTTGAATGTTGTCAGGATATTCGGAGTGCGATCAAAATTTAACTCAGCGATATTTTGTATCTTCTCAGCGTCAAAAGCATGCGCAGTACCTGAGTTGATTCGCCACGCTCCGACCTGATACGCGACGACAGCATCTCTATCAGACCAATCCAGCGATTCCGCCCGTTGGTGATACTCAATGATGGCAGGATCAAAAGCGGGCATATCAGGATCTGCATCTGCAAGCCGTTCTGAAGCAATCAGCGTCAAGCTCTTCACACGTTTCGGATACTTGAGAGCTACAAGCTGGGAAAGAAATCCCCCAAAGACATGCCGACTAAATGAGCAGCTTCCAGACCATAACCATCAATGACGCGAACCACATCATCTGCTAATTCTTCAACGGAATATGGAGCTTGACCTGGCTCATAGCTTGTTGATTTCCCGGTATCACGGTGGTCGTACCGGATCACATAGCGACCCATTTTGGCTAGTTGGGAGCAAAACTCATCAGGCCACCACACCGCAGACGACATTGCCCCCATGATCAGGATAATGGGTTCATGGGCCGGGTCGCCGAATGATTCGGTATAGAGTGAAATCGCTTTATCAACAACTACCTTTTCTTTCATACTAAAATTGCCTTCGAGTTTTACGTACAACGCCGGAGTTAAGCCGCCGCGCGTAGCGCGGTCGGCTTGAACGAATTGTTAGACATCATTTACCAACTGACTTGATGATCTCGCCTTTCACAAAGCGAATAAATTCTTCCAAGTGATCTGCGCGTGAGGCCAAGTGGTCTTCTTTTTGTCCCAGATAAGCTTGCTTAGCTTCAAGTAAGACGGGCTGATACTGGGCAGGTAGGCGTTTTATTGCCCAGTCGGCAGCGACATCCTTCGGCGCGATTTTGCCGGTTATTGCGCTGTACCAAATGCGGGACAACGTAAGCACTACATTTCGCTCATCGCCGGCCCAGTCGGGCTGCGAGTTCCATAGCTTCAAGGTTTCCCTCAGCGCCTCGAATAGATCCTGTTCAGGAACCGGGTCAAAGAATTCCTCCGCTGCCGGACCTACCAAGGCAACGCTATGTTCTCTTGCTTTTGTAAGCAGGATAGCTAGATCAATGTCGATCATGGCTGGCTCGAAGATACCCGCAAGAATGTCATTGCGCTGCCATTCTCCAAATTGCAGCTCGCGCTTAGCCGGATAACGCCACGGGATGATGTCGTCATGCACGACAAGGGTGACTTCTATAGCGCGGAGCGTCTCGCTCTCGCCAGGGAAAGCCGAAGCCTCCATAAGATCATTGAGCAATGCTCGCCGCGTCGTTTCATCAAGCTTTACGGCCACAGTAACCAACAAATCAATATCGCTGTATGGCTTCAGGCCGCCATCCACTGCGGAGCCGTACAAATGCACGGCCAGCAACGTTGATTCCAGATGGCGCTCAATGACGCTTAGCACCTCTGATAGTTGGTTCGAAATTTCGATGGTCACCGCTTCCCTCATGATGTCTAACGGGCGAGGTAAGCCGACCGCAGAATGCGGGTCGGCTTGACCGAAATGTTAGAACCAGAAGCCAAAACGGATAACTTGAATTTGGCGACGGGCGCTAACCGTGAAAAAACGCTGCGCCACCGAGGCGGCACAGCACTGCAAAAACGATAGCTGCTTGCGCTTGCTACGCAAGGGCTAGAGGCCAAAAAGACTGAAAACCTGCGCAGCCCATGCAGGCGAAGCCCGGAAAAAGGCAAAACAGGCACTGAATAACGCCTGAAAAGCTAAATGCCGTTTGAATAAACATGAGCTAAATAAAGCTGGGTTTCAGTGGTGCTAACGTTGGACGTAACGAGAGCCGGAGCGCAGCGGAGGAACCAAAATGCGCAGCATTTTGGCGTCCCGTTGACGGAATGGTTAGCCGTTTCGACGCGCATAAACGGAGTGGGTGTACGGAATTACAGCTTGAATGGTTTCGGTTGAGACAAGCTCGAATTCTGTTTCGTTGAGCATTGGGAAGAAGGCGTCACCCTCGAAGGTTTGATGTACCTCAGATAGAAACACGCCGTGGGCGTGAGGTAGTGCCAGAGTGTATATCTCAGCTCCGCCCGCGACGTAGAGTTCATTGCCGAGTTCGGATGCCAAAGCGATAGCGTGCGACAGCGTTGAAACAACTACGCAGCCAGTGGCGCGGTAGTTAGCTTGGCGTGAGATTACCAATGTGTGACGGTTCGGTAGAGGCTTGCCGATAGACTCAAAGGTCTTTCGCCCCATGACAACGACTTTTCCCTCAGTGAGTCTGCGAAAAATCTTCTGCTCACCCGGAATTTTCCAGGGGATATTAGGACCATTGCCAATAACCCGATTGGCTCCCATCGCAGCAACGAGATAAATGCGTACTGATTCCGAGTTCATATGGCTAACTTTGTTTTAGGGCGACTGCCCTGCTGCGTAACATCGTTGCTGCTCCATAACATCAAACATCGACCCACGGCGTAACGCGCTTGCTGCTTGGATGCCCGAGGCATAGACTGTACAAAAAAACAGTCATAACAAGCCATGAAAACCGCCACTGCGCCGTTACCACCGCTGCGTTCGGTCAAGGTTCTGGACCAGTTGCGTGAGCGCATACGCTACTTGCATTACAGCTTACCAACCGAACAGGCTTATGTCCACTGGGTTCGTGCCTTCATCCGTTTCCACGGTGTGCGTCACCCGGCAACCTTGGGCAGCAGCGAAGTCGAGGCATTTCTGTCCTGGCTGGCGAACGAGCGCAAGGTTTCGGTCTCCACGCATCGTCAGGCATTGGCGGCCTTGCTGTTCTTCTACGGCAAGGTGCTGTGCACGGATCTGCCACTGGCTTCAGGAGATCGGAAGACCTCGGCCGTCGCGGCGCTTGCCGGTGGTGCTGACCCCGGATGAAGTGGTTCGCATCCTCGGTTTTCTGGAAGGCGAGCATCGTTTGTTCGCCCAGCTTCTGTATGGAACGGGCATGCGGATCAGTGAGGGTTTGCAACTGCGGGTCAAGGATCTGGATTTCGATCACGGCACGATCATCGTGCGGGAGGGCAAGGGCTCCAAGGATCGGGCCTTGATGTTACCCGAGAGCTTGGCACCCAGCCTGCGCGAGCAGCTGTCGCGTGCACGGGCATGGTGGCTGAAGGACCAGGCCGAGGGCCGCAGCGGCGTTGCGCTTCCCGACGCCCTTGAGCGGAAGTATCCGCGCGCCGGGCATTCCTGGCCGTGGTTCTGGGTTTTTGCGCAGCACACGCATTCGACCGATCCACGGAGCGGTGTCGTGCGTCGCCATCACATGTATGACCAGACCTTTCAGCGCGCCTTCAAACGTGCCGTAGAACAAGCAGGCATCACGAAGCCCGCCACACCGCACACCCTCCGCCACTCGTTCGCGACGGCCTTGCTCCGCAGCGGTTACGACATTCGAACCGTGCAGGATCTGCTCGGCCATTCCGACGTCTCTACGACGATGATTTACACGCATGTGCTGAAAGTTGGCGGTGCCGGAGTGCGCTCACCGCTTGATGCGCTGCCGCCCCTCACTAGTGAGAGGTAGGGCAGCGCAAGTCAATCCTGGCGGATTCACTACCCCTGCGCGAAGGCCATCGGTGCCGCATCGAACGGCCGGTTGCGGAAAGTCCTCCCTGCGTCCGCTGATGGCCGGCAGCAGCCCGTCGTTGCCTGATGGATCCAACCCCTCCGCTGCTATAGTGCAGTCGGCTTCTGACGTTCAGTGCAGCCGTCTTCTGAAAACGACAACCTCAGCGAAAGGATGATGCATGTCATCGGGCAGTTTTCTCCTCGGCAGGAAATCTATTCCATTGACGAGTCCTTTCTCGATCTGACCGGGGTGCCGGGTACGGGGCGGGAAATTGGAACGGCCGTTCGTAGCCGGGTGCTGCAGTGGGTGGGGATCCCCACCTGTGTTGGCATCGGCCCGAGCAAAACCCTGGCGAAACTTGCCAATCACCTGGCCAAGTCGCTGCCCAGGCTCGAAGGCGTGTGTGATCTGTCAGGGCTGTCGCACGAACGCCTGATGCGTGCGATTCGCCATGTGCCGGTAGCTGAGGTGTGGGGTGTGGGCCGACGGTTGGCCCCTAGGCTGCAGGAGCTGGGCATACAGACAGCCGCTGACTTGGCCTGTGCAGATGCGCGAGTGCTCCGTGATACGTTTTCCATTGTTATGGCCAAGACAGCCAGAGAGCTGGCTGGGGAGTCGTGTATCGCATGGGAAGACAGTCCGGCCCCCAAAAAGCAGATCATGTGCTCTCGCAGTTTTGGTTCTCCGGTGGGTGACATCGGCGCGCTGATGGAAGCGCTCAGCGTTTTTACAGGCCGTGCCGCAGAAAAACTGCGAGGGCAGGCGTCGATGACCACGGCCATTCATGTGTTTGCCAGGACCAGCTTCTTCAGACAGACCCCACAATACAGCGGCAGTGCAGTGATGCCCCTGGGTGAACCGACTGACGACACCCGTGTGCTGCTGGCAGCAACACGGCAGGCACTGCGAAAATTCTTCCGGCCCGGTTTCGCTTACGCGAAAGCCGGTGTCTGTCTGCTGGATGTGCAGCCAAGGCTCGAAGCCCAGGCCCAGCAGCAGTTAGCGTTTGATGTTCAGGATTCCGAGGCTGATTCGCGGCAGGTGAACAAAGCCATGTGTGTGCTGGACTGCTTGAATACCCGGTACGGGCGAGACACCATCAAACTCGCTAGCAGCGTGCATAACGAGACTGCCGCATGGCAGATGCGCCAGGAACGGATGTCGCCTTCGTATACGACGCGATGGGACGATTTGGTAGAGGTGTGGCGGTAACTTGTTGTCTGACCGCTGAATGAGAAAACCCTAAAGAGTTCAGAGCCGCGCGAGTCGCGGCTATAGGCGCTCGCCGCGCGGCCAGTGTCCGCAGTCATATCTCCATCGGCACAGGCCACCATTGCCGTGAGTGCGCCGCCTAAAACGCCGACTGTATCACTCCATTCCGCCCTGCAAGGGGTGCGCTTCGCCGGGTACTCACCCGGTCCCTCCGGTTCACTTCTTTCTCCTGCGGGCTGCGGCTTCCGTGCTCGCCCCTTTCCGTTCGTCCTTCCTTGATCCAGCGCGGCAAGGCGACGAACTCACGGCAACGGTGGCACTCCGGGCCAGACGTAGTACTGCGGACACCGCAAAACCTACAGAAGGCTCGGAATCTTCGGCCCCGGTGCCAGTTAACCCCGAAAGGAGAACGAACCATGGAAAACCAAACCGCCGCGCTGAGCTACGACAACATGAATGCGATGCCCGCCCTGTATGTGCGTGGCCCGAGCGGTCGCTACAAGCTGGCCAGCGATGACGAAATTCTTGCCGCTGGCCGCATGGCCGCAGAGAGCCTGCTGCCGCAGTCACAGCCGGTCGATAACCCGACTAAGGTACGGAGGTTCTTCCAATCCAAGCTGGCCGGCCTGGGGCATGAGTGCGCAGCTTTCCTGTATCTGGATAGCAGGTTTAAGCCCATCCAGTACATAGAGCAGGGCATGGGAACGATCAATCAGGCGAGCGTGTATCCGCGCGAGATCGTGAAGACGGCATTACGCCTGAATGCCGCCGCGCTCATCATGTCGCACAACCACCCGTCGGGATCCTCTGAACCGAGCACTGCCGACCTGAATTTGACCCAACATCTCAAGAAAGCGCTGGCGTTGATTGATGTACGGTTTCTGGACCATATCATCGTGACGGCGACGGAAACGATTTCCTTGGCGGAGCGTGGGGAGATGTAGAGACTTTTTCCCGAGATCAGATATGTGGGGATGAACCCTACATATCTTATAAAACGTTACTTTGCAGCTTGGAGGGCAGCCCTCAGGTCACTGTAAGAGCGCTGCGCCCACGACCGATACCGTGCATCGAGGAATGCAGCTTCGCCAAGCAGTCCGGCTAATTTCCGATGTAAAACTAGACGTTCAGCGGTATCTGATGTGGGAATCGATCTGATCCGCTGCTCAATTGCACGTACTTTCTTAAAACGGCTGTGCGGAACCTTTAATTCGTTGTTTACTAGCGTTACACCGGTAATGTGTTTGGCTTGAGATTCACTATAAATTTTTGTCTTTTCCAGTGCTACACGATGTCCAAATGAAAATACGATTTTTTTAACCTCTATAACAAGATCGCGAGGCAGCGTCGGGCCAGAAAAGGTTAAATCATCGATGTAGCACGTAAAAACTAAATTTTTGTTTATTCCATATGAGTTCAATCTGTCAAACATCGGTTTGTTGACATAGAGGGATAAAATAGGACTCAATGGGCTACCGGTGGGAAGGCCGGAAAGTACATGACCCCCTTGTCTTTGTGTGAAGCAGCAAATTTCTGCCAGCAGGTCAGATACATCAGGCGCGCAGAGTAATTGATCGTGAAAGAAATTTCTAACCAAAGATTTTTTAGTAGAAGGGTAGAATTTTCTTATGTCTAAGGTTGCCACTCGTTTCGCCTCAAGGTGGTGTGTCGCGTTAGTGCGGTACGAGCGCCCTTTTATGGCTGCGTGACCGTAAGACGGAGGCGCCACCCGGGAAATGAGCTTTTGAATTCTAGAGTGAACCTTTTTAAGATCAGGTTTCGGTTCTTGTACGGTACGCGATTTCGTCACTTTTCCAGTAAAAGGGCATGTTTCTTCTCCCAGCTGAAAGATTCTATAATTATTGTTCTTTCTCGAAAGAATAATCAGCTCTTTTAAAGATATACCCAGTATGCCCGAAAGTCTCGCTTTTGATCTAACTTTGTAGAGAGCGCACTGGTCAATCGGATAATTTTTTATTGTCGACATGGCGCATTTACATACCCTCTGGGCCGCCTCTTTTTTCTCCACCCACTTTAAAAGTGAAATTACTTTCTTTGCAACACCTCGCCGTACGCGATCAGTGGAAATTTTCTCATCTAGAGTCTCTGAAAAAAACATCAGTGACGAAACAGGTATATCAAATCTGGAGCTGTACTTGTTTAGTAAGTCTATACTCGGCGTTTTCTTTCCTGCTTCAATCTCAGATATGTGTGAATTCGATATACCGAGTTCGACACTCAGCTGACTCTGGGACAAGTCGTGATACGTGCGCATCAGGCGGAGTGCTTCATTAAGCATGGTATTGTCCTAGAGTAATAAGGGCGGGGTGAGTCCATCATGGGAACCAATCCGATAAATAGTCCTTCACGGATCCGCACCACTTCAGAAGTTGTTCAACCCTGAATAATAAAGGCACGAAAAAGCGAACTGATCTAAATACAAACTGGCCGACCTTTCCCCAAAAGGGGCGTCGTTTACTACCGATGGACGAACGCAACTCAGCGGATTCATTTTCTAGCATATAAACTCCTTAAAGCGACCCAAAATTAGGCCTCTCGCTTGCTTCAGGAGCACTAGAATTAACGGAGTGACTTGCGCTTTTCCCCTACCGAATCACCCGTTCTCAGATCTCGCTGAGAACGGCTATCCCCAGTGCTGCGGCGTGGTGCATCCGTGAACGGAGGCAGACGGCGACGTGACAAGGGCATAGGATAGAGACAGAGTCTCCACGGAGCATAAGCTCCTACTGCTGCGAGAATGGTCTCCGTATCCCGCTGATCGAATCATAGGTCATGCCGCATTCAGGTGTCAATTTTTTCGCTAAAAGCGAAATTATTCAGTTGTCAGGGGAAGTATAGTTAGCATTCACCAGTTCCCATGTGACGAGTCTTTCGTGCTTTCGTGTCCCTCCGCCTGACGGCTGCGGGCCGGGCTGTCGTGCTTCGCATCAAGCCGCCTGCGGCGTCTTGCCCCTGCGGGCTTCCATCCCTCACGTCTCCGCGCCTGCCGGCGCTGCGCGCTGCGCTTGCCCTGGGCTGCTGGCCCAAGTGAGAGCCGCGCCCGGCGCGGCTGAGGGCGCTCGCCGCGCGGCTGCCGTGCGGGGTCATCGCTTGGGCGGGCCGCTGTTCCGTCTTCCGTGAGTTCCGTCGCCAAAACCGCCGACTGTATCACTGCGCTTCTCCCTGCAAGGGGTTCGCTTCGCCGAGTACTCACCCGGTCCCTGCGCTTCGCTTCGGGCTGCGGCTTCCGTTCCCGCCCCTTTCCGGTCGGCGCTACATGATCCAGATCGGCACGGCGACGGAACTCACGGAAGACGGCGGCAAGACCGGAGAGCCAGCGTAAACCCCACACGGCGGATTTACGTTCCGGCTCAAGAATCTTCGGATCCGGTCAGCTGAAAACCCGAAACCTCATTTGGAGATCAGATCATGAACACCTATGAAGCGAAGCAGGCAGCACGGAAAGCAGGGTATCAGGCCAAGGCCGCACAGGCTGAACAACAGGCAGACGCGGCACACGCCCAGGCGCACGACATGGCACAAGCCATCCCCTTTGGTCAGCCGATTCTGGTGGGCCATCACTCCGAACGTGGCGACCGCCGTTATCGAGGGCGCATCCAGCAGGGCTATGAAAAATCCTTCGAACTGCGGAAGAAGGCCGAACACTACGCAGACAAGGCCGCAGCAGTAGGCAAGGGCGGCATTTCCAGCGATGACCCGCAGGCCATCGAAAAGCTGAAGGCAAAGCTGGCATCGTTGCAGGCATGGCAGGACGCCATGAAGAAACTGAATGGCATTCTTCGCCGCCAAGCCAAGGCCGACCCGGAAACCCGCATCAGCGCCCTGGTAGCCACCGGCCTGGTGGACGATGCCCGCGCCCGCGAACTGGTCAAACCCGACTTTATGGGGCGCATCGGTTTTGCACCGTATCAGCTGCAGAACAACAACGCCAACATTCGCCGCATTGCCCAGCGCATCAAAGACCTGGAGAAAGTGGCCGACCGGCCGGAGTTTGAACGCCGCGGCCCCGGCTACACCTACCGCGAGGATCCGCGGGAAAACCGCGCCATGTTCCTGTTTGACGGCAAACCGGCGAAGGAAACTCGCGACTTGCTCAAGCGCCACGGTTTTCGCTGGAGTCCGACACGCAGCGCCTGGGTTCGACAACTGACGGCCAATGCCCAATGGTCCGCAATGGATTTCATGCGCGCCCTGGAACTCGCCCTGCGACAGCAATAAGCCTTTTCCCACCTGGGCGAAGGGTCGCCCAGGTTTTCACCCTGACTGACACAAAGGAGAAGTCATCATGGCATCATTGAACCGCGCTACTCTGATCGGCAACCTTGGCAAAGACCCCGAAGTCCGCTACACCGCAGAAGGTGCAGCCGTCTGCTCAGCGTCGATTGCTACGACTCACCAATGGAAGGACAAGGCCACAGGCGAGCGCCGCGAAGAAACCGAATGGCACCGCGTCGTTTTCTATGGCCGACTGGCTGAAGTCGCCGGTGAGTATCTGCGAAAAGGCCGCACTGTGTTTGTGGAAGGCCGACTGAAAACCCGCAAATGGCAGGATGCCGACACCGGCACAGACCGCTACACCACGGAAATCATTGCAGACCAAATGCAGCTGTTGGGCAGCCCAGAGACGGCCAAGGCTGGTACTGCGCAGGCGGTGCCGGTAGCCCGCCCGAAAGGCCGCAACGGCAAGGCGAAGGCACCCGCTGCAGCGCCTGATGAAGTCGAACCATCAGATATTCCATTCTGATCGACAGCCCACCACAGGCCGGGTAACACCGGCCTGGCGAAAACCACGCCTGGCCCGGCTTTGCCGGGCCTTGTTGCGTGTGTCGCCGCAATCCCCGCGCTGATCCGCGCAAATCATTAAATCAGGCTGGACTGTCGCGGCGGTTCCAGCGGGATGGCATCGAATGCCGCAGCGGGCGTCAGAGTAAATAGCGCCTGCGCGTCGTCCTGGCTGCCGTTCAGCCATTGATCGACATCGGCCAGCTCAATCGGAATCACCGAGCGCTTATCTTGCGCGCCGGCGGGTTTGGAGGGATCCGGCTTGTGCATCCTGTTCATCAGAGGGTGAGCGTCTGCGTTCAGCGTGAGCATGGTATAGCTTTCCACCACTTCGCCGGTTTCCCGGCTCACCCAAGTATTCCACAGACCGGCCAGCCCCCAGGGCGCACCATCGGCGCGCCGGAACCGCCACCACACATTGCTGCCGCTTTCCCAACAGGGTTCTTCGAAGGATTCCGCCGGAATGATGCAGCGCTGCCCCCGCGCCCAGGCTTGCCGAAAGGTGGGCTTTTGCGCCAGTTCTTCCGCGCGTGCATTGTTGGTGGAATAGGGCAATCTGGCATCCTTGGCGAATGGTGGAATCAGCGCCCACTGGCCCACGGCAAGTTCCCGCCCCTGGTCGCCTGCACGAATAAACGGCCCCATACCCCGGGGATGCACCTGTGGCCCCCAGAGCCTTGGCGGGTTCTGGCGTCCTACATGCCAGTAGCGTTCAACAGCCGCCTGATCCGGTGTTACGTAGCGATTGCACATAGAGAAATTCTCGCGTGTTTGCCGCGGGTGTGCAATGTCGGGCTTGCTGTTCTCTGCGGGTGGATTGCTATTGGGGGAGCATGCCAGAGCAGCTTGTGCTGCTGGTGCCGTGCAGTTCCCAGGCTGCGCCTGGGACCCTGTCCGGTGACGATGCCAGCCCGGTTCCCGGCCTGGCTGGGACTTTCCGTCCCAAAATTCGCCTTCGCTCATTTGTGGCCTTAAAAGTCCCACACATGACGCACCCCTGGCGGGGTGGGGAAAGGGTTGTGTTTTCAAATGCCTAGCGGGAAAGCGTTGTGACCTCCGATGCAGGACAAACAGGGCTGCAGAATTGCATAAGCCGTTGATTGGAAGGAGGAAGGAAAGGCCACGGGTGTAGCCTTCCGGGGCGTAGACGGTGGAATAAATTCTTTCCGCAGTTGTGCCACTACATCTCGACGGCTGGCTTTATACACTCTCATGACTTGCTGAGGGCATGCCAGCTGCAGCATGGCTGCAACTGGACTACCCACCAATTACACATTGCCTGCAACCGGCCTGCACAATTGCGTCAATCTACCTCAAGGTCAGATTCGACAGGTAGAGTCGATGCGGCCAGCTCCTTTTCATCCTGGCCAAAGACCTTTGCGGCAGCAGGCTGCAGGTCGTGCGCCAGTCCCTTGTAAGTCTGCCTGTCCACTCTTTCCGGCAGCTTCTCTGCATCGTCGGTGAACACCGTCACCTCATGCCGTTCCCGCGAGATGCTGACGTAGTAGGTGTCCTGGGCGGTGGTGCGGCTGAAGCTCTCGGCGTTGTAAAGCACCCGGTCGCAGGTCAGCCCCTGAGCGCTGTGCGCGGTGGTGGCATAGGCGTAGTCCATGTTCAAGGGCCGGTCTGTGGGTAGCTGGACATGGCGGCCCTGGGTTTCCAGGGTGACGCTGCCCGCGTCGATGGCTACGACTTTCGCCAGTTGCCCGTTGACCAGATCATGTTGAGCATCGTTGCGCGTGATGCGGACATGGTCGGCTACGGACAATTCTGCCTCGTTCAGATGATAGACAGACAGCTTGCTCATGGTCTTGGGAATGATTTCTATGGGCTGCGTGGTTGTTGGGTCTGCGTGGAAAGGTAGGACGTTTATACGGTCATGGCGGGCGCTGCCGGTCACGCGGTAGAGTTCGCCGCGTTTCAGGCCGCACTTGTAATCACGCTCTGGAATCACGATGTCCCCCACGGTGTAATAGCGGGCCACACTGCGTTCGGCGCGTGTGGTGTCATGCCGGGCCAACAATTGGCACGGGCGGCCTTTGCCTTCCAGGCCAAGCAGGGCGTGAATGCGTTGATTGATTGCATTCCTTGAGGCGTTGGTGCCGGTCACGACGATGGTGTTGGCCTGTTCGGTGGCCGTCAGTCCGGTGTAGGACTTCGCGATGGCCTCATAACGGGCTGAGCTGTCGCGGGTCTTCCTGCCATGTTCGTCGGTGGTGAACTCATCTGGAATGACGCGGATGGTATTTAGCAGCGGCAAGGAGTGACTGGCCCGGCCTGTGGCAGCGAGTTCGACCGCCTGGCGCAGCCGCGCCGAGCGTTGGCGCTGGATGTCGCCCATCAAGACGGTCTTCATTCCCTGTTCCTGCAGCATGGCAAAGGCGCGGCCGGCCTCGATGGCCTTGGTCTGGGCCGTGTCGCCCAGCAGCACCACCTTCGCGCCTGTTGGCTGAATGAGGGCCAGCAGCTTGTCCATCTGTCGCACCGGTACCACCCCGGCTTCGTCGATAACCACTACTGATGTCGGTCCTAGGGAGTCCAGGAAGGGGCGCTTGTCGGCAGCGGCCAGGATGGAGGCAATGGTGTTGGCCGCAATGCCGTCTTGGCGCAGGTTGCGAACCATGTTCCCGTAGGGAGCCAGGGCCGTCATGGCGTGACCCTGTTCACGCAGAATGGTTTGGGCGTTTTGCAGGGCGAAGGATTTCCCCGTACCGGCGAGCCCCTGGATGCCTGCTACTTGATCGCTGCCAGTGGTAATCAGCATGACTGCTTCGCGCTGGCCGGGGGTCAGCAGGGTATCCAGAGCATTTTCAGCGTCGGCGGCGTTGATCGTAGATTGCCAGTGCACCACGGCCTGTCTGTTCAGCAGCCAGTATCCTGGATTCGGCTTCATGGGCCTTGCGGGTGGCGTAGCGTGGGCTTTCCATCAACAGGCGGCCCTGGGCAATGGCGTCATCAACCAGCTGCAGGGCAGTGTCCTGGTTCAATCCAGCCAGCCGGGTGACTTCAGCAGCCCATCCTTCGCGGGTCATGGGCTGGGCGTTCTTGTCCTGTGTGCTGCTGTAGTGCGGCGCTTCCTGGATCAGCGCACCGGATGCGACACGGCCCTGGATGGCTGCCTGAATGGCTGTGATGTTGGTATGGCCCCCGGCATGGCGTACGGCGCTGTGCAGCAGATCGGCCAGGGGCATGACGGACTCGCGTTCAGCCAAGTGCTGGATGGCCCAGTCCAGCGAAGCCTGTGCGACAAGATCGGCAGATATTTCCCGTGCTTCTGGTGCCTGTCGTTCAGCGTCGTGGCGTGCTTGGTCAAACTGCATTCCGATGGTTGCTGCCGCTTCCCGCCACTGCTGATGCAGTTCCGCGCGGCTGAAAACCTGGGTTTTCTCCTGGCGGTGTGCCAGATTGATACCCTGGCGCAGCGCATGAGGGGCGTTGTCGCGGGCGGTGCCGCGAGCCGTCAGTTCAGCCGTGATGCCGGCGCTGCGCTTACTGAAAAACTCGATCTGTTCACGGGTGATATGGGCCAGTTCGATATGGTTCTTTTCATGGCGAACGGCATACCCCAGGGCGCGGACATTACGTTCCAGCTCAGCCTGATAGATGGAGTCTGTCACCCGCAGCAGCTTGAAAATCGCCTCGTTCGAGAGCGACACCCAGTTGCCGTCGGCGCGCTGAGTCAGGTTCATCAGCAGGGCGTGAACATGCAGGTGAGGGTCAGGGGCTGCGTCTTCCGTAGGGCGGGCGGTTTCATGGCGGAACTTGGCAATGATGAGATTGCCTGTCTGTTCCACCCGCGACTTGCCGTTTTCCTTGTGGCGACCCATGGTCAGATGTTGTTCGACATAGGCCAGAGCAGCAGTCACCGCTTGATCGTTGGCATGAATCAGGCGTTCATCGCCGCCAATCAGTGCCTGCAGCGTGATGCTCTTGGGCGCACCAAAGGTCAGATCAAGCGCAGCACGGGCCTTGGCATCCTTGCGGATCGACCGGCCAGCCGTCACATTCCGGCCGAAGTCGCCCTGCAACATGGCTTTGAAGCGGGCAGGGTCAATCTCACCGACGGCTCCCAGGCGCCGGGCGCCATCGCCTTGCCAAGTTGCGGCACCACCGTCGCGGCTGTAGTAATCGTCAGCCTGGTCGGCGTAGTAGTGGGTGGCAAGGGACGCGCGAGCGCGGTAGATCTGACTGTGCGAGATCATGGGGGCTCCGGGAGAGGTAGTGTGAGGGGTTGGTCGGCAGGTGGAAAGCCTGCGTCAGTATTGGATTAGAAAGGAGAGGAAGGTGAATTGACACTCAGTTTATCTACTGGCTCTGTAGATAATGCCGGCATCTAACGTGTCTGTGAAACGGTGGTTTTCTGAACAGATCATAGTGGCGCACTTTACCTTCGTGAAAGCCGCTCTCTGGTGTTAATATCGGCGTCAAGTTTTCAATGTCCCGGATGCGTCCATGAATCAACGCATAGGATACGCCCGCGTATCAACCGATGATCAGCACCTTGACCTGCAGCGCGACGCGCTCCAGCAGGCTGGGTGTGGCGTGATCTATGAAGAAGCGGCCAGTGGCAAGAATACGGCTCGCCCCGAGCTTGAGCAGTGCCGCAAGGCGCTGCGGGCAGGGGACACCCTGGTGGTGTGGCGGCTGGATCGGCTCGGGCGCAGCCTGCCAGACCTTGTGCAGATCGTGACCGATCTTGAGCAGCGCAGCATCGGCTTTGAAAGTTTGACAGAAAAGATCGAAACCGGCAGCGCGGCGGGCAAGCTTATTTTTCATGTGTTCGCAGCGCTGGCCGAATTTGAGCGCGGTTTGATCCGAGAGCGGACGCAAGCCGGGTTGGCGGCCGCTCGTGCCCGTGGCCGCGCCGGTGGCCGCAAGCCGAAGCTGGATGAACAGCAGGTTAGAGAGATCAAAGCCCTGCTGCGTGACCCCCATATTCAGGTGGCTGACGTGGCCCGTCGCTATGGCGTATCTCGAACCACGATTTACAAGCATTGCGGCGTCGTACAACCACGCCATCAATAGCGAAGAAACAAAAGAGGGAAAGCATTTCCGTGTCCAGACTGACTGATTTGATTGCCAAGGCAAAAGCCAAAGATTCGGCCCTGGGGGCTGAGTTGGATCGAGAGTTCAAGATTCTCTCTTCGCGCCTTCCCTTCGGCTTGAACTTCGAGCGGCATAGCCCCGAAGCGGTTGAACTGCCGCTGCGCCCGATACGCAAGGGCGACAAGGTGCGCGTGCTGTCGGAACGTGGCACAACCCAAAAGGGCGATCAGCGGCTGTGGCAGGTGAAGTCGATCCACAAGGCGAAGAAAACGGCTGACTTGGAGCTGCTGGATGCGACAGAGGTCGAAATGCAGACCGTGGCGCTGGGGGATTTGGTGGTGGTAGCCCAGTTCCGCGACATCATCTATCCCGGCCTGGTCAGCACCGGTAAAGTGCAGCGTGGTGGCGACAAGCCGTGCCACACCGTCATCAACGGTGAGAACTACCACGCTCTCAAAGCGCTGACCTATACCCACCGGGGAAAGGTGGACGTCATCTATATCGACCCGCCGTATAACACCGGGGCGAAGGACTGGAAGTATAACAACGACTATGTGGAGGGCGACGACCAATATCGTCACAGCAAATGGCTGGCGATGATGGAGCGCCGCTTGCTGGTAGCGAAAGAATTGTTGAATCCGGCGGATTCAGTGTTGATCGTAACTATTGATGAAAAGGAGTATCTGCGGCTTGGGTTGCTTTTAGAACAGGTATTCCCAGAAGCTAGAACCCAAATGGTTAGTGTTTCAATCAACCCAGCAGCGGTTGCTCGTGCAGGGTATTTCGGCAGATCCGACGAGTATTATTTTTCGTGATGCTGGGGCGAAGTGGGGTCAAACCAATTCGCCTTTCTGACGAGTGGATCACGACAAAGGGCCGAACTCATAAAGGTGACATTCGATGGGATTTACTTCGAAAATCTGGATCAAGTCCAACTCGAGACGGGCACCCTGAAACTTTCTACCCTTTTTTGTTTATGAAGATGGGAAATCGTTCCATAGCGTTGGTGAACCAATTGGGGTAGGTGCGAATCGTCACGACACGGTAGCTCCCGATGGAACGATAGCTGTTTGGCCCATCCGCAAAAACGGAACAGAGGGACGTTGGCGGCTTAAGCCATCCACTGTGAGAGAAGTTTTGTCGTCCGGAGGGCTTCGACTTGGAGAACTGAAGGGTGAAACAACTCCCGTATATTACCTGGCAGAGGGCGAGCGTTCGAAAATTGAGAACGGAACTTATGAGGTGCTTGGGCGTCGCGACGACGGATCGGTAATTACTTCGACACTAGAAACGACAGATCGCGTTACCGTACCTGGCTCTCAATGGCGTATTGGTTCACATGATGCGACACAATACGGCACGAGGTTGCTGCTGAATTTTCTTCCTTATCGCAGATTTCCATTTCCAAAGTCGCTCTATGCGGTTGAAGATGCACTACGTTTCTTTGTCTCTGACAAATCGGAGGCTGTTATTCTCGACTTCTTTTCTGGTTCTGGAACCACTGCGCACGCTGTAATGCGGCTTAACAAGCAAGACGGCGGGCAGCGCCAATGCATCAGTGTGACTAACAACGAAGTTGCCGCTGACGAACAGAAAAAGTTGCGCGAAGCAGGTTGGCGTCCCGGCGATGCCGAGTGGGAAAAGTGGGGCATCTGCGACTACATCACCAAACCTCGCGTTGCCGCTGCCATCACGGGCAAGACACCCGACGGCGAACCCATCAAGGGCGACTACAAATTCACCGATGAATTTCCGATGGCTGAAGGCTTCGAGGAAAACGCAGAGTTCTTCACGCTGACCTATGAGACGCCGGTATCGGTCAATTACAACCTGGCGTTCAACCGGATTGCGCCGTTGCTGTGGCTGCGAGCAGGAGCGCAGGGCAGTCGCATAGACAAGCTGCCCGACAATGGGTGGGCGGTGGCCAATACTTATGGCTTGCTCAGCAATGTGGATGCGGCCACACCCTTTATCAAGGCGCTGGCTAAGGCCGATGGAGTACGCATTGCCTATATCGTCACCGATGATGACCGCCGCTTCCAGGCGATTGCCAAGCGGTTGCCCGATGGCGTCGAGCCGGTGCGCTTGTACGAATCGTATCTGACCAATTTCAGCTTCACTAACGGAGAGTAACGGATGAAGTTCACGCTCAAAGACTACCAGCGCGACGCCGTCCGCGACTCCCTGAATAACCTGGGCAAGGCCCGCCGCCTGTGGCATAACGAATCCGACCGAACGGCGTTTTCGCTTACAGCGGTGACTGGTGCGGGTAAGACCGTGATGGCCGCTGCCACATTCGAGGCGCTGTTTCACGGTGATGATGAGTTCAGCTTTGATGCCGACCCCGGCGCGGTGGTGATCTGGTTCAGCGACGACCCTTCGCTGAACGAACAGACCCGCTTTCGCTTTATCGAGGCGAGTGACCGCATCAACTACACCGACCTGGTGGTGGTGGAAAACACCTTCAACAGACCGAAATTCCAGGCGGGGAAAATTTACTTCCTCAATACCCAGAAGCTCAGCAAGAACAGCTTGCTGGTGCGTGGCCATGATCCTGAAGAAATGGCCGCCAAGCTGGACAGCACCTTCGCGGACATGCGGCCCGACCTGCGGGCATACACGATTTGGGACACTATTCAGAACACCATTGAAGACCCGGATTTGACGCTTTATCTGGTGCTGGATGAGGCGCACCGTGGTATGGGTGTGCAGACAGCAGCCAGCCAGAACGCCAAAAGCACGATTGTGCAGCGGCTCATCAATGGCGTGGGCAGCGTGCCCGGTGTTCCTGCTGTCTGGGGTATTTCAGCCACGGTGGAGCGGTTCAACAAAGCGATTGAGTCGGCAGGCAAACACATCAAGCTGCCCAATGTGGAAGTTGATGCGTCCAAGGTGCAAGAGTCCGGCCTGATCAAGGACACCATCCTGCTGGATATTCCAGACAATGCGGGCGATTTCGATACCGTGCTGGTGCGGCGTGCGACCGATAAATTGAAGGAATCCAGTCTTGCCTGGGGCGCTTATTCCAAGCAGCAACAGGAAGCTCAGCTTGTCGTGCCATTGATGGTTTTGCAGGTGCCCAACACGCCTGACCCCGATGAAATCGGGCGGGCGCTGGATACCATTTTCGAGCGCTACCCTGAGCTGCCCTCTGCCAGCGTGGCGCACGTTTTTGGGGATCACACCACACAGCGCTTCGGTAACCGCGATGTGCCCTACATCGAGCCGCAGCGAGTTCAAGAATCGGCCTGGGTGCGGGTGCTGATTGCCAAGGATGCGATCAGCACCGGCTGGGATTGCCCGCGTGCCGAGGTCATGGTGTCGTTCCGTGCGGCCAGCGACAAGACGCACATCACGCAGTTGCTGGGTCGCCTGGTACGTTCGCCGCTGGCCCGCCGTATTCCTGGCAACGACCGCCTGAACGCAGTGGACTGCTTGCTGCCGAAATTCAATCGCAAGGCCGTGGAGCAGGTGGTCGATGAGCTGACAACTGGCAACGAGGCGGCAACGCCTGGGCGCGTGTTGATCGACTACATGGAGGTGCAGCCGAACCCTGCTGTCGCGCCTGCCGTGTGGGAAGCATTCGAGGCGTTGCCGTCACAAACGCGGCCGCAACGTGGTGCCAGGCCTGCGGTCAGGTTGACTTCGTTGGCACACGAATTGGCGTCCGACGATATTCTGTCCGGCGCGGGCAGACTGGCACACGCCGAGATGCACGCCGCCTTGGATTCGTTTCAGGCCGACAACGAAGCCAAGATCAAGGCCAAGCGGCAGTCCGTGTTAGTTGTGGACGGGAAAACCGTGAAAGCAGACATGCTGGGACAGGGCCGGAGCCTGGAACAGTTCTGGGAAGATGCCGATATGGCGGTGATCGACGATGCCTACCGCCGTGCGGCGCGCATCTTCAGCCCGGCGATTGCTCATTCGTATGTCGACCATCTGGCGAGCCAGGAGGCCGACCGGAACGAAGACCCGGAAGGCTTTCTTGAGGCCATCATGGAGGCCCGCGTAACCGTTGCTGGTTTGGGGCTGGTGATGGAGGCGCAGGCCTATTTTGATGCTGAGGCCGATAAGCTAGCGAAGGACTGGTTGACTCGGTATGGGGCGCAGATCAAGGCGCTCAGCGATGATCGACGCGAGTCCTACAGGCAGATCATCGAAATGAGCACGGAGCCGCAGGACGTGGGCTTGCTCAAGCCTGAAGCTCGTTATGAGGCAACCAAGGCGAACGAAAACGGCAAGGTGAGAGTGCTCCCAGTCTGGGATGACCACTTGCTATGCAACGATGCCGGCAAATACCCCGCTGAACTGAATGACTGGGAGCGGACGGTAGTCGAGACTGAATCGGCAAGGCCGGGGTTCTCGTTCTGGTATCGCAACCCGCAGCAGCCTGGGCAGGCTTCGCTGGGTATTGCCTATGAGAAATCGGGGCAGTACGGCATTGTTCGCCCGGACTTTCTGTTCTTTGCCACTCAGGGGATGGCTCTCTCGTCGTCGATCTGGTTGACCCGCACGGCCTGCATTTGAGCGACGCGCTAGTCAAGCTGCAGGGCTTGGCTCTGTATGCTGCCAATCATGCTGATACCTATCGCCGAATTGAGTCCATCGCCCAGGTGAAGGGCAGCGACAAACTGCGTGTGCTCAACCTGAAACGGCGGGAAGTGCAGGATGCGGTGGCGGACGCCCAAGATGCGGAGGTTTTGTTCAGCAGCGGGCTGGCAGATGACTATCAGTGATCGTGCAACCGGATTGACTAATCAGATCAGTGACTATTGGAGTCACAGCGCATGAAGCCGCACAACGCAACTGACCTCTTTTTTGTGACCGAGGAAGCAGAAGCCGAGATGGTCGCCGCCGGCTATGAGTTTGAGCCGCCGAGCCACGCGCGAACAGCGAGCATCCGCGAGCTGTTCGGCTGGCAGCCCGGCGAGACCCTATCCGAGGCTGTGAGCAGGCACCTGGAGAAGGCTGGTACAGGTAGCGGGTGCAAACCGAGAGGCGAAGGTGTATGACGACGGAAGCAGAGGCTCTCGCCAATATCCTTGCATGGTCTGCTGATTGTCCTGACTGGCAGCGTGACGCATTGCGCCGACTTGCAACGCAAGTAGCCTTGGAACCGGCCGAGATCGACGAGCTGACTTCCATCTGCAAGGGCGAGAACCCAGCCGTCCCACTGGAAGCAGGGCACCTTCGTGGCCCGAACCAGGATCAGGGGAAGTCTATCTACGTCAGGTGCATGGAGTTCGGCATGTTAACGCCCTGGCCCCCGATCAGCGGCTGACGCTTCACCGTGTCGGTTTGACCATCATCTACGGCGACAACGGATCAGGAAAGTCCGGCTACGCACGTATTCTCAAGAAGGTTTGTCGCGCCCGTATGCCTGGTCGGACTGAGGAAATCGTCCCTGACATCTATGACCCAGCGCCAGGTACGCCGAGCGCCACGATTGAATACGCGATCAGCGGCCAGAACCGCACTTGTGCTTGGCAGCTTGGACAGGCTGCCGACACCGCACTTTCAGGCATTAGCGTGTTCGATTCACGCACTGCGAACGTCCACGTTGACGATACGAATGACGTGGCTTACACGCCGTTTCCGCTCAAACTACTGGGTGCGCTGGCGCAGCTCTGTAAGTCGGTCAAGGACAAGTTGGCAGCCGAGATTGCGCAGATAAAGGCGCAAACTCCCGAAGCGATCAAGACGCCAGCATGCAGCAGGGAGACAGAGGTTGGCAGGCTCATGGCTCGGCTCACCGCCAGCATTGCGCCGGCGACGGTCGAAACGATGGCTACGCTCACGCAAGCAGAGCAAGACCGATTGGCGCAGCTCACTGCGGACCTGGCTGGTGATCCGGCTCGCGCGGCGCGCCAACTTGCGGCGTTGAAGACCAAGGTTGACGGGCAGGTTGCGCGCCTAGATCGGCTATTTGCTTCAATCAGCGACGATACCGCCAAAGACCTGCGCCGCCTTGCTGTTGATAGCGATGCCACGCGCCGGGCGGCAGAAGCTGCTTCCAGTGCGCTCTTCCGCGACGAACCGTTGCCGCAGATTGGGTCGGATGTTTGGCAGGCGCTATGGGCCAGCGCCAGAGCATTTTCTGACGCGGAAGCCTATCCCGAACAGCGATTCCCCGTGACAGATCCTGGCAGCGTATGCGTGCTTTGCCAGCAGGAATTGACCCCCGTCGCCGCTGATCGCCTCAATCGCTTCGAGACTTTTGTGCGCGACGACAGCCAGCAACGTGCCGATGCTGCGCGTGTCGCATACGACAGAGCGCTAACAGCGTTCAAGGGCGAGTCTGTTTCGTTGTCAGAGCTGGCGAACATTGTGGCAACCATCCGCGACGAACTGCGTCAGGATGCCTTGGCGCTGGAGATTAGGGGCGCGACCCTGCGCGCCCTGTGGCGTCATCGCCAGATCAGGCGACGCCACGCAAATCCAAGCGCTGCTATTGACGTGCCCGTTCCGGAATATTCGCGTCAGGCGCTGGTGGATCAAGCTGAGGGCATTGAGACTCGAGCGAACGCCCTTGCAGCAGAGGCGGGCTCTCCAGCTCGCGCCGCCTTGCTTACCGAACAGGCCGAGCTTGTGGATCGGCAATGGCTTGGTGGCATCAAAGCCGATGTTCTCGCCGAAATCGAACGCCAGAAAAAATCGCACGGCTTGAGACGGCCCAGCGGGACACTGCGACCAACCGTGTCACCACCAAGAGCACCGAGATCGCTCAGAATTTGGTCACGGACGCGCTACGCGCACAGTTCGCTCGCGAGGTGGCGAGCTTCGAGATTGCAGGTCTCGCTGTGGAGCTTCGGCAGCAAAATAGCGTTCAGGGCATCCCTCGCTTCAAGGTCGCACTTACGCGGAAGCCCACGGCTGCGGTGGGGCAGGTCTTGAGCGAAGGCGAGCACCGCTGCGTTGCCTTGGCCGCGTTTATGGCCGAACTCGCCACCACCGAAAACAAGTCCGGTATCGTCTTTGACGATCCCGTTTCATCGCTCGACCATATGCACCGGGAGGCCGTGGCCAAGCGCCTGATAGCTGAGGCCGTGCATCGCCAGGTTATCGTCTTCACGCATGATCTGGCGTTCCTGTTTGAGCTGAATCGCGCGGCGAATGATGCCCAGCCCAAGCCGCCGGTGGCGATTAGCTCCATCAGCCGGGGAGCTGACAAGGCAGGCTTCTGCCGCAGCGAGCCGCCATTCAAAGCCCGTCGGGTCAGTGACATCACCACAAGTCTGAGCAATCAGCTTGCTGGTGAACGCTACCATTTCGAGCAAGGCAATCAAGACGAGTGGCGAAAAACTGTCAAATCCATCGCAGCAACGTTGCGCGATACTTGGGAAATCGCGGTTGAAGAAGCTGTCGGGCATGTTATCCGGCGACTGTCCAACGAAGTGAGGACGCCTGGCTTGGTCAAGCTGACCGCGATCACGGTTCCCGACTGTGAGACTATGCGTGATGGCTTTGGTCGCTGTTCCGAACTGCTGCATAGCGCCGCCGCTACGTTGAACCGCCCTCTGCCGAGGCCAGAAGCACTGACGGCCGAGATTGATGCCTTGGCGACTTGGGCGGACAGCCTTCGGCAGCGTCAGAGCGCTGTGAGGTTGCCCTGATTTCTTGGTGTCACTCAAGTGCTGTGAAGCTGAACATGGCATTTTTCATGGCATTGACAAAAATATATGTCGTAATATGTTGATTTTTAATGAAAATTAGTAGCTATGAATAATCGAGTGGGAATCATCGGTAATACAAAGCCGTGCTGTTAAGTGGTAGTGGTCACACAATACCAATCTCTCTGCAGTCCTCTAATGCTGAATGCCCATGAAATCGGTGTGCATGCCCCTCTGGCTGTTTATAGTTTTCTCGGTGTTTTATCTGACAGATAATTTCGTTATGGCGAAATCAGTTCAAAGTATCTTCCCAGACTCCTGAAACGCGCCCGCAGCCACCACATACTCCCTGAACGGTAACTCCACCCGAGCAATCGCATAATCCCCCGCCAATGCCACATACCCGCCCAGCGCTGGCAGCGCCTGTATCTGCGCCGCCGTTACCACCTCCTCCGTCACCCGTTCCATGTTGTCCGACGTATTGCGGTTGTCCGCACTGCGGCTGATGCTGAACTTGGGCCGTTCCACTTCATGCTTGCCCAGGCTTTCGCTCATGTCCTTGGCGGTCTGCGGGTCGGTGCGGGAGCCACCAAGCACGGCCAGGTTGCGGAAGCTGGCCCGGATGGTGGTGGCCATGGTGCGTCCGTAGATATGTTCCAGTTGTGATGTGCTTTGCAGGCCCGCCACGATGCGCAGGCCGTTCTTCCGTCCTTTGGTCAGGCCGGCTTCCAGTGAGGGCAAAGCTTCCAGGCTGGCCAGTTCGTCAATGAAAAGCCACCAGCGTCGGTGTGCGCTTTCGGGCATGGACAGGATGGAGGTAATGAACACGTTCTGCCCAGGACGAAACCAAGGGTTTCATGGAACTCATCATGTCTTCGCGCCAGTTGATATACAGGTTGCCGCCGTCGGGCTTTGTCAGCCAGTCGCGGATGGAGAACCTGCCCGGTTTCATGCCGGTATGTTCCGAGAGCTTGTTCGACAGTACGAAGCGGGCAGAGGACAGCGCCTTGCTGGCTTCGCTGGAACCGACGAACAGGGATTCTGCCAGGGTGCCTTCCAGAAACTGCTTCAGGACTTTGGGGTCTTCGATGGTGCAAAGGCGGAACAGGTCCATGATGCTGGCTTCATCGCCCTGCAATTCATAGAGTTTCTTGGCGGTTTCGCGCAGCAGCAGGCGGCCGAAATCGTTCCATTCTTCCGCATTTCGATCCTGGCTCATGGGAACCATGGAGCGGGCCAGCCGCTTCCAGTCGTAATCGGCGCGCACTTCGTTGAAGAAGGACCAGCCCTGGCTGCGGGCGTCATAGGGGTTGAGGATGACATCGTTGGGTTGCCAGAATTTGCTGAGGAGATCGCCATTGGGGTCAATGACGATCATGCGGTCATTGTGTGTGGGCGTTTGGCCGGGAATATGCCGGGCCATGTCATGCTGCGAGCGCTTGAGTACCGATGCCGCCATGTTCCGCAGCAGTACGGATTTACCGGAACCCGTCGCTCCACTGATGAGCAGGTGCAGGTTTTCATTGGCGGTTGGCATGGGGATGCCGCCTACATCTATCTGCATCGTGTCGCGTTCTTCGCATTGGCGTGCCAGGTTGTTGGCGCTGGTGGTGCGGGTGCCACGCACAAAGCGCTTGTAGGCTGCGCCTTCAAAACCTTCGGTCCTGGCGGTGCGACCAATGAATAGAATCAGTGTCAGGGAAAGCACCAGGCCGACACCCAGGGCGCCCCAGAGCACGGGGTATTGCGGCGTGAGCATCACGAAATGCCGGAAGGTATGGGCGTTCCAGTCGCGCCAGTGCATCTGGCTGGCCCAGGTGGCGGCAAGCATCCAGGTAGTGGCCGGAAAGACGGCCAGGAAAAGGCGGCGATACGCCGCCGGGTGATGGGTGAGATCAGGGTGGACATGGAGCATGACCCTCAAGGAATCAGAAGCTGGCCCAGGGCCAGCCCGGCCAGCAGCCCGCCGAGCACGCCGGCGGTGCCGCCTACGACGAGGGCAATGAACGCCATGCGGCGAGCGGATTGGTGGGCGATACGGGCATACTGGGCGGATTCCCGGCTCAACTGATCCAGGCGGGTGCCGGTATCGCTCAGCATGGATTGAAGGGACTGCTGAAGCTGTAGATTCACAGGCTTTGACGCCGCTTCAAGCGTAGCGCTCAGGTGGCGACCGAGTTGCTGGGGCAACATCTGTTGCGCCTCGCTCATGGACTGCATCTGCTGCTGGGCGGCATTCAGGTTGCGGGTGACGGCTTCCAGCCTGTCCACCAGGCCGGCGACTTCGCCCAGGACTTCGTGGTACAGCAAATCCAGTTTTGAACGGGGGCCGCTGGGCGGGGTGTGGGCGTCCATGACAGATTACGAAAACAGTGCAGCGAAGGCTGCATTCATCTGTCTGTCCACTGGCTTGGCCAGGGCGCGCAGGGCGTGGCGGTTACTCAGCTGCGAGATGCGAGCATGGTCGTCAGGGTCAGCGCTGCGCAGCAGGGCGCGATAGTCGGTCTGGTCGGCCAGGACATCCGCGATGGTGGTGCGCTGGTCGGCTAGCAGTTCGAAGACTTCGTTTTCATAGATGGCAGCCTGGGCGTTGGCCTGCACTTCGCCCGACTTGGCGGCATAGGCCAGGATGGAGGGAAACTCTTCTTCCACGCTGCTATCGACACGGTTGAACAGAATCCGTACCCGGTCCGAGTCCACACCCAGCGCAGCCAGCGCGGCCACGGTTTTGATGGTTTCGCGCTGGGCTTTGCCAGTGTTGATGACCGGCAGCACGAAGTAGCTCATTTCTTCATGCGCGCCTTCGTAACGCATCATGTGAGTCAGAAAATCTTCGATGTTGCTGGCCCCGACATCGACAATGGCGTCATCCCGGGTGAGCAGTTCGCGGAACAGGCGGCCAAAGTGCTCACCGCGTAGCTGATCGACGTTCAGACCCAGGTCGGCCCCGGTTTCGTTGGTGGATTCCACCGCAAAAATCTGAGCCCCGTTCATGCGGGGCGCTAGCAGGTGGGAAGCAACAACCGTCTTGCCAACGGAGCCGGTGTAGTTGAGAACGGCGACTTTCATGGTTTATTCCTTGTGGTGGTGCAGTCAGAGAAGAAGGGGCGTTACTTGCCTTCACGGCGTAGGGCTTCCAGGTCGATACGCATGTCGCGAATCTTGCGCAGGTCGCCGGGCGTCTCGATGTTGCTGGGCCGGCCCTGGATGGCATCAAGGGCTGGTGCAGATGTGGGCGGCGCTTTTGGGGTGTGGCGGGCGCGGCATGTGGCTTGGGCTGCGATGCAGGTTTGGCTGCAGCAGACCGCTGGGCTTTGCGCCAGCGGTACAGCGTGATGGCGTAGGTGCTGTACTGCACCGACAGGCCCGCTGCGGCCAGATCATCCAGCACGGCAGCATGGGGAACGCCGGCGGTGAGCTCAGCTTCGATCAGAGGAAAGAGCGCGCGCAGCTGGGCGGCGATGCTGATGCGAGGGTCCAGCTCAGCGAGCGCGGCCCGGTAGCGTGCGACGGGAGCGGGTTCAGTCATAGGATTCCAGGGGATAGGTGCCGCTTATCGCGACAGTTCAGGAAAGACGGCAGACTGCTTGGCGACCAGCCAGGAGCGGCCCGTGGCCAGCGCTTCGTCGTAGGCGGATTGTTCGTCTGTGAACGGGGCAGTCTTGCCGTGGGTGGAGAATTGACCGCCGCCGACTTCCTGGCCGTTTTCCAGCAGGCGCAGGGTGAAGCTGCCTGTGTCGGCTGGGTGAGGAAGAATCTCGAAATTAAAGCGCAGCCGGGTCTGGGTGACTTCGTCGTAGAACTGTCTTTCGACTTCGCGAAGTCGCGCTGTCCACTCCGGGCCGATGCGCTCCAGGGCTTCAGCGATGCTGTAGCCGCGTTCGCGCAGCCAGTCGCAGCGGTTCAGGATGAGTGCCGCAGTGAGCGCTTCGCCCAGGCTCATGGTGCCGATGCCATGGAGGGCGGCTTCCTGTGCGATGTTGAGCATGCGGGTGTCGATGGTCGAGTGCATGGAGTCTCCTTTGCCCTGTGACTTGATGGGCAGTGCTTGGGGTGAAAGAAGGGGTAGCCCAGGTGGGCGGGTGCTGGCTTCGTTGCTGACCGACAGCCGCTTTGCGGCTGTACAGCGTGGCGATGCAAGATGGCTTCGCGTGAAGAGGAGAAATGCTGCGCGTCAGGCGGGCCGACGGCATGACTTGTTCACAGGCCGGTTTGGTAGAAGAAAGGTAGAAATAAGGTAGAAGGCGTCGCGATGGCTGGAAAGCCAGCATTCATGCGGGTTTCAAAAATCTTGCGCGATGCTGTGACGATAAAGCGCGATGTTCTGACGAAAGGCCGCGATCTTATGACGCGCTTGCCGCGATGCTATGACGACGCCAAAAACCACTTATCCACAGGCCGAAAATCGGGCCGGAAATGGCTGTTTTTGGGGATGAAGCGCGATGCTATGACGATGAAAAACTACCGTTCAAGGCGCGTCCAGACCGCCTGTTCATGGCCCCGAGTCGCGGCTTCAATCCGGGGTTCTGCGATGACTTTCAGGGCTTCCAGTTCGTCCAGGCTACGCTCCAGCGTGACCCGGAAATCCCGCATGCGCCCGGTGTATTGGGCGCGTTGCTTGAGGATGTCCAGGCTGTATTTCTGCTGGATGTCGGCAGAGGTGCCAATCAGCCGCTGCAGGCTTTTTGAGAGGTCATGACGCATCTGCAGGCGCTTGGCCCAGTCCACCAGGGCATATTCCCGGTTGCCGAATATCTGCGCCCAGCGAGGGTCGGCATACAGGGTGTAGCTGCCTGTGGGTTCGTGATAGTCAAAGCCCCCAATCATGGCAATCACACGGGTGGAAGGGTGGCGGCCATAACTGTATTTCACTGAGCCGTCTTTCCTGCGTGCCTCGATGCAGAGGGTAAAGCGGGCCAGGTCTTTCATGCCTTCATGCAGCCATTCGTAGGCGCTGCCGCCTGTGGGCCGGCCCATGCCGCGCAGGAAGTCGGCACGGTTGATAACCGGCGCTTCGCCCAGCAGGGCGGTGGTCTGCAGATACATGGCGTGCATCCAGATGTCGGCATGGTCTTCGCTCAGCTGCTTGCCAGAACCCTTGAGCAGAATGTGGCTCCCCTCCAGGAACACGGTTTCATCGTGGAGAGGACGCCACCCGCGACGCACTGGAGCAAAGATGGCGCTGCGGGCAATGTAGTTCGGGATGGCGCGTACCGTTTCGTTCATGCCGGGCAGCATGAATGGTGTTGGGGTGGTGGCTTGTTTCTCAGCGGCGTCAGCCATGGCCTGTGAAGCTTTCTGCATGGCACGTTGCATGGCGGCTGACAGCCGCTGCAGGTTGGCATCCTTGTGAAAAGGGGTGCGGATGGGTGTGGTCATTGAAGATGCTCCGGGCGAGCCCATGCAAGGGCCGCCCGGAGTGTGTGCAGCGCCTCACACGGGTTCGGGGGTAGGGGACCCGGCAGACTGCCGGGTCGAATGGATTGGGTGTGGCGCTGTTGCGGGAACTCAGGCGACGACGTGGCGCCGGGGTTCAAACCAGATTTCTTTCACGCGGAACTGCTCGACATGCACGACAATGTCCACGGTCTGCTGCAGAAAGGTCTGGATTGTGGGCAAGTCCAGATTGCCGCCGGTGGGTGACTGCTTGGTAAGGATGGCCAGCCGGTCGAAGGCGTCGATTGCGCTGTTGGCGTGTGTCGTGGTGACGGACCCCGGGTGGCCAGTGTTCAGCGCAGCCAGATAGTCCCAGCTTTCCGGGCCGCGTAACTCTGCCAGGAAAATCCGGTCGGGCGACAGGCGCATGCAGGCAGCCAGGCAGTCGGTGGCCGACACTCGGCCCCGTGTGCCGCCGTACATCATATGGACGCGGTTTTCATGCCAGGGCAGGATCAGTTCATGTACGTCTTCAATGGTGATAAGGCGTTCATGGACGGGTATTTCATTCATGAGGGATCGGGCAAAGGTGGTTTTGCCTGATCCTGTTGCACCCGAAATCACCACGTTTTTGCGCGCGCGGACGGCGTCCACCAAAAACTCGAAATAGTCTCCCCTGTTTTTCAGTATCAGCAGCCGCTGATCGAGTTTCGACAGGCCGTCAGCACCATATTTGGCGGTGGCATCCATGGTGGATTTGAACGCCCCGCCGGATGCCAGCTGCTTCAGATAGAAAGTTTCCGTGGCGTGTTTGCGGATGTTGATGGCGATGGAGCCGTCTATGCAGGCCGGCGGCAGAATGATCTGGCCGCGCTCCCCATCGGGCAGTACCACCGACATGATGGGGTTGCGCGCCATGTGGTTGTAGGCCGCCAGTGCCGTCGCTAATGCTTCCAGGTGCGGGTAGCTCAGTTCCTCGCAGTCGTGCGATATCCAGTGTCCGTCCGTGCGGGCGTACAGATGCCCCTCGCGCACGATGGCGATCTCTGTGACTTTCGGGTCTTGCAGATGCTGGGCCAGGGGCCGCAGAAAAGTCCGCACAGAAATGGCGCGATCAAAAGGTACCACTTCAAGGGGTAAGTTCAAGGTCGTAGACATGGCTGAAGTCCAGATCACGGGCGACCATGATGCCGATGCGTTCGCCCTGGTTTTTGTAAAGGGTCGGGGTATGTCCAGAGACTTTTCCAGAATCTTGGCGATAGCTTCTTGCCCGCCCTGGGCGGTGTTGTCGAATCGGATGTTGTTGTCGCCGGACTGGCCCTGGTTCGATGCCCAGTTGCCGAAGTCGCCGACCAGGGACAGCAGGATGGCGTTGCCGAAGCGTTCCCAGAAATGGTTGTCAACATGACCGTCCAGCCCAGCTTCGCCTAGTGGGCCGGTGCCGGGTGAGGCCAACTCAACGATGACACCAGCGGGTGTTTCCAGCCGGTTCCAGGTGACAAAGGCGCGGGCCTGGCCCTGCTGGATGCCGCCGGACTGATAGCCGGTGAACTTGGTGCCGGCGTCGATCAGCTTGACCTTGCCGTTGGCGCTCATGACATCTTGGGTGGCCAGGCAGGTGAGCAGCCCCGGTTGGGTGCTGACCAGCTTGGTCTGCAGAGTGCAGTCGATCATGGTGCCTTGGGTGAGCAGGAAGTTGCGATCCCCCAGCTGCCCGGCCACAGAGGGCGCAAGTTCCAAAGGCCGCAGCTTGTCGGCCAGTGGACCGGCATCACTGTAGGGGCCGCCCGGGGCGCTGGCCGGACGGCTGCCTGCGCTGCCGCCTTCTGCGCCGCCCGCCTGCAGCGGGCTCGCCAATCGCCGCAGCGCCACTTCATCGACAGGCGGCGGTGCTGAGGGCGTGGGTGGTGGAAGCACATAGGCGGGCGCTGAGACAGGTCCAGGTGCTGGGGGTGGCAAGGGTTTGGGTGGCGCGGGGCGCTCCACCCTGGGCGGCTTCAGCCGGTTGGTGATTCCGCTTTGATCGGCTTCCAGACTGCTGTCGCTGGCAGGCGCTGGTTCCCGGCTCCAGGCTTTCAGCAGCACACCGATGGCCACGGCAATGGCCACCAGGATGGTGAGCCACAGAAAGCGCGTGCGCCACGTGGGGCGCTGCGCCCGGCGGTTTCCAGGTTCAGGGCTTCGCGCTCCAGGCTGGCTGCGGTGGTCTGATCCTGGCGCGGATCGGTGTCGTTCATGGGCTGTTCCTTCATGGCGAGATCTCCCGAACTCGCAGCGTCGGTACAGGCGCTGCCGCGCCTTTCACCGTGCGCCGGACGGTGGGGGATGCTGTGCCGGTGTGGGCGGGTACAGGGTCAGGCCAAAGGCTTCGTTATGGATGGCCAGCACCTGGTTGCCCAGGCGCAGATGCCAGCGTGGCGAGGTGCGATGCAGCACCATCGTGCGTTCATCCGCCATGTGATAGTTGGTAATGACTTCCTGGCCGTCAGGGGTCACGCGGTACACCGTGGGCATGTCGGTTTCCGGCGGGAATTGCAGCCAGGTGTGGCGGCCATCATCCCAGGCGTGAACGGGCGCGATACTGGCGTTGCCACTGCGGGTGTATGCCTGCCAGTTCATCGTGCCGGCAGATGCCTGCAACGAGCGCTCAACTGCTGCCTTCTGTGCCGCTTGTGCCTTCATGCGGGCTTCCACTTCCGGGTAGCGCATCACCAGCTTGTAAAGGGCCGGGGCGCTGCGGTCGTGGCTGTAGGACAGTCGGAAGCTGTATTCGCGCCGGTCAGTGATGACAATGAGGTTGGTATGAGCGTCTTCGGCGGTGGGCTTGAAGAACAGGTGGTGGTTCTTGTACGTGAAGGCGTAAGCCTGGCTGTCGCCAAATACGTGATACTGATAGGTTTCGCCGGGCTCCAGCTGAATGTGAGTGGCGACTCCGATCACCGCATCGAGCTGAATCACGTTGGCCGGGTCATAGTTGACATAGCGCACCCGATGGTCGAGCCGTGAAGCGCGGGGCGTCTCCAGCGCCCAGGCGCTGGCTGGCAGGGCCAGTGCACAGCAGCAGCGCCACCGCCCGACTGCGTGGGAAGAGTTCAAACATGGGGGTTCCTTCTGATCCAGGTCGGTTCAGCGCGACAGGTCGGCTGCCAGGTCGTAGCGCACCACCTGAAAGCCCAGCGGGTTGCGCCGGGCGACGGCTTCCGTGAGGGGTACGTCGGCGTACTGGTAGGCCATGGTGGCGATCAGGTGCCGCGTCCTGGTCACGTTGCCGGTGGAGACTTCACGTTCCGTTCTGGTGAAGCGGACAATGGCGGCCTGATTGGCGCCCAGGGTGATGGAATGAACCTGAACATCGACCGTACCCAGGGTGCCTAGCCGAGTGGTTACGGCATCCGGCCCTTCGAAACGCTTGCCGTACTGCACTTGAATGGGCGGCGATGACAGCAGGGCGCAGGTGTCGAATTGATCCTGGATGGTCTGCCAGCTATAGCCTTCGCAGTTCAGTACATAGGTGTTCAGAAAATACTTGGCGATGCGTTGGCCGTAGTCTTCCATCGGTTCGCCCAGGGTGCTGACATGCTCGATGCTGCCGGTGGCGTTATCCACGCGCACTACATACATTTCGGGCGGCTGCTTCAGGGGCGTCAATCCCGCCACGGCAGCGACAGCGGCAAAGGCGATCAGCCCCGCGCCCATCGCAACCTGCCAGGCGCGCTTGCGGCTGGTGACCAGTTCGCCCAGGTGGTCGCGCTCCAGGCCGCGCGATTGTTCCAGCCAGGCAGCCACGTCTTCAGACTTGAGAGGTTCTGCCACGGTTCAGACTCCTTTGAAAATCGGTGCGCTGGCGTTCACCGGCACACGCGGCCCGTCAGCAGGCTGTGGGGGTTGGGGCGCATGAAAGGCGCAGCCGGCCAGCAGCCCGGCCAGCGCCAGGGCGGCAATGAGTTTTTGCATGGGATGGGCTCCTGTCCTGCCGCGTGAGCAGAAGGAAGGGTGTGATGGCCCCGCTGGGCAGCGGGTGGGGAAAGGCTTACTTGGCGCGCAGTCGCAGCATGCTGCGCAGACGCAGAACAGAGAACGCGCCCCGGGCGGCGGAACCGACACCGAGTTGAGCGCCGAAGCCGTTGGAGAGACCGGCGGCGAGGCCGGGGATCAGAATCATGATGACCAGGCTGGCAGCGCCGACGAGCACCTGAGCGCCGAACAGTGAAAGCACGTCGGCCATTCCTGTTTCTATCTGGTCAGCGATCATGCGGATCAGCTGGATGTTGAGTTGCAGGATCAGGCCGAAGACCAAGCCTGCAAGCAAAGCCAGGAAGACAAAGTTCAATGCCTGTGAAACCCAGTTATTGAAGAGAGGCTTTGTTGGCTCGAACAATGTCGCGGCGATAAAGAGTGGCCCTGCTGCAACCACCAAGGCCATGCCGACTTTGCAGACCACCACAATGACCATGATGATGCTGCCAACGACGGCCGCATTGATTCGCAGCAGCGTCGCCAGGATGCTGACCAGCACTTCCCTGGTGGAAGGCATGAAGTTGTACCAGGGCCGGTCGCTTGCGCCCAGCATGGCATTGGATGCCTCACTGGTTTCGTTCTGCAGCTTATCGACTTCTGCCGCCACGTTGCCCGTGCCGAGTGCGAGCTGTGTGACATCGTCAGGCAGTGCGATCATGGTTTTGGCAATGTCGTTTTGGTACAGGCCGCCTGCGCCAAAAATCATGGACACAATCGCCACGAGAATGGCCTTGCGGAAGAACTCGGTGACGGTCATATTGCTCTGACCGTGCATGAGCGCAAACGCGTACACAACGAATTGCAGAGTCAGGCCCACCACGATGACCGGCATGAGTGCTTCGAAGAGTGCCTGCATCGGCCCGTTGATGGCATCGCTGAGAATGCTTTCGGTTTGAGTCATGACCCATTCAGCTATGTTGCTTGGCGTAGTGGGTGCCGCGACGGATGGAGTGAGGCTGGCCATGGCGTGCTAGCCTATTCAGCTGCGCCGGGGGATGAGTCTGACGCTGGCTTATTCCCAAACCATCCTCCATAGACACGTTCAGCCCGGGCCTGCAACAGTTGTCGTTCCGCATCCAGTTGCTGTGCAGCAAGCTGAATGCGGGTCTGTTCGGCTGAGATATTCGCCTGCTCAATCTGAATCCGCGCCTGCAGTTCAGCAATTTCCTTGGGGTTGGTCGTCTGGTTGATCTGATCCTGCAGGGCATCGACATTGGCCAGCCGCTGGGTCATCGAGTCGTAGGCCCGCTCACTCATGGCTTTTGCGGTTGCCTCAATGTTCAGTGACCGTTTTGACAGCTCCTGTCTGTCTTCGGCGAAGCTCACCGGCGCCATGACATCATCCGTGATGCGGGAAACATCCCCGTTCAAGCCTGAGTTACCGGATCGGTTGAGCAAGTCCTGAGCGTTGGAGGGCAGGGCAGCGCGAAGCTGATCGCGGATGGCGTAATCATTGGGAATGGCACCGTAGCCGCTGGATTGCGTGAATGCAGCAAGCTGCTCCCTGGCTGTCGCCAGTTGATCCGTCAGGTTCTTGAGCTGGTCACGGGCGGTCAGTAGCTGTTCTTGCAACTGGGCTATGGTTGCAGCATCGACCGTGGGGATGCCGCTGGCGCGGGCAGGGTTCATGAAAACAGCGGCCAGGGCGATACCCGCCGCAAGATGCTTGTAGCGTGTCATGGGAGAACTCCGGTGGTAAGGGGGATCGGCGTGCTAAGTCGCGGGGTGCGGTGCTAGGCACAGTCGTGAGCCGAAAGGGATGGTTTGTACTGCCTTAGAGAAGGCTGTCATATGCGGTCGAATACGGTAAAGTCGGTCGTCCGCTTTCGGCCAAAAGCGGGCATTGCTTGCCAGAATCGATTTCCCACTTGGCTGGGACTTGGAGTCAGAATTGACGGGAAGCGCGACCTCCAACGACGGCCGGATAATGACTTTTGGCGGACATTAAGAAGGCATGCTTCCTAATGGATCACATATCCCACAGAAGTGACAGAGCGAACGCTACCATTCGAAGCGTTCATCCTGCTCCCGGTCGGTGTCGGCCTCCCATTTCCTCGTTCTCTCGACTCCTGCTTGCCGTTTAGACAATTGGCCAACTTCTTTGGGGCATTTTAATGAAATTTGTAGAAGATAAAGCACCAATCGTGCTTGTGGTTCTCTCTGGCCTTTTGTTCGTGCCACTGGTTTTTATCGGTGGTCTCGTTTGGGGCTTAAATCTGGGCGGAAATGGAAAACTTGCCGCAGATACACTGTCAGCTTGGGTGGGTGCCATTGCCACGGTTGCAATAGCAATTTTGACTTTCATACTTGCCAGGGAGACATGGTATTTGCGATTGGCGCAAATTCGGCAAATTGACGAATTAAAAATAGAGGCGATGCGGCCTAGCTTGGAATTTTATATTCTATCTGCGCAGGCTTCGATTCACATGATGAATGCTCACATTCAAAATAATGGCAAGGGTATTGCACGGAATGTATCATTCAAATTCTATGGAAGCAGTGGCGATGTTTTAAGCTCTCAGGAGAGGGCAGTGGTTGAGAAATTTCAGTCGCTCAATATGCTGAAAAATGGGTTGACCTCTCTTGGTGCTAGCAAGGAGCGGAAGAGCTTTGTTTTCAGCTTTCTAGACCTCATTAATAAAAATGGGGACGCACTATTTGGTGTAAAAATAAGAGCGTCAATCGAATTTGAGGATGCAGAGGGACGAAAGTATGCTTCTGAATCCATCGTGGATTTTTCCGAATTCAAGGGTGTTTCAGAAGTAGGGGTGGAGATCCGCTTTACAATTTGTACAAGGAAACAGAGAAAATTGTAAAAGTCCTTGAAAGCGTTCAGGCTGGAATGTCATCGAAGCGGCTAAATATCAATGTTTACTCCTCTGCTGACCGCGAGGAGGAGCAGAAAGCACTCGAGGATAGGTTAAGAGAGTTGAGAGAGAAAAAGAAAATTCATAAAAAGACGGTTAAGCCGCTTTTTCCATTGAGAAGATGGAATTACTTCCAATTGTTGATTTGCGTCTCAGCGGTAGAACCCGTCGTTCCAGCGGATGCGCCGCAAGCGAAGCACTACTGAGTTCGCTCGTTCCTCACGGTCTGCTTTCACAAGCCGGCAATTTCCGCTTTGGGTCGCTCCCAGTCTTTCAGTAGTTGATAATGCTTCCGGATTAAATCTGAGCGAGTAAAAGTTACTGCTTGGAAATAGCGGCCTGGTATTCGGCTTCCGTGATGCGGCGGGCCTTCAGGTTGTCCGAGACAATTTCATCCTCAGCCTCTTTGTAGGCAATGTGTTTACTGCCGCCCACGACCAGGATATTGTCTGCGCCGTTGAGTGTGGCTGGCACGGTATTGGACCGGTATCCAACTTTGCCGAGGTTGTTCCATGCGGTTTCTGTGAACAGGAACGTGTCGCCGTTCCGTTCAATGTGGACCAGGGTGGGCGGATACCGACCGTTATCCGAGAACCAATGTCCGATGAATTTCTCGCCCTTCGGTTCTGTCTTGCATCCTGCCAGGATGCTCAGCAGGGCAGTGGCTCCGGCAGTGGCGATGAGATGTCTTCGGTTCATTGGGTGTGTTCCTATGGTGGTCGGTTGTCAGTAAGCCCCTGGCTGCGTTTGTACGCCGCCCAGGCGTCGGCCACGCTGCGAGCGTGTCCGGCAGTTGTAAGCCAGCAAGCACGTTCAATAGGTTTCAGATTGTTCCACCAAGCCATGCCGGCTATCTCATCGGCAGTGGGGTGGCGTTGGAAGTTGGGAAGGTTCACAGGCACAGGTCCGGTCCCTCCTGTTCATGTTGTGGCGACGGCCTTAACGCATGATCGAAGCGTGCGCCGATGAGGTCGGCTACGCGCTGATAATCCTCCGGGGTGGGGCGCTGGCCATTCACTTCATGGACATGCAGGCTGTAATATTTTTGAACATCTTGCTCAAAATAGGCGCGATCCTGGTGCGGGTAGGTGGAAGAAAACCAGATATCGGGGTTCAGGCGCGGGTCGCTGCATGATGGTTCGGTCACGCCGTAGTCCTGGCCGTATCGTTTGAGGTCGTCGGCGTCCACGGTGACCCGGTCAAGCTCAATGCCCCGTGTATTGGTTTCTCCGGCCTCCAGGTCTTCGTGGGTCCAGTGTTCGCTGTAGACGGAGATCAGGAAGGTATCTTCCGGGCGGTCTGTGTCCGGGTCGTGCAGGCCCAGCCGCGTATAGAAGTCCTGATCCTTTGCCGTCTGCAGTGCATCACGGGCCTGTGTCTGGCGCCGCTCTTCATCCAGCGCCTGTTGCTTCTCACGTTCGTTGGCATGGTGTTTCATGAGGCATTCCTATGAAGTGGCCGGAACAATGCGGCCTTGGCGAACCGCATCCAGGTACACCGGCAGCCAGTGCGCAGGGTCAGGCCCGGCCTGGGCGACTGCTTGTTCTGCAATTTCTGCCATGTCGGGGCTGCCGGAGAACACCAGCAGTTCGTCTTCGCAGCCGGACAGATCAAGCTGGGCGACCGTGACGCTGGAGCCTTGCTTGACGAGGAACTTCCGGCTGGCCTCGCCCAGTGTTTTCAGTAACTCGAACTCGGCGGGGGTGAGGCCGAATCCTTCGATATAGTCGCGGGCTTTGGCCCTGGGGTTGGGCAGCAGAATCAGCGTGGCGGTCTGCTGAACCAGTGAGGGACCGACCGGGTTTTCGGTGATAGCGCCCGGTTCCTGGGTAGCGAAGGCCAGCACACCGTTTTTCTTGCGTATGGTGCGGCTGGCGTCCTGCATGTCATCCTGGAAATGCTTGTCCTTAAGCGGATGCTGGCATTCGTCGTACAGGTTGATGATGCGCCGGCCATCATGCAGGGCGTCGATGCGGTGCTTCAAATACATGGTGGCCGCGCCGCGTACCGCGTCATCGTCCAGCAGTTCGGTGAGGTCAAATCCGAAAATGGCGTGTTTGCCGTCATAGCTTGCCAGGCTCAGTTCATCTGCCGGGTTATCGAATACCCAGCCGTATTCACCGCCCCGGCACCAGGGTGCCAGGCGTGCGTGAATGGTGCTGGTGCTGTCATCCTCGCTGTAGGGGTTGGGTAGCAGGGTGTTCAGGGTGGACAGCGTTCGAGCTTCGCGGTCGATCAGCGTAGTCAGCTGCTGCACGGCCTGGGTGATGTCGGCATGTTGCCGGGTGGTGACCGCCTCGCCCCGGCGTTCAGCCAGGAGAACAACCAGCCGGACCATGAAGGCCACGTTTCCTTTCGTGGGGTGCATCTGAAATGGGTTCCAGCCGGTCGTTTCGCCCAGGCGGATATTGAAGTACCTGCCCCCAGGGCCATGATGAGCACCTGCATGCCCTGGTCTTTGTCCCACACCACACACGTTGCGCCAAACTTCTGCGCCTGGGTGAGCAACATGCCCTGCAGCACGGTTTTGCCCGTGCCAGTCATACCGATAATCATGGTGTTGCCCGGGCGTCGCTTGCCGGTTTCGTCCAGGTCTTCCACCGACGCATGGAAGTTGAAGAAGAACGGGCTGCCGGTCTGTGTCTTGAGCATAGTGACGGCTGGCCCCCAGGGGTTGCCTGCGGGTTTGCCCGTCAGCTGGTTATGCAGACTGGAGAAGCACAGGAAGTTAAGCGACGTGACCGGCACCGGGCGGGGACGCCAGTGCCAATTGCCGGGCAGTTGCGCCCAGAAGCCAGCTTCCAGGGCTTTTTCCAATGGCCTGAAACCAATGGCTTCTTCAGCCAGGGCGGTGGCGGTATGTGCCAGTGCCTGGCGCACGCCTTCCGCCGTGTCGCCATAAATGAGCAGGGTGGCGTGGTGGTCGCCCAGGCCAAGACGGCCGGAAGTGAGGTCATCCATGGCCTGTGTCAGTTGGCCCACCTGGCTGCCGGCGTCGTCGCCGGAATCCACCAGCAGCTTCTGATGGCGCTTCACCAGTTTCTTTGCGGCGGCCCCCGTGTGGCTGCCCCAGGACTGGGTCAGCACAAATTCATGCGGCAGGCCCAGCAGTCGGTCCAAGTGGCCGGGCTTGCTGGCTTCTGGGTAATCGCGCAGCTCCATCATGCCGAAAATGCGCGAGTCGGCCACGGTACGCAGTTCGCCAAGCTCTCCATGCTTGCCGAAGATGGGCCGGGCATAGGGCAGGGTGTCGCGTAGCCGTTCCCGCGAAACCGGTACGGGCCGTAGCCGCCCCGAAAGCAGAAAGCCCAGGAACTCAGCGGTTTCACTGAAGGCAAAGCCATTGCGATCCACAATCCCCAGCGTCTGCGGATCGTAGCGGTACAGACCGGCCTTGAATGTGCGCAGAATGTCGTTCAGGCGGGCGATGGATTCCGTCTGCCAGTGCGCGATGCGCTGGCTGTCGGCCTTTTCCAAGCTGGCGAAGGTGCCAAGTATCGGATCCTCGACCGGGTGAACCAGCACCGACAGGTACAGATCATTCACCATCAGGCCGCTTGCGTCGAAAGTGGAGCGATAGGCCGCGTCGAACTGGGAGGCGAAGGGCTGGCTGAAAGTGCTTTCCGGGTATTCGGTGACGCGACGGCGGATGATGTGGGAATAGAAGCCGACCGAACCCATGGGCAGGCCGCGCAGCACGTTATGCAAGGCTTCAATCCATTCCTTCAGTTCTTCCTGTGCGTAGGCATCCGGTGCGCGCCCCGCCACCTTGATGACGGCCAGGTACTCATGGTTATCGCAGGCGATGATCTGATCTGTGACGTGGTGGGAATAGGGCAGATAGCGCGAAACCCGCCGTTCGTCCACGGCAAGAGTGGCTGCAGCAGTCATAGTGACGTCCTTTATCGGATGAGCGCGCGCCAGGGCGGCGCCGATGGTAGCCGTGCAGGGCGTAGCTGGAACCCTTCCAGAAACGCTGATTACGGTTGCGTTTGCGGGTTTTGAGTTCCAGCCAGAGCACATCCAGGGCTTTGTCGTCGTCGCGGGTGAGGATGGCCAGGGTAGGCATGACCACAAACAGGAGTCCCCACCAGGCCAGGCCCGCCGTCATGGCGATCATCGCGACAACGGCGAAGGCACCCAGAAGTAACCGCGTGGGAACACCCATGAAGGTGGCCTTGCGACCCAGCCCCTTGAAGACGGGGTAGGTGTGATCGTTCATGGCTTATTTCCAGAGCAGCACGACCAGCTCAGCGGCTGATCCGGCCAGCAGCACACCGATGCCCCAACGGATGGCGTCATCCTTGCGCATGACCTCTGCGGAATACAGCACAAAGATGATGATGCCGATGATGATGGCGGCAATCGGCAGAATGACATCCAAGTTGTCGCGCAGGGTCTGCAGCGTGGTCTGGGCCCTGGAAAGTCCACCGATGGATTGGGCCGATGCAGTCTGAGTGATGCCAAACAGCAGCAGGGCTGCCGTCCATCCGTTGATGATATGCAGGCGTTGCGTAGCGTTTCTGAAGTGATTCAGTAGTGACATGGAAAGACTCCTGCCCCAGACGCCGGGCGGCGCAGGGGTGACGGTGATAAGGAAAAGGGGTGGCCGGCCCGGTGAGCCGTGGTCAGATGTCGGAACTCTGGCCGGGTTCAGGATCGGGCGTTTGTGCAAAGCCGTCAGCCGCCGGGTTGGAGGTGAAACCGTCGGGTGTGCCGGGTGGCGCTTCAGGCGGTGGTTTCTGCCTGGGGTTCTCTGTGGGCTGGGCCGGTGTGTCAGCTGGTGCCTGTGATGCCGTCGCGTCGGTCAGAGGTACCAGCGCAGGCACCTTGATGCCTGCCTGGGTCAGCACCTTCCCCACATAGCCGTTGGTAAAGCCACGCTTGAAATTGCCGGTGTTGTAGCAGGACAGTGCGGCACGTAGCGCCTGCTGCGGATCTTTATGGGTGGGTAAGGCCCGGGCGTAGCAGTCAGCCAGCACGGTCTGGGCTGCCGCCAGATTGCGGCAGGGGTCAAACACCGTGGTGGCATCCAGTTTCAGCCAGGCCCAGTTGCGTACATTGATCTGTCCCAGCCCGGCATCGAAGTCGATGCCCTGGTCAATCAGTGTCTGCGCTGCAGCCGTGGCTTCTTCCTGGTTGCGGGGCTGACGCTTCAATGAGTGGTGGCCCTTGCGGTTGACGCCAATGGCGTACTGCTGCGCCCTGGATTCATGCTTGACCACGGCATGCAGTGTGACCGGGTGAATATCGGGAGCGCAGACAAGGGCCAGGGCGGCGAGTTCGGCAAGCATGACGGCGTCCTCAGTCGTTGCTTCGGTGCCTGGGGTCGGTCAGAGAGAAGTTCCAGCCGCTGGCCCACTGTCCAGTATGTTCCGCTTCCCACTTGGCCTGAGCCGCGTCGTAGTCTTCAGACTTTATCCAGTAGCCGCCCATGGCCGGCCTGCCCACGTACTGGATCGACAGTTCATAGGTCCAGGCGTGATCGTTGTAGACCACACAATAGGCGGGCAGCTGTGTGAGCGTGACCGTGCGAAGCGAATGCACCTCGTAGACGGGTTCCGCGTTATCGCCCGCATAGCTGTAGCCGCGTTCGCGCCATTTGTAGGCGGTGCCGGAATAGCTGCTGTTCAGATATTCCGCATCACACTTGCCGGCGCCATGTGAAATCGCGTCGATGCGCTGCGCCATGCCATCTTCGCCGGAAGCGGGACATTCAGACAGGAAAGCCCGTCGGGCTGCGACCGTCGCAGACCAGTCCAGGCCGCGCTTGTTGAATTTCTTGATGCCGAAGTAGTGATCCAGCGACGGGCTGCATTCACCGGGGCGCAGACTGGAAGACAGACATAGCGTCGCTTCGCAGGCCAGGCGGGGAATGCCTGTCAGCAGCTCAATTGTGCCGTTCGCGTGGGCAGCAGGAGCCAGGACGCAGGCAAGCGCCAGCGCCCCGGCCCGCAGGGCGGGAAGGGTGTGCATGAGGAAGTCTCCGGGAGTGGGGTAGAGCGTGCGGCCTGTCGGCCTGGGGTATCAGCGCTGCTGCAGCGTCTGTTGTGCGATGGCGAGATGTTCAGGCTTGGCCATGGCCCGCAGCAGGTGGGCGCTTTCGATAGCGGCCAGGCGGGTATCGCGCAGCTGGCCCAGATCAGCCACGACCTTGCGCAGCAGGGTCAGTTCTTCCTGCAGCGTATCGTCAGCGGAAAGCCGTCGCCTTATATAGTTAGAGAGGGATAGCCCGGACAGGGCTGCTGCTTCGCCCAGACGCGCAGCATGAGACGGGGTCACCCGGATACGGATGACCTCGGAAAGAGGTTCGTTCATGAGGGTTCCACTGAGGTATTGAGCTAAAACGGTATCGCCTAACCTGCTATGGGGCTGTCTTCAGTTCCAGCCTGCCTAGTGATGTAGGGCTTTGATGACGGTGGCTGGAGCCGCTGCCATGACTTTCAGCAGGGCGGCGGCTGGGCCGGTAGGAGATCGCCGGTGTTGCTCCCAATTCTGTAGTGTACGCACGCTGACGTTGATGGCTGCAGCAAACTCGCCTTGCGAGAGCTTCGTGCTTTCGCGCACGGCCCTGACGTCAATGGGGCTGACGGTAGTGCGGCGGCCTTCGAGCTCGCCTGCGCGGATGGCCTTGGCTTGCCGCAGGCTTTCTTTTAGGTCTTCAAAGAGTTCTGTGTCCATATCAGAGGTCCTTTACCAATGCCCGCAGTTCCTCAATCTGTGCGGGGGTCAGATTCTCCTGTTTCGACTTCGGATAAGCCAGGAGCATCATGATTTGATCTTCGGCAGTGATCCAGTAGTAGATGACACGAATGCCGCCACTTTTCCCCATTCCTGGTCTTGCATGACGTACCTTTCGGATTCCTCCTCCAGACGGAATCAGATCACCCCGCCGAGGGTTAGCAGCCAAAATCTGTTGCAGTTCAGCGTAGTCATCGTCTGGAAGCAAGTCTACGATTTGTCGAGTGAACAGGGGAGTTTCGATGAATTCCATAGGTTCTAAGTTCGAGCATAAATTATACGCCATTGGCGTATGTGAATCTATAGTGCGATGTTATGTCCCAAACTGCAGTTCACGCTTTGGTCGATGGCGGATGAATTGCAGTATGTTGTTTTCAGGGACAGGCAGCTTCCCAGCTTCCAGTTCATCCAGGAAGTCGGCCCACTGCTGCACCATTTCTTTGCGTTGAGCAATGAAGGCGGCGCGGTCGTAGCTGCTGCCAAGTTCTTCATCGGATGCGTGAGCCAGATGCCGCTCGATGACATCCGGGTCCCAGCCCAGGTGTTCACGAATCATGGTGCGCGCCGTGGCGCGGAAGCCATGCCCGGTAATTTCTTCCTTAGTGTCGTAACCCATGGTGCGCAATGCGACGTTGATAGTGTTGTCGCTGATGTAGCGACTGGTCTCCGAACGGCGTGACATGCTGCGAAAGACTGGGCCGGATGGTCCGGTCAACGGATATAACTCCTGCAGAATCTCCAGAGCCTGTCGCGGCAATGGAACGATGTGTGCCGGTGTGCGGCTATCGCGTTTCTGCCACTCCCGCATCTTCATCTTCTCGGGTGGGCAGCGCCAGAGTTCGACTTCAAAGTTGATGTCTTCCCAGTCAGCAAGCCGAATCTGGCCAGGGCGCTGGAACATCATGGGGGCAAGACGCAATGCGCTGCAGGTGATGAAGTGTCCGTGATAGTTGCGAATATCCCGCAGAAGCTGCCCAAGTTTGGCGGGCTCAGTGATAGCCGCATAATGCCGGCTGCGTGGCGGTGGCAGGCCGCCCGTATTCTTGTTGACGAAATTCTTGCCTGGCTCCATTGCGCCTACGTCCACAGCATATTGGTAGACATGCTGAACGGCCTCGCGAACGCGCTGTGCAGTTTCGAGATTGCCCCGATCCTTTGGCCGATGCAGGCATTGCACGATCTCTGTCGGCAGGATCGTTTCGATTGGCTTGTGGCCTACCCACGGAAATACGTGAATTTCCATGTGGCGGATGACTTTCTGGGCGTAGTCGTCTGACCATTCCCGGTCTTTCTTGGCACTGCTGTGCCACGCTCTCGCGAGCAGCTCGAACGTGTGCAGGCGTGCGATGCGCGCAAGCTCCTCCCGCTGTTCACGGGTTTCCTTGGGATCAGAGCCGTTCGCCCTTTGACTGTTGGCCTCATACGCCTTGGCTCGTGCCTGAGCGAGTGTGACTTCCGGGTACGGTCCCAGCCCGAGTTTTATGCGTTTGCCGTCTTTGGTGTAGCGGTAGATCCAGACCTTGCCAGTGTCTCGAACGCGCAGGTACAGATTGTCCCCGTCGTTGAGCATGTATTCCTTCGGGCCTGGCTTGGCCGCTCTGATCTGAGTTTCATTGAGTAAGCCCACAACTGGCCCCCCGGAGTTCGTTTTTCACGAATCTATTGTGGGGTACCACCTGGGGGCCGGCAAACTCGGGATGTAGCGACGCGCAGTGAGACGTCCTGGGCGGCGATTTGCGCCTAAGACATTGATTTTTTTGAGATTTGGGAGGTTTTGAACCGTGCTGGAACAGCAGAATGGTGGCCTGGGGCGGAATCGAACCACCGACACGCGGATTTTCAATCCGCTGCTCTACCAACTGAGCTACCAGGCCAACTAAAGAAACGAGATAATACACTAAAAATAAACTGTGTGCAAAGAACAACAGAAAATTTTTTCATGCGGCGATCAAAAATCGGCAGATCCGGGTAAACCCGCTTGCCCGGGTATAATCACGGGTTGTACAGGTTCGCCACAAAAGTGGCCAAAATCATGTCTGTTGACGTCATCACCTTCGGTCTGAATCACGTCTCTGCGCCGGTGTCTGTGCGTGAACGCGTGTCGATGCCGCTTGAGGTTCTCAAGCCGGCGCTTGACGGTTTGCGCTCGGCGTTTGGGGCTTCTGTCAAAGAAGCGGCCATTTTGTCGACCTGTAACCGCACCGAAATCTACTGTGCGGCCGAGCCGCATGTCAGTGCCGGGTTGGCCGACTGGATGGCTGAATTCAACCGCCTCGAATCGCGCAGTCTGCAGCCTCACCTGTATCAGTATCATCACAATGACGCTGTGCGTCATGCGTTCCGTGTGGCCAGTGGTCTTGATTCCATGGTGCTGGGCGAACCCCAGATTCTGGGGCAAATGAAAGATGCCGTGCGGGCTGCCGAACAGGCAGGCTCGCTGGGCACTTTGTTGCATCAGTTGTTTCAGCGCACCTTTTCGGTGGCTAAAGAAGTCCGTTCGCAAACAGCCATCGGGGCCAACTCGGTATCCATGGCGGCAGCCGCCGTGCGTCTGGCCGAACGCGTTTTTGGCGACTTGTCCCAAACGCGCGTGCTGTTTATTGGTGCGGGTGAAATGATCGAACTGTGCGCCACCCATTTCGCTGCGGCAGAGCCCGCTCAAATGACGGTGGCCAACCGCACCGCTGAACGCGCCGAAGCGTTGGCGTCACGTTTCAACGCGAAAACCATGCGGCTGTCCGAATTGCCGGAAAAATTGGCCGAATTTGACATCGTTGTGTCCTGTACGGCCAGTTCCTTGCCTATTCTGGGTCTGGGCATGGTCGAGCGCGCCACCCGTATTCGCCGTCACAAGCCTATGGTCATGGTCGATCTGGCCGTGCCGCGCGACATTGAAACCGAAGCCGGTCGCCTTGACGATGTGTATCTGTATTCGGTCGATGATCTTGGCCGAATTGTGCAAAGTGGCACTGACGCACGTCGTGCTGCCGTGGTTCAGGCTGAAGCCATCATTGAAACCCGGGTGCAGCACTTCATGCACTGGCTGCACAACCGTGAAATCGTGCCCGCTATCGTCAGCATCCATCAAAAGGCTGAGGCCCTCAAGCACCACGAGCTTGATCGCGCCCGGCGCATGCTGGCCAGTGGCAAGTCGGCTGAAGATGTCCTTGAGCACCTTGCACACAGCCTTACCCAAAAATACATCCACGGTTCGCTGGCAACGCTCAATCGCAGCGAAGATACTGATCGCAAGCAATTGCTGGCACTGCTGCCCGCGTTGCTGCCTGACCCCGAACGTCGCCGTTAGCGTCTCTGCTGCGTTGCGTCGTCCGTTCTTGCCGACTTCCTGACGCATCAGGCGTTCAGGTGCCCAATTTTCCCGTAGTCCACACCCCATGAAACAATCCATGCGTGATCGGCTCGAGCAGTTTGCTCGCCGACTTAAAGAAATCGATGCCATGCTGGCCGAGCCTGAAATTGCCGGTGACATGGATAAATTCCGTCGTCTGTCCCGTGAGCGTTCCGAACTTGAGCCTGTCGTAACCGAGTTCGAGGTCTGGCTGGCTGTCGAAGGGGATATGCAGGCGGCGACCGAAATGTTGTCAGACCCGGACATGCGCGACATGGCTGAAGAAGAGCTGAAACTGGGCAAGGCACGTATTGCCCAACTCGAAGACAGCTTGCAGTTGTTGCTGCTGCCTAAAGACCCCGATGACGGTCGCGGTGTTTTCCTTGAGATTCGGGCGGGTACCGGGGGCGATGAAAGCGCCTTGTTTGCCGGTGACTTATTGCGCATGTACACCCGTTATGCCGAATCCAAAGGCTGGCGCGTTGAGTTCATGTCTGAAAGCCCTTCTGAGGTCGGTGGCTACAAAGAAGTGATTGCGCGTCTGGAAGGGGATGGCGTTTATGGTCAGCTGAAGTTCGAGTCCGGAGCGCATCGGGTGCAGCGTGTGCCCGCTACCGAAACCCAGGGTCGCATTCACACCTCTGCCTGTACGGTGGCGATTTTGCCGGAAGCCGACGAAGTGTCCGATATCGTCATCAATCCGTCCGATTTGCGTATTGATACCTTCAGGGCCAGTGGCGCGGGCGGGCAGCATATCAACAAAACCGATTCTGCCGTTCGTATTACCCACTTGCCCACGGGGCTGGTGGTTGAGTGTCAGGATGACCGCTCACAGCACCGCAACAAGGACAAGGCCATGCAGGTGCTGGCGGCGCGCCTTAAAGACAAGCAGGTACAAGAGCAGCAAAGCAAGGAAGCGGCCGAGCGCAAGAGTCTCGTGGGGTCGGGCGATCGTTCCGAGCGTATTCGCACGTATAACTACCCGCAGGGTCGCGTTACCGACCATCGCATCAACCTGACCTTGTACAAGCTGGGCGCCATTATGGAAGGTGACCTTGACGAGCTGACCAGTGCGCTGCGTGCCGAGCATCAAGCCAATTTGCTGGCCGCCATGAGTGAGGCGTGAGTCAGCCATGACGTGCATTCGTGAGTTGTTGCAGGCAACGTCGTTGCCCCGACTGGAAGCGCAGATGGTGTTGCAGCAGGTGCTGCAGGTCTCGCGTTCGTGGCTGGTCGCTCACGATACTGATCCTCTGGACGAATCCTGCGTCGCCCGCTTCAGGGCGCTCGAGCTACGGCGTCAGGCGGGTGAGCCCATGGCTTACCTGGTGGGCGTGCGTGAGTTCATGGGGCACGATTTTCAGGTGGGCCCTGGTGTGCTGATTCCACGTCCGGATACTGAAGTGCTGGTTGAAACGGCTGTGTCTTGCATCCGTCGGCGGGCAGCCGAAAAGCCCGTCAGCAAGGGGCCGCCAAGATGACCCTTCAGCAACCGTCAGTGCGAGTGCTGGATCTGGGTACAGGCAGTGGTGCCATTGCGGTTTCAGTGGCGCTGGCCTGTCCGCAGGCGTGCGTTACGGCCACAGATGCCAGCCTGCAGGCGCTGGAAGTGGCCCGAACAAATGCCCGTAACCTGATGGCGGCGGTCACTTTTCATGCTGGCAGCTGGTATGACGCCTTGCCGCCCGGCACTGATTTGTTTGACCTGATTGTTTCCAACCCGCCTTATATTCGCGCCGATGACCCCCATTTGATCCAGGGTGATTTGCGTTTTGAGCCTGTGGGCGCATTGACTGACGGTCATGATGGGCTAACTGCCCTGAAGGCCATTATCGGTGGGGCTAACGTTTGGCTAAAACCGGGCGGTGCCCTGTGGCTGGAGCACGGTTGGGATCAGGCGGCAGCTGTGCGTGAACAGCTGGTCAAGGCCGGCTTCAACCGGGTCGAAAGCCTTACAGACCTTGCGGGAATCGAACGTATTTCCGGCGGATATTTATAATAGACCTTATTTAATTTAAAGAGTGCACCATGAGTGATGTTCAAGATTTCATTAAAGAAACCGTTACGGCCAACCCGGTCGTGTTGTTCATGAAAGGCACGGCGCAGTTCCCGCAATGCGGTTTCTCGGGGCGTGCCATTCAATTGCTGAAAGCGTCAGGCGTCAGCAAGCTGGTGACGGTCAATGTGCTCGAAGACGAAGAAGTGCGTCAGGGCATCAAAGAATACTCAAACTGGCCCACCATTCCCCAGCTCTATGTTGCTGGTGAATTTATCGGAGGTTCCGATATCCTGGCTGAAATGGCTGAATCGGGCGAACTTGTCCAGGTTCTGAAAGAGGCAGGCGCTGTTGGCTAAGCGTCGTCTGGTTATCGGCATTACCGGGGCAACCGGTTCCATTTATGCCGTGCGCATGCTTCAGGTGTTGCGTGAACGCGCGCCTGACATTGAAACCCATCTGGTGGTGTCACCGTCGGGCGTTTTGAACATCAAGTACGAGCTTGACCTTGATCGCAAGGCGGTGCACGACATGGCTGATCGGGTGTACAGTTTTCGCGATGTGGGCGCCACGCTGGCCAGTGGTGGTTTTGATACCGCTGGCATGGTGGTAGTGCCGTGCTCAATGCGCACACTGGCGGCCGTGGCGCACGGGTTTTCCGACAACCTTATCACCCGTGCGGCCGACGTTACCCTTAAAGAGCGTCGGCGCCTGGTACTCATGGTGCGTGAAACGCCGCTGAATCTGGCGCATCTGCGCAATATGACGTCAGTTACCGAAATGGGCGGGGTCATTTTCCCGCCATTGCCGGCGTTTTATCATCACCCGAAAACCATAGAAGAAATGGTTGACCACACCGTGGCCCGGGTGCTTGAGCTGGTCAATATTGACGTTCAGGGGCCGCGCTGGGAAGGTACGTAAGTATTCTTTCCATCATCTGGCAGGTGGTCACTTTGACGCCTGAAGGTCATTGATCACATTCAGTGTAAAGACCTTGCGTGCCGTCTCGCTGCCTGGCGTGCCCTGGTTTGACGCCGGTGCGGTGTCCGGTGCTGCCAGATTGATCTCGTCGGCCTCATCGTCGGGCCGTTGCTGCGGCAGCGCATTGAAATCCTCGGTATCAAAGGCCATGTCGCCATTTTCATCGGCGTCGCCATCGGCGTGCAGCCCTGAAAAATCAAAAATCCGGCTGTCCATCAGATGCGATGGCACGACGTGGCCCAGCGCGGCAAATACATTCCACGACCGCCCCGGCAGTTTGCGATCCCATTCGGCAATCATGCGGTTGATCTCCTGGCGTTTCAGGTTCTCTTGCGAGCCGCAGAGCGTGCAGGGGATGATCGGAAATTGTTTCAGCTTGGCGTAGGCAATCAGGTCTTTCTCGGGGACATAGGCCAGAGGTCGAATGACAATGTGTTCACCATTGTCTGACTTGAGCTTGGCCGGCATGCCTTTCATCCGGCCACCATAAAACAGGTTCAGGAAAAACGTGGCCAGAATGTCGTCGCGGTGGTGACCCAGCGCGATTTTGGTGGCCCCCAGCTCTTTGGCGACCCGGTACAAAATGCCGCGTCGCATGCGCGAGCACAGCGAACACATCGTTTTACCTTCAGGAATCACGCGGGTGACGACCGAGTAGGTGTCCTGGTTCTCGATATGGAAGGGTACTCCGATTCGCGTCAGGTACTCGGGCAAGACATGCTCGGGGAACCCTGGCTGTTTCTGGTCAAGGTTGACCGCGACGATGTCAAACTTGAACGGTGCGCGCGATTGGTGGATCAGCAGCAGGTCGAGCAACCCGTAGGAGTCTTTCCCGCCCGACAGGCAAACCATGACCTTGTCGCCGGCTTCGATCATGTTGAAGTCGATAATGGCCCGGCCGGTCTCGCGGATCAGGCGTTTGGTCAGCTTGTTTTCGGTTACGCTCATTTTGCGGCCATCACGGCCTGCGGGTGTGGCGTCTGCTGCTTCCGGCGCAGTGGGTTCGAAAGGTGTGTTCATGGGGTTCAGGCCTGACGGCTGCGTTCAATGGCAATACCCACGGCAGCGCAGTCGGAAAACGCGTTGGGTTTGCTGATGCGCAGCTTGATGGTATTGATTTCCGGGAAGTCGCGCAGCAGGCGTTCGGTGACTTGTTCAACCAGGGTTTCAATCAGGTGGACATGGGCTTGCGTGCATTCCTGCACGATCGCGGCACGTACCAGGCGGTAATCCAGTACGGTCTGGATATCCAGATCATCGACCGGCTGGTGAATGTTGACGTCCAGTTCCACGTCGATGTGCAGGGGCTGGGTGGCCTTCAGCTCGTGTTCAAGAATGCCGATATGGGCATCCAGGGCAAGCTGGGAAAAGTAGATCCGGCGGGTGAGCATGGGTAATAAGGTCTGGCGCTTGCCGGGCACGCCGGCAAGCGCAAAAGTTGCATGAAGAAGTCAGATTATAAGCAGCTGAAGTCGCGTTGCAGGCCCATCAGGTGCTGGCCGCCGTCAACCACAATTGAAGTGCCCGTAATGCTCGGCGTTTCAGCCGCGAAAAGAATGGTGCGTGCAATGTCTTCCGGGCTGCTGGCTTTGCCCAGTGGCGACAACGCATGGGTTCGTTCGAAATCAGTTGGGGTCTGCATGTGGCTGGGCAGGGTCAGGCCGGGGGCGACACCGACAACGCGTACCTGGGGTGCATAGGCCTGGGCCATCATGGTGGTGGCCGCCTGCAAGGCTGCTTTTGACAGCGTGTACGAGAAAAATCCGGGTTGTAGCTCCACAGTTTCTGGTCAAGCAGGTTGATGACGGCGCCGCGGGCCTGTTCGCCTCGACGGGTCAGGTGTGCGGCCAGCTGCTGTGCCAATAATAGCGGAGCGGCCAAGTTCGGCATGATATGAGCCTGGAGGGACGCATTCGAAAATGTAGCTGGCGTATCGTATTCAAACAACGAAGCATTGTTGACGACAACGTCTACCTGCCCCAGTTCATTGACGCCGTGATCAAAAATGCTCGCTACGGCATCCGGGTCGGCCAGGTCGCCGTGCGCAGCGGTACAGCGCACCCCCAGTGCGGTGATTTCGTGTGTTGTGCGCAGGGCATCGTCGCGCGAAGTGTTGTAGTGGATGGCGACGTCCCAGCCCGCGCGTGCAAAAGTCAGGGCAATTTCCCTGCCCAGCCGTTTGGCGGACCCCGTAATCAGTACAACGCGGGATGATGTGATTTCAGTCATAACGGACTTTGGTGTGGTCATTGGCGGGTGAGCGTCCAGCCGCCGCCATTGGGGGTTAACTGGACAACGAAAGAGCGTAGCTCGTCACGACGAAACACGTGAACCGTTACGGCATCACCGGCGGTGTATGCGCGCAGTATCTGTTCCAGATCTTTGGTATCGGTTACGCGCAGGCCATTGACGGCGACCAGTTGATCTGCGGCGGAAAGCCCGGCCTTGTGTGCGGCACCACCGTTATAAACGGCTGCCAGTTCGAGCCGTCCCTGGTTGGTGCGTGTGCGTACGTCCAGCCCTTGAACAGAGGGCGCTTCAGCGGGTGCCAAAGTAATGCCGGCGGACGCCAGCAAGGCCTTCAGCGGGATATCTTCGACGTCATCTACATGCCGGCTCAGGAAGTCACTGACATCCACGCCAGTGGCGTCGTGGATGATGGAGGTCATGGCCCCTTCGGGGATGCCGGCAGGTTTGCCTTGGTAAAAATCACGCCCGTAGCGAACCCAGAGCAAACGCATGACATCGTCAAGCGACTGGCTGTCTTGTGTCGCGGCGCGCAGCGTCAGGTCCAGGCCAAGGGCGATCAGTGCGCCTTTGCTGTAATAGCTGACCAACGCATTGGTTGCGTTTTCATCCTGCTTGTAAAAGCGGGTCCAGGCATCAAATGAACTGTCGGCAACCGACTGGCGTAACCGGCCTGGTGACTTTGTGACCGTGTCGATGGTTTTTTCCAGCAGGCTGAAGTATTTCTTTTCGTCAATCACGCCCGAACGCAGCAGCATCAGGCCGTCATAGTACGAGGTGAAACCTTCGGCCACCCACAGCAGGCGGGTATGGTTTTCCTGGTCGAGGCGGTAGGGGACGAAGGCGGCGGGCTTGATGCGCTTCACATTCCAGGTGTGGAAATACTCGTGGCTGACCAGACCCAGGAAGGTAACGTAACCGTCGGGTGCTGTCGTCTGCGCCTTGACCGGCAGGTCGGAACGTGATGTCATCAGCGCCGTCGAGGCACGGTGTTCAAGCCCGCCGTAGCCGTCGCCGGTGACCATGGTCATGAAAACGTAGCGGTTACTGCTGTCCAGAAACGGCGCGCGCGCTGTTTTCGGCTCGAAGAACCTGATCTGTGTTTCGCAGATTTTTTGACGTCCTGGCTGATGCGCTCAAGATCAAGGCCGGGTACAAGGCCGGTGAATACCAGTTCGTGTTCCGCTCCGCATGCGCTAAAGCGGGTAACCAGCGGGGTGCCCATTTCAACCGGGTGGTCAATCAGGGCATCGTAGTCGGGCGCCAGATACAGGCCGAAGCCATGGCGTTTGGCAGCGTTGGCAAACTCGCGTGCAGGCGCTTCGGGCAGGCTCGTGTAAACCTTCCAGTCGGTGCGGTGTGGCGGCGGTTGAAGGTCCAGCAGGCAGGGGCGTTGATCGTGCCCTTGTGCCTGCAGGAACACACTGGTGCCATTGAAAAAGGCATGGGTTTCATCGAAGTGGGCGCCGCGAACGGATAAATCCCACGCGTAGACGGTGTAGTGCAACTGCAAGGGTCCGTCACAGGGGGCGCATTGCCAACTATGGTTCGAAATTTTTTGCAGCGCGACAGGGTGCTCGCCTGACCAGGCGTCGATGTGCACAATGTGTCGCGAAAAATCACGGATCAGGTAACTGCCGGGGATCCACGCGGGCAGACTGACGACCTGACCGCCCGGTGTCGGCGTGTCGATGGTCAGTTCAACAGAAAAGTAATGTCCGGCCGGGTCGGTGGGCGTTAAGCGGTAAAGTAGCGGTTTTGCATTCATATGCATATATTACTGTGCAAGGAGTCAGCATGAGTGAGCCTTTAGTCAACGTCGAAACGCGCGGCCGGGTCGGCCTGATTACCCTGAACCGTCCCAAGGTTCTGAACGCCTTGAGCAACGAGGTGATTGAAGCGGTCGCCAAAGCGATGCAGGGGTTTGATGCCGACGATGGTATCGGTGCCATCGTCCTGACCGGCAACGAGAAGGCCTTTGCAGCCGGGGCGGATATTGCCGCCATGAAAGACTGGTCGTACACCGATGTCTACAAGCAAGACTATCTGGGGCACCAGTGGGAATATCTGCGTCGTGTTCGCAAGCCCATTATTGCCGCAGTCAGCGGTTTTGCGCTTGGGGGCGGCTGCGAACTGGCGATGCAGTGTGATTTCATCATTGCGGGTGAAAATGCCAAATTCGGGCAACCTGAAATCAAACTGGGCATCATTCCGGGGTTTGGCGGTACGCAAAGGTTGCCGCGTGCCGTGGGCAAGGCCAAGGCCATGGATCTGATCCTTACGGCTCGCATGATGGATGCCCGCGAGGCCGAGCAGGCCGGTCTTGTGGCGCGCGTGGTACCCACAGAACGTGTGCTTGACGAGGCTCTGGAAGCGGCGGCCGTCATCGCTTCGATGTCGTTGCCGTCTGTCATGATGGCCAAGGAAGCGATCAATCGGGCGTACGAAGCGCCCCTCAACGACGGTCTGTTGTTCGAACGCCGCAATTTCCATGCGCTCTTTGCGACCCATGATCAGAAAGAAGGCATGAATGCCTTCATTGAAAAACGCAGCCCAGACTTTCGTCACGACTGAGTCGCTGTTGTGCCATGTGTTTGTTGCATGGCACAACGATTTGCTTAGCGTCAAAAAATAAAGTTATACTCGACGGGTTTGGCGCTTCAAAAGAGGTTTGTTCTTGCCTGCATTTGAAGCTTGGTGATTGCGGCTTCAACATACGGTTTTTACTGTTACAGAAGACCAGGTCTTTGAAGCTTAACCAACACAGGCTTAACCAACGTGTCATTGGCGAATCAGGTAAAATCTGCGGGCTCCGAATCTGCGGTTCGGCTCACCGAAGAGCAAAAAGCCATTGTCAGGGCAAAGGCCATACAGGGTCTTGTGCGTGCGCTGGCGGCGCAAGGCCTTATGGCAGTTGTGGCGGCGCTGGTGTCGTTGCTCGTTGGTGGTGTGGCTGCGGGTGTTTCGGCATTGCTGGGCGCTGCAGTCTATCTGGTGCCAAACTCGTTGTTCGCTTTGCGGTTGCTGCTCAGTTTATTGTCCGGTCGTGGTGCCAACCCTGCCGGGTTTCTGGTTGGTGAGTTAATCAAGCTGGTGGCGGCAACGGGCTTGCTGGCACTGGTTGTGTATACGGCCCAGTCGTGGCTGGTATGGCCTGCCCTGATCTTCGGGTTGATTATGGCCTTAAAAGGCTATGCGCTCTTGCTGATGTCTGGCAAGTTGACATAGTGTTGTTTAAAAATCATGCGTGTCGCTGACCTTATCAGCTTCATGCCCGTTATAAAGTCAACAAGGTAAAGGTTCAAATGGCTGCTGCTAGTGATATTTCGCCACAGTCTTACTATATTCAGCACCACTTAGTGCATTTGAATGGCCTCGGCGAAAAGCAATCTGCAATTGCTGACTTTTCAGTCATCAACTACGACTCTATTTTCTGGTCTGTTTTAATGGGCCTGTTTGTCGTTTTGCTGATGTGGAAAGCAGCGCGTCGGGCAACGGCTGGTGTGCCGGGTCGCTTTCAGGCGGCCATCGAAATTCTGGTTGATATGGTTGCCCAAGAGGCGAAAAGTATCATCCCCAGCGAGGCAACCCGCAAGTTTGTGGCGCCGTTGGCACTCACTATTTTCCTGTGGGTTATTTTCATGAATGCCCTCGACCTGGTTCCGGTCGACCTTTTGCCCTGGTTGTTCAAGGTAACCGGCGTTGGTGCCCAGACGGGTGATCCACTTTACTATCACCGTATCTTGCCAACGGCCGACCTTAACGTTCCTATGGGGATGTCGCTGGGTGTGCTGCTGCTCACCATCTACTACGGTATGAAAATCAAGGGTAGCGGCAGCTTTGTGAAAAGCTTGTTTACGGCGCCCTTCCATGGTCACGGTGTTGTCGGTTTGCTGCTTGTTCCATTCAACATTCTGTTGAACCTCATGGAGTACGTCGCCAAGACTGTGTCGTTGGGTATGCGGTTGTTCGGCAACATGTTTGCCGGTGAACTGGTATTCATGCTTATTGCTCTTCTGGGCGGTGCCTGGGCTGGTTTTGGTGTGGGCGGCGTTGGGCTGGGTATCGGTCATGTTCTGGCTGGTTCCGTTTGGGCAATTTTCCACATCCTTATTGTTGTATTGCAAGCGTACATTTTCATGATGTTGACGCTGGTGTATGTGGGTTTGGCGCACGAAGACCACTAATAAAGTCTGGCGTGGTCAGGGCTCAAGGGTGCTGGCCATGTTGGCGGGTTTTTCTTGCAGGGCGGTTTTCTTTTTTGGCTTTTGATTACATAGGTTTTTTAACCAAGGAGTTGTTATGACTAACGTCGCTTTCGTTGCTCTGGCTTGTGCTTTTATCGTTGGTATCGGTGCATTTGGTGCGTCAATCGGTATCGCTCTGATGGGTGGTAAATACCTCGAGGCTTCGGCTCGCCAGCCCGAGCTGATGAACGCTTTGCAAACAAAAATGTTCCTGTTGGCTGGTCTTATCGACGCTGCGTTCCTTATCGGTGTGGGTATCGCGATGTTGTTCGCATTTGCCAATCCTTTCGTTGGTTAAGCGGGTGTGCTCGCCGTGTGGCGAGCTTCGTAGTCGTCGTGGGCAGCGCCAGGGTGCTGCTGCTAACGGCTTGGATACCAGGTGTTTTTGCATTCAATCTGCAGGCACTTGTGGTTTTAAAGGGACATGACCGTGAATTTAAACGCGACTCTCTTTTTTCAGATGATCGTGTTTTTTGTTCTGGGTTGGTTCACGATGAAATTCGTGTGGCCGCCTATAACGAAAGCAATCGAAGATCGCCGTCAGAAAATCGCCGATGGCCTTGCTGCGGCCGACCGGGGTAAAGCCGATTTGGCGCAGGCCCAGGCACGTATCAGCCTGATCGAAGCTTCTGCCAAATCCGAGAATCACGCCCGCATGCTCGAAGCTGAAAAGCAGGCCGCAGGCATTATCGACGAAGCCCGTCGTGAAGCCGAAGCTGAAAAAGCTCGAATCATTGCGCAGGCCAAGCAAGATGCTGAACAGGAAGTTCAGCGTGTGCGTAACAGTCTTCGCGACGATGTGGCCAATCTGGCTATCGCGGGCGCCGAGCAGATTCTCAAACGAGAAATCGATGCACAGGCACATGCCGAGCTGTTGAACCAGCTTAAGGCACAACTCTAATATCAGGGCAAGGCCATGGCTGAATTATCGACTATTGCCCGACCCTACGCCGAAGCGCTGTTCGCTACGGCCAAGGGCAACCAGGACGCCCTGGCTTCCTGGTCGGGTTTGGTTAACGAGCTTGCCGCAGTGGCAAGTCTTGACGACGTGCGCGAAGCGCTGACTGATCCTCGTATCAACAAAACACAGCGCGTCGAACTGTTTACAGGGTTGATCAAATCGCCCCTGTCCGATGCAGCACGTAATTTCATTGAACTGCTGGTTCAAAACGGCCGCGTTTTGTTGCTGCCTGAAATCGCCCAGCAATTTGATCTATTGAAAAACCAGTTCGAGGGCACCGCACTTGCCGAAATCACCAGCGCATTTGCGCTTGACGATTCGCAAGTTCAAGAGCTTTTAACCGGTCTCGAGAAAAAGTTTGGCCTTAAGCTCAAGCCATCTGTCACCGTTGATCCCGCCCTTATCGGTGGCGTCCGGGTGGTCGTTGGCGACCAGGTACTCGATACTTCTGTGCAGGCCCAACTGGCCCGCATGCGCGACACGCTGGCCGCCTAAGCGTGCCATATAACAGGATTCAGGAGTCTGAACATGCAACTTAACCCGTCAGAGATCAGCGAGCTGTTGAAAAGCCGCATCGAAGGCTTGGGCGCGTCTACCGACGTACGTACGCAGGGCACGGTCGTATCCGTGACCGACGGTATTACCCGCATTCACGGCTTGTCCGATGTAATGCAGGGTGAAATGCTTGAATTCCCCAATAACGTCTTCGGTCTGGCGCTCAACCTTGAGCGTGATTCGGTTGGTGCCGTTATTCTGGGTGACTACACCGGCGTTTCCGAAGGCAATCCGGTCAAAACAACCGGCCGTATTCTTGAGGTGCCTGTTGGTCCCGAATTGCGCGGTCGCGTTGTCGACGCGCTGGGTACGCCCATCGATGGCAAAGGTCCGATCAACGCCAAAGCCACCGACATCATTGAAAAGGTTGCTCCGGGCGTTATCGCGCGTCAATCCGTTGATCAGCCGCTGCAAACCGGTATCAAGGCGATTGACTCCATGGTGCCAATCGGCCGTGGTCAGCGCGAACTGATCATTGGTGACCGTCAAACCGGTAAGACAGCGGTTGCCATCGACACCATCATCAGCCAGAAAGGCAAAAACGTTACTTGCGTTTATGTGGCGATCGGTCAGAAAGCATCCACAATCAATAACGTGGTCCGCAAGCTCGAAGAGCACGGCGCCATGGAATACACCATTGTTGTTGCCGCTTCTGCTTCTGATTCGGCTGCAATGCAATACCTGGCTGCGTACTCGGGTTGCACCATGGGCGAATACTTCCGCGACCGCGGTGAAGATGCCCTTATCGTATACGATGACCTGACCAAGCAAGCCTGGGCCTATCGCCAGGTATCGCTGCTGTTGCGTCGTCCTCCCGGCCGTGAAGCGTATCCCGGTGACGTGTTCTACCTGCACTCGCGTTTGCTCGAGCGCGCTGCCCGCGTCAATGCCGACTACGTCGAAGCGTTCACCAAAGGTGAAGTCAAAGGTAAAACCGGTTCACTGACAGCATTGCCTATCATTGAAACCCAGGCGGGTGACGTTTCGGCGTTCGTTCCGACCAACGTAATCTCGATTACCGACGGTCAGATCTTTCTTGAAACCGACCTGTTCAACGCCGGTATCCGTCCTGCGATCAACGCGGGTATTTCGGTATCGCGTGTGGGTGGTGCGGCTCAGACCAAAGTGGTCAAGAAGCTGGCCGGTGGTATTCGTACCGACCTGGCGCAGTATCGTGAATTGGCTGCGTTTGCACAGTTCGCCTCCGATCTCGATGACGCGACACGTCGTCAGCTCGAGCGCGGCAAGCGCGTGGTAGAGCTGCTCAAGCAGCCTCAGTACCAGCCGTTGCAGGTTTGGGAACTCGCTATTTCGTTGTTTGCTGTTACCAAGGGCTACCTTGACGACCTCGAAGTCGATCAGATCCTGCCCTTTGAAAAAGCACTCAAAGAGTCGCTCAAGTCCAAGAATGCTGCACTGGTTCAGCGTATCGAAGACAAGAAAGAACTGTCGAAAGAAGACGAAGCCGAGCTGGTTTCCGCAATCGAAGACTTCAAAAAGCACGGTGCTTTTTAATTTGATTGGCGAGGGTACGCGGGTTTTACCCGCTACCCGTAGGACTGCAGGGGCAGGCCACGCCAGCCCCCTCATAACGCCCTGACAGGAATCGCGATGGCCGGAATCAAGGAAATTCGAACAAAGATCAAAAGCGTGCAAAACACGCGGAAGATCACCAAAGCCATGGAGATGGTGGCTGCATCCAAAATGCGCAAGGCTCAAGACCGGATGCGTGCTGGCCGTCCCTATGCAACCAAGGTGCGTACAATCGCTACGCACCTGATGCAAACGCATCCCGACTACACTCACCCATTCATGATCGAACGTTCCGACGTGAAAGGTGTTGGTATTGTGCTTGTATCAACCGACAAGGGTCTGTGTGGTGGTTTGAACACCAACATTACCCGTCTGGCGTTGAACCGTATCAAAGAGTTCAACCAGAAGGGTATCAAGGTGCAGGCAACCGCGCTTGGCAATAAGGGTTTGGGTTTCCTCACCCGTATTGGCGTCAACCTTGTTTCGCAAGAGGTCCAGCTGGGTGACAAGCCTAACCTCGAGCGTCTTATCGGCGCCATCAAGGTTCAGATTGATGACTTCATCGATGGCAAAATCGATGCGGTTTACCTGGCCACCAATCGTTTCGTCAACACGATGAAGCAAGAGCCGGTTTTTGTGCGCCTGTTGCCACTGCCTGGCGGTTTGTCTGATCCTTTCCAGACCGAAGCCGTGTTCGAGGCCGAGGCAAAAGCAGAAGATGCTGTCCTCAACTCCAAGTACAGCTGGGACTACATCTACGAACCCGATTCGAAGTCGGTTATCGACGACCTGCTGCAGCGTTACGTCGAGGGTCTGGTGTATCAGGCAGTTGCCGAGAACATGGCCTCCGAGCAATCCGCTCGCATGGTGGCCATGAAGGCAGCATCCGATAACGCCAAGAAAATCATCGGCGACCTTGAACTGGTTTACAACAAAACCCGTCAGGCTGCCATTACCAAAGAAATTTCAGAAATCGTCGGGGGCGCTGCCGCTGTCTAACCAGACAGAAGGGCATCCCGTCAAAGATATTTAGCAAGGACTAAACATGAGCAACGGTACCATCGTTCAGTGCATCGGCGCCGTGGTGGATATTCAGTTCCCCCGCGACAGCATTCCAAACATTTACGACGCGCTCAAACTCGCAGACGACAGCTCCAAGTTCGCTGAAGCCGGTCTTACGTTTGAAGTTCAGCAGCAACTGGGCGACGGCGTTGTCCGCACCATCGCCATGGGTTCATCCGATGGCCTGCGTCGCGGCATGGCGGTTGCCAATACCGGCGCGCCCATTTCGGTGCCTGTCGGCCAGGGTACACTCGGTCGCATTATGGACGTTCTCGGTCGCCCCATCGACGAGCGCGGCCCCATTCTTTCCGAAGAAACCCGTGCCATTCACCAGGATGCTCCCAAGTTCGACGAGCTGTCGCCTTCGGTCGAGTTGCTTGAGACCGGCATCAAGGTGATTGACCTGGTTTGCCCCTTCGCTAAAGGCGGTAAGGTGGGTCTGTTCGGTGGTGCGGGTGTAGGTAAAACCGTGAACATGCTTGAACTCATCAATAATATCGCCAAGGCACACAGTGGTTTGTCGGTGTTTGCCGGTGTGGGTGAGCGTACCCGCGAAGGTAACGACTTCTACCACGAAATGGCAGAAGCCGGCGTTATCAAAATGGACAACCTGTCCGAATCCAAGGTAGCGATGGTTTTCGGTCAGATGAACGAGCCTCCCGGTAACCGTCTGCGCGTTGCGCTGTCGGGCTTGACCATGGCCGAGAAGTTCCGTGACGAAGGCCGTGACATTCTGTTCTTCGTTGACAACATCTACCGTTACACCCTGGCTGGTACTGAAGTATCCGCGCTGCTGGGTCGTATGCCTTCTGCGGTAGGTTACCAGCCGACGCTGGCTGAAGAAATGGGCAAGCTCCAAGAGCGCATTACGTCAACCAAAACCGGTTCTATCACGTCGATCCAGGCCGTCTACGTTCCTGCCGACGACTTGACCGACCCGTCGCCTGCAACCACCTTCTTGCACCTTGACTCCACCGTCGTTCTGTCGCGTGACATCGCCGCACTGGGTATTTATCCGGCCGTCGATCCACTTGACTCGACCAGCCGTCAGCTTGATCCGCAAGTCGTTGGTGAAGAGCATTATCAAATTGCCCGTGGTGTTCAACAGACACTGCAGCGCTACAAAGAACTGCGCGACATTATTGCGATTCTGGGTATGGATGAATTGTCTCCCGAAGACAAGCAGGCGGTTGCTCGCGCCCGTAAAATCCAGCGCTTCCTGTCGCAGCCATTCCACGTGGCTGAAGTGTTTACCGGTTCGCCCGGCAAATACGTTCCGCTGTCCGAAACATTGCGCGGCTTCAAGATGATTGTTGATGGCGAGTGTGACGCTGTTCCCGAACAGGCTTTCTACATGGTTGGCTCCATCGACGAAGCACTCGAGAAAGCCAAAGCACTGTAACAAGGGGTTCTTATGGCCACATTACACGTTGACGTCGTTAGTGCAGAAGAATCGATTTTCTCCGGTGAGGCGAAATTCGTTGCGCTGCCTGGCGAGTCCGGCGAACTGGGCATCATGCCTGGTCATACGCCGCTCATCTCGCGTATTCGTCCGGGTACGGTAAAGATTGTTCTCGCCGATGGTAGTGGTGAAACCAATGTTTTCGTGGCCGGTGGCATTATCGAAGTCCAGCCTTCCGGCGTGACGGTTCTTTCCGACACGGCGATCCGGGCTGAAGACCTTGATGAAGCCAAGGCGCTTGAAGCGCGCAAGCGTGCTGAAGAAGCGTTGCGCACCGCCAAAGACAAGGCAGATATCGCTGTTGTCGAGGCCGAACTGGCCATGCTGGCTGCACAAGCGGCAGCCGCACAAAAGCTCCGCCAGGCGAACAAGAGCCGTCATTGAACGGTTTCCTGAACTAAAAAAAACGGCCTTAGGGCCGTTTTTTTATCCGCACATCATCATTTTTCGTTCTGGTACGTCTTGCAGCCGTGCCCGTCTTTCCCTGCGCCAGATGGCGATTTTCGAATTCCTGGTACTGACTCCTTGAATCGTTCCGGCATCTCTGGGTGACACTATACCTGTGCTGCGCTGGACGCTTCAGTTGAAGGGGTTTGCTAACTGACAAGCGTAATTGCCGAGTTGTTTTTCTCCGAATGGTGTCGTAATGACGCCTTCTCTACCATTGGTGTTCAGGCCTGCGTGTTGTGCAGGTCTGTTAACCAAGGAGCGGACCATGAGAGAACAAATCGACTGTGCGGTACTGTTGTCCCGTGCGGATCACCAGTTGTGGCCACAACTGGCGGCGGGTGGTTATCTGAACGGGCGTTTGCATTTGCACACGATAGGGGGTGAACAGACCGATGCGCAGATTGAAACGGGTAATTATTTACGCGATGAGGCAATGGCGCTGCGCCGCTATGATGCCTGTATTGTGGCCGTGACCGTTAGCAGTTTGTCGTGGTGTCGTCGTTTGTTGTCTGGCGTCCAAGGCTGCAGCGGCACGCCTGTGCTGGCGATTGCTGACGGCTTGAAGGCGGCTGCAATCAATGATCTGATGGCTTTGGGGCTTGCGGACTTCGTACGTTCCCCGGTTTGCTATGATGAGATCCGGGCTCGCGTCAACCAGTTGCTCATGCGTGGCGTGCCGATGCGCGGCGCTCCCGATGTTGCGGCAACTCGTTCAGTCCTGACCATTTCAGAGCCGGTCAAACGTCCTGCTTCAGGCCGGTGTGTAGCGTCTGCCGAAGCCAAGGCGACACTGTCCAGCGGGGCGATGTCTGAGCAAGATATCTGCGATACCATACTGCATCGCACCGGCCTGGAGCTGGATGCCTATGCGGTGGCTACTGCGGCACGCTCTGCAACCAGCAAAGAGTCATTCCGGGCGGCAAAAGGGAAAGTTATCGAGCGTTTCGAACGGGCCTATATTGCCGCTGCCCTGGGTCGTTGCTCGGGCAATATTGCGATGGCAGCCAGGGCTGCACAGAAGCACCGTCGCGCGTTCTGGGCCCTGATGCGAAAGTATCAGATCGACGCCAGTGCCTATCGCATCGAGACATAAGTCATATTTTCGTCCGGGGGTAAAATCACCCCGGTTAACTAACAAGGATTGCCGTGTCTTTTCCATCCCTGAAAAACGATGTTTTCATTCGTTCATTGTTGCGTCAACCTGTGCCGTATACGCCCTTGTGGCTGATGCGTCAGGCGGGCCGGTATTTGCCCGAGTACAACCAGACGCGTGCGCGTGCCGGTTCGTTCATGGGGCTGGCGCAGAACCCCGAGTATGCCTGCGAAGTGACACTCCAGCCGCTCGAACGGTTTGATCTTGACGCGGCTATCCTGTTTTCCGACATTCTTACCGTTCCTCATGCCATGGGGCTGGGGCTTGATTTTGTGGCCGGCGAAGGCCCGCAGTTCGCTCGTCCGGTGCGCACCGAGGCCGACGTTTCGGCGTTGCGCGTCCCCGACCTGTCAGAACTTCGCTATGTTTTCGACGCGGTATCGCTCATTCGTAAAGAGCTTGATGGCAAAGTCCCCTCATCGGCTTTGCAGGCAGCCCGTTTACGGTAGCCTGTTACATGGTGGAAGGGCAAGGGTCAGATGACTACCGCCTTATCAAGGGGATGCTGTACAGCCGCCCCGATCTGCTGCACCGGATTCTCGAGATCAATACCCAGACCACCATTGCCTACCTGAATGCGCAAATCCAGGCCGGGGCTCAGGCGGTCATGGTCTTTGACAGTTGGGGTGGTGTTCTGGCCGATGGTTTGTTCCAGCAGTTTTCGCTGGCGTACACGCGCAAGGTCGTCGAGGGTCTGGTTCGCGAGAACGATGGGCAGCGTGTTCCTGTCATTGTGTTTACCAAGGGTGGTGGCTTGTGGCTGGAAGACATTGCGGATAGCGGGTGTGATGCCATGGGGGTTGATTGGACAGTCAATCTGGCCAAAGCGCGTCGGCGCATCGAAGACCGGGTGGCTTTGCAAGGTAATCTCGATCCGATGGCGTTGTTTGGCACCGAAGAGGCTATTCGTGCCGAGGCGCGTCGCGTGATTGATGATTTTGGCCCGGTTGGCCTGGGGGGCATGTGTTCAATCTGGGGCATGGTATTTCGCGTTTTACACCGCCCGAAGCCGTTGGCATTCTGGTTGACGAAGTGCATTCGTACAGCCGTCGAAATCATTGATTTATTGCGCAATAACAAACACGAAAAGCCCGTGACAGCGGGCTTTTCGCTTTAGTTGTGCACAGATCGTATTGCGGTGCATGATCGGTATGGCAAGTTTTACCAAATCACGTTGGTTTAATATAACTAATTGTTTTTATTGAGATAAACTGGTTTTTCAAAGAGCTGTTGAAAAATACAGGCTTTTCCTTTATTGACTTTCAACAGGTTGTTCCTTTTATTTTCCCCAAAGTTATCCACAGGGCGGCTGACAGTTTCTTGAATCGCCCGCCCCTGCGTGCATTACACGATTCAGCTCAGAAACCACTTTAAGTATCGAGGCGCTTTTACGTGAACTCCCCATCGACCGGAACTGCGGCGACATCATTTGAAGGTACCCGCCATTGGCTTGGGGTAGCGCTTGATGTGCCATTGCCCGGCGTGTTCGATTACTGGTCGCCTGTGCCTGCTGCGGTCGGGCAGCGTGTCTTGGTCTCGTTTGGCCGACGTCAGATGATCGGCATGGTGGCAGAGGTTCGAGCACAGCCCGAACTACCGTTTGAGCAGGTCAGGGCTGTGGATCAGGTGCTGGCCGATTTGCCGCCCATGCCCGACGACTGGCTGCGTTTGACAGCGTTTGCGGCAAGATATTACCAGCGCCCGTTGGGTGAAGTCATGCTGCCGTCATTGCCGGTGCCATTGCGTAAGGTATCGGCGTATCTCGGCAAGGCGGCGCGTGGTGGCCCTGTTGAAAGAGCCGATCGTCGCAAGGCGAAGGCGTTAATCCATTCGCCTGCTCCCGTCGAAGCGCCGGTATTGAACGATGAACAGCAGGTGGCGGTTCAGACTATTTCGGCAGCGCAGGGTCATGCGACTTTCTTGCTGCATGGGGTAACCGGCAGCGGTAAAACCGAGGTTTACCTCGCAGCGGCAACGCAGGTGCTGGCCGCCGGTCGGCAGGTGTTGTTCATGGTGCCGGAAATCAACCTGACCCCGCAGTTCGAGCAAACCTTGCGCGCGCGACTGGCGACGGTCGTCAGCGATGATGTGCTGGCTGTATTGCACAGCGGCCTGGCTGACGGGCAACGCCTGAATGCGTGGTTACGTGTCGTGCGTGGGCAGGCTCGCGTCTTGCTGGGTACGCGTTTGTCTGTCATGACGCCAATGCCAGAATTGGGCCTCATCATTGTCGATGAAGAGCACGACACGTCGTACAAACAACAAGATGGCTTGCGTTATTCGGCGCGTGATCTGGCGGTATGGCGCGGGCGTGATGCCCGGGTGCCTGTCGTGCTGGGGTCGGCGACGCCGTCGCTTGAAAGCTGGCATAACGCCAACAAGGGGCAGTACACCCGGCTTTCGTTGACGCGTCGCGCACGTGAGGTGCAGTTGCCCAAGGTACGGCTGGTTGATACACGACGTCTTGCGATGGAGAACGGGTTTTCACCCCAGTTGCTCGAGGCGATTGGCGAGCGTCTGAAGCGCAAAGAGCAGGTGCTGGTTTTTTGAATCGCCGGGGGTATTCGCCGGTGATCAGTTGCGCTTCGTGTGGCTGGGTCAGCAACTGCCCGCGGTGTACGGCCTATACCACCTTGCACCGCATGCAGGGTCGGCGTACGCATAATCATTTGCAGTGCCACCATTGTGGCTACCATGCACCTGTTCCCCGGCGCTGTCCCGATTGCGGTGATCAGGATCTGAAGCCCATGGGCAGGGGTACCCAGCGTATTGAAGAGCACCTGGCAGAATGGTTCCCGGATGCGCGCATCTCTCGCATTGATGCGGATACCACACGCCTCAAGGGCAGTGCGGAAGCCTTGTTCGCACAGGTCCACGCCGGAGAGGTCGATATTCTGGTGGGTACCCAGATGGTGGCCAAGGGGCATGATTTTGCCCGTTTGGGGCTGGTCGGGGTGCTGAATGCCGACACTATGCTGTTCGCCCAGGATTTTCGTGCCCCCGAACGCTTGTTTGCCCAATTGATGCAGGTGGCGGGGCGTGCCGGTCGTCACACTCAGGGCGGCGAGGTCATCATTCAGACCGACTACCCCGAGCAGCCCGTGTATCAGGCCTTGCTGAAACACGATTATCAAGGGTTTGCCCGATACAGTCTTGAGGAGCGTGAGACGGTGGGCCTGCCGCCGTTTGCTTACCAGGCCTTGCTGACGGCTGAGGCGCGTGAGGTGCAGACGGCATTGTCGTTTTTGACACAGGCAGCGGCCCTGCCCGAGGCCGATCCGGCGGGGTACGCCACGGCATCGTCCGTCATGCGCTATGACCCGGTACCGCTTCGTGTGGTCCGGGTCGCCAATACCGAACGGGCCCAGTTGCTTGTCGAAAGCGACAGCCGCCCGGCTTTGCAGGTATTCTTGTCGCGATGGAGTGGTGATGTCCTGGCTCTGGCGAGTCAGCTTCGGATACGATGCCACCTCGAAGTCGATCCTCTGGAGATCTGATGACTACAGCGATATCGGGGCTGAATTTGCCCGTCGGGCATACCCTTCCGGTTGATCTGAATCCGGCCCAGCGCGAGGCTGTGTTGTATCTGAACGGCCCCTGTCTAGTGCTGGCTGGTGCAGGCAGTGGAAAAACGCGTGTCATTACCCAGAAGATTGCCTATCTGTTGCGTGAGTGCGGGTACGCGGGGCGCCAGGTCGTGGCTTTGACGTTCACCAACAAGGCCGCACGCGAAATGAGCGAGCGTATCAAGAACCTGGTCGACCGCAAGGTATCGCGCGGGCTGACGGTCAGTACGTTCCATTCGCTAGGGGTGCGTTTTTTACGCGAGGAAGCCGCCCATGTCGGGCTCAAGCCGCAGTTTTCCATTTTTGATGCCACCGATGCGCTGGCTATTATCCAGGAGTTGCTTGCGACGACGGACAAGGCGCGCTTGAAAGCGGTGCAACAGACCATTTCGCTGTGGAAAAATGCACTGGTCAGCCCCGATGATGCCGACAAGATTGCCCAAACGCCCAGTGACGGTGAAGCCGCCCGGGTTTACCGCAGCTATAACGCGACGCTGGAAGCCTACCAGGCCGTTGATTTTGATGACTTGATCCGGTTGCCGGCGCTGTTGCTGGAAAGCAATGCGGATGTGCGGCAACGCTGGCAAGCCCGGGTTCAGTATTTGCTGGTTGATGAATACCAGGACACTAATGAATGCCAGTATCGTCTGGTGCGCATGCTGACCGGCGATCGGGCGATGTTCACGGCGGTTGGTGATGATGACCAGGCCATTTATGCCTGGCGGGGTGCTACGGTACAGAATCTGGCCAAGCTGACCACCGATTACCCGAACCTGAAGCTGATCAAGCTTGAGCAAAATTACCGGTCAGTGCAGCGGGTGCTTGCTGCGGCCAACCAGGTCATCAGCCATAACCCGAACCTGTTCGAAAAGAAACTGTGGTCGGACCTGGGGTGGGCGACCCGATCCAGGTCAAGGCGATGGACTCGGAAGAAATCGAGGCCGAATCGGTAGCGTTCCGTATTTCGTCAGAGCGTGTCGAACGGCGCGCCAATTGGCGTGATTTTGCCATTTTGTATCGCAGCAACCAGCAGGCACGCATCTTTGAACAGGCGCTGCGCAATCTGCGCATACCGTACACCATTTCGGGCGGGCAAAGCTTTTTCGACAAGGTCGAGGTTCGCGACATTCTGGCGTATCTGCGCCTGATCGCCAATGATGCGGATGATCCGTCGTTCATCCGGGCCGTGACCACGCCGCGTCGCGGCATTGGTCAGGCGACCTTGCAGGCTTTGGGCGAATTCGCCTCGGCGCAGCAATTGTCGTTGTTCGACGCCATTTTCATGATTGGCTCTACAGATCGTCTCTCAACTCGTCAGCTTGAGCCGTTGCAGACCTTTGGTGAGTTCATCCAGCGCATCCGGTCCCGGGCCAGCGGTGATAACGCACGCAGTGCGCCCGATGTGCTGGATGAGCTGCTTGGTGCCATTCAGTACGAACGTTATTTGTATGACACGCTTGACGAACGGCCTGCGCAAAGCCGGTGGCAGAACGTGCTTGAGCTGACCGGCTGGCTCAAGCGCAAGGCGGTGGAAGACGAGTTGAATCTGGTGGAACTGGTGCAGCATATCGCGCTGGTGACGATGCTTGAGCGTGGCGATGATGAAGAACCCGACGCCGTTAAACTCTCGACGCTGCATGCCTCCAAAGGTTTAGAATACCCGCATGTTTTTTGGTGGGCGTGGAAGAGGGACTCTTGCCCCATCTGGGCCGTGACGATGACGATCTTGCGGCCGGCGACGATGTGCTGGCTCAGCGTATCCAGGAAGAACGTCGTCTGATGTACGTGGGTATCACCCGTGCCCGGCGCACGCTTAATCTCAGCTGGTGCAAACGGCGGCGGCGTGCGCGTGAAGATGTCGTGCGCGAGCCGTCACGGTTTATTGCTGAAATGGGTTTGCAAGATCCGGCGGCTCTTGTCGGGGCAGATCAGGGCGCGGGTCTTAGTCCGAAAGAACGTCTGGGCATGCTTAAACAGTTGCTTAACAAATCGTAGTTTTTCTTTACGCGGTCGCGGCGTGTTGCCGGCAGGCCAGGAGATGGAGTCAAATGAAAGAAATCAATACTGTAGGGATCGTCGGTGCCGGTGCCATGGGCCGAGGTATCGCACAAATCGCTGCTCAAGCCGGTATCACTGTCAAGTTGTTTGACCTTAATGCCCAGGCGATTACCGCAGCACGCGAGTCGTTGCAGCAAACCTGGGACAAACTGGCGGCCAAGGGCAAGTTGTCGGCTGATGACGCCTCTGCTGCGCTGGGGCGGGTGCACGCTTGCACTGACCTGGCCGACATGGCTGACGCCGACATGGTGGTCGAAGCTGTCATCGAGCGTCTGGATGTCAAGCGCGATTTATTCAAGCAGCTGGAGGGCATTGTGTCGGCTGACTGCATTCTGGCGTCGAACACATCGTCCCTGTCGATCACTGCGATTGCTGCCGGGTGTGACAAGCCCGGGCGTGTGGCCGGTTTCCATTTCTTCAATCCCGTACCCTTGATGAAAGTGGTCGAAATTATTGACGGTTTGCGTTCAGAGCGCGAAACCGGCGATGCCCTGATGGCCCTGGCCCGCAAAATGGGTCATAAGCCGGTGCGCGCCAAAGACATGCCCGGTTTCATTGTGAACCATGCAGGTCGTGGTCTGAACATCGAAGGCCTGCGTGCTGCACAAGAATCGGTTGCTCCGTTTTATCAGATCGATGCCATCATTCGCGAGCAAGCGGGTTTTCGTATGGGGCCGTTTGAATTGCTCGATCTGACAGCGCTCGATGTCTCGCATCCGGTCATGGAATCGATTTACCAGCAGTTCTACGACGAGCCGCGTTTTCGTCCGTCGCCGATTACTGCGGTACGTTTTGCTGGTGGTTTGCTGGGTCGTAAAACCGGCGAAGGTTTTTACCGCTATGTCGATGGTCAGAAACAGGTTCCCGAGGCGCCGATTGTGCCTGCGTTGCCTGCCAACCTGAATGTCTGGGTAGCACCTTACCATTCGGTGGGGCATAAACGTGCCTTGGCCTTGCTCAAGACGCTCAAGGTCAATGTGATTTCGTCCGAACAGCCGCCTGCCGATGCCTTGCTGGTGGTCACCCCTTATGGTGAGGATTGCGCCGGCGTGGTCAGTGCCCATCAGCTTGATGGTGAGCGTACCGTTGCGCTGGATACTTTCTTTGGTCTTGAGCAGGGCAAGCGACGGGTGGTGATGTGCTCGCTGGCTACTTTGCCGCAGTGGCGCGATGCCGCTCATGCCGTCTTCGCGTCAGACGATACGCCGGTGTCGGTTATTGATGATTCGGCCGGCTTCGTAGGCCAGCGCCTGGTGGCGGCGATTGTTAACGTGGCATGCGATATCGCCCAGCAGACCATCGCAACGCCTGAAGACATTGATCTGGCCGTGTCGCTGGGTCTGGGTTACCCGCTGGGTGGGCCGTTGAGCATGGGTGATGCCCTGGGTGCTGCGCACATTCTGGAAATTCTGCGTGCCATGCAGCGCACGACGGGTGACATGCGTTACCGTGCCAGCCTGTGGCTGCAGCGTCGTGTGCAATTGGGCGTTTCGTTGCGGACAGAGCCAGCCTGTGTTTCGGCATAAGTTCTTGCGTGGCAGCATGAGGGTTTGTGCGGCGGTAAGGCGCAGTCTATTGGCCTGACGCTTAGCCAAGTGCAAAAAATCACCCGGTTTCACTGCACCCCAGAGATTGGACGCGAATCCAGCCTTTGGGGTGTTTTTCATGGTGATTGTTTTGTGTTGCTGGTGATAAGCGCATGTACGTATACCAGGCAATAAAAAGGCTGGCGTAATGCCAGCCTTTTTGGTATGCCGCATCAGCGGCAACACGTGTGGGGATTATTGTGACTTGCTGACCATGTATTGAACAGCGGCACGGATTTCAGCGTCGCTGGCTGTGCTACCGCCGCGCGGTGGCATGACGCCTTTGCCGGAGATGGCGATTTTAACCATGGTGTCGAGGCCTGTGGCGATGAGGGTGCCCAGGCAGCCTTGTCACCCAGTTTGGGTGCACCGGCTACGCCCATGTCGTGGCAAGCAAAGCAGGCCGTTTTGTAAAGCTTTTCGCCGGCAGGGTCGATGGTTTCAGCTGAAGCGGTGGCAGCAGCAGGCGCTGCAGCGGGCGCAGCGGCAGGTGCAGCCGCCACTTTTGCCGGAGCTGCAGCAGGTGCGGGCGCGGGCGCGGGCGTTGCAGCAGCGGATTCTTTGCGGCATCGCCTTCAGCGGCGGGTTCTTTCGGTTCGTCGAACGAGCCACCGGCCTGATTGGCCATGTACACAACCGCACGGGCAATTTCGAAATCGCTGAGCGTGGGGTTACCGCCTTTTGCGGGCATGGCGTTTTTGCCGTTGATGGCATTGATCAGCATGGTGTCCATGCCGTTGGCGATGAGGGTGCCCAGGCGGCCTTGTCAGCGAATTTGGGTGCACCGGCGACACCTGCGGCGTGACAGGAGGCACAGGTGGTGTCATAAACTTGCTGGCCCGTTTTGAAAACTTTCGGTGCATTGGCATCGACCAGGGCAAAACCGGCAACGGGCTGAATGCGCGCAGCAACGGCTTCGGGCGTTTGGGCATCAGAGCCAGCGCCGACCAGATCGCTGGACACCACCAGGCGGATCAGCAAGAAAATGATAATGACGGGAACGATAAACGACAGGACAACCGTAACAATGAGCTGTTTTGGTGTCTTGATGGGACCTTCGTGGGATTCTTCAGTGTTATGTTCGGTGTTGTTCATACTCGAGTCCTGCGTATACGGGAACAAAGGCGCTTGCCTGGATCGGTAAATCAAACTAAGTGAGCGATTATAACGGGTGTAAGGGTCTAGTGCAGGCTTGTGCAGCGGGATGGCAAAAACTTTGCAATAAACGCGCTACAATAGTGGGCTGAGGCGCCTGTAGTTCAATGGATAGAATTAGAGTTTCCGAAGCTCTCGATACAGGTTCGATTCCTGTCGGGCGCGCCATCAGCCCCTTTTTCAGGCCACTCAAGGCCTCAGTTCAGCCCCGGGTGGTCTTTGCCCCCCAGCGTGGCGTACAAAAGGCTCTCTCAGGGCCGCAACAATTTCTCTGAATCGCTGACCAGCTGGAAACCGGGCAGTATCTTGGCCGCGTGTTCCGGGTCGTCCATTGCGTAGTCCAGGTTGCGGCGCGCAATTTCAACATGCTCTTCTCCCAGGGCCTGGGCACGACTGCCCTGGTGGCTTTCGATTGCCTGCACCATGGCGTGGTGTGTTCGGTGTGCCAATTTCATCCATTCGTGGCCCTCTTCTGTGGATGACTGCATGGGCAGCGTGGCACTGGCAGCGGCAAACGCCTGGCCATTCAGGGTTTCCATCATGCGCGCCAAGGCCTTGTTGGCGCAGCCTTCAATGATGGTTTCATGGAAACGGTCATTGATTTGTGCGTAACGGGTGTAGTCGTCCAGGTCCATGGTGGCTTTGAAGACCACGGCATCGCCTTCGGTCAGGCAATCATTTAATACTTTCAGTACCTGGCGCGAGGCGCCGTTTTCAGCCAGCAGGCGAGCGGCAAAGCCTTCCAGTACGCCACGCAGGCGAATGGCATCGGCCACGTCTTGCATGGTGAAGCTGCGCATCTGGTACCCGCCGCCGGGGCTGGCTTCGATCAGGCCTTCGTGCTCCAGCGTTACCAGGGCCTGCCGGATGGGTGTGCGTGACGTTGCCAGGCGCTCTGCCAGTGGGATTTCGGCCAGGCGTTCGCCGGGGGCAAACGTGCCATTGAGAATCAGGCCGCGCAATTGAACCAGAACACGGGATTGTTGCGTTGTCATGAGGGTGTCCGAAAGGTGGAGAAGTGATTGTATACAGCTATATCCAACCCGCACACAAGGTCTTGTATGCAATGGCGTGCCTGGTCGCTGGTTTTTACGATGATCACGTCGCTATTTTTCTTTTCATGATTGCGGAACAGCTTTCTTTTCTTGAGCTTGTATTTTATTAACTATATGATTTTATTTTAATAAAAATAATTTTTTGAATTGATTGAGGTGCGTTTAAGGGTAAACGCTGATTTTTACTCTGGAGCGAGTCATTGTATACATATGTATTCAATGATCAATACCCAAGGATTCAGCCATGCTTACCCAGGAACAGAATGATTTCATCACCCGTGTCGGTCCGGGGGCTCCGGCAGGCCAGCTGCTGCGTCGTTACTGGCAGCCGGTCGCTTTGGCCGACGAGCTCGAAGGGCCGCGTCCCGTCCGCCCCGTCAAATTGATGGGGCAAAACTTTGTCCTCTTTCGTGATGAAAATGGTGAGTTGGGCTTCATGGATCGCGACTGTGCGCACCGTGGGGCTGATCTGGCGTATGGCCGCATTGAAGACGGCGGCCTGCGTTGCCCGTTTCATGGCTGGTTGTTCAGTGTCAACGGTGATTGTCTTGAAACCCCCGCCGAGCCGGAAGGCAGCAAGCTGCATTTGCGCTACAAGCAACGTTCGTATCCGGTCGTGCTGCGCAGCGGCATTGTGTTTGCCTACATTGGCGAAGGCGAGCCGCCGGCATTCCCCGAGTTTGACTGTTTTGTTGCACCCGACACGCACACCTTCGCGTTCAAGGGCTTGATTGAATGCAACTGGTTGCAGGCCCTTGAGGTCGGGATTGATCCGGCTCATGCCTCGTATCTGCATCGTTTCTTTGAAGATGAGGACACTTCCGAAAGTTACGGCAAGCAGTTCCGTGGCGCATCGGCTGATTCCGACATGCCCATCACCCGTGTCTTGCGCGAATACGACCGGCCCGATATTGCGGTGGATGCCACCGATTACGGCCTGCGCCTGACCACCCTGCGCAAGTTGCCGGAGCAGCAAACCCACGTTCGCGTTACCAACGTGGTGTTTCCGCAGGCGTTCGTGATTCCGATGAGCGCGGAAATGACGATTTCGCAGTGGCATGTGCCGGTGGATGACTATAACTGTTATTGGTACGCCATTTTCACCAGCTTTACCGGCCCGGTTGACAAGAAACGCATGCGCGAGCAACGGCTTGAACTTTACGAGCTGCCCGATTACGTGTCACGCAAGAACAAACGCAACAATTACGGCTACAACATCGACGAGCAGAACACCCAAACCTATACCGGCATGGGCTTTGACATCAATGTGCACGATCAGTGGGCGATTGAGTCGCAAGGGGCCATTCAGGATCGCACCCGCGAGCATCTGGGTACGACCGACAAGGGTATCGTGGCGTATCGTCGCCAGTTGGTCAAAGCCATTGAAAGTACGCTTGAGGGGGCAGCGCACCCATGCTGATCCATGCTGATCAGGCATCGCAGTTCAGCGGTCCGCCTTCAATTGATGGTATTGAAAAAGCCGGGGTTTCGCCGGTTCAGTACTGGCAGGAAGCGGATCTTGCCCGTCGTCAGGCCAGCAGTTGGGCTGCTGCCCGTGTTGCGCCCAAAGTCGGGGGCTGATCATGGCAAGTTTTGTCGAGCGGCACGGGCTCTGGACAAGCGATCAGCAGGCGCAGGTCGCCGAATTGATTGCCCGTATTGATGCCGGCGAAATAGAAACACTGCGCTTTGCCTTTCCTGATCAACATGGCATTTTGCGGGGTAAAACCCTGGTGGCGTCTGAGGCCAAAGGGGCCTTGTTTGACGGGGTGAATCTGACCTCAACCTTGTTGCTGAAAGACACGTCGCACAAGACTGTGTTCCCGGTGTTCAACAGCGGCGGGTTCCAGATTGCCGGCTTGCAAGGGGCGTCTGACTTTACGATTGTGGCCGACCCGGCCACGTTCCGGATCTTGCCCTGGGCCCATAAAACCGGCTGGGTCTTGTGTGATGGTTATGGCACCGATGGTCAGCCATCGCCGGTGTCGTCTCGCCAGATCATGGCCCGCGCCGTGCGCGAACTTGATGAGCAGGGCTACGATTTTGTGGCTGGTCTTGAGGTCGAGTTTCATGTGTTCAAGATGGATGATCCGAATCTGCGCCTGACCGATTCGGGTCAGCCGGGAACGCCGCCGTCGGTGTCCTTGCTGTCGCACGGTGCGCAGTACCTGACCGAGCTGCGTTATGACCGCGTCGATCACCTGATGGAATTGTTGCGAACCCAGTTGCAGGCTCTGGGTGTACCGTTGCGTTCGCTGGAAATCGAATTTGGCCCCAGCCAGTTTGAGTTGACGTTCAGCCCGACGGTAGGGGTGGCACCGGCAGATCTGATGATCCTGATTCGTAGCGCCATCAAGCAAATCTGCCAGCGTGCCGGCTATCACGCCACCTTCATGTGCCGGCCCCGTATCCCGAATGTGATGTCCAGCGGTTGGCATTTGCATCAGTCGTTGAAGCGCAAGGCCGATGGCGTCAATGCCTTCATGCCGACCGATGCAGACCAGACGCTCAGCCCCTAGGCATGCACTATCTGGCTGGTTTGAAGGACCATGCTTGCGGTGCTGCATTGCTGGCTAGCCCGACCATCAATGGGTACCGGCGCTACCGCCCGTTTTCGTTGGCACCCGATCGGGCGGCCTGGGCGCGTGATAATCGTGCTGCCATGCTGCGGGTGCTGGGTGGTCCGGGGCAGACTGCGTCGCGTATCGAAAATCGGGTCGGTGAGCCCACGGCCAACCCTTACTTATATATGGCCTCGCAAATTTTCTCGGGGCTGGATGGGATCGCCCGTCGGCTGGATCCGGGCCCGTCGGCTGATGTGCCCTATGAAACCGAGGCCCAGGCGTTGCCGAGATCACTGCCTGATGCACTGCAGTGTCTGCGTCAGGATTCGTACCTGGTCAAGAAGCTCGGCCAGGGTTTTGTCGATTATTACTGTTTTATCAAGGAAGCGGAAATCGCCCGTTTCAATCTGGAAGTGACCGAGTGGGAACACCGGGAATATTTCGACATGTTCTAGGCTGGGGCTGGCCGCCAGGGCAAGACTTGCAGTGCTCCTGTTGGGGCCGACCGTAAGGCCATGGCAAGCGCCGGCTACTGGCCTGGTAATGTCGTTGGCCTGATTTGAAAACAAAAGGAAGCATTATGAAAAACTGGTTCACCTCGGGGCTTTGTGCAGCAGCACTGGCAAGCAGCCTGGTCGTCGGCAGTGTGTCGGCACAAGAGGTTGTGAAAATCGGCATGGTCGTCGAAATGACCGGGCCGTTTGCCGAGTTCGGGCGGCAGATGAAGGCAGGTATCGAGGCCTGGCAAAAGCAGCATGGCGATACCGTGGATGGTCGTCGCGTTGAGGTGATTTACAAAGATGTGGGCGGCCCTGCGCCCGAAGTGGCCAAGCGCCTGGCTCAGGAATTGATCGTACAGGACAAGGTATCGATCCTGGCAGGGTTCGGTTTTACGCCCAATGCCATGGCGGTTGCCCCTCTGGCGACCCAGGCCAGGGTGCCGATGGTGGTCATGAATGCCGCCTCGGCCCAGCTGACATCGCGTTCGCCCTACATGGTGCGCACCTCGTTCGGTTACGACACCATGGTGCCCCCATTGCTCAGTGGGCCCTTGAGCAGGGGCACAAGAAAGCCTACATGATCGTGGCCGACTATGCGCCCGGTCACGATGCCGAAAAGGCCTTCAAGCAGGCGTACGAGCAGGCCGGTGGCGAAATTATCGGTAATGTTCGCGTGCCCTTGATGACGGTTGACTTTGCTCCGTATTTGCAGCGCGTCAAAGACGCACAGCCTGATGTCTTGTTTGCCTTTGTCAACGCGGGGAATGTGGCGCCGGCGCTGTTCAAGGATTTCAAGACCAAAGGGCTGGATGAGGCCGGTATCAAGCTGATCGGTACCGGTGACATTGTGTATGAGTCCATTCTTGACGTGATTGGTGACAACGGTCTGGGAGCGACAACGGTGTACCCGTATTCCATGCAGCATCCGTCTGACCTGAACCGTACCTATATCCAGAAATTTCAAGAGGCCTTGGGGGCTAAAGAGCGCCCCACCATCATGAGCGTATCGGCTTACGATGGTATGGCCTTGATTTACGGGGGCTGAAAAAGCCGGGCCTGGCGCCGATGGCAAAGCCTTGCTTGAGGCATTCAAAGGCCTGTCATTTGAAAGCCCGCGCGGCCCGGTTTCAATTGATCCTGAAACCCGCGATATTGTGCAGAACCAGTATATTCGTCGTCTCGAGCGTGTTGACGGCGAGCTGATGAATGTCGAGTTCAAAACGTATGACGCCTCGCGTTGATCGTCTGTCGCGTCAGGTGCAGGCGTACCTTACCGGCGCGTTGTCACCGGTAGCGGTGCTGGAAGCGTTGCTGTCGGCAATTGAATCGGACATGACCGATATCAACGCCTTTTGCTGGCTTGATGCAGATCACGCCCTGCAGCAGGCGCAGGACTCTGCAGCGCGCTATCGGGCCGGGCGGCCGCTGGGGCCGCTGGACGGGGTGCCGGTATCCGTGAAGGATCTGGTCGCCGTACAGGGCTGGCCAACGCGGCGGGGCTCGCAAACGTCAGCCGACGACCCGGTGGCGGCAGTCGATGCGCCCTCGGTTGCCTTGATGCGTCAGGCGGGCTGCGTAGTGTTTGGCAAAACGACCACCACCGAGTTTGGCTGGACGATCGGTTCGACCAATCCGCACAGTGGCGTTACGCGCAATCCGCGTTCGCCTGAACATTCAGCAGGGGCTCCAGCAGTGGTGCTGCCGCGCAGATTGCGGCGGGCTGGGGGCATGTGGCATTGGGCAGCGATGCCGGCGGTTCGGTTCGTATCCCGGCGTCATGGTGCGGGGTGGTGGGGTTCAAACCTACGTTCGGGGCGATTCCGCTGGCGCCCCAAAGCGCGTTTGCCGAGTTTGCGCATCTGGGGTTGCTTGCAGCGTCGGTGGCCGATTGTGCCTGGGCCTTCCCGGCCTTATCGGGCGCGCATCGGCTGGATCCTTCCTCGTTGTACGGGCGCGCGCAGGCGACCCTGCCGGGTCAGTGCCTGCGCATCGGCTGGGCAGACCAGATGGATGCCAACGATGTGGTTGACCCCGAAATTAATACGGCATTTCGGGCTTTGGTGCATCGGCTCGAAGTGGCGGGTTATGCGGTGCAGCCGGTGGCGTTGTGCGCAGACGGCCTGGCCGACGCCATGTGGCAAACCTGGCTGTCGCGAATTCATGAGTCGTTTATTGATTGGCCATCCGCGCAGCGTGCAGGGCTTGATCCGCGTCTGCAAGGGGTCTTTGGCCTGGGAGCCGGGCAATGTGCAGAAGATCTGGTGCGCAGCCGCGCTGTTTTACGGCAATACGCCACGCGTCTGGCCAGGGTATTCAATGACATTGATGTCTTGCTGACGCCGTCCACGTCACGCGTTGCGCCCCTGCTCGATAGCCCGGTTCCGGCCACGCCACAGGCGGAAAACTGGTTCAGCGCCAACAGTTTTTCATTTCCCTTTAACGTCACCCAACAGCCGGCGTTGTCGATGCCATTGGGCGTTAACCTGCACGGCTTGCCCTTCGGGCTTCAGGTGGTGGGGCGTCGCTATGCCGACGAACAAGTGTTAAGGTTTGCGGCCGAACTTGAATCACAATTTTTGCAGCACGCATGAAACCTGTCGCGATTTTCCAGCATACCGATATTGGCCGCCCGGGCTCGGTAACCAGCATTATTGACGCCCTGGGTTTGCCTCATACCCTCATTGAAATTTACAAGGGGCACGCCATACCCGAGCAGCCCGATGCCTTCAGCGGGTTGATTTTCATGGGTGGCCCGATGGGGGCCAACGACGACCATGACTGGCTTGAGCACGAGCGGGCACTGATCCGGCGGGCCGACGCGCAAGATATTCCGGTAGCCGGTCATTGTCTGGGGGCGCAGCAATTGGCCAAAGCCCTGGGGGCTTGCGTACGTCGCAACCATCGGGCAGAGATCGGCTGGCAACCGATTGTTGTCGATGCCCACCCGGTTGCGCACGAATGGTGGGGGCCGGGCCAGATACCTCATTACTGACGTTTCAGTGGCATGGTGACACCTTCGATCTGCCCCAGCAGGCATGCCGCATTGCCACGGGTCCACATTGTGTCAATCAGGCGTTTGTGGTGCGTGACCTGCATATCGGCATGCAGTCTCATTTTGAAATGACCCCGGATCTGGTTCGCGATTATTACGAACGCAATGGCGGTTTCTTGCGCCGCGAACATGCGGCCGGCAACCCTGCCGTGACCTCGGTGGAAGAAACGCTGGCCAATCTGGAAGCCCGCACGGCCGAATTGAAGACGGTGCTTGAGCGGGTGTATGCCCGTTGGGCCCAGGGGTTAAAAACGGGTTGAGCGCCGGCGGCCGACGCGGTGCGGCCGCCAATGTCACGGTTAACTCAAGCCGGGTTCAGCAAATTGCGCAGGACATACTGCATGATGCCGCCATGCCGGTAATACTGGGCCTCGCTGGGCGTATCAATGCGTACTACCGCCTCAAAACTGATGGCGCCGGCTGTGACCCTGACCCGGTCAGGTATGGCTCCCGTATTCAAGGCTTCGACGCCGGTAATCGAAAAGATTTCTTCGCCCGTCAGCCCCAGCGATTGCACCGACTCCCCGGCCGGGAATTGCAGGGGCAGCACGCCCATGCCCAGCAGGTTGGAGCGATGGATGCGTTCATACGATTCGGCAATCACCGCGCGTACCCCCAGCAAAACAGTGCCTTTGGCCGCCCAATCGCGTGATGACCCTGACCCGTATTCTTTGCCGGCCAGAATCACCAGGGGATGCCGGCCTGGGCGTAATGGGTGGACGCGTTATAAATGGTGGTGACTGGCGCTCCTGGCCGGGTGAAGTCGCGGGTGAAGCCGCCCTCGGTGCCCGGCGCCAGTTGGTTGCGCAGCCGTACGTTGGCGAAGGTGCCGCGAATCATCACTTCGTGATTGCCGCGACGTGAACCGTATGAGTTGAAGTCGGCAGGCGCAATACCGTGTTCCATCAGGTAGGCCGCAGCCGGTGATGTTTTGGCGATGGAGCCGGCCGGGCTGATGTGGTCGGTAGTGACCGAGTCGCCCAGCAGGGCCAGTACTCGGGCGCCTGCAATGTCGGAGACCGGCCCAGGCTGGCGGGGCATGTCGGCAAAGTACGGGGGCTTGCGCACATAGGTGGAACCATCGTCCCACTGGAAAAGTTGCCCTTTGGGTGTAGGCAGGCTTTGCCAGCGGGCATCGCCGGCAAACACGTTGGCATATCCGGCGGTGAACATGTCGGTTGAGATGGTGGCGTCAATAACGGCCTGTACTTCGGCAGTGGATGGCCACAGGTCTTTCAGGTAGACCTCGTTACCGTCGGAGCCCTTGCCCAGGGGTTCGTTGTACAGATCAATGTTCATGGTGCCGGCCAGCGCGTAAGCGACTACCAGTGGCGGCGACATCAGGTAGTTCATTTTCACTTCGGGGTGGATGCGGCCTTCGAAGTTGCGGTTGCCCGACAAGACGGACACCACGGTCAGGTCGTGCTCGTGAATGGCCTGGCTGACTTCCGGGATCAATGGCCCGGAGTTGCCGATGCAGGTGGTGCAGCCATAGCCGACCAGGTTGAAGCCCAGGGCATCCATGTAGGGGTCAGCCCGGCACGTTCGTAGTAATCGGTGACGACGCGCGACCCGGGGGCCAGGCTGGTCTTGACCCAGGGTTTGCGCGACAGGCCTTTTTCGACCGCCTTTTTGGCCAGCAGCGCGGCGGCGATCATCACGGCCGGGTTCGAGGTGTTGGTGCACGACGTGATGGCAGCGATGACCACGGCCCCATGGTCAGGCAGGCCGGGCGAGGCGGGTTTGCCATGGCTGGCTTTGGCGCCCAGGTAAGAGGGTAGCGCAGACTCAAAGGCATGCTTGGCGGCGGTCAGGGCAATATGGTCTTGCGGGCGCTTTGGCCCGGCAATCGAGGGCACGACGGTGCCCAGGTCAAGCTCAAGGCGTTCTGAATAGCGGGGTTCGGCGGCCGGGTCGTGCCACAGACCCCGGGCCTGGGCATACGCTTTGACCAGGTCAATCTGGGCCTGCGGGCGGCCGGTTAGCGCCATGTAGCGCAGGGTTTCGTCATCGATCGGGAAAATGGCAACGGTTGAGCCGTATTCCGGGCTCATGTTGCCAATGGTGGCCCGGTTGGCCAGCGGCACAGCCGATACACCGGGGCCGTAGAATTCGACAAACTTGCCGACCACCCCATGCTTGCGCAGCATGTCGGTGATGGTCAGAACCAGGTCAGTGGCGGTAGTGCCTTCAGGCAGGGCCCCCGTCAGTTTGAAGCCCACCACTTTCGGGATGAGCATGGAAATCGGCTGACCCAGCATGGCCGCCTCGGCTTCAATACCGCCAACCCCCAGGCGACAATGCCCAGGCCGTTAACCATGGGGGTGTGGGAATCGGTGCCCACGCAGGTATCGGGGTAGGCCTGTTTGACGCCGTTGCTGTCTTTGGTGAAGACCACGCGCGACAGGTGTTCAAGGTTGACCTGGTGGACAATGCCCGTGCCCGGTGGCACGACCTTGAAGTTCTCAAATGCTTCCTGGCCCCAGCGCAGGAACTGGTAGCGTTCTACGTTACGCTGGTATTCGATGTCGACGTTTTGTGCGAAGGCGGTTTTTTGCCCGAATACATCGACAATGACCGAGTGGTCGATAACCAGCTCAACCGGGGCCAGAGGGTTGATTCTGGCCGGGTCGCCACCCAGTGCCTGTACGGCTTCCCGCATGGTGGCCAGATCAACCACGGCGGGTACACCGGTGAAGTCTTGCAGCACGACGCGGGCAGGGGTAAAGGCGATCTCTTTATCGGGTTCTGCCGCCGGGTTCCAGCCAGCCAACGCACGGATGTCGTCGGCGGTAACGTCGGCGCCATCTTCGGTGCGCAGCAGGTTTTCAAGCAGTATTTTCAGGCTGTAGGGCAGGCTGGCAACGTCAAGCCCCTGGCCTTTTACCGCATCAAGCCGGTAGATTTCGTACGATTCGTTGCCGACGGGCAGGGTATGGCGGGCGCCAAAACTGTTGATGGTGCTCATGACGTGTCTCCGGGTAAGTTAACCAGGTTGCGGTTAGGCAGCGTGTGGTTATCTTACCCTTGCATGCCTGGGCGGGCTACCTTGTATTTGACCAGGCCACGACAGGCTCGGCCAGCGCTTCGTGGTAGCGGGTTACATAGTCATCGAAGGATTCCGTATCGCTGTTTTCAATTTCGACCTGGTCGGCCAATGACTCTGCCGCCAGATGCTGGAAGCGCGTCAGTGTTTCGGCCGGCAGGGGTTGCGCCAGTAACGCCTGATGATGGGCCTGGCTTTGCTGCAGGGTGAAGGCGTGAAAGCTTTGCCCGGTGTCTTTCAGCTGCTCCAGCAGCTGCGCAGAAGGCGTCTGGCTTATATCATGGACTTTGGCCTGTTGCACCGCCAGGGCGCGTGCGTGCATGTCAGTGTTATAGGCCAGGTCAAGCAGTTCGGCATAGGGCGCGATGCGTTCAACCAGTTCTTGCCCCCAGTCGCGCAGACTGACAGGCTGATTCTGCCGCACCAGCATCAGGCCAGGTTCACGACCGCGCTTGGCAACCACGCCGAAGTTATCGCTGCTGTCACGGCAAAAACCGTTGTTGGCGAACATGGGGCTGTCTTCGGCCGCACAGAACAGCAGGAAGGCATCCATGAAGGCACTGGTGGTTTCCGGGATGCCGATCGGGCAGAACGGGTCGATATCCAGACAGCGCACTTCAATGTATTGGATGCCGCGTGCCGCCAAGGCCGTCGATGGCCGCTCGCCGCGTTCGACGGTGCGTTTGGGACGTATGCTGGAGTAATACTCGTTTTCGATTTGCAGCAGGTTGGTATTGAGCTGTATCCATTCGCCGTTGCGATGGGTGCCAATGGCTTCGTAGGCGGGGAAGGGTGTAGTCACCGCCCCATGCAGACGCTTCAGGAAGGTTTCAATGTCGTTGTAGCAAAGTTCCAGTTCCGACTGGGCCTTGTTGTTGTAACCCAGGTCGCTCATGCGCAGGCTGGTGGCATGGGGCAGGTACAGGGTATCGTCATCGAAGCGTTCCAGCTGGTGCGACTGGCCTTTGACGAAGCTGGTGGAAATGGCGGGTGAGGCACCGAACAGATACATCAGTAGCCAGGAGTAACGGGTGAAGTTGCGGATCAGGGCCATATAGCCCAGCGAGCGCTGTTCTTCAATGCGGTTTCCGCCGGTGTCCAGCAATGACCAGACCGCGTCGGGCAACGAGAAGTTGTAATGTACTCCGGCGATGCATTGCATGGCCTTGCCGTAGCGTTCGGCCAGGCCGCGCCGGTACACATGCTTGAGCATGCCGGTATTTGATGTGCCATACCAGCCGATGGGGATATCGGCTTCGCCGGGCAAAATGGCCGGCATGGACTGGTTCCAGATGATTTCGTTGTCAAGCTGGCTGGCGACAAACCGGTGGATGTCGGTCAGCTCACCACGCAGTGTCTCAATGTTGCCGTGCGTGCCGGTGATCAGCTCGAGCAGGGCTTCAGAGTAGTCGGTGGTGATTTTTGGGTGGGTCAGGGCGCTGCCCAGTTTGACGGGGTGGGGTGTGCGTGCCAGATTGCCGTCAGGGTCAACCCGCAGGCCTTCTTTTTCGATGCCGCGCAAAATACCTTTGAGTACCTGGGCTTCAGGGCGCAGAAGCGAGTGTCGTTCAGGGCGTTGGTTCATGCAGAGAGTCTTCTTTTAAAGGCCGTTTGGCTGCGGATTTTACCCGAGCACTTACAATAGGGCCTGTAACTGGTTTCCGGTGGTATACCGGGTTTGTTTCGGGGGTAGTGTAGTGCGTTTTCGTTCGGTTGCTGCAGTTCTGCTGATGGTTTTGCTGGCGGCCTGTTCGCCCGATTACAACTGGCGCGAGGTTTCACTGGCCGATGGGCAGGTGGTGGCCATATTCCCCGACAAGCCACGTGAGCAAACCAAAACCTTGCCGTTTGCGGGCCATGACATTCCGTTTACCTTGAGCGGTACAGTGCTCAATGACACGGTATTTGCCGTGGGTCATGCCCCGTTGCCACCCGAGGTCGGCCAAGATGCCGAACAACGCACCTTGATGTATCGCCAGATCGTCCAGTCGTTTTATGGCAATTTTGGCCTGACCCCGCCCGAAGCATTGCCCGAGCCTGGCACCCGTTTCAGTATTGAAGGCCAGGGCCCTAAAGGCCTGTTGCGGCTGGAAGGGGTGGTTTGGATGCATTCCGGCTCGGTAACTGAAGGGCTGGTCACGGCGCCTGCCGGGTCGTTTCCGCAGGCTCAGGCCGATGAATTTTTAAGGGCCATCAAGGCGCCGGGCGGCTGATGGGTGGTGAGGCGAACCATGCTTTTCAGGACGGGGCTGGTCCTGGTGCCAGGGTTTCTTTCGTTGGCGAACTCATGCGGCTTCCAGTCGCGATGTGACGTCAGCCACTTGGTGCGCCATGGGCTTGGGCGTGTCGGGCAGGTAGCCTGCCACCAGCGCCAGTGCAATGGCGGCCTGACGCCCATGCACATCCATTTTCAGGCAGGCATTGGCAATATGGTAGTTGGCGGTTCGTTCTGAACACCCGACAATGTTGCCGATTTCCCAACTGGTCTTGCCTTTTGATGCCCAAAAAAGACATTCGGTTTCACGGCGGGTTAACGGACTGATGGCGGGGATTGGTGCAGTCATTATTGTTGTTGTCCTTCTGGTGGGGCCTGACCTGGGTTTCTACAAAACCGCATGTTTTGAAATTATTTGACATAAATGTATCAATTATTTCAAAGCTCGCCAACCAGGATGGTTAAAAGCATCCACACCAAGGTGCTAAAATCGTTTTGAAATTTCCAGCGCCGATTTGCTTGATCTGCTTGCGGGCGCGTCATAAATCCAGCTAAAGAGGTCCGCCTATGGCCCCTTCATCAAACACAGCTACACAAAACACACGTCCTGTCACCGTGCCGCCAGGTTCTGTCGGTATCGTTTCTCCTGAATACATTGGTTTTGACGAACCCTTGCAACTGGTCAGCGGGCAGGTTTTGCCGCGTTACGAGCTTGCCGTTGAAACCTATGGCACCTTGAATGCCGACCGCAGTAATGCGGTGCTGGTATGTCACGCCCTTAACGCGTCACACCATGTGGCGGGAATTTCGGCCAGCGATCCCAACGATATCGGCTGGTGGGACAACATGGTTGGTCCCGGCAAGGCGCTGGATACCGACCGTTTCTTTGTGATTGGCGTGAACAACATTGGTTCATGCTTCGGTTCTACCGGGCCGGCCAGTATCAACCCCGAAACCGGCAAGCCCTGGGGGCCGCATTTCCGATGCTGACCGTACAAGACTGGGTGCAGGCCCAGGCCCGTCTGGCTGATTACTTCGGTATCAGGAAGTTTGCGGCAGTCATGGGGGGCTCGTTGGGGGTATGCAAGCGCTGGGGTGGTCAATGACCTGTCCCGATCGTGTGGGGCACTGCATTGTCATTGCCAGTACCCCGCGCCTGTCCGCCCAGAATATCGGGTTTAACGAAGTCGCACGCCGTGCCATCATCACCGACCCTGATTTTCACGGGGGTGATTACTACGCCCACAATACGGTGCCGCGCCGTGGCCTGTCGCTGGCACGCATGGTGGGCCACATCACCTACCTGTCTGACGATGACATGGACACCAAGTTCGGTCGCACCCAGCGTGAACCGGCCGAGGGTGGCGAGTTTCATTACGGCTATGGCGTCGAATTTGAGGTCGAGTCCTACTTGCGCTACCAGGGCGAAAAGTTTTCCACTTATTTTGATGCCAACACGTATCTGCTGATTACCCGGGCACTCGATTACTTTGATCCGGCACGTCGTCATGGCGGTGATCTGGCCAAAGCACTTGACACGGTAAAGGCCGGGTTCTTGCTGGTTTCATTTACAACCGACTGGCGTTTCCCTCCTTCGCGTTCACGAGAAATCGTTGAAGCCTTGCTGAAAAACAAGTTGCCAGTCACCTACGCCGAGATTGATGCGCCGCATGGCCACGATGCTTTCCTGCTGGACGATCGTCGCTACCATGCCGTGGTGCAGGGGTATTACGACCAGATCGCGCGCGAACTGGGCCTGCCCGAACGGACACGTACCCTGGGGGTGCTGGCATGATGACCAAGATTCCTTCCTCAAGCATGGAAAATCGTCCCGACCTGTTGCGTATCGCCCAATGGATAGCACCGGGCAGCCGCGTGCTTGACCTGGGCTGCGGTGATGGCACTTTGCTGGCGTGGCTACGTGATCACAAACAGGTTGATGGCGCCGGCGTCGAGTTTGACGACACCCGGGTGATTGCCTCGGTGCAGCGCGGTGTAAGGGTCATACAGCAAAACCTGGAAGAAGGGTTGGCCCTGTTTGCCGACCAGCAGTTTGATTCGGTGGTGTTGTCGCAAACCTTGCAGTCCATGCACCACACCGAACACATTTTGCGCGAAATGGCGCGAGTAGCCCGCTACGGCATTGTGTCGTTTCCGAACTTCGGGCACTGGACGCATGGCTTGTCGATTCTGAAAGGGCGCATGCCGGTCACCGGCCAGATGCCCTACGAGTGGTATAACACCCCCAATATTCATTTGTGTACGATGAGCGACTTTGAAGATCTGGCGCGTCAGCTGGGTTTGAAGGTCACCCATGTGGCCGCCTTCAACCAGGGTAAGGAAGTCAGGTTTCTGGCAGGCTGGCGCAGTGCGCTGGCGGTTTACCGGTTTGAATCACCGTACGCACCGGTCTGACGGAGCGCATCATTTCAACCTTCAATAGTGTTTATGCCAGCCCCGGGTGTACCCGCTGCTGGTGCTTGGCTTTGCCAGCGGCTTGCCGCTGGCTCTGGTCACCGGTACGCTGCAGGCTTGGGCAACGGTTTCAGATGTTTCACTGCAAAACATCGGTTTTCTGACGCTGGTCGGCACCGCTTATACCCTTAAATTCCTGTGGGCGCCGCTGGTTGACCGCTATGCTCCGGATTTTCTGGGGCGCCGACGCAGCTGGATGTTTTTCACCCAGGTGTTGCTGGGGTTGTTCATTATCCTGATGGGCACCTTGTCGCCCTCGACACACCTGGGTCTTCTGGCGGCAGCGGCGGTTATCGTTGCTTTTTTATCGGCAACACAAGACATTGCCTTTGATGCGTACAGTACCGATGTCTTGCGCGACAATGAGCGCGCGGCCGGGGCGGCCTTGAAGGTATTGGGGTACCGGCTGGCCATGATTGTGTCCGGCGGCCTTGCCCTGGTGCTGGCCGGTACGTGGCTGGGCTGGCAATACACCTACGCCTTGATGGGTGTATTCATGCTGTTTTGCGCTTTTGCCACAGTGCTTGCGCCCGAACCCGAGGTTGTCGCGGCCGCGCCCCGTACTTTGGGGTGGCCGTTGTAGCGCCTTTGGCCGAGTTTTTCAGCCGTCGGGGTGCCGTTCTTATTTTGCTGCTGATTGTGCTGTACAAGCTGGGCGATGCGTTTGCCGGGGCGCTGTCGACCACGTTCCTGATTCGCGGAGCGGGGTTCAGCACCGAAGAGGTGGGGGCGGTAAACAAGATTTTTGGCCTGATTGCCACCATTGTGGGCGCTCTGGCCGGGGGCAGTATCATGGCCCGCCTGGGCTTGTACCGGTCCTTGATGATCTTTGGTCTGTTGCAGGCGGTATCGAATTTTGGCTACTGGGTGCTGGCCGTTACGCCGCCGCATCTGTATTCCATGGGTATCATCGTGGCCATTGAAAACATTTGCGGGGGCTGGGTACCGCCGCGTTTGTGGCCTTGCTGATGGCTCTGTGCAACCAGCAGTTTTCGGCCACCCAGTTTGCCTTGTTGTCAGCCTTGTCGGCCGTGGGGCGTACGTATCTGGCCGGTCCATTGACACCGCCACTGGTCGAGGCCATAGGCTGGCCCCATTTTTTGTTTTGACGGTAGTGATTGCGTTGCCGGGTTTGGTGCTGCTGTGGTTGAAGCGCACTGAAATCCGTGCCCTTGATTCTACCGGCCGTGAAGCGGAATCCTGATTTATGCTGCGTGTTATTTCGGCTAACCTGAACGGTATTCGTTCGGCGGCCAACAAAGGTTTTTTCGAATGGCTGCCGCAACAGAAGGCCGACTTTATCTGTCTGCAGGAACTGAAGGCACAAGACGCCAACCTGACCCCCGAAATGCGTACCCCATCGGGCTACCAGGGGTATTTCCATTATGCTGAAAAGAAGGGCTACAGCGGTGTGGGTATCTATGCTCGCCAGACGCCCGATCAGGTGATTGAAGGGCTGGGTGTGCCTGAAATTGATGCGGAAGGCCGTTATATCGAACTGGTGTACGACGGTTTTTCAGTCATTTCGGTGTATTTGCCCTCAGGTTCCAGTGGTGATCACCGCCAGGCCGCAAAATACAGTTTCATGGACGTTTTCTACGGCCATTTGCAGGCGCTGGCCCAGGCCGGGCGCCGTGTTATTTTGTGTGGTGACTGGAACATTGCCCACAAAGAGATTGACCTTAAAAACTGGAAGGGCAATCTCAAGAACAGCGGGTTTCTGCCTGAAGAACGGGCCTGGCTGACGCGGGTATTTGACGAGCTGGCGTGGGTTGATGTGTTTCGCCGGCTTTACCCCGATGCACAAGGCGAGGCCTACACCTGGTGGAGCAACCGGGGTCAGGCGCGCGCCAACAACGTGGGCTGGCGTATTGACTACCAGATTGCCACGGCCGACATTGCGGCTACCGCCACCCGGGGCTGGGTGTTTAAAGACCAGTGGTTCAGCGACCACGCGCCTTTGATCATTGACTACGACACGGCGCTGTAAATCATGCAGGGCATCAAGCGCAGGGTAGTGTATGTGTCACTGTATGAAGGCATTGCGATTGCCCTGACGGGAACCGTGTTGTATTTGCTGGGTTACGACGCGACCAGTGCAGGGGTGGCCTCGGTGGCCGCCTCCGCCATTGCCGTTGTGTGGAATCTGGCCTGGAACATCATTTATGAACGCTGGGAAGCGCGTCAGCGCAAGCGTGGCCGTAGCCTGGGCCGACGCCTGATTCACGCCATCGGTTTCGAGGGGGGCTGGTGGTGTTCCTGGTGCCGTTCTTTGCCTGGTGGCTGAACGTGTCATTGTGGGAAGCCCTGGTGCTTGACGCCGGTTTTATTGTGTTTTTCCTGGTGTACACCTTTGTGTTCAGCTGGGGATTTGACCGGGTATTCGGGCTGCCGGCATCGGCGCTGCCACGCTCGGGTTAAACCGTTGCCGGCACGAACACATCAACGGCCTGGTACCTCATGGCTGCTTGCAGGCAACCCTGCAAGACACCGGGTGCTACCGGTTAACCAAACCTGAAACTTGACGCCGTAATGTTCGCAAACGCGGTGACCTCGTGGTGGACACAGGTCGCCGTTTCTGTTTCTGCGGCACCCGTGGCCACCATCAGGGGAAGCAGGTGGTCTTCGCGCGGGTGGGCGCGACGGGCGGCAGGTGCGTTTTCCCAGTCGCACAGGGCGGCGCTGCGCTGGCTGATCGGGTCTTGTACCAGCACTTTTTGCAACCAGGCATCAAACTGGGCTGACGGCTCGGCACCAATGCTGCGAATTTCGCGCAGGTTGTGGTAGCTCAGGCCACTGCCAATGATCAGCACGTCTTCATCGCGCAGGGGTGCAAGGGCGCGGCCAAGGGCCAGTGCAGTTCAGGGTCGAAATGGGTTTCAATCGACAGTTGAACGACCGGAATATCAGCCTGTGGCCACATGACGGCCAACGGCACAAATGCCCCATGATCAAAACCGCGTTCGGTGTCGATGGCATGCGGCAGACCTGCGGTGTCCAGCAGGCCGGCAACACGACGGGCCAGTTCGGGCGAACCGGGAGCAGGGTATTGAATCTCGTAAGTATGGGGCGGGAAGTTGTAATAGTCATACAGCATGGGCGGGTTCGGGTTGCCCATGATCAGGAAACCGCCATCGGCTTCCCAGTGCGCCGACACCATAAGTATGGCTTTGGGTTTGCGCGGCAGTTGACTGGGTATGTCGCGCAGCGCTGCGGTCAAAATGGCGTATTTTTCGCTGGCTTCCGGCATCCAGGGCCAGGGGCCGCCACCGTGTGAAATGTAGTAAACAGGCATTCGCATAGGGGATCCTTCTGTATGGGCCGGCTGCCCGGCAAAGATATTATCGACGATAATGTGGTTTTAGTTCTTACCTGATTAGTGTCTGCCCATGTCCGAAACCACCACACGTACCGATTTCGTCAAATTTTCACTTCAGCAGGGCGTTTTGCGCTTTGGTGAATTCAAGGTCAAGTCAGGGCGTTTAAGTCCTTATTTTTTCAACGCCGGGTTGTTCAATTCGGGTTTGTCGGTGGGTCGCCTGGCGCAGTTTTATGCCCAGGCCCTGGTCGATTCCGGCCTTCAGTTCGACATGCTGTTCGGGCCGGCCTACAAGGGCATTCCGCTGGCGACAGCGACAGCAGTGGCGTTGTCACAGCATCCGGCCATGCAAGGTCGCGACATCCCGTTTGCGTTCAATCGCAAAGAGGCCAAAGACCACGGCGAAGGCGGGGTGCTGGTGGGTGCTCCGTTGCAGGGGCGTGTGGTGATTATCGATGACGTGATTACGGCCGGTACGTCGGTGGGTGAATCGGTGCAGATCATTCGTGCGGCAGGGGCAGAGCCTGCGGCTGTTCTTATTGCGCTTGACCGCATGGAGCGCGCCGGCCCCGATGACGCCTTGTCGGCGCATTCGGCCGTACAGGACGTATCTAACCGCTATGGCATGCCGGTGGTCAGCATCGCGTCGCTGGCCGACATCATGGCACTGCTTGAAAACAGTACCGATCTTGCGGTACACCGCGATGCCGTCGCGGCTTACCGCAAGAAATACGGCGTTTAACCCAGCTTTTCCTTCAGCAGGTCGTTGACCTGCTGCGGGTTCGCCTTGCCCTTTGCGGCCTTCATGATCTGGCCGACCAGTGAATTGAAGGCTTTCTGTTTGCCAGCGCGATATTCTTCGACAATGGCCGGGTGGGCGGCCAGGACATCGTCAACCATCTTGCTGATGGCACCGGTGTCACTGATCTGCTTCAGGCCTTTGGCGTCGATGATGGCATCGGCCTCACCGCCATTTTCGCCGGCCCACATGGCTGCAAATACATCTCGGGCGATTTTGTTGGAAATGGTGCCATCGATGATGCGTTTGATCAGGCCAGCCAGGGCTTCAGCGCTGACCGGGATGGCATCGATGTCTTTTTCGTCGCGGTTCAGTGCAGCCGAGACTTCGCCCAGTACCCAGTTGGCGGCCAGCTTGGCCTGGCCGTCGGGCAGGTGTCTGGCGGTGGCTTCAAAATAATCGGCAACGGCGCGGCTCATGGTCAATTGAGCGGCATCGTAGCCGGTGAGGCCCAGGTCGGATTCGAAGCGCTTGCGCTTGGCGCCGGGCAATTCGGGCATGCTGGCCTTGACGCGCTCAACCCATTCGGGGGCAATCACCAGCGGCGGCAGGTCAGGGTCGGGGAAGTACCGGTAATCGTCGGAATCTTCCTTGCTGCGCATGCTGCGTGTTTCGTCTTTGTCGGCGTCGTACAGGCGGGTTTCCTGGCGCACCTTGCCGCCATCTTCGATCAGTTCGATTTGCCGTTGTGCTTCGTGAATGATGGCGCGTTCAAGGAAGCGGAACGAGTTCAGGTTCTTGATTTCGCAGCGCGTGCCAAATTCGGCCTGGCCTTTGGGGCGAACCGATACGTTGGCGTCGCAGCGGAATGAACCTTCCTGCATGTTGCCGTCGCAAATACCCAGCCATACGACCAGGCTGTGCAGGGTGCGCGCGTAGGCTACCGCTTCGGCCGCCGAACGGATTTCGGGTTCAGAGACGATTTCAAGCAGGGGAGTGCCGGCGCGGTTCAGGTCGATGCCGGTGGACGATTCGCCATGCGGCCCGGTGAAGTTCTCGTGCAGTGATTTGCCGGCGTCTTCTTCAAGGTGGGCACGTGTCAGGCGAACTGTTTTTTCGGTATCGCCGACAAAAAACCGGATTTCGCCACCTTGAACGACCGGGAGCTCAAACTGGCTGATTTGATAGTTTTTGGGCAGGTCGGGGTAAAAGTAGTTTTTGCGCGCGAAGATTGAGCGCGGCGCAACATGGGCCCCCACCGCCAGGCCAAAGGCAATCGCGCGTTCGACCGCACCGCGGTTCATGACTGGCAGGCTGCCGGGCAGGGCCATGTCGATTTCGTTGGCTTGCGTGTTGGGCAGGGCGCCGTAGGTGGTGCTGCTGCCCGAAAAGATTTTGGATGCCGTCGATAGCTGGGCGTGAGTTTCAAGCCCGATGACAATTTCCCATTCCATTATTTCAGTTCCGGTTTACGTTGATGCCAGTCGGTGGCTTGCTGGAAGCGGTCGGCGACAGCCAGGACCTGACCTTCACGGAAATAGTTGCCGATGATCTGCAGCCCGACGGGCAGGCTGGAATCGGCGCCGCCAAACCCGCAGGGGATGGAGGCGGCCGGCAAGCCGGCCAGGCTGACACCCAGCGTGTAGATATCGGCCAGCCAGTCGGCGGTAGGGTCATCACGGTTGTCGCCGATGCGTTTGGCAACGGTTGGCGTGACCGGCCCCATGATGACGTCGCACTGCCCGGCAAAGGCCTGCTGGAAATCGTTGGCGATCATGCGCCGGACGCGCTGCGCCTGCAGGTAGTAGGCATCGTAGTAGCCATGGCACAGCACATAGGTGCCAACCATGATGCGCCGGATGACTTCCTGGCCGAAACCTTCGGCGCGTGACCGGCTGGTCATGTCAGCCAGGTCAGTATAGCTGGGGGTGCGATACCCGTAGCGAACCCCGTCGTAGCGCGACAGGTTGCTGGAGGCTTCGGCCGGCGCAATGACGTAGTAAGCCGGGATGGACAGTTTGGTGCGAGGCAGTGAAATACTGACACGTGTGGCGCCCAGCGCTTCGTACTGTTGCAGCGCGGCCTCGACGGCGGCACCCACGTCGGCTGACAGGCCTTCGTTGAAAAATTCGGTTGGAACACCAATGCGCAGGCCTTGCAGGGTTTCGACCCGTTGGCGTCGAAGCGGGCAACTGCGTCGTTGAATTCGCTGCGAATACGGCCAGGCGCATTGGCGACGCCGTCGCAAAACTCAAGGCTGGTGGAGTCACGCTCGTCGAAGCCGCTCATGGTGTCGAGCAGTTCGAGCAGGTCTTTGGCGTGGCGGGCCACCGGCCCGGCCTGGTCAAGACTTGAGCCGAAGGCAATCATGCCAAACCGCGATACCATACCGTAGGTGGGTTTGATGCCGCTGACCCCGCACAGGGCGGCGGGCTGGCGTACGGAGCCGCCCGTGTCGGTACCTGTGGTGGCCGGCACGATACCGGCGGCTACGGCAGCGGCCGAGCCCCCGATGAGCCGCCTGGTACATGGTTGACATTCCAGGGGTTGCGGGCCGGGCCAAACGCAGAGTTCTCGTTGCCGGAGCCCATGGCGAATTCGTCGCAGTTCAGTTTGCCGATGGACACGGCACCAGCCTGGGCCAGGCGTGACACCACGGTGGCATCGAACGGGCTGGTGTAGTGTTCCAGCATTTTGCTGGCGGCGGTGGTGCGCCAGCCTTGCGTGACAAAAACGTCTTTGTGGGCGATGGGTACCCCGGTAAGGGCATCGGCCTGACCCGATGCCAGCCGGGCGTCAGCGGCGCGTGCCTGGGCCAGCGTGAGTTCGGGGTCAATGTGCAGGAACGCGTTCAGTGATGCGTGAGCCTGGGCGGCCTGCAGCGCACTGTTGGCCAGTTCTGTGGCGCTGACCTTGCGCGTTGTCAGTGCATCGCGCAGTGCGGCAATGCTGTCATATTCGTGAGACATGGACATAAGTAATATTCGGTGAGAATTTATTCAATGACCGTGGGCACCAGGAACAAGCCTTCGGTTTGAGCCGGTGCGTTGGTCATGAGGGCGTCGCGCTGTCCAACCGACTGTGTGGGCAGAGGCTGGTCGTCACGCAGGCGCAGGGCAATGTCTTGATGTGCCGACAGGGGTGTGCCATGGGTTCGATGCCGGAGGTGTCAACGGCTTGCAGTTCTTCAATGAGGCCCAGGATGCCGTTGAGTTCGGTTTGCATGGTTTGGCTGTCGGATTCCGACAGTGCGATGCGCGCAAGACGCGCGACGCGGGTGACGTCGTCTTGGGTAATGGCCATGGAATAGTCCGGTGAAGAGTCCGTTACTAAAAATTGAAGGGGCAGACTGGCGGCCCCTGGCTAAACCCAATTATAAGTTATCATTTATGGCTAAATCTCTTAATTAGGCCCGTGGTGCGCGTGTTAATCTCTGAACCGCGATGGCTTGTTAACTCGCTTCTAATTTATCTCTACTGAGCGCACATGTTCGGATTTCTCCGCAGTTATTTTTCCAGCGATATGGCCATCGACCTTGGTACGGCCAACACGCTTATTTACGTTCGTGGCAAGGGTATTGTGCTTGATGAGCCTTCGGTCGTCGCCATCCGCCACGATGGTAGCCCCAATGGCAAGAAAATCATTCAGGCGGTAGGCCGCGAGGCCAAGCAGATGCTGGGTCGTGTGCCGGGAAACATCGAAGCCATTCGCCCCATGAAAGACGGCGTTATTGCCGATTTCACCGTCACCGAGCAAATGCTCAAGCAGTTTATCCGCATGGTTCATCCGGGCAGCATGTTTGCACCCAGCCCGCGCATTATTGTGTGTGTGCCCTGCGGCTCAACCCAGGTCGAACGCCGCGCCATTCGCGAATCGGCACTGGGTGCCGGTGCCAGTCAGGTGTATCTCATCGAAGAGCCCATGGCCGCCGCCATCGGTGCGGGTCTGGGCGTGTCCGATGCCAGCGGTTCCATGGTGGTCGATATCGGTGGCGGTACCACCGAAGTGGCCGTTATTTCGCTGGGCGGCATGGTCTACAAGGGTTCGGTGCGTGTCGGTGGCGACAAGTTCGACGAGGCCATCATCAATTACATCCGCCGCAATTACGGCATGCTCATTGGCGAACCCACGGCCGAATACATCAAGAAAGAAATCGGTTCTGCCTTCCCGGGTGCGGAAATACGCGAAATCGAAGTCAAAGGTCGCAACTTGTCCGAAGGTGTGCCGCGCAGTTTCACCGTGTCGTCCAACGAAATCCTCGAATCGCTCACCGATCCGCTGAACCAGATCGTTTCCGCGGTCAAAACGGCGCTTGAACAGACTCCGCCCGAACTGGGTGCCGATATTACCGAAAAGGGCATTGCCCTGACCGGTGGCGGCGCGTTGCTGCGCGACCTTGATCGTCTCTTGCAAGAAGAAACCGGTTTGCCCGTCATCGTGGCTGAAGACCCGCTCACCTGCGTTGTCCGCGGGTGCGGCGAGGCGCTCGAGCACCTCGAGCGCCTGGGTACGGTCTTCATCTACGACTGAACCAGACGGTGCGGCTTTGACCGATGCAGCGCAATCCGAATCTTCGTTTGTTCAAGCGGGGGCCTGCGCCCGAGGTTCGGCTGCTGGTCATTGTTCTCATCAGCCTGGTATTGCTGGTGGCTGATTCGCGCTGGCCGGTCTTTGACCCGGCCCGTCGCGTGGTGTCGCTGCTCATCTATCCGTTTCAGCGCATTGCCATGGCGCCCCGCGACCTGGCTGATGTCGTCGATAGCTGGTTCAACGCGGCCAATCAGGCCCGCACTGAAAAAGAAGCCCTGCAGCGTCAGCGTATCGAGCTCGCCCAGCTGGCCAGCCACATGGCCCAGCTGTCCACCGAAAATCAGCAGCTCCGGCGTCTGCTGAGCGTGACCGAACTGGGTGAACAGAAGTCCATTGCAGTCGAGGTGCTCTACGAGCCAGCCACGGTATTCAGTCGCCACCTGATTTTCAACAAAGGCAGCTCCAGCGGTATTGCGCCCGGCATGCCCGTCATCGATGAAGGGGAGTGGTGGGCCAGATCATCCGGGTTACACCGCTCACCTCCGAGGCGGCACTGCTGACGGACAGCAAGGTTTCGGTCCCGGTTCAGGTTGTACGCAATGGTTTGCGTCTGATCGCCTTTGGCGGGAACCCCGATGGCAAAGTCGAGGTCAGATACCTGCCGGTGAATGCCGATGTGCAGGTGGGTGACGAACTGGTCACCAGTGGTATTGGCGGCTTGTTCCCCGCCGGGCTGGCGGTGGGACGTATCGAAGACGTCTTGCGTGATACGGTCAGTGGTTTTGCCATGGGGCTGGTCAGGCCATCGTCCCATCCTGAACGTTACCGGCATTTTCTGGTACTGGACACGAGCGGTGCGGCAGATACCCCGGCTTCTGAACCCGTGGTCAACGAATAGGCATTGCGCTCATGAACAGTCCTGGTTTCCGCTCGTCGCTCAGAGATCTGCAACCGCTTGATACACGCTCATTTGCCAAGTCTGCCAGTCTGTGGCTGGTATGGGGTTCGGTGCTGCTGGCCTGGGTTGTTTCGTTGTTGTCGTGGCGGCTCTGGACGCCGGCACCAAACGTGCTGCTGCTGGTGCTGGCATTCTGGTGCCTGTATGAACCGCGCCGCGTTAACCTGTTCACGGCATTTTTATTCGGTTTGCTAATGGACGTCCATGACGCCGCACCCTTGGGTGGCCAGGCCCTGCTTTATGGGCTAACCACCTACGGTGTCGTATTGCTGAGCAAACGGTTGCAGCGTTTCAATGCCGTCGTGCAGGCATTGCATCTGTTGCCGGTTTTTGTGGTGCCCGGGGCCGTTTACGGTTTGATCAGTTCGTGGCTGGCCGGGCAATGGATAGGCTGGAGCTGGTTATGGGCGGCCTTGTTCACCGTCGCCTTATGGCCGATCGCCTATATTTTGCTGCATTATTTGCCCAATCGTATGCACGATGACATCGAAACCGGGGCGGCGTAACGCCAGCGCCAGTACGCGGTATGTTCGAATTCAAAAAGACTTCCAAGGCCCAGAAACGCAAAATATTGGTGCGTGCCATTGTGGCTGCGTCGTTCGTGCTGGTGTGCTTCGGCTTGCTTGCGGCCCGGCTTTGGTATTTGCAGGTTGTGCGTTTTGAAGGGTTTTCCGCCAGGGCCGAGGCCAACCGGATCACCGTCATGCCGATTCCTCCGCGCCGTGGTGAAATCGTTGACCGTAATGGTGTGGTGCTGGCACGCAACTACCGCGATTACACCCTGGTCGTGACACCGGCCAAGGTCAAAAACATTGAACAGTTACTCGACGACATTTCCGAGCTGGTTTATCTGGGGCCAACCCAGCGCAAGCGTTTTTTGCAGCAAGTGCAGCAAAGCAGTCGCTATACCCAGATTCCCCTGCGCAACAATCTGAATGAAACCGAGGCGGCCTGGTTTGCCGCCAATGCGTATCGTTTTGAGGGTGTTGAACTGAGCGCCCGATGGGTGCGCGAATATCCCTACGGAAAGACGGCAGCCCATGTTATCGGTTATGTCGGCCGTATTTCCGAGGCCGACCTTGAACAACTCGAAGAAAGCGGTCAAACCGGCAATTACCGGGGGACATCGACGATTGGCAAGAAAGGGATCGAGAAAACCTGGGAGTCGGTGCTGCATGGCCAGACCGGTCTGGAAGAGGTCGAGGTGACGGCGACCGGTCGCCCGGTACGGACCTTGCACCGCATCGACCCGGTGCCGGGTTCTGATCTGGTCTTGTCGCTTGATATCGGTTTGCAGCAGATGGCCGAGCAAGAGTATGAAGGTCGACGGGGCGCTTTGGTGGCCATTGACCCTAAAAGCGGGGAGATTTTGGCCTTTGTGTCGGCGCCTTCATTCGACCCGAACCTGTTCATTGATGGTATTGACGTCGATAACTGGCGCGAACTGAACGAATCTCCGGACTTCCCGTTGTTGAACCGTCCGTTGTACAGCACGTATCCGATTGGTTCGACCTACAAACCGTTTGTTGCCCTTGCCGCGCTGGAAATGGGCTTGCGTACGCCATCGCAGCGCATATCAGACCCCGGGTTTTATGAGTTTGGCGGGCAGAAGTTCCGTAATGCCGGTTCGGTCGCTTATGGCCCGACCGACATGCACCGGGCGTTGGTGGTTTCGTCAGATACCTATTTTTATTCCCTGGGCCCTGAAATGGGGGTGAATGCCTTGCACGATTTCAGCAGCCAGTTTGGTTTCGGCCAGATCACCGGCATTGATCTGGATGGTGAAAAGAAAGGGATCTTGCCATCAACCGACTGGAAGCAGCGCGCATTCAAGAAGCCCGAGCAACAGCGCTGGTACGCCGGTGAAACGGTATCGGTGGCCGTGGGTCAGGGCTATAACGCCTTCACGTTGCTGCAGCTGGCCCAGGCAACTGCCGTACTGGCCAATGGCGGAACCTATATGCGTCCGCACCTTGTGGATATCGTGCGTAACGCGCAAACCGGCCTGCTTGAGCAAACAGTTACCGAACCCTCGCATGTGGTGCCGCTGAAACGGGCAAATGTCGATGTGATCAATCGGGCGCTGGTGGGGGTGGTAAACGAAGGGACGGCCCGGCGCGCATTTGCGGGGGCAAAGTATCAGGCCGCCGGCAAGACCGGGACGGCGCAGGTCTATAGCCTCAGGGGCGCCAAATACGATGCCAGTGCCGTTGATGAGCGGTTGCGTGACCACGCCTTGTTCATGGCGTATGCGCCGGCAGAAAACCCGAAAATTGCCCTGGCCCTGATCATCGAGAACGGTGGCTGGGGTTCCACCGCAGCAGCGCCGTTGGCCCGCAAGGTTTTTGACTATTGGCTGCGCGACTATGTGCCGCCTGCGCCGGTGTCGGCATCAGAGGGGCGGCCATGAGACGCCTGGGGCAGATTCTTGCACGCGTTTTCGGTGCCTTCGACTGGCCGCTGCTTCTGGTGCTGATGCTGATGGCCTTTATGGGCCTGCTCATCATGCACTCGGCGGTGGGTGATACCGACTGGCGTTTTGCGGATCAGGCGCGTAATTTCGTGCTGGCCTTCATTGCCTTGTGGGTTGTTGCCTTGACCCCGCCCAAGTGGTTGATGAAGCTGACTCCTCTGCTGTATGTATTTGGCGTCGTGCTATTGCTGGGGGTTGAGTTTTTTGGTGAAACCAGCAAAGGGGCCACCCGCTGGCTTGATTTGGGCATTGTGCGTATTCAGCCGTCAGAGATGCTGAAAATCACGGTGCCCATGATGCTGGCCTGGTATTTTCATCGCAACGAGGGCAAGTTTCGGCTTATTGATTTTTTCGTTGCGCTGGTTTTGTTGCTGATCCCGTTCATTCTGATCGTCAAGCAGCCCGATCTGGGTACGGCGTTGCTGGTTTTCATGTCCGGCTTTTTTGTCATCTATTTTGCCGGTTTGTCGTTCAAACTGTTGATTCCGCTGGTCCTGGCGGGTGTCGTTGGCCTGAGCACGCTGGTGTATTTTGAAACGGATATTTGCCAGCCTGGCGTTGACTGGGTGGTTTTGCACGAATACCAGAAGAATCGCGTCTGCACATTGCTTGACCCAGGTTCCGACCCCTTGGGCAAGGGGTTCCATACCATCCAGTCAATGATTGCGATCGGCTCCGGCGGGGTGTATGGCAAAGGCTATATGGAAGGGACACAGACCCATCTCGATTTCATTCCCGAGCGTACAACTGACTTTGTCTTCGCGGTATATGCCGAGGAGTTCGGCCTTTATGGCGGGATCCTTCTGCTGGTGTTGTACTTTTTGCTGATTGGTCGTGGTCTGGTCATCACAGCTGGCGCCACCACGCAGTTCGGTCGTTTGCTGGGCGGTGCCCTGGCTATGATGTTTTTTGTCTATGTGTTCGTGAACATCGGCATGGTCACCGGGATTTTGCCGGTGGTAGGGGTGCCCTTGCCGTTCATGAGTTACGGCGGGACGGCGTTGTTGACCCTTGGGGTGGCGTGTGGCTTGCTCATGAGCATCAGCAAACACCGTGGGGTGGTGCGTTAGTCGTTGAACAAGGGCAGGGTGGTCAGGCCATCCAGTATTTTTTTGACGGGTGCCGGAACCGCCAGGTCTGCCAGCCCCGATAGCGCAAACCATTGCTGCGTTGTGCGGGGTTCAGCCAGCGCGGTAGCGGTCGTGGTGGCGTGCCAGGGTGTGATATCAAGCTTGAAATGTGAAAACACATGTTGCAGCCCGGCCATGCGGCCCGACGGGCGCAGCGTGATGCCTTGATGGATGCACCATTGTTGCATGGCGTGTTCATCGTCAAACTGTGGCAGGCAAAGCAGGCCACCCCAGATTCCGCTGTCGCCACGCTGCTCAAGCAGCACGTTTGCGTCTCTTGTCAGCACCAGCATGTGGCAGCGGCGTTGTGGCTGTGTGGCCCGAGGTTTCGGCGTAGGCAACGTGTTCTGCAGGTTATGCGCTCTGGCGTGGCACCCGTTGCGCAGGGGCAGCCCCCGCATGAGGGATTTCGGCGTGCACAGGGCCCGACCCCAGATCCATCAGGCCCTGGGTGTAGGCCCGAATATCCAGTGTTTCAGGGGCAGCATCCAGCACGTCGTGGGCCAGTTCCCAGAGTTTTTTGTCAATCGCGCTGCTGCCAGGGTAGCCTTCGATGCCGAACCAGCGGGTAAACACACGCTTGACGTTGCCGTCCATGATCGGGGTGCGCACCTTCCATGAGAAAGCCGCAATGGCGCCCGCTGTTGATCGGCCAATGCCAGGCAGTTGCGCAATCAGTTCAGGGTCATGCGGGAATTCGCCGTTGTACTGCGTATAAACGGCTTGTGCACAGCGGTGCAGGTTGCGTGCACGTGCGTAGTAGCCCAGGCCGGCCCAGAACGGCATGACTTCGTCTTGGCGTGCGAGAGCCAGATCGCCGAGGGTCGGGAAACGGGCAAGAAAACGTTCGTAGTAACCTAAAACCGTGCTGACCTGGGTTTGTTGCAGCATGATTTCCGACAGCCAGACCCTGTAGGCATCGTGACTTTGCTGCCAGGGCAGGTGATGGCGGCCATGTGTTTTTTGCCAACGTACCACTGCGGTTGCGAAAGTGGCGGGAGTAACAGGATCAACAGAGCCACCAGATTCAACCGGGCTGGGCTTGCCCGTCAGGGCAAGGGATGGGGCATGTTCGTGCATGGTTGGCTAAAAGCGGGTGTTGCGTGTGACTGACCAGCGTGCCGACAAGGCCGCCAGCAGAGCGACCGCCACTATCGACCAGACCAGCCATAACCCATCGGGTAGTGACAGTTCGATGCGAGTCCCGTAGCTGGCGGCCAGATTGGCCAGCGCCCGGTTCAGTGGCTGCAGTGCGATCTGGGCAAGGGCGATGGCCAGCAGGCTGGCCAGTACGCCGGTCAGGGCGCCCAGGTATAAAAATGGACGACGCACGAATGATTCTGTAGCCCCGACCAGGCGCGCGACGGCGATTTCTTCACGCTGGGTAAGCGCCTGCATGCGTACGGTATTGAAAACCGTTGCCAGTACCACCAGCGCAACCCCGGCCGCCAGCATGCCCAAGCCAACGGTGACAAAGTCCAGAATGGCAGCAAGGCGCTGCACCCAGGCGGCATCGTGCTGGACGGTATGGACCTCGGGCAACGTGCCAAGGTCTTTGACCAGCGCGGCCGTGATGGCGGGCAGGTTTTCGACCTGGTTCAGGGTAACCAGCACGGCGTCGGGTAATGGGTTGTCGGGCAAAACCGACAGTGCGTCGGCCCAGTTCGGATTACGTTTGAGGCTGGCCATGGCTTCTTCACGGGTAACGATGCGTGCCGATGCAATGGCGTCGCCATGCCGTGTTTTCACAGCGGCGAGCACATCCTGGCTGGCGTTGCGCGTTGCGGCTGGTTTCATGAATACCGTGATTTCCGGCGAAATGGAGACCTCTTTTACGACCGGTTGCGCGGCTTTCAGGAAGCTGGCGCCCAGGATGGGCAGCGCCAGTGTCAGGGCAATGACCAACAGATTCGAGATGGATGAAAACGGATGCAGCCAGAGACGGCGTACGGCAACCAGAATGGCATAGCGGTGTTGTCTGAACCAGCGTTTCATGCGGCCACCCCGGCAAAATCGTTGAACCCGCCCTGAGTGATCTGCAGTGTGCGGTTGGCGTATTCGGCCATCAGTCGGGTGTCGTGCGAGGCAATAAGGGTGGTGACGCCAACCCGGTTGAAATCACGAAAGACATCCAGGATGCGTCGGGCGCTTTCGTGGTCGAGGTTGGCGGTGGGTTCGTCGGCAATCAGGATGGCCGGGCGATTCACAATGGCACGGGCAATGGCCAGGCGTTGTTGTTCACCCCCGACATTTCAATCGGGTTCAGGTCTTCTTTACCCGACAGCCCGACCTTTTCAAGCGCGGCACGCGCCCGCGAAACCGCTTGCCCGTGCTCCAGGCCAACCACGGTCAGCGGCAGCAGTACGTTATTGATCGCCGAGCGATCAAACAATAAATGGGCGTCCTGCAAAATGACGCCGACGGCGCGACGCAGGTAGGGCGCGCCCGCAGCGGCATTTTGTCGATACGCTGGTTCCTGACGGTGATGCTGCCGCGGCTGGGCGGTTCAAGCCCGCCAATGAGCTTGAGCAGGGTCGATTTGCCGGCACCGGAAGGCCCGGAGACAAAAACGAACTCACCCGCGTCGATGCGGAAATTGATGTCGGCCAATATGTTTCGACTGCGGCCGTAAGATTTGAAGACGTGCTGAAACTCGATCATGGCAACCAGCGAGAGGAAACCCGGTTAAATCGCCCGGATGGGCAACCCGGTTATTCTAAGTGATTATGATATGGTGCTTCGCGGCAAATTCAGCATCACCCGGATAATTTATGGCATTGATGTCCTCTCGTACCCGCCCGCTCAAGGCATTTCTTTCCTGGCATAACCCGCGCTTGCGGGGTTGGGTCTATCAGGCGTTATTGCTGGTGGCTGTCGGGCTGGTGGCCGCTTTCCTGGTGAGCAATGTCCTGAATAATCTGGCCGCGCGTAACATTGCCACGGGTTTCGGTTTTTTACACAATGAAGCGGGTTTCGCCATCAGTGAATCCGTAGTGGCCTACAGTGCTTCTGATACCTACGCACGGGCAATTGGCGTCGGTCTGCTCAATACCCTCAAAGTGGCGCTGACCGGTGTTGTACTGGCGACAGTGCTTGGGGGCCTCGTGGGCATGGCGCGGCTGGTCCGGAATCCTTTGGTCGCCACGCTCGCCCGCAGTTATATCGAGGTCATGCGTAATGTGCCGCTTTTGTTGCAACTGTTGTTCTGGTATGCCTTGATTACCGAGGCGGCGCCACCGGCTCGTCAAGCGGTCGAGCTGCTGCCAGGGTCTTTTTGTCAAACCGTGGCTTGATGCTGCCATGGTTTGATTGGCAGACGATGGCCTTGTCGATACCTGTGCTGCGCGGCTTCAATTTCTCCGGGGGTAACGATCAGCCCCGAGTTCCTGGCCCTGTTGGCTGGTCTGGTGTTGTATACCTCGGCGTTTGTGGCCGAAATTGTGCGTTCCGGCATTCAGTCGGTCGGACGCGGCCAATGGATGGCCGGATATGCGCTGGGGCTGTCAGACCGACAGGTCGTGCAGACGGTGGTATGGCCACAGGCACTGCGTGTCATGGTGCCCCCGATGACCAGCCAGTACCTGAATCTGACCAAAAACAGTTCACTGGCCGTTGCTGTGGGCTATCCCGATATTGTTTCGGTGGTGAACACCGCGATCAACCAGACCGGCCAAGCGATTGAAGGTGTGCTGGTGATCATGGCCGCTTACCTGACGGTCAGCCTTGCGATTGCCGCCCTTATGAATGGGTATAACCGCCGTATGGCGCTGGTGACTCGATGATGGAGGGGCTTGCCGGATCGTACAGGAGAAGCAAAGGCTGGGTGGCCGATCTGGTATCCAGCCCCTTGAATCTGGTTCTCACCGTGTTTGGCGCCGGTGTGCTGGCGTTGGCCGTGCCTCCGTTGCTTGACTGGTTATGGTTCGATGCCCGTTTCAGTGCCGACTCTTCCGCCGGGTGTCGTGAAACCGCAGGGGCGTGTTGGGCGGTCATTACCCATAAGTACCGTCTGATTCTGTTCGGTATTTATCCGCATGACGAACAGTGGCGACCGTTGCTGGCCAGTGTCCTGCTGGTTGCCCTGGTGGTTGTCAGTTGTGTGCGGGCCTTCTGGAAATCCTGGTTGGCACTGCTCTGGCTTGTGGTTCTGTCGCTCGTGGCCGTATTGATGTGGGGTGGGGTTGCCGGTTTGGTCTATGTGGAAAATCGTCTTTGGGGCGGTTTGCCCCTGACCCTGATTCTGGCGACATTCGGGATCGGGTTGGCATTCCCGCTGGGGGTGTTGCTGGCGTTGGGGCGCCGTAGCGACATGCCGGCAATTCGGGCGTTGTGTGTGGTGTACATCGAATTGATCCGTGGCGTACCCTTGATCAGCCTGTTGTTTCTGGCGTCTGTCATGTTGCCGTTATTCATGCCCGAAGGGCTGACCATCGACAAGTTGTTGCGTGTGCAGGTCGCCATCGTGTGTTTTGTGGCAGCGTACATTGCCGAAACGGTCAGGGGTGGCCTTCAGGCGATACCGTCTGGCCAATACCAAAGTGCCGATGCCTTGGGTTTGGGATATTGGCAAAAGATGGGGGCCATCATCTTGCCGCAAGCCTTGCGTACCGTAGTAGGGCCTTTAACCGGCATTTTTATCTCGTTGTTCAAAGACACGTCTTTGGTCGTCGTTGTCGGTATCTTCGACTTGACCCAGGCCGCTAAGACGGCGTTGGCTGATGCCCAGTGGCAAGGGTTCAGCACCGAGGTATACCTGTTTATCGCGGCGATTTATTTTGTGTTTTGCTTTGCCATGTCGCGCTACAGCCATTCGCTGGAAAGCGATTGGGCGCGGTGATGAATAAAAATGTAACAGTAACGCGATGTGATGCTTGCTAGTATGGAAGATGATCAGGACCTTTTGTCCTTACCCGGAGAGAAAAATGAACAGATCAATGCGTCTTAACCGCGCGATTGCGGGTGTGGGTATTGCAGCCTTGCTGACGGGGTGTGCTGCCGTGAATGACACGATGGGGGGCATGAGCCAGGGTGGGCGAACGGCCGTGGGTGCGGGGGCGGGTGCAGCGATTGGCGCCGGGTTGGGTGCCATCATTGCTGACAGCAGCAAGGGTGCGCTTATCGGCGCAGGTATTGGCGCTGTTGCCGGGGCTATTGCCGGGTTCAACTGGTCGGGCGTGAAAAGTGACATGCAGCAGTCCGGTGCCAGCAGTCTGGGGCTTGATGTCATCGAAATGCCTGACGGTTCCCTCAAGGTGCTGATTCCAAGTCATGTGTCGTTCGATACGGGCAAGTATGCGCTCAAGCCCGAATTGCTGCCGGTTCTCGACAGCGTGGCACGTGCCCTGGCACAGCACCCCGAATTACGTGCCAAGGCCATAGGCTATACCGACAGCACCGGAACGGCACAGGTCAACCAGCGTTTGTCATTGAATCGTGCGCAGGCGGTTACCGGCTACATTGCTGGCCGAGGCATTGCCCAGGGCCGCCTGATGTCGGAAGGGCTTGGGCCCAGTAACCCGATTGGCGATAATGCTACCGCAGCAGGTCGTGCATTGAATCGCCGTGTCGAGTTGTTCTTGTACGCGGTTCGTTGATAAAGCCGTAAATTGGCCGGCAATTTTGCCGGCCAATTTACGGGACGCCCGGTGCGCTTACCGGGTCTTGACGATCAGAACGGGTAATGACGCGGCAGCGTTTGCAGGGTTACCCAGCGCAGTTCAGTAAAGGCCTCGATGCCGGCCTTGCCACCGAAGCGACCGATACCGCTGTCTTTGACGCCACCGAAGGGCATCTGGGCTTCGTCGTGAACAGTGGGCCCATTGATATGGCAAATACCCGACTGGATACGCGATGCCACTTGCCAGGCCCGCGCCACATCCTTGCCGAATACCGCTGAAGACAAGCCATATTCGCTGTCATTGGCCACACGGATGGCTTCGTCAACACCGTCAACCCGCACGATGCCTTTGACCGGCCCGAATGACTCTTCGCTGTAGATCTTCATGTCGGGGGTGACGTTGTCGATCAGGGTGGCGGGGATCAGGGTGTCGGTGGCCTTGCCGCCGCACAACAGTTTGCCGCCCTTGGCCAGTGCGTCGTCAATCATGTCGTTGCAGCGGGCAACGGTGGACATATCAACTACCGACCCCAGCACGACAGGGCCTTTGCGGGGGTCGCCCAGCGGCAGATTACGCGCTTTTTCAGTCAGTTTGGCGACGAACTCGTCAGCGATGGCGTTGTCGACAATAATGCGTTCGGTTGACATGCAGATCTGGCCTGAGTTGGCAAAGGCGCCGAAAGCCGCACCGTTGACGGCATCATCAATGTCGGCGTCATCAAGCACCACTAACGGGGCTTTGCCGCCCAGTTCGAGAACCACGGGTTTGAGGTGCCTGGCGCAGGCCATGGCGATGATTCTGCCGACACGGGTTGACCCGGTGAAGTTGACACGGCGCACGGCCGGATGGGCGATCATGGCTTCAACAATGGGGCCGGCGTCTGCGGGGGCGTTGGTGACGAAATTGACAACGCCTTCAGGCAGGCCGGCTTCCTGCAGGGCTTCGATAATCAGGCCGTGGGTGGCCGGACACAGTTCCGACCCCTTCATGACGACGGTATTGCCGCAGGCCAACGGTACGGCAATGGCGCGTGTGCCCAGAATGACAGGCGCATTCCAGGGGCCATGCCCAGCACAACGCCGGCAGGTTGACGTACCGCCATGGCCAGATTGCCGGGCACATCGGAGGGAATGATTTCGCCATTGATCTGGGTGGTGAGTGCAGCGGCTTCAACCAGCATATTGGCGGCCAGGTGGACATTGAACCCCGCCCACATGGCAGAGGCGCCGGTTTCTTCAGCCACGGCCTTGATGAAATCGTCGGCACGTGCTTCTAACGATTGCGCGGCTTTCAGCAGCAGGCCACGGCGCTCGCCGGGCCCCATGGTCGCCCATGCCGGAAAGGCTTTGGATGCGGCTTCGACGGCCGCAATTGCGTCTTCAACGGTTGCAGCCGGGGCGGTGGTGGCGACACTGCCATCGAGCGGGTTTTTACGCTCGAAGGTTGCGCCATTGCTGGCGGAGACCTTCTTGCCGTTGATCAACATTGAAATGGTAGTCATGGACATGCTCCGGAAGAGAGAGTGAAACAGGTGGGTATGAGGCGGTTTGAGGTCGCACCCACCCTTTTGCAGCGCCGGGATCAGGCGTTCTGTTCGTAGAACTGGCGTTTATTATCGTACATCTGCCGATCAGCCTCCCGGATGGCTTCTTCGATGCGTTCGCCTTTCTGGCAGGTGGCCCAGCCCACGGCCATTTGCAGGGCAGGCCCTGCGTAGAACTGATTGTTCAGTTCGGTGACCTTGACCAGGTTGGCCAGCAAGAGCTCGCGTGCATCGTCAGTGGCCCCCGGCATCAGTACGGCAAACTCGTCACCCCCGATGCGCATGGCAGAGCAATTCTTGCCCGTTGCCTGCTGCAAGACTTCACCGGTACGGCGTAACAGGTCGTCGCCGGCACCGTGGCCGTGGATATCGTTGACTTCTTTGAGGTTGTTCAGGTCGATCATGATGACGGTGACCGGGAAGGGCCCTTTTCGTTCCAACCGGGTCAGTTCATCAACGTAGAAGGCACGGTTTTTCAGTTTGGTGAGCACATCATGTTTGCCAAGGTATTCGAGGTAGGCCTCGGCTTTTTTGCGGGCCGTGATATCGGTCAGCGCAAGCAAGACCTTGCCCCATGTTTTTTCGTAGCCTGCAAAGACAGAAAACTGCAGATGGATGTTCAGGGGGTGCCGTCCAGCCCGTGATTCAGGACTTCGCGCTGCAAAAACAGGCGGCCTTCCCATAAGTCGATGAGCTGCTCGCGAAAGTGAGGCAACATTTCTTCGCGGAAGACATCTGGCAGGTTCGAGAGCAGTTCTTCCTTGCTTTTGGCCTTGAACATTTCGAGGGTGTAACGGTTGACGTCGATAACCCGGATCTCGGCCATGCAGCGTTCGACAAATTCGGGATGAACGTCGGTGAAGGTACGAAAGTCAGTAATGCCCTGGTGACGTACTTCATCCAGCAACGACTTTATTTTTGAAAAGTCTTCGACCCAGAGCGAAACCGGGGCGTACTCGAAGATACCGGTCGCGTAGCGCTCTTGTTGCGCCACTTTTGCGTGGGCTTGTTCAAGTTCGGTGATGTCGTCCAGCGAAACCAGAACGCGATCCCAACGCTTCTCGTGATCGGGCAGGACAACCGCCTTGATCAGGACATCAAGCCGCTCACCGTCCAGGGTGTAATTGACGCTTTTGCTTTCGAAACGTTCGTTGCCTAGCCAAAGCTGCTCAAGCTCTTCGATGTGGGCCTCGAGCATGTCGTCACGCAGGACTTCGCCCAGGCGGGTGGCCAGTTCATCATGTGACCCGGCCTTCAGCAAATCAAGGGTCTTCTGGTTAACACGTAAAACCTTGATGCAGGCTGAGCATGCCGCAACCCGTGTAATGTCGTCTTCGAGCCATTCACGCAAATGGGTGACCCCTCGGCCCGCCATTGGGCAAACAGTTCGAACAGGGCGCTGTAGTCCTCAAGCCAAAGGGAATTGGGCATGATCTCAAAGAAATCGGCCAGGTTCGTACCCCAGGTGTTGGTACCGGTGGAGCTTCCAGGTTGCATGACAGGTTTCCGTAAAGGCGCGGCAACGGTGCGGCGAATCAGATGTAAATCATATGCTAACCAATAAAAACAGGCCCCGTGAAGGGCCTGCAGGAAACTGCTGTCGTACTTAGTTGACGCCGGGGTCTTTGAACTTCTCGATGGTGTCGAACTCTATGTTGTAGATCTGGCCATCGGCAAGGCGTTCTGACTTGCGAATATAAACGTTTTGCACGATGTCGCGGGTTTCAGGGTCGATGCTGACCGGGCCGCGCGGGCTGACCCATTCCATGCCTTTCATGGCCGCCAGAAGCTGGTCACCTGTCGCGTTGGGGCCGGCTTTTTCAGGGCTTCATAGATCAGGTGCATGCCGTCGTAACCGCCAATCGACATGAAGTTGGGCCGCATGCTGTTGTTGGTCAATTTTTTGAAGGCTTCGACGTAGGCCTTGTTTTCGGCAGAGTCGTGTGCTGCCGAATAGTGCTGCGAAGTGATGATGCCAACGGCTTCGTCGCCCATCGAAGGCAGCAGATCGTCGTCGAGGACGTCGCCGGTACCGATCAGTTTGATGCCTTCACCGGCGAGGTTGCGCTCGGTGAACTGTTTCATGAGGGTTGAGCCCTGGCCCGAGGGAACGAAAATGAACATCGCGTCGGGTTTCAGGTCGCGCACACGCTGCAGGAACGGTGAAAAGTCGGAGTTCTGCATGGGGACACGCAACGAGGCCAGTACTTTGCCACCGTTTTCACTGAAAGTTTTGACGAAAACCTTTTCGGCATCATGACCTGGGCCGTAATCGGCAATCAGGGTGACGGCTGTTTTCATGCCGCCGTCTTTCGCAGCCCATTGGCCAATCGGAGCGGTGACCTGAGGCAGGGTCATGGACGTGCGTACGATGTACGGTGATTTTTCGACAATTGACGATGTGCCCGCTGCCATGACGACCATGGGCGTTTTGGACTGGGTGGCAATGGGCGCTGCAGCGAAGGCCAGCGGGGTCAGGCCGAAGCCGGCCAGTGCGCCGACCTTGTCTTGTACGACCAGTTCCTGGGCAATGCGCTTGGTGGCTTCAGGCTGTACGCCGCCGTCATCTTTGACAATCAGTTCGATTTTACGGCCAGCCACTTCGTTGCCATGCTGCTCCATGTAAAGACGGGCGGCTGCTTCAACTTGCTTGCCGGTCGAAGCAAAAGGACCGGTCATGGGGATGATCAGCCCGATCTTGAAGGGCTCAGCAGCCTGACTGACCGTGGCGGTCATCAGGCAGGCAGCGGCCAAGGCCGCTTTCACGAATTTTTTCATTGTCTTCTCCTGGGAGTGGGTTATTGCTCTTGAACCGGACACTGCCACACTATGGGACCATAGTTTCGGGTGTCTGGCTACAGGAATAAATCTTGATGACGGCTTCAGCCTTATGGTTAAGTGTACTGAATGTCGACACACATCGATTGTTACTGATTTGCGAAACGACTGCAAGCCCCTGATCGGGACGGCTGATACCGTTTTTTGCGTGTGTTCGGGTAAATCAGGAGCAATATTGGTTGAAATCTCAAACAAGTCGTGCAAAATAGCGAATTCGAGATAATTTAGGTTTCAACTAAAGGAGATTCCATGAGCGCTGCTAACCCGTTTGCCCAGCTGGCCGCTGGCAATTTCAAGGTCGTAGACTTGACGCACACCCTGTCACCCGACTTTCCCCCGCTGCAATTGCCGCCCCAGTTCGGTCAGGTGGCCTCTTTCAAAATGGAAACCATTTCCCAGTACGACGACAAAGGTCCGGCCTGGTACTGGAACAACTTTACCTGTGGCGAGCACACCGGTACTCACTTTGACGCGCCTGCGCACTGGGTCACCGGCAAAGATTTTCCTCAGAACACGGTCGACACGATTGACCCGAAAAACTTTATTGCTCCCGCAGTTGTCGTTGATGCAACGGCCGAAGTAGCGGCCAACGAAGACTGGATCCTGACGGTCGAATTCCTGCAAAAATGGGAAGAAAAGAACGGTCGCATCCCCGCAGGCAACTGGGTACTGTTCCGTACGGGCTGGTCCGATCGCCTGGCCAAAGACCCGGCTTCTTACGTCAACGTGCGTGAAGACGGTGCACACACACCGGGTCCTTCACAAGAAGCGGTTGAATGGCTGATCAAAGAGCGCGACGTGCATGGTTTTGGTGTTGAAACCATCAATACCGACGCCGGCCAATCCTATGCCTGGCCCATGCCTTACCCCTGCCACACCCTCATGCACGGTGCCAACAAGTACGGCCTGCAGTGCCTGACCAACCTTGATCAGTTGCCGGTTACCGGTGCGGTCATTGTTTCGGCACCCCTGAAGATCCAGCGTGGTTCAGGCAGCCCGCTGCGTGTTCTGGCGTTGGTCCCCTAAGGAGCGGTAATGAGCAACCAGGCCCAGGTTATTGTTATCGGGAGCGGCATGAACTCGTTGGCTTGCGCAGCACTGCTGGCCAAGCGAGGCAAGTCTGTTCTGGTACTCGAGCGCAACGACCGGGCCGGTGGTTGCATTCGTACCGAAACGCTGTTTCCGGGTTTTACCCACGAGGTCTTGTCCTCGTGGTACCCCCTGTTTACCGGGGTGGCGCCTACGCCGAACTTAAAGACGATCTCGCCTCTGTCGGTGTCGAGTTCGTCCAGAACGAATACACCACTGGTATCGTCATGCCCGATGGCCGCTCGCTGGCCCTCAAGCAGGACATTGCCGACAGTGTGCAGCGCATCAATGCCGTTGCGCCGGGTGATGGTGATGCCTTTGGCGCCATGGCCAACCAGTTGTTTGGTCAAGACGCCGCGCTGACGTTTGGCCTGTTGGGTAATTCGCCCTACAGTGTCAAGGTGATGCGTCTGTTGTTCTCTGAATGGCGCAAGCGCGGGCTGGATGGCCTGCTGCAGTTTGCGTCCGAATCCATCGAATCCTTCCGTCGCTGGGCCGATCGTGAACTCAAGTCCGATCTGACCAGCGCCATGATCAGCCCGTGGGTCTTGCACACGGGTCTTGGTCCTGATGAAGCCAGTTCCGCGCTGATCGGCAAGTTGACCTTTGCTGCGGTTGTGGCCGGCGGCATGCCGGTGGTCAAGGGCGGTGGCCAGCGCCTGGTCGAGGGGTTGCAAACCTTTATCGAACAGCGTGGCGGCAAGGTCCTGACCGGTGTCGATGTCGAGTCCGTCATTATCAATGGTTCACGCGCTACCGGCGTGGTGGCCAATGGGCAGACGTATCACGCGTCCCAGGCTGTGGTCTGCAATGTCACGCCGCCGCAACTGTATGGCCGTCTGTTGCCCAAGGCACCCGAGCCCGTACGCAAGCAGGCTCAAGGTTATCGCTTTGGCCGTGGCTGCATGCAGATTCACTTCGCGCTCGATGGTCTTGCGCCATGGCGTGACCCTGAACTGCTGAAAGTGCCGTTGGTTCACTTGACGGAAAGTATGGAAAATGTGGCGTTGTCTGTCGTTGAAGCCAACAACGGTTTGCTGCCTCGTTTCCCTACCGTGGCCATCGGCCAGCCTGTGGCGGTTGATCCCGGCCGTGCGCCCGAGGGGAAATGGATCCTGTGGCTGCAAATGCAGGAAATGCCATCGCGCCTCAAGGGTGATGCGGCGGGTGAAATTGAAGTGCCCGCCGACGGTCGCTGGAATGAGGCTGTGCGTGAAGCGCTGGCTGATCGTGTTCAGAAGCGTATTGAAACGGTTTTGCCAGGCTTGTCCGACATGATCATTGGCCGCAAGGCGTTCTCGCCTGGCGACCTTGAAGCCATGAACTGCAATCTGGTTGGCGGTGACCCGTATTCGGGCGTTTGCTCGCCTGACCAGTTTTTCTGGTTCCGTCCGTTTGCCAGCACGTCGGGTGCGCGGGCACATCGGACACCGTACAAAAACGTTTACCACATCGGTGCATCGACTCACCCCGGGCCTGGCCTTGGGGGCGGTTCGGGCCAGATCGTCGCTGACATGCTGACCAAATAAGTCGTCTGACGTGTTGTGCTTTCCGGGCCCTTCATGGGCCCGGATGCATTTTTGGCTTTGGTGACGACAATGACGGGATACGTGTTCACGTATTCAGATCTTTCAGCAGTTGCCGGTGTTGTCGGACTTCCGACAACACCGCACCGAACGTATCCAGTTGCCGTGCTTTCAGGGCAGGAATGATTTTCAGCAAGGCATCGGCAGTGGCAATGGCATCACCGATGGCCGTGTGACGGGCTTCTTCAGGTATGGTGATGCCCAGCCGGTGGGCCAGGGCATCCAGGCTGTGGCTTTCGGCCTCACCGTAAAGTACTGCCGATAACAAAACCGTATCCAGAATCGGGTGGTCGAACCTGCAGTTTGCCCGCGCTTCGTGCTTTTTCAGGAAGGCCATGTCGAAAGGGGCGTTATGGGCAACCAGTACGGCACCTTCGGCAAATTTGTGAAAACGCTGGATGGCATGGGGCGGGTCGGGGGCATCCTGAACCATGTCGTCGGTAATGCCGTGTACTTTGGTGCTGTTTGCCGGTATGGGGCGCTCGGGGTTGACCAGGGTGTCAAAGACTTCACTGTGAACCCGTTTGCCGTTGATGATCCGAACAGCGGCGATTTGTACGATTTCGTCACCTTGGCCGGGGTAAAGGCCGGTCGTTTCCGTGTCGAACACCACATAAGTCAGTTCGTCGAGCGGTGTGCACGACACTTCGGCATTGCCGGCCTTGGACAAAAGCTTGAAGTCGTAGACGACCGCCCGTGGAATGGACGGGGGCGTCGTTGGGCGATTCTTGCTTCACGGATATACAGCCGCAGGGCAGGTCGCAGGGGGCGGGTTGAATCAGGTTCAAGGTGGGCACCATGAATGGACAGTACGCCATGTACCGTCATGTCAGTCAGGCCGACATCCAGCGGAATATCGTACAGTCGGGCGAATTCTTCATCCGTCAGTGCACGACCTTCCCAGCTGAGTTCCAGCATGGCGCCCGCGCCATGAGCGGCGATATGCAGCTGCAAATCACCGTGCGGCAGGGGCAGGCGATTGATGAATGCTGTGATTAGCGCGACCAGTTGAAACCCGTCGCAGCGCAATATCAGCTCACTGCTGTGTATCGAAAGGGCCACCCCTTTGCTGCGCAGTGTGGCCTGCAGTGTAGAAGCCAGATCGGTCGCACGGATCATGGATAGCGGCCAGTCGCCCGGGCGGTCGATGTCGGGGCGAATGCTGTGTGTCGCCAGGTCACCGGTGACATCGCGCAGTGTCAGCAGGTAGCCAGGGTCGTATCGCCGCTAACCGTCTGGGTGGACGCGTTGGACAGTAATCGCATGCGGGCCGCCAGTACGCGTCCTTCCGCCAGTGTCGAGCACAGAATATCGGAGGCTGCATCGGGGTCGTTGGTTTCTTTCAGCCGCGCATAGGCGTGTTCAATCGGCGCGGCGTGCAGGTAATCGAAAACACGCCGGTTGAGCCCCGGGGCAATGCCGGTATCCAGCCCCCGAGCAGGCTGACGATCTGGCCGTTGTAGAACACCACCTGATGCTCGGCCGAGCAGAGCATCAAGCCAACCGGTACGTCTGAAAGCAGGCGTTCAAGCCGGTCCTTTTCCATGGACAATTGTGCGGTTTGACGGGCAACCGCCTGGTCGAGTGCGGTGCGGGTGTCGAGCAGTTGTTGCGCGACCTCGTGCGCCGCTGGCAACAGGTCAGACAAATAGGGGAGGTTCCCGGTTCGGGCAGGCTGGCCAGGTTGGCATGGCTGAGGGTGCGCAAGGTGCCGGCGAGCCGCAAGGCCGGTCGGGCGACATGCTCATCGATAATCAGCCAGGCCCAGGCGATAAGGGCAAAAATGACAAACCCCGCCAGTACGCCGCCAATGACGAGGGCATTCAGAATGTCGGGGCCGTTGGCCTTGTGATACCCGTAGTACAGACCGGCAGCCAATGCCAGCAGGCACCCTGTACCAAGGCTGATAAAAAGCCGCAGGATTCTGAGCCGGGGCCGGCTGCTGAACGCCATGATCAAGCCTTGCAGACAATGCCCAGCAAGGCGGTATCTTCGGCGGCAGATTGCCATTGTGTGCCGCTGAGTGTACCGTCCGCCGACAAACTGGCCGTGTTGCCAAGGTCGGCGCGAAGCTGTCTCTGGCAATCGAAAGCAACACTGACCACCCGGGTGGGTTGCCAGCGTTCAATTAAAAACAGTTCTGTTCTGGCCAGTTCGGGGCGCTGTTCAGAGCGGGCGATGGCACGCGTGTCGATGGCGATAAAACGGGCCGTCACCGGTGCGATGTAGGTCCAGGGCGCCCAGGGTGCGCTGCGTTGCCCGGTGCTGGCCACGACGACATGTTCGGGCAAGGCATTCTGCAGCCGTGAGAACCAGGTGTATTCATTCCATACGGCGTAGGCCAGCACACTAAGGCCGATGGTGGCCGGCATGACCCATCGCTGTAATTGGCGCCCGGAGCGCCGCAGGAAGCGGCCGGCGATGAACACCAGGCAAAATGCCAGGGCGGCAACGGCAAGCATGGCGATGAAATCAGCCCACATATGAAGAGTCTCCGCCGAATGGGTGTCGTTGTTGAGTCATTATTGATATCAGGTCCAGATGATTTGAACGAAGGATGGGTTGACTGCCTAAACAGGAACATGACGACCATGTCCGGCCGAGGCCTGCATGGTGCGAACCACCACAAAGGCATCGCGCAGGTGGTTGCGCTGGAATTCCGGCAGTTCCGAGGGTGTCAGATAGTTATCGGGCTTTTGGCCTGACCGGATCAGTTGAACCTGGCTTTCAAGCCTTAGGGTCGCGATCAGGTCGTACGCCGCAATCAATTCGTCGGTACCGCCGGATGAAATAATACCGGCGTGGCCGGCCGCTTGCAGGCGTGCCCGGGTATTGATTTCGGTCAGTTGGCCTTGCAGGGCGTACACCCTGGCCAGGTCAGTGACGGGAATGACGCCGTTGTGTTTCAGGTCGATTTGATGGCGGTTGCGCGCAGTGCGTATGGTAGAGAACCCCGGATCAACCCAAGTGGTGGCGTGTGTTTGAGGCTGTTGGCGACCATGTGAGCCATGAAAATCGTGTTTTTCGATGCGGCCTGGAGTGTTTCGGCCTGAAGGGTGTCATACAGTGCGGTGTTGCCGCCAATCGGACGCAGGTCAAACATGACGGACGCCAGCATGTGTGATTCCGGAGCGTGATGAGTCATCCAGTTCTGAAAATAGTGACGCCAGGTGCTGATCGGTTGTCGCCAGCGCGGGTTGGTGGCCATCATGTCACCGGGGCAGTACACATAACCACAGTCGTTCAGACCATCGCATACAAAGCGGGCCAGTTGTTCAAAGTAGGGCAGGTCGTCGGGTGTTACGCTGTCGTCAAGAAACAGGCAGTTATCCTGGTCGGAGACGCCGGTTTGTTCCTGCCGACCCTGGCTGCCACAGGCCAGCCACAAGAACGGCACCGGCGCCGGCCCCAGGCGTTCCTGGGCCATCGCCAGCAGGCGCTTGGTAATGGCATCGGTAACGTCGGTAATCTGGCGTGTGACCACTTCGTGACGCTGCTGGCTTGCCACCAGCTGGGTCAGCATTTTGGGCAGTGCGCGCGCAAGCTGGCCAGTTGTTTGATGTCTTTGGCCTGGCTGATGTCATGGATCATCAAGGCGCTGCTGACGGCCTGGAAGCGGGTTAAATCCGTTTGCGTGATGATGCCGTAGAAATCACCATAGTGCACAATCGGCAAATGGCCGATATTGTTTTCCATCATGGTGCGCAATACATCGGCACCCAGTGCCGTAGGGGGCAGGCAGGGCGGGTTTGCGGTCATGACCTGGCTGACCGGTGTGCCGGCATCAAGCCCTTCAGCCAGTACCCGGTTGGCCAGGTCGCGCACCGTCACGATACCCACAAGGTGTTGTGTGCCCGGTGTCAGTACGCCGAGGCATGAAATTCCTTCGTCGCGCATGATGCGGGCGGCCCTGAAGACGGGTGTGTCGGGTGAGCAGGCAATGGCTTTGCGGGTGATCAGGTCTTCAACCTTCAGTGAGTTCAGGTCGGTAGGGCGGTTGGCAGTACGGTTGCCGTAGTAAAAGAAGTGGTCAAAGACACTGGAATGACGGATCAGGCGGCGGAATTCGGGTGCCGGGATGAGCAGGGTTTCGGTTGCCGAGCGGGCCTGGGCGGTGGTTGACGCCAGCCCTTCACCGCTGCGCATCAACCCGCGTTCACCAAAGCTCTGGCGTTTTGACAACTGGGAAACCACCTGGCAGTTTCGATCAGTCACTTCCACGTCGCCCGAAACAATGACATGGACACCGTCAAGGGGTTCGTCAATGCGGTAGATAAACTCTCCGGGTTGGTAGTGTTTTGCCACCAGAATTTTGCCCAACCGGGTCAATTCTTCGCGTGACAGGCTGTCATACGGGGCCAGTGATTCAAGAAACCCGGTAGCGTCGAGGGTGGGCGTATTCTGCATGGTCGCGGGAAACCTCGTTTTTCAGTCCAGGGGCAGGCATTATCTGTAAATGACGCAGGGTGCCCGTGGCACCCTGGTCTGTGTTGCCGTGATGCCGGTCTGGCCAGGGCCAGACCGGCAGACGAGGTTAGTGCGAGCTGGCTGCCCCCGCACCTTTGGGGATGCGGATGGATTCAACCAGGTCTTGCACGTGCTTGGGCGGCGCTTCGGTAACCGAAGAGACCAGGTAGGCCACAATGAAGTTCAGTAACGCGCCAACGGCACCGATGGACAGCGGCGAGATACCGAAGACATAGTTTGCCGGTGTATCGGGCAGGTTATTGGTACCCGGAATGAAGAACCAGCCTTTGTACACAAAGATGTAGACGGCGGTAAACACCAGGCCAACCAGCATGCCAGCGATGGCGCCCTGCTTGTTGATGCGTTTCCAGAAGATACCCATCATCAGTGCGGGGAAGATGGTTGCTGCGGCCAGGCCGAACGCCAGAGCGACCACCTGGGCGGCAAACCCCGGAGGGTTCAGCCCCAGCCAGGTCGCCACCACGATGGCGAAGGTCATGGAAATGCGGGCTGCCGTCAACTCGCCTTTTTCTGTGATGTCAGGCTTGATGGAACCCTTGATCAGGTCGTGAGAAATGGCAGATGAAATCGCAAGCAACAAGCCGGCTGCAGTTGAAAGCGCTGCTGCCAGTGCCCCGGCTGCGACCAGCGCGATGACCCAGCCGGGCAGCGCTGCAATTTCCGGGTTGGCCAGTACCATGATGTCGTTGTCGACTTTGGTCAGTTCATTGCCTTTCCAGCCTTTTTCAGCCGCCATTTTCATGATGGGAGAGTCGGCGGGGGCTTTGTCGTTGTAGTACTGGATCAGGCCGTCGCCATTTTTGTCTTCCATGGTCAGTAAACCGGTTTTCTCCCAGGTGCGGATCCAGGACAGTTCGGGCTTGCTGTCGATGTCGGCGCGCGAGATGGCGTTACCACTGGTGGCCGAGGCTGTGATGGCGGCGGGCCACATGGTGGTGGTCAGGTTCAGGCGGGCCATTGAGCCGACTGCAGGGGCCACGGTGTAGAGCAGGGCAATGAAAACCAGGGCCCAGCCAGCAGATGAACGGGCATCGGCCACTTTGGGTACTGTGAAGAAACGGATGATGACGTGGGGCAGGCCGGCCGTACCGATCATGAGCGACATGGTGAACAGAAACATGTTCAGCCGGTTGCTGGTGTCGGCCGTGTAGGCGGTGAAGCCCAGTTCGGTGACGACCTGGTCAAGTTTGGCCAGCAACGAAATGTCGCCACCCGATGGAGCATAGCTGCCCACCAGACCCACTTGAGGCAGCAGGTCGCCGGTCAGGTTGAGCGAAATGAACAGCGCGGGTACCGTATAGGCGATGATCAGCACGACATACTGTGCCACCTGGGTGTAGGTAATGCCCTTCATGCCGCCGAACACGGCGTATACAAACACGATGGCTGCGCCGATGTACAGCCCCATGTCGGTGGACACTTCAAGGAAGCGTGAGAACGTAACCCCGACCCCGCGCATTTGCCCGATAACGTAGGTGATGGAGATGATAATCAGGCAAACTACGGCCAGCAGGCGTGCACCTCCGGAATAGAAGCGGTCACCGATAAACTCGGGTACGGTGAATTTGCCGAATTTGCGCAGGTAAGGTGCCAGCAGCAAGGCCAGCAGTACATAGCCCCTGTCCAGCCCATAAGGAAAGCGGATTGGGTGTACCCCCGCCGGCGACAGTGCAATGATGCCCGCCATTGAAATGAATGAGGCCGCCGACATCCAGTCGGCACCGGTGGCCATGCCGTTGAGTACGGGATGAACGCCTTGGCCGGCCGCATAAAATTCAGAGGTTGTGCCTGCGCGGGCCCAGAACGCAATGCCGATGTAAATGGCAAACGTAAAGCCCACGAAAATCAGGTTAAGTGCAAATTGATCCATGAACAGCCCCTTTATTCTTCAACGCCGTGTTCACGGTCGAGTTTGTTCATCATTTTGGTATACACAAAAATCAGGATGATGAAGATGTAAATGGAACCGTTTTGTGCCATCCAGAAGCCGAGGTCGGCGCCCCCACCGAAATGCCCATGAGAGCCGGCCGCCAGATGATGCCCATGCCGAATGAGCACAAGAACCATATAACCAGCGATATCAGAATGATGCGGACGTTGGCCTTCCAGTAAGCGTCCGATGATGCTTTGTCTACCATACGAGTGTCTCCGTGTTGTTTTAATTGGCCCGCCAGCGGGAAGCGGGCTGTACTGCGATGCCCCTTGCCAGGGGCTGCCAGACGACCTGGGTAACGGCGGCAAACTGCCCGTTACGCCGGGAGTATGGCAAGACAGCAGGCCGCCGGCAGTAACACCGGAAGCCGCATACGAAACAACCCCGCATGACGACGGGGTTGTACTAAAACGTGAAAGACATGACGGGATATTGTTGGCCAGCGGCAGGCCGGGATGCCATGGGGGCACCGTACGCGCTGACGCAAAGCCTGCGCAAGGCGTTGAAGAAGTGCAAAACATGCTGCCTGTCATACAGGCCCCCTTTGCATTGAACCGTGCCCAATGGCCGGATCTTTGGTTTTCCCCCGCAGCTTGCCGGGGTGCTTGTCTGTTATTTTGCAGACCTGCGGCATAGTGCCGCCGACCACTGTTTTTTCTGGATTCTATACCTGTTGGTTTGTATTGTGCACACTTTATTATTGAACCCGTATACGGTTTTGCCCTAATCAAAAGCCGGGTTATGCTTGCGAAATAACCATATCAAAGCGGGTAATCGACCCATCCTCCGGCCTCGTTTGCTGTCCTGTTCTGTTGTCCAGGGTGGGGTGCTCCAGGTTACCCGTTCGTCAACGAGGCTTTCATGATTTCTCTTAATGCGGTTGAAACGCTGCTTGCCTGCTGCGTTGTGTTGCTCGTGGGGCGGGTGCTGACGTCCCGCATCGGGTTTTTAGCCCGTTACAGCATTCCTGACCCTGTGGTCGGGGGCATACTTTTTGCGCTGGTGGTTTATGCCGTGTTCAAACAGACCGGGGCCAGCGTTTCGCTTGAAACCAGTATCCGGCCAACCTTGATGCTGCTGTTTTTCAGTTGTATTGGTCTGACGGCCAATCTTAAATTGCTGGTAGCCGGTGGGCCTAAACTGATCGCGTTTTTGCTGGTGCTCGCGCCTTTCGTAGCCTTGCAGAATGTTGTCGGCCTGGGTATGGCATGGTTGCTTGACCTGCACCCTCTGATGGGGTTGGTTGGGGGCTCAATAACGCTGGTTGGCGGGCACGGAACCGGTGCAGCCTATGCCGGCCGTTTTGCCGATGTCAATAATATCCAGAATATTATGGCGCTGGCGATGACGTCGGCCACCATTGGTCTGGTGCTGGGCGGTATTATCGGCGGGCCGGTGGCAGAGCGCCTCATTCGCCGTTTCAGGCTCGATGGTTCGCTGGATGGCCGTGCGGCTGTCCAGGCGGCAACCCTCAGGCAGATCACGATATGGTCCCGGTTGCGCCCGACTCGGGGCCGTACATTGTCTCGCTCACGGTGGCTTTCATCTGTCTGGTGGCGGGTGCCTTCCTGGCCAGTGCCACCGAGGGCAGTGCCGTCAGCGTCCCCAACTTTCTTTGGTGTATGGTTATCGGCATTCTTATCCGCAATGGGGGTGGCCGATTGGGCCTGAAGCTGAATGATCAGGCTACCGAAATGCTGGGCACCTTGTCGTTGTCCATTTTCCTGGGGCTGACCATGATGACGCTTGATATCGGCAGCATGATGGCGTTGGCCGGGCCATTGGCTCTTATCCTGGTGGTGCAGGCCCTGTTTGCCGCAGTCTACGCTTCGCTTGTTGTTTTCAGGGCCTTGCGCAAAGACTACGAGGCGGCGGTAATGTCGGCCGCATTTTGCGGCTTTTCCATGGGGGCGACGGCGACGGCCATCGCCAATATGCAAGCGTTGACGCGTCGTCATGGTCCTGCGCCACAGTCTTTCATTGTCGTTCCGGTCACCGGGGCGTTTCTGGTGGACATCATCAACGTGATTGTTCTGACCACCTTCCTGTCGTTGCCGTTCGTCGGGGGCTCTGATATGTTGCAGCGCTTGCTCATTGTGGTGTGTTGCCTTTTTCTGGCGGCGTGCAGCCGTCAACCCGATGCCGACAGGCTAAGGTCCGACGTCCAGCAGCGTCTGGCCGCCACGTATGGTCCGGATGTCTTTTCCATCGTAGAACTGGTGCGTCAGGGGCGGCCACTGACAGCACGGCCCCCGAGGGTCAAGAGCGTCGCGTTGTGTATTACGACATCGTGCTCGAGTTCACAAAAGATTTCACCCTGGATGCCTGGGATCGCCCCGGTGTCGCTTCGCTGGTGACCTTGCTTGGGGCCGGGCCGCGCAGTATCAGCGGTGTACGTTCCGGGGGCAACCAGGCGGGTGATCAGCTGGTCGCTCATGCCAGCGCCATTTACCGCAAAGAAGGATCCGGCTGGGTTGCGGTGGCGCCACCCGGTGTCAGTACCGCTCAAGCCCCGGCGCTGGATACCGGTGGCCCGGCCCCGGTGTCGCGACGTTTGCTGGCCACACTCGATGAAATTTCGTCATCGGTGGCACGTGGCGGTTCCGGCGGCGAGCGGATCGTGCAGCAAGAGCTTGAACGCTCGGTCGCCCGGATCAATGGTCGTCTCAGCCGCATGCACAAGGGGCTGCCATTGGCCGGCGGGCCCGATCGTGGCGAGTACGTGGCGTTTGCTAGGGCTCTTGCCTCGCTTGAGTCTCCCGGCCAGGCCAGAATTGCGGCGTTGATCACGGGCGGAGGGGCGGACAATATTGAAATGTTGCGCAGCGGTGATGCGGTGCTGGCGCTGGCGCAGGCCGATACAGCCCTGATGGCTTATGAAGGTGCCGGCCCGTTCGCTGCCCGGGGTGCATTTACCCGACTTCGTGCGCTGGGCAGCCTCTATCCTGAACTGGTTCATATCGTGGTTCGTGACGAAAAAGCCTATCAGCGGGTTGCCGATCTCAAGCATAAAAAAGTGGCCTTGGGGCCTGCAGGGTCTGCCGTGCGGGCAACGCTTGAGCGGGTATTGGCGGCACATGGTCTTGAGGTGGGTCGTGACTATACCCCCGTCGATATGCCATTCTCGGCAGCATTGCCGTTGCTTGAGGCGGGTAAGGTCGATGCGGCCGTTCATGTCATTGGCATTCCTGCAGCGCCGCTGCGCGATGCGGTGGCGCAGGCCCATTTGAAGCTGCTACCCCTTGATCGTAGGGCGATTCGAGTTCTGGTTGACGAACAGCCGGCTCTGATGGCGCTGGATATCGCACAGGGGTGTATCCTGACCAGGATGAGCCGGTCCCTTCGGTGGGGATGTCAGCGTTGCTGCTGACCACCACAGAGCTGACCCGTGATGAAGCGATTGAACTGGTTAACCGGGTGTATAAAAGGGGTATGACCTTTTGGCCGTGGGTTCGGCGCAGGGCGCGCAAGTGTCGGCGTCCAGCGCCCGTATGGGGGTCACGGTGCCTTTGCACGAGGGTGCTGACGAAGCGCTGGCGGCTTTGGGCAGCAAACCATGATCCGTGCTTTTGTTGTCGGTGGTGTCACGTTTGAAAGGTGGCGGTTTGTCTGATCCTGTTTCTGCGGTTGTGGCGTTTCTGGTTCGTGAAGGCGTCCGGGCGGGCGAGGGTGCACCTGATACGGTTCATACCCATATCTCTGTCATTGTGCGGTTTAATCAGGTGGTCTACAAGGTCAAGCGCCCGGTATCCTTTCCTTATCTTGATTTTTCAACACCGCAAAAGCGCTACGAGGCTTGCCTGAAAGAGCTGGCCCTGAACCGGCGTACGGCCCCTGAACTCTATCTGGGGGTGCGGCGTATTACGCGCGGGGCCGATGGCACGCTTGAATTTGACGGGCCGGGTGAACTGGTTGAGGCCGCGCTGCAAATGCGTCGTTTCGATGATGACGGGTTGCTGGCGACCATGGCGCAACGCGGGCAGTTGGATGCCAACCTGATGACGCGCGTGGCCGCTGCTGTAGCAGAGAGTCACCGGCAGGCTCCGGTGTGGTCAGGGGCTTCCGGGGCCGACCGTTTGCGTGCGGTACTTGCCCTGAACCAGCGCTCCGAAGCGGGTTCAGTCGAGGTGCTGGGCTCCGATCTGCCGCAACGTCTGAATCGCGCATTGGCTGCAGAACTTGAGCACTGCTCCGGTTTGCTGGACGTGCGTGCGGCCAACGGCAGGGTGCGTCATTGTCATGGCGACTTGCATCTGGGCAATCTTTGCGTGTACCACGATGAGCCGGTGCTGTTTGATTGCCTTGAGTTTAACGACGAGATGGCGACGATCGATGTGCTTTACGATCTTTCGTTTGTCCTGATGGATTTATGGCGCTTTGGTCAGCCGGCCTTGGCTAACTGGGTCATGAATCGTTATCTTGATCTGGCCGATGAGGCCGATGGCTTGCCGGTAATGCCGTTTTTTATGGCGTTACGGGCTGCAATACGGGCACAGATCCTGGCCACTCAGGCCGGGCAGGCACGGGGTGCTGGTGATGATGTTCGTGCCTTGGCGTGTGTCGGGCAGGCCATGACGTACCTTGATCTTGCGTTTGCCTTTCTCAAGCGCAGGCCGCCGGCTTTGCTGGCCATTGGCGGTCTCAGCGGCTCGGGCAAATCAACCGTTGCAGCTGCAGTGGCCTACGCGTTCGGTCCGGTACCGGGTGCCCGGGTCTTGTCCAGTGACCGTTTGCGTAAACGGCTGTTTTCAGTGGTGGCAACCACGCGCTTGCCGCCAGAGGCGTATGCATCCGGGGTCTCGGAACAGGTGTATGCCGAACAGCGGCGGCAGTCCTTGCAACTGCTGGGGTCCGGGGTCGCTGTCGTGGCTGATGCCGTGTTTTCCCGGCCAGACGAACGTGAGAAACTGGCACAGTGTGCCGCGACGACGGCGGTTCCTTTTGTCGGAGTATGGCTGGATGTCCCGCCAGAACGGCTGTTTGAACGGGTGGCTGCGCGTCAGAATGACCCATCGGATGCAACCGGAGACGTTGTGAGGCGTCAGCTGCATGCCGATGTGGGTGCAATGACATGGCATCGCGTGTTGGCCGAAGGGAGCGTTGATGACGTCGCCCAGGCCGTGTTGGGGCAGGCTGCGGCGTGTTTACCTGACCAGTGCTACTGATTTGATCTGGGCCCAGACCGTCTGGCCGGCTGTCAGGTCCAGTGTTTCGCGTGCCCGGCGTGTAATCCGCGCAATCAGGGTTGTGTCTGCGTGAGCAAGCTTGACCAGCACCTGGGCGGGGTGGGTGTCAGGCTGAATTGATTCAATGCGGCACGGGACCAGATTCTGAATGCTGGTGTTTTCTGGTTTTTGCGTGGCAATACTGACGTCTCGGGCCAGTACCAGCAGGCGAACGCTCTGGTTTTCGTGCAGGCCGGCATGCGGGATTTCAAAACCGTGGCGCCCACCGCTATTTTCGCCATATTCCAGCCGGCATCGACATGTATCACCCGGCCTTTCAGAACCGTGCCGGCTTCGTCCCCGCTGATCAGGGTGGGTCCATCGCTGTCAGTACGTCATGAACCTCACCCTGTGTCCTGACGTTTCCGTGCTCGAGGACGACAACATGATCGGCTAGCCGCTGTAATTCATTAGCCGAGTGCGTGACGTAGAGCATGGGGATACGGAATTCATCATGCAGCTTTTCAAGCCAGGGCAGCACATCCTCTCGTCGCGAAACGTCCAGTGAAGCCAGTGGCTCGTCAAGCAGTAAAAGGCGCGGCTGCGTGGCCAAGGCCCGCGCGATGGCCACGCGTTGGCGCTCACCGCCCGACAAACTATCGGGTCGACGGTCAAGCAAGTGCCCGATCCCCAGCAGTGCTATCGCCTCAGTCAGTACCTGACCAGAGTTCGGGGCGGGTCGACGTTTGATGCCGTACTCAAGGTTGTCTTTGACGCTCAGGTGATTGAACAGACTGGCCTCCTGGAAAACGTAACCCAGGGGCGGCGCCAGGTCGGCCTGTTGATGTTTTGACGGTCGTCGTGCCAGACCTCGCCATTGATGATGATGGTGGCCGAGGCGGGTGTTTCAAGTCCGGCCACGCAGCGCAGCAGGCTTGTTTTGCCTGACCCGGAGGCCCCAAACAGCACTGTGATGCCTGAACCCGGCAGTTTAAGGTCGACTTTCAGGGTAAAGCCGACACGGGGAAGTGTCAGGGCAATATCAAGGGTATCGGCGTGGTTTTTGGCCATGGCGTTTTTTCTGAGGTTGTGACAATCGGCAAAGCCCGGTGCGCCCGCCGGGCGAAAGCGTGTCTATAGCAGACGAGCGGGTTGACGCCGCAGTGCGGCCAGAGCCAGCAATACAGCAAATGAGAATACCAGCATGCTGGCCGCCAACCAGTGGGCCTGCGAGTAGTCCATGGCTTCAACGTACCCGTAAATCTGGGTCGAGATGACACGGGTCTGGCCAGGAATATTGCCACCAATCATCAGGACAACCCCGAACTCGCCAACGGTATGGGCAAAACTCAGGATGGCCGCTGTCAGGATGCCGCTGCGAGCTTGCGGAATGGCGACAGTGAAAAATGCGTTCAGCGGGCTGGCCCCGAGGGTGGCGGCTGCTTCCATCGGGCGTCGGCCCATGGCTTCGAAAGCGTTGTGAACCGGTTGTACAGCAAAGGGTAATGAAAAAATGACGGAGCCGATGACCAGGCCTGTGAACGTGAAAGAAAAAATTCCCCAACCCATGGCTTGGGTGAACTGCCCCAGCGGGCCATTGGGCCCCATCGCGATCAACAGATAAAAGCCCAAGACCGATGGGGGTAAAACCAGAGGTAGCGTGACCAGAGCGTGGACGGGAGCCTGCAACCTCGAACGTGCCTGGACCAGCCACCAGGCCAGCGGTATGGCGATAACCAGCAACACCACTGTGCTGATTGTGGCAAGTTCAAGCGTCAGCCAGATGGCCTGAAGGGATGCCTGGGAAAGGGTCATGGGTCAACTGGTGCAGTGTCTATGCCGTAGCCGAAGCTTTTAATGATACCCAAGGCTTCAGTGCCGTGCAGCCATTTGACCAGTGCGCGGGCGGCCTGATTGTCTTTGGCCCGGTTGAGTATCACCATGTCCTGGCGCAAGGGGGCATACAGATGTTGCGGCACGACCCAGTGTGACCCGGCCGCCTCTTTGCCAAGACTTGCGACCTGGGAGCCTGCGACAAAGCCTAATGTTGCATTTTCGGTAACGACGAACTGCCAGGTCTGGCCGATGCTTTCCCCGTAGACAAACTTCGGTTCAAGGGTCTTGGCCAGCCCGAGGGCTTCAAGGGTTTGCAAGGCGGCCTTGCCGTAGGGGGCCAGCTTTGGATCTGCCAAGGCGATTTTGCTGAAATTTCCGTTTTTCAGGATGTTGCCCTGACTGTCGACGAGGCCTGGGTTTTGGCTATAAAGTACCAGCGTGCCAATGGCGTAGGTCCGGCGCGATTCTGCCAAGGCCAGCCCTTCGTTCACCAGTTTCTCGGGTGTGGTGGTATCGGCGGCCAGCAGTACATCGAAGGGCGCACCGTGCTGGATCTGGGCGTAAAAGCGTCCGGTCGAACCGACCGCGATCTGGAGTGTGTGACCAGTTGCTGCTTCAAAACCTGTCGCGATTTTTTGCATGGGTGCACTGAAGTTGGCAGCAACGGCGACCGCCAGGGTGTCGGCGCTGGCGGCCTGAGGAACCAGCGCAACCAGGCTGGCGCCGATCGTGAGCATAGAAAGCAGTTTTTTCATGAAATCCTCGCTATTCCAAAAATGAATAGCGAATCGTATCACGATATTATAAGCGTTGTTCCAACCAGGAATAACGTATTTCACCGGAAATCAGGCCGTGACTTTTCTACCTTTTGATGAGCTGCTGGGGTTTGAGGCCAGCGACAAACGTCTGGATATTTTGCGACGGGTGGGCGAGGCTGGCTCCATTTCAAAAGCGGCACGTTCAGCCGGCGTGAGCTATAAGGCGGCGTGGCAGGCTATAGAAACATTGACGAATTTGGCAGGTACGCCATTGATCAATACGGCCGTTGGCGGTAGTGGTGGAGGAGGGGCGGTCTTGACGTCCGCCGGTCAGAAATTGCTGGTTGTGGCCGCTGCATTTGCTCAGGCACGTCAGCAATTACTGGCACAATTGGTCGAATCAACCGATACCGAGGTTGCCGGTGTGACATCGGCGGTGGTTGCCGCAGGGTTGCGCACCAGCATGCGCAATCAGTTCCCCTGTGTTGTCGATGGTGTGGCTATCGAGGCGGGGCACGTTACTGTGACTCTAAGGTTGTCTGATGCAACCGTTTTTTGTGCGCGAGTCACGCAAGAAAGTGCAGAGCTGTTGGGTTTATGTCCCGGAAGGCCGGTGCTTGCCTTGTTCAAGGCCACGGCGGTCCGTATAAACCCTTCCCCGGCGGAGGCCTTGGCGAAAGAGGCGGACATCAATTTGTTCTACGGTGAGGTTCGCCGAAGCGTTGCAGGGGCAGGTGCGGAAGTCGGCCTGATGCTGCCGGCCGGTATTCATCTAACGGGGTTTGTTGCGGAACAGACAACGTTGAGCACGGGTGATGCGGCGGTAGCGTCGGTTAGCCCGGCCGCTGTTGTCATCGCGGTGACAGGGCAGGGCCTTGCGCTAATATGACGACAATTGTTCTACACAATTTTTTCTTGCCGAAAACACAGATCACCTGACGGCGCACTTATTTACATGCAAACACTGAAACTGTCTGACCTTATTGCCCTGGGCTTCATGACCTTCGCCCTGTTTCTGGGGGCAGGCAATATCATTTTTCCTCCTCTTGTTGGGCTCTTGGCGGGCGACGACATGGGGATGGCCTCGGTCGGTTTTCTGTTGACGGGCGTTGGTTTGCCCCTCGTCACCATTGTTGCGTTGGCCAGGGTTGGCGGTGGGCTTGATGAGCTGACTGTTCCCATCGGGAGAGTGGCCGGGGTGTTGTTTGCGGTTCTGGTTTATCTGGCGATCGGCCCACTGTTTGCCGCACCGCGTACGGCGGTGGTGTCGTTCGAGATTGGCCTGGCGCCATTCGTGGGTGACAGCCCTGTACCGTTGCTGGTGTATTCGCTCGTGTATTTTTCGTTGGTGCTCTGGATCACCCTGAATCCGACGCGCCTTATTGATAATGTCGGGAAAGTCATCACGCCGGTTCTGATTGTCGCGCTGCTGGTTCTGGGAGGCGCAGCCGTTATCGTCCCCGCCGGTGAAATCGCCGGTGGCAGTCCGGCCTACCGTGACGCACCCTGGTACAGGGGTTTCTTCAGGGCTACCAGACAATGGACGCGCTGGCGGCGCTGGTGTTCGGCATTGTTGTGGTCAATGCCATTCGTAGTCGCGGCATCCACGACCGGTCTTTACAGGCGCGTTACGCGATCATTGCAGCGATTATTGCCGCAGCGGGTTTGGCGCTGGTCTATCTGTCATTGATTTATCTTGGCGCCAGCAGCGGCGAAGCGCTGCACCCGGGTGCCGAAACAGGTGTTCCCTTGTTGTCAGGCTTTGCCCGTTATGCTTTTGGCGCAACCGGTACCTGGGTACTCGCGGTTGTCATTGTGCTGGCCTGCCTGACGACTGCCGTGGGTGTGCTGGCCGCGTGCGGTCAGTATTTCAGCGTGCTGCTCAAGGTTTCTTATGCACGGGCCGTAGTGGTGTTTTGCCTGTTTAGTGCTGTCGTGGCTAATCTCGGTCTGACGCAGCTGATCAGTGTGTCGGTACCCGTGCTGGTGGCTATGTATCCCGTTGCCATTGTGCTGGTTTTGCTTAGCCTGTTGTCAAATTGGTGGATCCGACCTTCGCGTGTATTTGTTCCTGCCATGACGATGGCGGCCCTGTTTGGTGCGATTGAAAGCCTCAAAATGGCTGAGCTGGCGGGCTGGGCCCCTCGTGGTTAGGGGCATTACCGGGAGCTTCGGCCGGTTTGGGCTGGGTTGTGCCGGTACTTATAGGTACCGGTGCAGGTATTTTGACTGATCGATTCTTTTCCATTAGTAAGCGCTGGTAACTCTATCGTACAGCCTGCTGAATGTTTAGGGTTCAACTTTCTAGGTATTTTCCATAACATCGCCCGGGTTGGGCTTTTCTGTACAGGTTCGTTTGCTAATATTTGACCCGACTTTGTCTTTTATCAAGACATTCCAGGTTTTTGTTTCGGGGAAAAATATGCAGTACGGCGTTTCAGCAGCAGGCCCATCGGGCCAGTCGGGCGTGGCAGTCAGCCGGCCACGGTCAGGTCCGGTGGTGGCCGCCGAGTACGTACTCCGACCCGATGAAACCATCATTTCCAAAACTGATCTGCGCGGCAATGTGACGTATGCCAACGATAATTTCGTGCGCATCAGCGGTTACAGCCGTGATGAGCTTGTGGGGTCTCCTCAAAGCATCGAGCGTCACCCCTACATGCCCAGACAAGTCTTCGAGGATTTATGGGCAACCCTGAAAGAGGGTAAAGCCTGGGGCGGCATGATCAAGAACCGTTGCCGTAACGGCGATGAATATTGGGTCCTGGCCTTTGTCGCCCCGATTGTCAAAAATGGTCAAACCACGGGCTACACATCAATACGTGTCAAGCCTCCCGAGGCTGCGTTGCGGGCCACACAGGCCTTGTATGATCGCCTGAACGCAGGGGATACTTCGGTGGTGCTGCGCAACGGTGTGCCAACGCCGACATCCTTTGGGGCCCGTGTCAAACGCTTCTTCAATTTCTCATTGAAGGCCAAGTTCAATTTGCTGGCGTTGCTGGTTACCGCTGTGCTGGGCAATGGTGTTGTCGAGGTACTGCTCAATGGCAATCCGGCCGAGGTGCTGTTTATCTTGCCTGGCTGGGCCTTGATCATGCTTGGGCTGTATGCCTTGCGTCGTTCTGTCGTTACACCGCTTAAAGAAGCGACCGAGTTTCTGGGCTCTTTGAGCAGCGGCAATTTGTATGACCGCATTCCGGCGCGGGGTGATGATGAGTTGGGCCAGGTCAGCCAGTGGTTGCGGATTTTGCAGGTCAATATCAAGCTGCTGGTGGGCCAGATTCAGGAATCCACCCGTCAGGTCAACGAAAGCTCGTCAAGCATTGCCCAGGGCAATACCGAACTGGCGGCCCGCACCGAGGCGCAGTCGGCCAGTCTTCAGCAAACGGCTGCGGCGATGGATGAAATTACGTCCACGGTTACCAGCAATGCCGATAATGCGGCTTCTGCCAGCGATCTGGTGCACCGAACGTCTGAGGTGGCGCGTGATGGCCGTGCTGCAGTCAGTCAGGTGACGGCGGTCATGGACGATATTTATGAAGGATCCCGCAAAATCACCGACATTATTGCGGTGATCGACAGCATCGCCTTTCAGACCAATATTCTTGCCTTGAATGCTGCAGTAGAGGCGGCACGCGCGGGCGAGCAAGGCCGTGGCTTTGCCGTCGTGGCGGGTGAAGTCCGTGCATTGGCTCAGCGTAGTGCAACCGCAGCAAAAGAGATCAAGGAGTTGATCGTCACGTCCTCCGGCAATGTTGAAAAGGCCCATGGCTCGGTTCGTGATGCCGAACGCACCATGAGTGAAATCCTGGACTCGGCCGACAAGGCGGCCCAGCTGATGACGGACATTGCCAACGCCAGTCGTGAGCAGAGCGTGGGTGTTTCCCAGGTCAGTACGGCGATTGCCCATCTTGATGAATTGAACTCCCAGAACGAGGCCCAGGTTGATGTTGTGGCGGATACGTCTCAGGGCATGTTGCGTCAGGCTCAGGTCCTGGCAGACCTGGTCAGTGAATTCAAGGTGGTTGCGCCAACCCGCTAAGACCATGAAAGTGAAAGGCCCCGTTTGGGGCCTTTCCAGGATTTAAAGGGTGGCCGCAACATTGACGTAAAGCGGTATGCCCAGAATGAGGTTGAACGGAAACGTGACGCCCAGTGACATGCCAAAGTACAGCGAAGGGTTGGCTTCGGGCAGGGCGTAGCGCAAAACGGCAGGTACGGCGATGTACGAGGCGCTTGCGGCCAGCACCATCAACAAGGCCGTGTTGCCGGCGCTGATACCGATCAGCCTCGCCAGCAGAAGTGCCAGTGTGGCATGGGCGAGTGGTGCAACTATGGCATAGGCTATCAGCCATTTGGGCTGTTTTTTCAGGTCTGCCATGCCTCGCGCAACCATCAGCCCCATGTCCAGCAGAAAAAATGCCAGCATGCCTTTGAACAGGTCGACGGAAAATGGCGCCATGACGGCTTCCCCTGCATCGCCCGTCAGCATGCCGATCAGCATGGCACCCAGCAACAGAAGCTGGGCGCCGTCCGTGAACGATTCATGCAGGATTTTTTCAATGGTACGTGTGTCTGCATGGGGTCACCCGTCAGCGCCAGTGTGCCATTCGTGCTGATCTGTGCCGAACGCGAAGCGTGCTGACTGCGCAGGCTGTTGGCGAAGACGACGGCCATGATGATGGCGGGTGATTCCATCAGTGCCATGGCGGCCGCCATGTGCCCTCCGTATGCGATGCCCTGATGGTCAAGAAATGGGCTGCGTTCGAGCAGCAAATCGACGCATTTAAAGGGCTGACCCGAGGGCGCTTGCGTCTGGCCGTGGTCAGCACCGCCAAGTATTTTGTTCCTGATCTGCTCGGGCAGTTTTGTGCCCAATATCCTGACGCCGATATTTCACTTGAGGTGCTCAATCGTGACGGTGTGCTTGAGCGGTTGATGGATAACCGCGATGATCTTTACATCATGTCGCAGCCACCCGATCAGTTGCCGTTGATCCGACATGAGTTCTTGCCCAACCGTCTGGTGCTTATCGCGCCACGCAGTCACCGTCTTGCCGGACAGCCTCGTCTTGATGTGAAGATGCTGGGCGACGAGCGTTTCATCGCGCGCGAACGAGGTTCCGGCACCCGTATGGCGAGCGATGCCTGGTTCGCCAGCAAGGGTTTTCATCCCGTCATACGGCTTGAGCTCGGCAGCAATGAAGCGGTCAAACGTTCGGTGGCAGCCGGTATGGGTTTGGCCGTGGTGTCCGAGCATGCACTCAGCCAGCATCATCCGCTGGAAGACGTGGTTGCGCTGGACGTCGAGGGTTTCCGATCAAGTCCAGTTGGTGGACCCTTTATCCATCTGGCAAACGGTTATCCCCCTGGCGTCAGTCTTTCTGGAGCACATCGATGCAATGGCCCAGCGCTGGTACAAGAACAGGCCGTAAAGGTTACCGACGGTTTGCTCCTGGTTTCCGATATGATCTGGGCCATATGTTTTGTTGGAGCGGATCATGACATCTTCTGCATCGCGGGTCGTTGCCGTGATTGGGGGCGGGCCGGCCGGGCTGATGGCCGCCGAGGTAATGGCGAGGGCGGGTGTCCGTGTCAGTGTGTACGAGGCCAAACCATCGTTAGGCCGCAAATTTTTGCGTGCCGGCGTTGGCGGGTTGAACATTACCTACGATGAACCCTTCGATCATTTTTGCGCCCGTTACGGTGATCGCCAGTCGTTCCTGAGGCCTCTGTTGATGCAGTTTGGCCCTGCCCAGGTGCGTGATTGGGCATTGGGTCTGGGTGTCGAAACCTTCGTTGGCTCATCGGGCAAGGTATTTCCCGTGGGCATGAAAGCGGCACCGTTACTTCGGGCCTGGGTTGCGCGGCTGCAAGCGCTGGGGTGCAATTTCACTCGCGCCATCGTTGGTTGGGTTGGGCCGATGACCATACCTTGCGGTTTGATTCGCCCGATGGCCTGAAAGCCGTTACAGCCGATGCCACTGTTCTGGCGCTAGGTGGGGGTAGCTGGCCGAAACTGGGCTCGGATGCCGCCTGGGTACCACTGCTGCAGGCCAGGGGTGTCGCAGTCGTGCCGTTGCAAAGTGCCAACAGCGGCTTTGATGTGCCCTGGAGCGATTATTTACGTGATAAACATGCCGGTTCCCAGCTCAAATCGATTGCCCTGACCTTTGTTGATGTGCATAACCTGCCCGAAACGCGGCGCGGTGAAATGGTGATCACCCGGAATGGCGTTGAAGGCAGTCTGGTGTATGCGTTTTCGCAGCGTCTGCGTGAAATGGTGGATCAAAAAGGCAGCGCGACGTTTTACCTTGATCTGATGCCAGACCGCAGTGAGCCGTCCGTGGTTGCCGAATTGACCCGTCCCCGCGGGGCGAGGTCATTTTCAAGCCACTTGCAAAGCCGTTTGGGGCTGGGTGGTGTCAAGGCGGCTTTGTTGTACGAGGTGCTTGATAAAACCGAATTGGCTGACCCCGTATGCGTTGCGCGTGCCATTAAGGCATTGCCGGTCACGGTTAATGAGCCTCGTCCAGTGGCCGAAGCCATCAGTACCGCAGGCGGTGTTGCTCTGGATGAGTTGACGGCAGGTCTGATGCTGCGCAAGATGCCGGGCGTGTTCGTTGCGGGCGAAATGCTTGATTGGGAGGCCCCTACCGGTGGGTATCTACTGACGGCCTGTCTGGCGTTGGGTCGCGGGGCAGGGCAGGGGTGGTTGAGTTTTTGCATCGTGCCTAAAAGGTTGGAGCGTGATGGTTCAGCATGGTTTTCGATGATGACCGGGTTGCGATTGTTGATAAATCGCGTATTTTGTTTTGCTTGAGCGTCATATTTCTTTTGATTAACTTCGTTGGGGTTTTCATGTGCAGATGTCGCGTTAGAATTTTTTCACTTTCTTGTCTGGAGAAGCTGGTGCCGGTCTTCCAAAGGTTTTTGGTGCTGTGCCTGTTGTGTATTGCGATTGGCCAGGGAAGTGTTTTGGCTCGTGATGCGTTTCCCGATGTATCGTCCTTTTCTGGCGGGTCCGGTCCTGTTACCGGTAATGCTGTCCGGGCTGTGGGCCCGGGTGACATGCTGCGCATCGTTGTGTTGGGGCAGCCCGAGTTGACCACTGACCTCACTGTGACCGCCTCGGGCGAAATTACTGCTCCTTTTCTTGGCACAATTAATGTCGAAAACCTTTCCCCCGAGGCCATTGCCCGAAAAATCGCCAAGGGAATGAAAGACGGGGGTTTCTTGCGCAGTCCACAGGTGGTTGTAGAGGTCACTCAAGTGCGCAGCCGGCTGGCATCGATTTACGGTGAAATCCAGCGTCCGGGGCGCTATGCCATCGAGGGTTCTTTGTCGTTGCTTGAATTGCTGGCTCTTGCCGGTGGTGTCCGTAATGGTGCCGATGACAGGGCTGTATTGATGCGACGGGCCATAGTGCAGGGCCAACCGCGTGAACAGCTTGAGTTTTTGGTGGGAAATCGCATTGTCCCTACCCGCGAAGTCCAAGATGTCGAGCTGCAGCCCGGCGACGTGGTGTTCATACCCACGGCTCCGCGCTTTTACATTTATGGTGAGGTGGGGCAGCCGGGGGCCTACCCGGCTGAGCAGGATTTGAACATCATGCGTGCGCTTGCGCTGGCGGGCGGTGTTAATGCTCGCGGCTCAGAGAGCCGGATTCTGATTCGAAGGGTCGATGAGTTCACCGGAGAAATGCAGGATATTTCAGTCGAGTTGTCTGATCCGGTTCTGCCGGGGGATGTCATCTACGTCAATGAACGTTGGTTTTAATCGTTAGGGGAAATTATGTCAGCTACTGCCGCTACGCTTGCCGGATTGAGTTTTCTTGTTCTGGGCGAAAGCCACATGTTGTACGAGTTGCGTGACCGGCTGTATGAAGATCTGAAGGCAGGTGGCGCTTCATATGTGCATGTGGTCGGCGCATGTGGCGCCAGCGCAATCGATTGGCTCAAGCCCCGAACTGTCGATTGCGGAGCCACCAGGAAAGACGGCGCTGAAGCCATGGTCACTGGCCCGGGTACCAAAACGCAGCTTATCGGTGACCTTATTAAGGCTGACAAGCCTGACGTTGTTCTTGTGGTCATCGGCGATACCATGGGTTCCTATGACAACCCGGCATTTCCCAAAGCGTGGGCGTGGCAGGGGGTCAGCAGCCTGACCAAGGCGATTGCGTCGACGAAAACGGCGTGTGTCTGGGTGGGGCCTGCGTATGGCAAGGCCGGTGGCCAATACAACAAGCTCGATGATCGCGTTGAAAGGGCCAATCGTTTTTTTGCAAGTTCAGTTAGCCCCTGTACCTACATCGACTCACTGAAATTCGCCAAGCCAGGTCAGTGGCGTACCTTTGACGGACAACATTTCGCTCCTGACGGTTATGCCGCCTGGAGCAAGGCGATTGTCAATGAATTGGGCGCTTTGCCCGCTGTCCAGCAACTGCGTGTTGTCAAAAAGTGAACGGGTATGTCCTTGCATACTGATGCTGTGTTGCCCTTGCGTGCCGTGCTGCTTGTCGGCGGTTCGGGTACCCGGCTGTGGCCGATGTCGCGCGAAACTTATCCGAAGCAGTTTTTGCCGTTATTTGAGGGGCGCTCACCGCTCGAGCTGACTTTTTCCCGTGTGGCGGCCGTGGCACCACACGGCCCTATCGCCATCGCGAATGAAGCGCACCGTTTCATTGCTGCTGAGCAATTGCGTCTTTCCGGTTATCCGGCCGATGGCACGCTTTTGCTGGAGCCCGCCGGCAGGAATACGGCGCCTGCTATTGCCTTGGCTGCATTGCTTGCTGTGCGTGATGCCGCTGATGCGCTGCTGTTGGTACTGCCGTCCGATCATGCGGTTCCTGACTCAGAAGCCTTTGCTATCGCCGTGTGTCGTGCATTGCCTGCAGCGCAGCAGGGACAACTGGTCACGTTTGGTGTTGTCCCTGACTATCCTGAAACCGGTTACGGTTATTTGCGTGCCTCAGACAAGCCACAGGGGCTTGATGGTCAGGTTTTCGATGTCGAGGCATTTGTCGAGAAGCCTGACCTTGATCATGCCAAAGCATATCTTGAGAGCGGTCATTATTTATGGAACAGTGGCATGTTTCTGTTTCGGGCCAGTCGCTATCTCGAAGAGCTGGGCCGTCATCGGCCCGATATTCTTGCGGCTTGTCAGGAGTCCATGGCGGAATTACGCCACGACGGAGATTTCACTCGAATCAATGAGGCAGCTTTCAAGCGGTGTCCGGCAGAGTCCATCGATTATGCTGTGATGGAGCAGGCTACGTCGGTCGCTACGGTTCGGCTTGATGCAGGGTGGAGTGACATCGGATCCTGGGAGGCGTTGATGCGTCTGGGCTGTCCAGATGCTGATGGCAATGTCCTGAGCGGTGATGTGATGGCGACATCATGTCGCAATGTTTATGCCAGGGCTGATGGGCGTCTGGTTGCCTTGCTAGGTCTGGAAGATGTCGTTGTTGTCGATACCCCGGATGCCGTTTTGATTGCGTCTCGCGATCAGGCCCAGAAAGTACGTGACCTGGTTACCTCCCTTAAGTATCAGGGGCGTCCCGAGGCTATTGCGCCGCGCCGTGTGGTTCGTCCCTGGGGGCACTATGATGGAGTCGATGCAGGTGACCGTTTTCAGGTCAAGCGTATTACAGTACGCCCGGGTGCTAAGTTGTCGTTGCAGTTGCATCATCATCGTGCCGAACATTGGGTGGTGGTAAGGGGCACTGCGCGTGTTACGCGCGATGATGAAACCTTCCTGTTGTCGGAAAATCAGTCAGCCTATATTCCGTTGGGTGTCAGGCATCGGCTTGAGAATCCTGGTTCCATCCCGCTTGAGCTGATCGAAGTGCAGTCGGGGGCCTATCTCGGGGAAGATGATATTGTCCGTTTCGACGATCAGTACGGACGCTGACTGGAGGCTGCATGTTTCAACCTGAAAAACTAGGCCGGCACAATCATGCGTTCATGGTCTTTGCCGGAATTTTATCGGCGCTCGTGAATGCGGGTGTGCTTTTCATGGTCGCTGATCGTTACGCGCTGGAAGGTGACTTGTCGCGGATGGTGGCCCCTCTGGTACTGGCTGCAACCAGTTTCGTGGCGTTTTATACGTTCCATCTGATGATCAGTGCTCGCAGCATGTTCTGGATGCTGCGGCAGGGTGCCGTGCGTTGGTTGCGTATTTTGCTGGCTGCTATGGTGTTGTTCTTCTTTGTCTTGCATGAACAGGCAGACGTCGACGTATTGCGTGCCATGTTGCTCGAATGGAGCGGCATCGCCTTGCTTTTGCAATGCGGGGTTTTGGCGATCCTGCGGATTTCAGTTTTCCATGTGAACACTTCAGCGTCAAACCGTCGCAAGGCCGTCTTCATCGGGCTGGGGCCTGACGCATTGAAGCTTGCTCATCGTTTGATACGTTCACCTATTCTGGGAATGGAAATCGCTGGTTACTATGCTGATGAGCTTGTTGATCAGGGTGCTTATCATGAAAGTGTCGAATTGCGTTATCTTGGCAAATACCTCGATGCCATCCGCCGCGTTGATCAGAATGATTTTTCGGTTGTTTTTGTCGCGATGCGCGAGAGTGACAGTACAGAGATGTCACAGTTGATGGATCATTTGTACGACTCCACCAGTTCGATTTACTTCATGCCCGAACCGAGGTTGTCAGAGGGGTTTTCTGTACAGGGTGCCGAGATTGCGGGAGTTTCATTGCTGGCTTTGCATGAAACACCCATGGTAGGGGCTTCGCGCTACATTAAACGGTTTACTGATCTGGTGTTGTCGGCGCTGGCTCTTGTGCTGTTGTCGCCCATCATGCTGGTTGTAGCTGCGGCGGTCAAGCTCGACAGTCCTGGGCCTGTCCTGTACAGACAGAAGCGTTATGGCGAGGGCGCACGCCCTATTACGATTTATAAGTTCAGATCCATGCGCGTTGACGCATCACAAGATGGGGTGCTGAGGCAGGCGAGCAGGGATGATGATCGCGTCACCCGCGTTGGTCGCTTTCTGCGACGCAGTTCGATTGACGAGTTACCCCAGTTATTCAATGTGTTGGGTGGTTCGATGAGTTTGGTTGGTCCCAGGCCGCATGCTGCATCACATAACGAATTTTATCGTCACAAGATTCGGGGTTATATGCTGCGTCATACCGTTAAGCCAGGTATAACCGGTTGGGCTCAGGTTAATGGGCTACGGGGTGAAACTGATACGCTCGAAAAAATGGAGCAACGTGTTCAGTACGACCGCTTTTACATCACGCACTGGTCGTTCTGGCTTGATATCAAAATTCTTTTTAAAACATTTTTGATGGTGTTTTACTGGGGGCGTAACGCGTACTAACGTGTAGTGCTCCATGCCCTATTATCGGGGGCAAAGTGACGTTTCTACATGAGACCAGCGACATTGGCGGGGGTTGAGCAGTTCGGCAAGTTCGATATTGCCGCTGTCTGTCTGTACAACCACGCCCAATCTGACGACCGCTTGTTTGTAGTTGTTTGACGGGATATCGCCACTCTTTCTGGTTTGATAACCGTCGACAATCACACTGATGTTGGGGTGTGCCTTCCAGGCTAGACGCGGGCCCAGGCGAGTGCGGGTACTGTTGACTTTTTCGCCGGAAGTTTGGGTGTCATCTTGTAGTTCATAGGAACCATATAGCGATAGCGCCAATTTCGGGGAGGGTTGCCATCCGGCGCTTAGTCCGAAGCCCCTCAGTGATGAGTACGTAATGTTCGGGTCTTCATCGTTGTTGAAGGGTCGCTGCCATAGTCCCAGGCGCAATTCCGTTTTCGGAGAGTATTGCCAGATGGCTTGGGTATCCAGGTGAAGCAGATTGGTATCGCGTCCACTGATGGTTTCGTATTCACGACTTAACCAGCCCAGTCTGGTATAGAGCCCGGTTTTGACACTGTACTGCCAGTAGGTCTCGGCAAATAGTTCCCGGTCGCTGTAGGCGTCATCAAGATCAGACCGGTTTAGCTGGTGGCGCAGTGGGTAGTGTGTTTCACTGTTGACCAGCCCTATAGCGACCGACGAGCCGGTAAGGCTCTGATATTTTCCCGCCACTTCCCAGCCTTTTTCGGTTGAGTCAAACAGTTGTCTGTTTTGTTCTGATTGATAGCCGGATTTTTCTTCAAATACGTTAACGATCGGGAGTGTCAGGCTATCACTTAGATTAACCCCCAGCCGTGCACTGAGCCTGCGAGTGTCGACGGTATCACTGTCGGGCCATATACGGTCTGATTCGTAGCGTCGTCGTTCGGATTCGTAACCAAGGTTACCATCGAAGAGATCGGTGGCACGCCAATGGAATTTGGTGTCAAGGCGGCGAGGCTGGTGATTGAATTGGTGTTGTCCGCTGTATCTTGCATCACCGCCTACGCCGGCGATGTCCAGACGGGTGTCGTCGGACAGTAGCGGAATGCGCAGGGCCATACCGATGCTATTGACCATGACGTTGCTGGATTCAATGTTGTCATGGACTTCCGATGCGCGTCCAGGATTCGAGTTTGACTGATAACTGGTTTCCATGCGCAGGATGTAGTCGATCCCGTCAAGGATAATGTCGTTGGCCAGGGGGGCTTGACGGTACGAGTAATAGGCTGACGATGTAAACCGCCGCCAAGCGCTTTCGTATCACGGCGAGTTCCTCTTGCCGATTTGGTTTTTTCGCCATTCGCGCCAGCAAATGATGGCAAACCAAGGGTCGTCAACGAGATAACGTCGCCACAGGTGCTTTGGATCGGACGCCAGACGCCAGAGCCACTCCAGTCCCAGACGTTGTACGAAGCGGGGCGCACGTGATTTCAGGCCAAGTGCGAACTCCATTGCAGCGCCGACGCACAGGATAATACCTCCTGGGAAAGACGGTGCATGATGCAGGGCCCAACGTTCCTGTTTTGGAAGGCCCAGGCAAACGAAGATGAGATTGGGCGCCATATCCCTGATTTTTTCAGCGGCGTGCTGTCCTTCTGGTCCGACCGGATCGAATTGCATCGAGGGTGCGAGCACGGTAATGTCCAGGCCGGGGAAGTGTTCGTCGAAACGTTGCTTCAGCGTCTGTTCCTCACCGGGGCGACCTCCCAATAAAACCACTCGCCATTTTCGGGTGATGGCGTGTTGGCACATCGTGACAAACAGATCGGCGCCAGTGACCCGTTCGGGCAGTGGTTTGCCCAGCAGACGGCTGGCCCAGACAATTGGCATCCCATCGGCAAAAATATAGTTGGCTTGTTTGTACAGGGTTTTAAGTGACGGCTGGCGATCGAGTCGCACGACATGATCGACGTTGGGCGTTACCACGACATGGGCGGGGTATTCATGCCGTTCGGCCGATGCGCATAGGGCAGCGGCAGCAGCCTCGAAATCGAGCGGCATGATATCCAGGTCGAAAAGTGTCACCGTTTCAGTTGTATCCATGACGTTAGCTGTTTGCGATTGAGTCAGCGGCAATTGGGAACGGGAAGCGCGGGGCGGTCTTGCCCTGGTATGGCTTGATCTAGCTCTCGTTGATAAATCGGGTCTGTCAGTGCAACGACGGGGTCAATAAAGTTCCAGCCGTGTTGGTGTAGTGTGGCGATGAGCTGTGGTAGCGCTACCGCATTAAGCCGGTTGGTGTGCAAAAGCATTACATGTGGTGGGCTGCGCTTCAGAAGGTCATGCCATCGTGCTTCTTGTTTTAGCGCTTCGGTGGTGACCGTGTTGACGTATGTGCTCAGGTAAGCTTGCGCTTCAGCATCCCGGCCTTGGTTCAGCAATTCGGTGTAGCCTGTGCTTATGTCCCAGTCGCTTAGCATGATCGTGGCGGGTGCCACGCCGTAACCCCGTTGTGCAAGACCTGCGCGTACAGCCATTTGTTTGGTTGGGGTATCTCCTTCGTCAAGGTAGGGAAAGCGCAAGCGGGGACACCACCCGGGGAGGTGGCTGAGCAGTAGCCCTGCGCGGTCGATGTCTGCGAGATAGTGTTGGGCCTCGGTCTTGCTAAGTGCGTTGTGTGAGTAGGTGTGATTACCAATGGCATGACCGCCCTTGCTCCACGCCTTGATAAGCGCCATGCTGTCAGGGTTGTCAACAGTTGCTCCGAGTGGGAAGATCATGGCCCGCAAGCCGTTTTTTCAGGGTGGCAAGTATGGCGTTGTTATCGCTGGCTTCCTGGGTTTCGCCGGGTCCGGTGCTGAAACCGTCGTCGAAGGTCAGCGCCACTGTTGGTTGTGCCAGGGGTGCTTGAGAGGCGACAAGAATAACCAGCGCCAGCAGCACCATCCACAGACTGGAGTGATGTTTGGAGGCATGTGCCCGGAGTTGAGTAGGTGTGAATATGTGCATGAATATATTCAGTCTGCGCTTTGCAAGCGGTCGACGTGGCTGTTCCTGGTAGTTTTTACCACTTACCGCTGGGGTTGTCGAAAGCAAAAGCCAGTGCCGTTGAGGTGAAAAGTTTGATTGCGGGCTTTTATTGAACGGCATGGTTCAGCCCTCGCGGGCGCAGGAAATATGCCATGAGTACCCAACAATGATGATTAGCGAAAGCAGTTCGCCAAGCAGCATCCCCAAAGGGCACCGGTGGTTCCCAGCGTCCGTGTCAGCATAAAGCAAAGTGCCAGTGCTGTCAGTGCGCAGCCCAATGAGCTAAACGTCAGAATATGGAACCGTTGCTTTAGCACCAGAATCAGCATAGGTGGGTCGCGGAGCGCCTTGACCAGAAAAATGGCTGTCCATAGAGCCAGCAGGGTATCGCGTTCGGCGTGATCTTTACGCAGCAGATCAAGAAAAATCCAGTCTCGCAAAAGCCAGGTCAATAAGGCGTAGCCGATGACAATGGCACCCATGGCCAAGGCGACCCTGGCAAGTTTGTGTAGCGTGACTCGTGTATTTTCGGTGTGCAGCCAATGTGATGCAGCGGGGTGATCTGTTTCTGTATGCCGGTGCAAACGAGATTGACTGGCATCATGAGCAGTCGGGCCGCAGCCAGTGCGCCTACGGCTGCCACGTCAAGCGTGAACGCAGTGACAAAACTGTAGCCTTGATTTAATAGCCAGTAAACCCCTGCGCCGGATGCGGCCCATAGCCCTATGGGTGCAATTGTCATCAAGCGGCCTGGTGCCGCTCGGGTGTCGATCAGGTTACGCATCCAGTGAGACAGCAGGCGTCCACCCGCCAGGGCTGAAAGAGCAGTCGCCAGTATTGCAATAGTCGCTGCAACAGTAAACTGTGTGGCGATTAGCCCTCCGGCAATCAATCCGGTGGCGTAGATGAGGTCAGCCAGGAGTACTAGCTGGGGGCGCTGGTATAGCAGCAGCGTATTGCGAAAGAATTCGCGATACAGGCTGGCAATTATTGCGGCAACGGCAGCCAGGGCCAGCGCTGTAATCGTCGTGGTAATGGCGCCTGTCGCCCACAGGCCGGAGATAAGCAGCAACAGTATGACTGTTCCACTGCCAAGCCATTGACTCTGATCTTTGTGCAGGCTGCCTAGCCATTGGCGCTTTTCGATTTCGTCCAGCTTGGGTAGCTTGATGACCAGAGGGGTGCCGATGAAACTGTTTTGCAGCATCGTAAGCAGCATGACAGTATTGAACATCAGTACGTAGTAACCATACTGGGTGTCATCGGCGTAACGAATCAGAGTCAGGCCAATCAGGAAGTTGGCGACTGACAAAACAGCCTGATCCAAGACAGAGCTCCCCAGGATTTTCACCCAGCGGGCTGAGGTCTTTTGTGCAGTGGGTGGGGATACAGTCTGTTTCATTGCATCTTTGTGTTGCGCCTTACTGGCGATCATTGCGTTTGGTTCTGATCCAGCGCCCGTCATGTCGTTTCATTATCAGAACCAGTTTCCAGACGATGAAAAATGGCACCCTCAATAATGCCACTAAGGCTGATGGCCCCAGAGGGCAGAGTTGCCAGCCACGAAAAACATGCAAGGTCAGTGCACTGAACAGACAAAGGCATCCCCAAAGCCATACCTCCATGTTCGGTAATATTGCGCTGACGGTGCCTGCCAAAAACGCGGTCAAGACAAGGGAAGTGACAACGTAAGCCAGTGGCAGGGTCAATAGGTCTAGGGCAAGGTCAAGGCATAGAGCGCTGCGCTTCTGCCAAGCCTGACGAAGCAGTCGTGGTGCGTAGGTGCGTATGAGCATGAAACGGCCGGTTTCCCACCGTTGGCGTTGTGAGTCGGTTCCTTGGCGCGATGTGGGTAGTTCGGCCAGCACTTGGGCTTCGTCGACGTAAAACACACGAATGTTGTTTAGCCCCAGCAGCACACCGTATTCCACGTCTTCAGCCAGTGAATAAACCTCGGGTGGCTGAGTTTGCATCAGATGTCGGCTGAAGCACATGCCATTGCCGCGCAGGCCGCAGGACACGCCCAAACGCTCCCGGCCGCGAGATCGCACCGCATGAAACGCCGAATAGGCTATGGTCATTAGACGCGTACGCCATGACTCGTCGGGGTTGAGCACGCCGTAATGGGCTTGAATGGCGTCTGCACCACAAGTCAGCCGCGACGCAAAGCTGGACAGCAGGTTGGCTGACACCTCAGTATCAGCATCAATTACGACAAAGGCATCCGCCTGACCTGTATTGAGACAATGGCGGATACCATATTCGAGAGCATAGCCTTTGCCGCGTTGTGTCGTATTGCAGCGCTCCAGAACCGTCGCACCCTGTTTTCTGGCGATTTCGGCTGTTGCATCGGTACAGTTGTCAGCGATAACGACCAGGCGCCAGTTGTTTTTTGGCCAATCCAGTTGTTGCAGGCTGGCCAGTGTGCGTTCAAGTACCAAGGCTTCATTGTGCGCGGGTACCAGAATGTCGAAACGGGTTGTGCGTTTGGCGTTTAGGGGTGGGCGCAGGGGAGCCGAAAGCAGGGTCAGTACGAAAAGGTAAACGCAGGCCAGCAGTGCGGGCAGTAAAAGGACAAGCAATATCAGGCCTAGTACGGGTGCGATGATGCTCATCACGCGTATTCTCGGTAGAGCCAGCCTGACAGTACTGCCAGTTTGCCGAAATTCGCCCATGTTTTAGCCAGCCAACGGGCTGCATGATGCCGGCCAAAGGGCAGGGAAATAATAGTCAGCATGCCGGCTACCCCCATTTGCACCAAGGCGCGGATAAAAAACAGCAGGCGTCGTGTCCATGAGGGCGGGCTATCCGTAAGCCGCCCCTTCAGGAAATGGCGAGCGTAATCTTGGCCTCCTCGCATGGCACGCCTTAGAATCCAACCGAGCTTCATGCGTTTGCGATCAACCGGCTCGTCAACCAGCGCTTCGTCACACCAGATGATGCGTACCCTTTTTGAGCCAATCGTGTCAGTAGGTCACTATCCGAACCCCCAGTGACACCGTAAGACGGGTCGAAGGGCTGGGGTTCATCGTCAAGGATTGATCGGTGCAGCAGGGCATTGCCGATCCGCATGGTGTTCAGGGGTACAACGGTACCGGTTGTCATGCGTGGACATTCGTAAAGGCTGCCACGTTTGATCCATCCGGGGGCGTCAGCAGGAATTATGGGAATGACGGGTGCCAGTACCCTGGTGCTTGATGGGTCTCTGCACAGATCAGCAAGGTTTTCAGCCAGTCGACGGGTGCGCACTCATCGTCGTCAATAAAGGCCAGCCATGGCCCCGTTGCCAGTGCGACACTCATGTTGCGAGTCAGGGCAATATTCTTTTCTGGCTGGATGGCATACACGACATCCATGCGGCCTTGCTGCTCGGCTGCAAAGAGTTCTACAACCGCGCGCGCACTGCCTTGGGCGTCATTGTCCACAATGACAATCTGGTCAGGAGTACGTGTTTGGTTGGCTAGCTCTTGTAGCAGCTGCGCTAGCTGATCGCGGCGCTGGTAGGTAGCCATGCAGATGCTCACGCGGGCATCGCAGGACAGATCGGGGGTGGGGCGTATGGCGTGCTGGTTCATGGCCTTGAGTGCGTTTGAACGTCGGGATTAATCACAACTTCGTACCAGGGACTGGCGGTTTCAGGACTGCCGTGCAGGCTGACCCATGTTGCCCCCGAGTGCGGGTCCGGGCGCATTAAGTTATCGGGTAAGGCAGGTAAGCGTTTACCCGAGCCGTTGAGCGGGTAAATGATCAGTTGGTCTGTTGTATAGGGTAGTTGCAGTTCAATGCCTGTGCGCTTGAGCCATGATGGGGGTGGGCAGACAGCATTGCTGAACGGCCTTTGGTCAGCGGGTCAGGCTCAAGCGTTAGCCACCCGGGTCGTCCGGGATAAGGAATCAGGCCTTTAGGGCGGGGCGGTATCGATCCTGGTTGTGAGCCTGCGGTATCACTGCCCAGGCTGACCAGCAGATGCCGGGACTGCTGCAGGGTGTGGCGGTCTAGCGGTGTTACCAGCAACTGCACGCTTTGGTCACGTTTTGTGGTGTTTCTGATGGCGAATGATGCACTTTTTATGGGGTTCAGAGTATCGAGTTTGCCAAAGATTCCCCATGCCTCCGGTGTATTCAGGATAACTCGTGCGGCAGCTTCGTCATGCTGAACGTGAGGATTGATTGTGGCTTGGTTTGTGCCACGAGGGGTGGGTGACACGCGTGGGGGCTCGTCTTTTTCAAGGACGGCCTGAGACAGGCGGTTGGTCCAGGCACTTTGCAGCGGCAGGCCAAAGTGTTGTTCCAGGTGTTTTTCAAGAGTGAGCGTACGAATGTGACCCTGGGTTCCGATAAAAAGCCGGTCTTTTATCGACAGCGGTAAAGGCGTGTCGGTTGCTGCCCGCGGGATCAGGAAGGCACGGAACAGGTGTGCGCTTTGTGCCGTAAGCGCATACTTACCCCAATCGCCGCTGAGCGAAAAGTACCACGGTGCTTCTTTGTTCTCAAGGCTGTCATCATAACGGTAGAGAAACAGCCCGTCCCAGTCTTGCACCGAAGCTACGGCAACCATCAGAGGAAGAATTTCACTGCCTCCGGGCGTTGGAAATGGCTGGTTGAACTCACTGACAACAAAGGGCTTGTTGTGTGCGCGGCGTAATGACAAGCCTAGCAGACGTGCCATGCCAGTTCCCGAGGTTGTCATATCCTGAACACGCCAGTCAGTGGATTGCCAGGGGTTGCCATTGGCATAGACGTGATGACCGACGTAGATGTGGTCGTCGATGTAGTCCATATTCTGATGTGACGTCAGATTCATGATGCCACCATATGTCATTTGGGTCCCGGTTATCGGGACTGGTGTATCGGTGGCCTGACGGATGACTGCGTGCATGCGGTCCAGGTAGGCCTGATCCATTGAGGCCAGAAAGCTCAGGAAATCGTAGGTGTAACGCTGGACAGGTGACGGGTTGTCTGAGCTGCCTGCTGTTATTCCGATGTCATGCCCAAGTCGTATGATACGGTTTGAAATACGCTCGCCCAGGCTTGGGTTTGCCGATGACATGCCTGAGATCGTGGTGGCTGGCAAGGCCGCAACATCGGGGTCGTTGCAGCTGTCCCAGGCTTTGCAGGCGGCCTCAAGTGATCCGTAGTGTGTCTTGATCCAGGACTCCCAGTGCCGACGCAGTATTGGTGCATAGGCCGATGGGATGGCATTGCTCCAGGAGTCTCCGAACCACGCGTCGCCTTGCCAGGCTGCCAACAGCGAAGATTCGTTATTGATTTCAACCAAGGCCAGCGCAGGGTTACGCTCAAGTTCGAGAGCACGGATCAGTTCGCGGGCATAGCGTTCCTGCCGCTCGATCAGCGGCGGATAATACACATGAATGGGCGTACCAACCGACGCAGCACGGGTCTGGCCTTTGTCCAGTGCGGGCATGCCGTCAATTGCCGGGCGAACTCGGTAGCCGACTCGCAGGTTCAGGTTGACGTAAATGCCTTGCGCGGCAAGAGCACGGATGAATGTTCTGAGACGATGAATGGCTTCAGGGTTGAAGGTTGGATAAGGACCTGATCCGAGCACACTGCGCGGTGGCGATGTTTCATCGCTTGGCATCGTATCAAGATGATGAAGCCGTACTGCATTAATGCCAAGTTTTCGTAACCGCTTAGCCATGGCCTCAGCCTTGTCGGCGGCCGGGAAATTGGCAGCAAAGCTGAGATTGACCCCGAAAAACCGAATGCGCTGGTCGTCTTCGGTACCGGGCAATGTATCTTTACCGACGGTATAGAAATGGCGTCCTTTGACGAAGACTTGTCCTGTCCCGTTGATTGGTTGATTGAGTGCGGAAAAATCGGGTGCCCCGGACAGTTGGTCTTCGTTGATGGTGAAACGAAAGTACTTGGTCCCGTCGTCAGTTTTCGCGAATGAATCGCTGGGCTGTACCGTAGTGGCCTGGATGCAGCCCGAGAAGGCCATCAGGCTGCAGCAGATGATGTAAAACGTGCGCTTCAATGTCGGTATCATGGTGTTACCATTTCTTTCGCGTAGATGATGTCAGAAACGATGCTCCCGCCAGCACCGGTGGTGCGGAATTTCCTGGCCCCGCTGTAGCCAGTACAGCTGTGTTGAAACGGTTATCAACGAAAACAACAACATGAGATTCTGGAATTGCGATCCGCTCAGGAAGTCAGTTTCGGTAATATTGCTGATGATTATTATCAGAACAATCGACAGATGCAGTGCCGCCTGCGGTCGGTCGAAACGCATCAGACGCAGAATGCTGATGGCATGCCAGATCAGAAGTCCCGTGAACAGGCTCAGCCCGATAACCCCGAGTTCATTGAGCAAATCCAGATATCCGTTGTGGCCGTGCGCCGGCATCCAGCCAAATTCGTCGGCAATGAATTGGGCAGGGCTGTCCGCTCCCAACCAGAAAGCGCCGTAACCGATACCTGTGACCAGGTGCTGGTTAATCGACAACAGCAATATTTGCCATATCTCAGTCCGTCCAGTCAGGTCGGTGCCTTTGTCAAAGATGGCTGCAATCGGGCCAACAATGGTTCCCCACGTGGGTAGTTGCGCATTGACGACATAGTAAAAATGCACAAACAGGACCACGGTGCAAAGGCTCGACAACACCATTGCAACGTTCAGGTACCTGCCTTGCAACCAGATGCGATGAGTATAAAGATACATGCCGCAGGCCAGTACTGTCAGGACTGTCGCCGTTGAGCTTTTTGTCATGAGCAGCATGAAAAGGCTGAACGCTACACCAAATGCGCTGATACGGCGTTGCTGGCTGTTGGTGGTTAGTTCATATAGCCACAACAGGGTGGCATAGCTGGCGACACTACCCAGCGTATTTTTTGCCACGTGACACCGCGCCATGCCCCCCAGTGCATAGTCCACCCCGATATGGGGCAGGGCAACGGCGGTGACGAATGACAATCCGCAAATTGTGGTGAGGGTGATGCGCAGCGTGCGAAGGAACTGCGCTGCGTTGTTTATGGGAGGAGCAATACACAGCCCGACCAACACCAGGCCGCCCAGAATGATAATGCGCTTCAGGGTAACTACCGGATACGGAGACCAGACCACGGACGCGGCACAATATAGAACAATGAGCAGTAAAAACGGGTTTACTGCTCTTAAAGATCTCAGACTGACAGGTAAATGACGGTAAAACACCCAGAGGGCAATCAAAAACAATAATGACAGTTGCAGTTGTCGGACCACGGAGCCTTCGGAAAAGTCGGTGCTCAGTCGCAAGGTCAGGTCAAGGTAAGCCAGGTTTGTCGGTATCAGCGCAACAATCATGCTGAAAACAACCAAAGACGTGACCAGAAGCCGCATGCCTGGTGTCATGTTTGGAGGTTGGAAATCAGGGTTTTGCATCGGCAATCAGCAGACATGCATGGTGCTGCGTCAACGGTTTGAAAAACGGCTACGCCAACGCCGCAGTATCTTTGGAAGCCAGAGTTGCACTGTGTGGCTGTTGCCTTCATGGTATTCATTGAAGATACTTCCGATGGCTGTTCCACCCGCCGCCTGAATCATACGTTTAGTTTTGCGGATATCGTTCAGTGGGGTACGGTCCTGGCGTGCGACGATCAGGCAGGCGTCCGCCTGCTGTGCGATCAGTTGTGCATCGGGAAACAGGTTCATTGATGGTGTATCGAGAATGACAATGTCGAACTGGTCTGTCACGTTGTCGAAAATGTTTTGCAACGCGGGTGCCAGCAACAGTTCTGCCGGATTGGGCGGCAGTGGGCCGGCATCCAGCAGACACAGTTTGGAAAAGCTGGTGCTGATAAGGCATTGGCTCAGGAGACGGCGTTTTGATAGAACTGACGAAAGGCCTTGTAAACGCTGGCTGTCAAGAACACCCGAATGTTGGGCTTCACGCAGATTGGCATTAATCAAGAGGGTGCGCTGCCCGTTTTGAGCGAAAGCCAGTGCCAGGCTGGTGGCAACATACGATTTACCCTCTCCGCTGTTGGGGCTGACAATCGCAATGGTCTGGTTCTTTCGTGCATCCAGTCTGAGCAGTAACTGGGTGCGTATTTTGCGGATTGCCTCAGCTTCCGGGGTATGGGGTGCATAGGCAATGGGGAACTCAGCCAGGGCTGCATCTGCCGAGCCGATCGGATAGTGGTATTGTTTTGACAGGGCTTGCTGAACGTCCTCGTCACGCAACAATCCCAGCGCAATGGCGGCATCACCGAACCGCAAATTGCTGGCCATTTGCTTTCTGATGATGGCGTCGATGTCTGCGCTGTCTAGCCGGCCTGAATCAATGAAATAGTCGCCAATCCGGGTGTGTTCGGGTGTTGCGGGTTGGGCTGTTGTTTGTGCTTCAGGGCCCGGAGTTGATGAGGGGCTATCGCCGTCTTTAGCGGGGGCGCTAGCGGTCTGGGTCCAAAGGGAAACAGGTGACTTCATGCCAAAGCCTCCCTGACGCCGATATGGCCGATCAGCGGCAGCTCAGGCTCACCTTGCATGTCATCGACGATCCTGACCAGGCGGTGCGTTAATTCAAGCAGCAACGCAAGTGCCACGGCAACAAATAGCCCAACCATCAGCCCCAGGATCAGGTTGACCCGAAGATTGGGTTTGCTCGGCGACGAAGGCAGTTCTGCACTTCGAAGAATCGCGACATTGGGCGACATGACGTTACTGGCAATGACGAGTGAGTCATACTTTTGGAGTGCTGCGTTGTAAACCTGTTGGGCGGCCGCCAGTTGACGCTGAAATGCGGCGATTCTGTCACGCTGAACCATTTGGGTCAGTACCGTATTACGTAAACGGTTGATGGATGCTTCGATCTCGGCAATTTGCTCATTCAGGCGCATGATGTTGCTGTCGGCACCTGCCAGGACAGCTTGTGCCTCTTTTTCAATTCGCGCCAGCAGTTGGCCTCGTTCGGTGGCAAGCCCGCGAATGGATGGATGGTTGGGGCCTAGCGCACCTTGACGGTCGCCCAGTTGACGATCGACGTAGCCTAGTTGGGATTTCAGCATGTTAATGACAGACGTCTCGTTGACCAGTGGAATTTCGTCAGGCTTGTAGCCGGCTTCCAGCATACGGCGCGTCGCATCCTGGCGGGCACGGGCTTCCTGAAGGGCGCTTTGCAGCGAAATCAGCGTTTTGGTCATTTCGTTCAGTTTCTGGGTGTCCTGATCGCCATGCTCCTGGACATTCAAGATGTCATTGGTCTGCTGGTAGGCCGTCAGGTTGTTTTGTACCGTATCGACTTCTTTGCGCAGTTGCTCGAGCTGGGCGTTGTATTGTTCGAACCGACTGCGCGCCGCAGTAAACGACATTTGCTCGCCAAGGTCGATATAAGCTTCGACAATGGCGTTGGCATAGTCGCGAGCCTGACCGGGTGATCGGCCGTTGAAGGCGACGGTCACGACACGGCTCCCCTTGAGGCGCTGAACTTCGATGTTTTCCATCAGTTGCTTGATCAGCTGTTGGCTGGCCTTTTCGTCGCCATCGTTATTCGCTGTGATGCGATAGTCGGGTAGTTCACGCAGGTTCAGTTGTTCAATGACTGTTTCCGCGACACGCTGGCTTCTGAGCAGGTCAAGCTGTGTTTGCATGTAGCTGTCGTCCAGCATGGCTGACAAGCGTTGAGCGGCAATCGGGTCATTCTCGCGGTAATCAATGTAGATGTCTGTCGAGGAGGTCCAGACGCGAGGAAGGAACAGGCTGATAATGATCGTTGCGGCAAATATGAGCAGTGCGACATTCAGGATAAGTTGTCGCCTCGCACGCAGCATGGCAATGATCTGCCGTGGTGACAAAAACCGGTCTCGCCGGGTGAAAGAGTCGTAGTGACGGGTTGCTGGGTTGCATTCATGGGGTTGGGGCGCCACTAAAGTGGCAAGGCCTTGTCATTGTTCAGCGGTGTTTCCAGGTCGCGTTCGGGAATTTCCCAGATCAGCACTTTAGGTGGTGTTTCCCTGAATGTACTGCTTTGCAAGTAATCATGGGCAGCACCCGAAAAGCCCCCGCCGTCTTTGGCAAGATTAGCCACAGGGGTTTCAAGCGCTTGTGACAGGAAATCGGAAAAATGGGATGTCCGTGAAAATGAACTGCCAATCAATGTGACAGTGGGCATGTTGTTGTTGCCGAAGAGGCCGTCTTCCGACAGTGGTGTGTCAGTTGGATGAGAGGTTGAGGTATTTTTGAACGTTAGTTCAGGGACTGTTTCGGAGGCCGGTTGAAGGTTCGTGGGAAGCCAGTCGAGGCCGGCCAGCCTGACCAGATCGCCTGGCCATAGGGTAGAGCCTTGAACTGCGGTTTCAAGTCGTTGCCAAGGTGTGAGTGGCTCTTTGGACGCGGCCTTTGCCGCTATGGCGACAGACTGTGCGGCAATGGCTGCACCTGCCAGGTTCCAGTGGGTGTCCGTGCGCAGGAATGTATTTTGTTTGGACTGACTCAATGGGTGACTCAGATCAACGGCACTTACACCGGCCGCCTTTAGCTGCGCTACCCAGTCTGCAGCCCGGGTTGTCATCCCTTCAGGGCGCTTGAGTGAACACAAGTGCTGGCTCATGATACGGCTCTTGTCGGGTACTACAGCGACAATCAGACGTATCTGCCGGTTGGCAAGGATCTGTTCAATTTTCTTGACCTGGTTCAGGCGGGTCAGACGGGCGGTTTCCCCGTCAGGGTGTGGCATCAACTCATCGGTTAGAAATAACCAGTTTGTACAGCCCTCCCGAACTTTAGGTCCCAGGTCACCCAGCGTTAGCCAACTGGCCGCACGTTGCAGCCTGGCCGCTTCAACCGGCAGAGCGACTTTTGCCAGATCTGCAGCAAAGTCACGGCTGGCGGTACCGTCGAGTATGTGTGAAAGGTCATTTTTTGACGCGCTTAACTCAGTACTATTGTCGAACAAACGGTCCAGATTCAAAGCGAACCCGATCAACATGAGCAGAGCCATCCCCACCGCTGCGATGGCTCCACCGGTTGATCCGGACACGCGGTAGTCTTGTGTGCGGTCAGCGGAATCTATAGGTTTCATCAGAACTGAAAATAAAGAAAAGGAGTGGATCCGCGACTGGCCAGCAGGCTGTACGATAACATGAAAGCCATCAGCGGCCAGATGCCCCGCAAGCTGCTCAAAGAGATTGCAAAGGCCTGGCGGTTGAACCAGGGTTGTGCCAGAGGCGCAACGACGCAAGCAATGCCGCCGATAGCCGCAAGCCAGTGGGCGGGTCGCCAGGCGAGTGTCAGTACGTCGCCGAGTGCCAGTGCGTTGAGTCCGAACTGGCCTTTGTACATGATCAGTGCATCATTGAAATCGGTTGCTCTGAACAGGGTCCAGGCTAACATCACGAACAATAGCGTTAGTGTGTGGGCCAGCGCGCCGGGCAGTGCGGGCCAGTTTGCCTCGTGCCAGAGTCGGTTCATACTCAAGGCCACTCCGTGTGCGAGGCCCCAGAACAGAAAGTTCCAGCTGTCCCCACCGTGCCAGAGGCCGGCAATGCCCATGGTCAAGAGCAGGTTTCGGTAGGTTTTCCATACACCGTAGCGGTTCCCTCCTAAGGGAATATATAAATAATCACGTATCCAACTTGACAAGGACAGGTGCCAGCGTCGCCAGAAGTCTTGTATGTTGCGTGCCAGGTAAGGATTGTTGAAGTTTTCCGGGAAATGGAAACCCATCATTTGTCCCAAACCGATCGCCATAGCGCTGTAACCGGCAAAATCGAAGAATAGCTGAAGTGTGTAGGCCCCGCATCCCAACCAAGCGTCAGCCATGCTGGGTTCTGGCAGGGCAAAAGCGATGTCTGCGATAGGGGCAAGGGTATCGGCAATCAACACTTTCATACTCATGCCGATCATGAAACGGCGGGCGCCCTGGCGGAAGTTTGCCCAATTCATTATCCGGTCGGCGAGATCTTGATGAACCCACTCATAACGAATGATCGGACCTGCTATCAATTGGCCGAACATGGCAATGTAGGCCGCAAAATCCACGAATGAGGGTTGGGCCTTTACCGTCCGGCGTTGTACATCCACAAGATAAGAAATAGCCTGCAAAATGAAAAATGACAGCCCCGCAGGCAGGACGATGCGTTGCCATTCAATTGGCATGGCTCCTAGCCAGATGGCAAGCTCGTTGTAGGTGTTGACAGAGATATTCGCGTATTTGAACCAGCACAAGATACCGACATTGATGATGATCAGCAGCGCCAGCCAGCGTTTCAGTTGTGTGGGACGTTCGGCGTTCCAAGCATTTTCCATGGCAAGTGCACCCAACCATGCAATGAATGTGATGCCAATCAGCAGCACCAGAAACATCGGGCTCCACCATGCGTAGAACAGCCAACTGCCCAGCAGAAGTGTTACGTTACGCCATGCGATTGGCGTCAGGCCATACAGGATGAAGAACCCCGGCAGGAAGAGCGTCAGGAATTCAAGCGATGTGAAAACCATGGGGTAATACGCTTAAAAGACCAGGTTGTCTGTTGCTGGGTAAATGCGGGTTCCCGAGGTGGTAGCGTCGGGCAACAGGAATATTGTGTAGCGTGTGCCCGCTGACAATGCACCCAGAGCTACCGGTTCATTGACGGGTACATTATTGCAGTAAAGCTGGATGTCCAGTTTCACCGGATTGATCATGCGTCTTTCCGACGCCGTACCTGCGGCGACTGTCTTGAACAGCTCCAGGTCACGGCCAGCCACTTTGATAGAGGCTTGTGTGCAGGTTGATGACAGGTTGTAGACAGCCAGCGAAGCTTTCAATGCATTGAAGTCGTCGGGTGTTTCCCTGATGGTGCTGATTTTCAGCGCATCGCCGGTGTCCGGCAGAGCGATCACCGTGACAAACTCACCCGCTTTAACAGTAGTTTCAGAAGGCGTGCTGCTGTTCGCACCGACGAAATCGCCTTTTAATGGTCGGTTGGCCGATACGGGCAAGAAGTCCGAGACAGGCTTCGCGACGGGCAGCGGCATCTGGTTTTTAGCTTGCCCTCCTTTGACGTTGAGTGGTGCATTGCTGCCATTGACAAAGCGGATGAAGGCCGAGTCCTCGGCGGGGCCCGTTTCGTAAAGCGGTATTTCGGTGGTCATGGCGGCCACCGGAGCCAGTGTGGCCAATAGCATGCCGATAGCGCGTAAAGTGATCATGGTTTTGGTTTCCTTAGATTCTGGACGACGGGCGCGGCGGCAATGGCTTGTGTTAAAGCATTGCCCCATGATTGATAACCGGGAGCTGTGAAGTGTTGGCCATCGACAGTAGGCCACTGCCCGGGCTTGGACAGATGGAGCGAGTTGATGTAATCGCAAGGCTGAACATTGGTTGCCAGGAAGTTGGATACCTGTTTAACCCTCGCGAAGTTTTTTTGTATTTTCCGCCCTCGGTTCCCCAGGCAGGGCCAACCCAGACACATGCGGTATTGCTGGCGGCAATGGCTTTGGTCAGTTGCGTGGTGTTTTGCCAGGCCCAGGTCTTCATGAAACTACCACCGCTGTAATTCGCAATGGTGTCGCCCATAACTACGATCACCAGATCGGGCTTTTCCTCGTTTAGCAGCCCTGTAATCGGACGGGTGGTGGCACTGTTGGCACTGAATGTTGGTTTGTCTGCGCCTTTACGTTCGCTTGCCCCACAATCGCCGGGTGTCGCCTTGAGCCAGTCAGCCGGGGTTGAACCACACACGCCGATGCTATGGACTACAGCACCTTGACGGGCAAGGCCGTCATGAAGTGTTGTGACAAGGTATTCAGGCGCGGTCAAGTGACTGTCCCCGATAATAAGGATGCTCAGTCCGGCCAGAACAGAGGTAATCATTTGTGTTCTCCGCGTCTTAGGTTGACGTTCGACGATTCTTAGTTGGCATAGGGTCCACGGTAGGGCTTGACCGGTAGGTCAAGATCACGCGAAGTCGGGTAAAAGTAGTAGCGCAAATAGAGTCCTCCACCCCATTGACGATAGTCCTTGGCGTTATTCAGACCCAGATGACTGCCCAGGATCAGATGGTCGGACAGGCGGTACTCTGCGGCACCCTGCAGGTTGTAGCTGAAACCCGTTTTGGTCTGTCCCGAGTACACGCTGGTGGCCCCGGTATAACCCATTGAACTGGCATATTGCGTTGCCGCCAGTGCCTGTGCCTGCAGCAGAGGGCTGGTGGGGAAGTAGTCTGCGCTGTCTTCCTTGAAGCGCTCAACGCCGATGGAGCCCTGCAGCTTGTAGGAAAGTCTGCCGCTACGTTGGGCCCAGGTGAATGGGATACTGATTGAGTACATCGATTGCGGGCTGAAATATCCCCCATGCCCGTATGTGAAGAAGCGTTGGTTTTTGTCGTAAAAGGTAGCGCCCAGGTTCAGTCCAGCGGTCAGCTGGGTGTTACTGTTGCGGACAAGATGCCAGTACATTCCGGCGCCAATGTTGGCGCGCGTGTTGTTGGCCACGTTTTCGCCGCGCAGTGCATGCCAGCCGCCATACGCGTAATAACCGAATTGGTTACTGTCTTGCCCAGCCTGTAGTTGTACGCCGGTGGCGGTGACGCCACCCCAGCTTAGGCCGCTATAGTTATCGGTTACTCCGGCGAACGAGGCGACGCTGTCTGTTACCGGCCGACGCGAAAGGTCAACGCTGTACCAGGTCCGGTCTTGTTCATTGAATGTGCCGTCGTACTTGATGCCGCCGATGAAGTTGGTTTCCTGGAAACCCAAAGGTGTCGTACCAGCGTCAACCCGTAGCCCTTGATATTCGTAAGCCACGGAGACACCAACCCCGCTGTCGCGTTGTTGGCCTGTTGGCGCGGCATTGTTGAGCGCCCGTGGGTCGCCAGTCTGGCCGTTGGCCACTACGCTGTCATAGACCGCAACCGCACCACCGCCAAATCGTTCGCGGCTGCTGTAGTCGTTACCCACGTCACCGGCCTTAATCTGGACGGCGGTGGCTTCGACAACCAGTTTGCCTTCCTGAACGGGCAGTCGCACTTGCAGGCTGGCTTGCCGGTCATCCAGCTTGCTAAGACCTTCCTCCCCATTGTTACTGCGGGCGGTAGTGGCCAGAGTGACTTCGGGATTACGCAAATCACGCAGTTCGGCCAGCTCTTGATTCAGGTTGTCCAGTTGGTTGGACGCGCTTGTTTGCAGAGGTGGGGCCGGGTTTGGCTGACGGCTTGCAAGGGCAGGCCCGAATGTTATGTTGTCGGGCCCTGCTACAACCAAGGGTTGTGGGGCGACTGTACGGACAGATTCTTGTATGCGTCCGGTATTTGCCTGTGAGGGCGCTTGATGCTGACCTTGAGTCGCCCTAGGTTGCAGTGACTCCGGGCGCTGCGCGGTATCGGATATTGCCGGTGCCTGAAACTGTACCGTATCTGATGGTGGTTGAGCCTGTAGGCGCTCAGTGCCTGTTCTCGGTGCTGCCATAGGAGCAAGCGCAGTCTCGTTTCCGATCCGGGGTTGGGTCATGGGGCGCTGAATTGTCTGGTTTTGAGTCAGGGCAGGTGCAGGGGCAGGTTCCTGGCGATGGGGCACGGGTGTCGTCGGCGTTGTCATGGCGACACGATTGTTTTCTGCGTCAACTGCTTCTGTCATCAGGTCCAGTGCTTTGCCACTTTTTCCCTGTGAACGATAGATTCGAGCGGCGTTTGCGAGCACTTCAGGGTTACGAGGCGCCAGTGTCAGTGCGCGTTCGAGGGCGGTATCTGCATAGGCCTTGTCACCCGTTCTTGCCGCAGACATGGCGGCTGCCAGTTGCAGGCTGGCGTTATCTGGGTCATTTTGCAAGAGCCGTTTATAGTAGGTTAGTGCTTGCTTGTCGTCACCACTGGCTGAATAAATGCGAGCCAGTGCAGCCAACGCTGCCGGATCGTCAGGGCGTTGTGACAGTGCGGGCATCAGAGTGTCGTAGGCCCGGGCAAGGTTGCCCTGTTCACGCAACAGGTCAGCCTGCCGAACGGTATGTGCGAATTGCAAGTTGTTGTAAAGGCTTTGTTGGTCAGGCGTCAACGAACGGGCCTGAAGCTCACGCATCATGGCACTGGCCTGTGGATCTTGTCCTGTACGGAGCAAAAGCCCGGCATAGGAAAGGATGGCATCCGTTGAGTTGCCACTGTTCTCGAGCTGGTTGCGCATCAGTGACAGGCCACGGGTCGTGTCGCCGGCGTCGACGTAGGCCGAGGCAATCGGGCCTGTCAGTGCCGGATCGTTGATGGCTTCAGGTTCAAGGCGTGCCAGTATTGTCCTGGCTTCCGTAAAGTTGCCGTTGCGAGCCAATTTCGATGCCTCGTCGGCTTTAACCAGAATACCTGCCCTGCGAGTCAGCGTGTTGATTTCGGCGCTGCGCTCGTCGGGACGAATGCGTTGTAATGCGGCATAGGCTGCAGGCCAGTCGTTCATCTCGGCAGACAACAATGCACTGCTATACAGTGCGTCGGTCATGCCAGGTTGTGCTCTGGCAAGGCTATCTACCAAATCCCGTGCTTCGGTGCGGGCACCGCGCTTCAGGTACAGCCGGGCCAAGTCCAAACGAATCCAGGGGTTGTTCGGATCGTCTCGTAGTGCCTGTTCAAGCGACAGTTGTGCCCCTGCCTGATCGCCGCGTTGTTGCGCTGCTTTGGCACGGCCTGTGGCAATGGCGGCACGTAGTTTGTTGATCTGGCCTGGGTCCAGGCGGCGATTGGTTGCCAGACGGGTTAACAGTGCAGAGGCATCATCTATTTTTCCCATTTGCGCAAGTGTATTTGCGAGGCCTTGCAGCGCTTCTATATCTCGCGGGTCGCCTTTCAGGGCTTGTCGGTAAGCTTGTTCGGATAGATCGGGTTTGCCTTCATCGGCAAATATACCTGCAACAATATTATGGGCCGCCGCACTCTTGTTATCGATCTTGATGGCTTGTTCGGCCAATGATCGGGCCTGCTCGAGGCGACCGTTCGATCGGGACCGGCTTGCTGCATCGACCAGCTTCCAGTACTGGACGAGCGTAAGGTTTTTCTTCCAGGTTGGCTTTTGCGCGGCAGCGTCACGCAGGAGCTGTTCCGCCTGGGTAAAGTTTTTCTGTTGCAGCCTGATAAGCCCCATTCCGCCAAGCGCGTCCGCATCACGTGGTTTTCGCTGCAAGATTGACTGAAAGGCTGTTTCTGCGTCGGCCAGTTGCCCAGCTTCCAGCGCGGAAAATCCTCGGGTAAGAGCAGGGTCCTGACGCGGTGAGGTTGTGCCTGTTCGAGTGCCGGCCGTTGCGGTTGCGCGGTTGGCATTTCCGGTCGTCAGAAGTTGTCGAATTTCTTCGTCACCAGGGTTGGCAGCCAGATAGCGTTCAAATGCTGCGCGGTGCTCATCTGGTGCAGGCCCGATCCAGGTCAACGCCGTACGCAGTGCTTCTGTTGCTTCACTGGCTACGGCCGGTTGAGCCGAAAGCCGTTGCAGTATTTGTAGCCCTTCACCACGGCGGTCTTCGGTGCGAATCAGGTGTTTGGCCAAAGCCATTTGGTTAATAAGATTGTTGGGTGATGAGCGCAAAACATCTTCAAGGCCCTTGATCGCGCGCGGTAATCCGTTGGAGCTGTAGCCCAGGTAGTTGTAATATTCTCGGGCCAGATTCCCCAAGGGCTGGCGACCCTGCAATACTTTGTCGTACTGGGCGATAGCCTGATCCATTTCTTGTGCTACAGCAAATGAGCGGGCCTTGTCCAGTTCAGCTTTAGGGCCTGGCTGGGCGAGATAAATTTCCTGCTCCAGCAAAGGGACCAGCGCATTCTTCGGTGCTGTATCGCGCAACTGCCCCAGGTATTGGTTGGCTTTGTCGAAATTGTCATCGTGCAGGGCAGCGCGTGCCAGGCCGTACAGGGCATCCGGGTTGTCTGGATCGGCAACGAGCAATTTTTCCCAGACCTCGGCGGCGCGCTTGAAGTCGCCGCGCGCTTGCCAATATCGGCCTTGTTCGAGAAGGGTGTTAAGTGCCGGAGCTTGCTGTGCCGTTGCCTGGACGGTCGCCAGTGAGGCCAACAGGCCCAAAGCTAGAGTGTAAGAGCGTTCGGACATAGGTTATCCCATTGAAGATGCAAGTCACCGGAGGCCGCAAAGCGGTAGTGCCCACGTTGCCAGCCGGTGCTGAACAGGTTCAGGACATGATCGTAATAAGAAGGTTGCAGCGATTTCTGACGTCTTTCGACGATCTGGAACTGCAGCAGTGAAGTTGCGCGGTTGTACTGTGCGTTCATCGGCGAGGGTTCTTTACGGGCATAAAAATATGGAACCAGTGCTGCCGAGAATCCGGCTGGCCCTGTGTTCTCTGTGATGCCCGTTTCTGTCTGGACTTTTTCGGGTGGCGCCCCGGTTTGGGCCACTATCATAGCCATGCCCCAAAGGGTATCCAGCAGACGTGCCGCCAGAGGGTCTTCGGCGGCCGTCAGCCCTGCCCAGAGATAGACTCGTATGGCATCGTAGCTGCCAATATCACCTTTCTCCGGGTCGGTTACAAATTGGCCCGCAGTCGTGCTTGATGCACCTTGATAGCAAACCCAGTCTGCTGCAAAGCCCTTTGGGCAGGTAGCCTCAAGCAAGGCTACTGTGTTAAGGGCAATTTCACCCCAGGGCCCCGGGGTGAAACGGATTCGAGTCTCCGAATCAGAGGAAGGGGAGTGTAGCTGGGGTTGAGTCGCCACAGATTGTTTTCGAGGCTGAAATGGCGTGGACCAGGAAGCAACACTTGTCCGAGACCAGGGAGTAAAGCGGTTTCCTGGGCTTCAACTTGCCGCAACAGGGCCATGGCGTCCTCGATGTAGTCGGGACGCTGCCAGCGTTTTCCAGCTTCCAGCAGCGAATAGATGAACCAGAGTTCAGCGTCTGATGCTGAGTTGTCATCCAGTATTCGCCATTGACCCTGATCGTCTTTGCCCCAAATCCATGCAGGCAGGTTTTTCGGATGTCGCCTGCCGCCAAATTGTGGACAGCCCAGTTCCAAAGGCGTTCAAAGGTGGAAGGATCGTTGGCGACCAAGGCAAAAAACATACCGTAGGATTGACCTTCGGAAGAGCTGTGTTGCTGGGCTGTACTGGCGTCCAGAACCCTGCCGTCATCTTGTACGAAATAATCGAGAAACAATTGCCATTGTGGCCATTCCACAGGCTGGCTGCAGCCGTGATGTGCAGCTTTGGTCGACTGAGCCAGGGTCACCCCTGCAGGTAATGCGCAAAGGCTTGCCAGAGATGCCAGAAGACGCCGGCGAACCGGTTGGCTTGGCAGGTATTCAGTGGTGAGGGGCAGTCCGGGTCGGAGCATGGATCAAGTCTCTTCGCGGGCAGCAACTGTGCGTTGTCCGAAAATTCGTCTTGCCAGGCGCCAGAGCAATACGGATATCACCAGTAGAGCGATACCTGCAACGGCCAGCATTTTCCAGCCAGGTTCGGTGGGTAGGTAGCTGCTCAGCTGCCATTGCCAGCGCTTGAATCGGTCAAGCTGGCCGGTATAGTAGGTTTGTGCAGCAACCAACTGATCGATTTTGCCTCCACGAACAATGGACAGACTACCGCCAACTGAGCCGTCGAAGTTTTCGTGGGCAAGGATGGCCTCGGCGGCCTTTTTCAGACCAGCCCCTCGTTGCTGGCAACCAGTACCACGCTGCGCCCAGGGGTTTTCGGTGATTCGAAGCCTGCCAGAATGGCACTTGTGCTTTGGCTGTTGTAGGCGATCAGACTGCGTTGCGGCACATCGTTGTCCCGCGGGTCGGGGGTTGGCCACTTCAGGGCTTTATAGAGCAGGTCCGAGGTACCCAGCCGCTTGCCATCAGAACCAGTATAAGAGCCGTCAAGATAGGCATCCCAGTAGTCAAGTGAATTTTTTCAGTAGCGACAGCCACGACCAGCAGGTCTTTTCCGGCGACAGCATCGATATTTTCCGTGTTGGTCACGGTAACCGCCAGAGCAGGGTAGCCCGTTGAATCACCCATCAGGCCCATCAAGTCAAGATAAAGCCCGATTTCATCGGCTGAAGGCTGCTTGCCCATGACAACGGCCGTTTCAGAAAGGTCGGCCAGGCGAGTGAAGGGCCAGCCACTATTGGCAAAGGCTGACAAGTCGGGCATGGCCTTGAAATGCGGGTAGGCTGTCAAGTCGATGGTTGATTCAGGATCGATGTAGCCCCGTGTATTGTCAATGATGATGTCTCTGCACGCCCCTTGCTTCACATAATCGTACATGTAGCGAAACTGCAGTTGGGCTTGAGGGATCAGGGTTTCCAGTGGAACTTCCAGCAGGGCACTGGACGGAATGTCCTGATCTGACAAGGCTTCTGTGCCGGCGACCTGTTCAGTGTAAAGATCGTCAATCGCGAACAAAGGCATTGACTTCATGAATAAATCGTTGACGCTGAACAGGAGAGACGAGTTCACTGCAGTGGGCTGGGGGTGTAGCGATAGTTCAGTTTGATCGGAACTTTATTCTCACGCCAGCCAAAAAGATCAGGGGTACCCGGACATTGATGCGGATCAGATCGGGGCTGTAGCCAGAAACATTCAGACGGGCTTTGTCGATCAGCTCACCAAAGGCAACCGGTCGGTCGGTGCGCAACCAATTGGGCGCATCGTAGGGGACGCGGGGCTTGATGTCGGCAAACTCCGTAATGACGGCACTTGCACCTGTTAATGTTTGATTGCCTGCAGCCAGCGCGATGGCTGCTTGTTTCAGCTCTTTACCATCCCGCCCCATAACCAATAGAAATTTGCTACTTGGGTCTTGTGGGTTAGACCTTACGGCCACTGTCGGGCCTGTAAGGGGAGCGTTGTAAAAATGACTGGCCTGATTGGCACCATTGATGAAAATGATGGCGTGTCCACTGGCTGGCGCTACGTCTTTGACGACAGGGAAACGGACCCCGTGCTCGCTTGCCAAGCTGCCTAACCAGGACGAGAGGGCACCGGCGCCTTCCAGCACGCTAGGGTCTGTCATTCCACTGAAAACGAACGGCAGTTCGAGTGGCTGCATGCCTCGGGGGTCAAAAAAGGCAGGGGTAGCAACGCCAGGTCGTCAGGTAGTGGCAGTGGCGCGATTGCGAGTTCCAGAGTGCTGCGGTTGCTGATGTTGGCCCAAAGGCTGGTGTGCAAAGGATCTTCGCATTCGAGGGTGTAGTGGCCGATGAGTTGTAAGCGCAACTGGTTCAGTGCGGTGATCAGGTGGGCAGGTAATGCGATAGTTTTTTGCAGGGCCTGCCGGCCGTATCGACGGGTAACGGGATAGTTGCCGCAATTTCATCGTTCAGTAAGACATTGATGTGCGACAGGTCAGGTAGCAGGGATGGAGAGTAGGCATAGGAGAGGTTGAGGCGAGCGCTGCTGACAACTTCATCCGTGCGGATACTGAAGGGCAGGGTGTTGCTGGCATCGATGCCACGCAGGTTTAATGGATATCGGGCGCCAAGTTCTTCGAAGCTCAACGTCAAGTTTGGAATGAATGGTGGGGCTACGGATGCTGCCGGAATGGCCTGTTCGACCGGTGTGCTGTCGGAGCCAAGGGGTTCAGTAGAGTCCGTGACGACGGTTTCGGTTGTGGTGGCGATTGCTGCATCTATAACTATGCCCAGCAAAAAACAGGTTACGGCCAGTTTTTTGAGGAACGAGCGTCCAGCGGTGCGGACGTAGAGGCCTGTTGATTCGGTGCGGGGAGCCGTGAAAAAGTTCATTCGAGGCATTGTCAATCCATGTCGTGAGGGTCAAGCCGGGGATAGTTCAGGGCTTGCTTGTGTCAAAATCCATGAGGTCCAGGACATGAAATCTTTGCAAGCAGGACTTTCCGGACTGCGTTCGATCAGGGTTTTGCCCCAGGCGAGCGCCTCACCCACACTTGGGTCAAACTGCACTAAACCGATAGTTTTCCCGGGAAGTTGTTCGCGCATGGTTTCTACGACGTCATTACATAGTGTTCTATTGACGTCAAACTGATTGACAAGGTAGGCGTAATTGATGAAATTGTCGCGCTGCAGACAGAACGCCCGGATTAGTTTTTCCATTTGCGGCAATGTTGCATAAGAGGCCGCATCGGCGAGCGTGACTACGATAACGAGCTGGGCGGCGCTGAGCGCCTGCTGCAAATAGACAGACGGACCAGGTGGCGTGTCAATGACGACCATGGTGTCGGGTGATAAAGGCAGGCTGTCAAGGCTGCGCTGCAACCAGTCGGGATCTGTCGCCAACAGGGCTTCAAATTCTTGCCGGTCTGATTCGTTGACGATTCCGTAGGGCAAAATGGCAAGCCCTCCGTCGACTTGGTGGGCTGTTTCGCGCCAGTCACGTCCCTCCAGGGTTGCACGTGAAAGGCCTTCGATGGTGTCGTTCTGGCCGCCGAAATGCAGGTGCAGTGCATTCTGAGGATCCAGGTCAACCCCAAGTGCGGGCAGGCCCGTATTGAATAAGGCCATGGCCAGGTTGGCTGATATTGTGCTTTTGCCAACGCCACCTTTAGCGGAAACGATTGCTATTTTTTTCACACCTGCCTCATCCGCGACGTACTGGGAAACCGGGTGATGGGCTGCTGCCGGTATCGCTGGTAGACGCGATTCGGTTGAACAAGCTCTTCAGAGGGGTGGCTTCAGGTTGGCTTGGTGCGACCGGTGACCGTGTTTCTGGCAGCGGACCGGGGCGACTCATAAATGCGCAGGCAGGTGCAGAGACGGGCACTGCTGTGGGAATAGTAGCGGGCGCAGGTTTCTCGTTTTGAACTGGGGCCTGTGGGCGTGCGGAAAACAGGCGTGCGGAAGGGCTTGTGCTTGTCGCTGCGGCAACCGGACGGGCAACCTCTGAAGGTTGCGGACGGGCGTCATATGCTGCAGCTCTGAACCAGGATGTATTCGAAGGTTCGCTCGGAGCGTAAAGCGCTGAAGACTGGGTTTCTGACAAAACCTGCACTGCTGGTGGAATCTGTGCCTGCGGCAATGATTGGGCCTGCGTTTCGGTTGTGCTCTGATCGTCTGGTGCGTCTGTTAGTGTCGAGAGCCCGGCCGAGTTCCGGCTGGCCGCCTCCCTGAGAGCGTCGGATATCTTTGCGGGTGGGACCGGGTCTTGTTGCAGGCGTATGGCATCAAGCAACGGCCAGCGATGACGAGCCCCTTCACTAGCCTCTGCGCGCGCAATTTCTTTGTATTGCGTGGGCTGGCCATTGAACTGGCGAAATAGGTTTTGGATGTCTGTGTCCTGACTCATGTGATGCTCCGGTATTCAGGGTGTCATGCTGGTTAGCCGATACCGCGATCGGGAGTGTGTCGTTCCAGGCGGTACTCTACCGTGCCCAATTCGGGGTCAAGCCCTGATTGGGAGAGTCGTAACGAACTGTCAGCGCCGGATTGATGCAACCAGGTTTCGTACACGCCTTCAAGAAAGCCGGTGGACCAATTCATGTTTTCAGGAAGCATGCTGATTTGTAGTGGTGAAAGGTAATGACGGATGATCAGACACGCATTCTCTTCAGTTACCATGGCTGATCCCCAGTTGATGGATTGCCAGAATCGGTTGATGGCTTGTTCGAGTGCGGGTAGTGTTGGGCAGTCGGGTAAGGGGTGCTGTTTTGCAAACCGCTGACCGGTGCGACGCAGTAACCAACGCAGATTGGTTGTGGTCAGATTTTCAGTTAGCTCTTGAGCAAAAATACCCATGAAACTGCGCCATTGCACCGAGCATTGCTGCATGCTCAGGAAATTGAGGACGTCGTTATCCATGGCATACCCCGGTTGATGTGTTCAGTGTCTGGGAGCCCTTGATGCTGAGTAGGTCGGGTTTGGCCGCTAAAGTGGGCTCCCTGTTATCGACGTTCTGGATGAACGGACGCGGTAGCGGGTGTAACTGCATGGCATGGTTGCCTTCGGTGGCAAGGCGGAGCTGCGAGTTTCCGGCTCGCATTCTTGAGGCATAACCTTGCGTGCGGGTGTGCACTGCAGGTGCCGAGAGGCGCAGTACCGTATTACCCGTTTCGATTCTAGTAGAAACTTGCAATTTTTTAACCCTTTTGGCGTATTTACATGCGTAGCGAAGTGTTTTGTTGTGCAGTGTTGACTTTAGTGCCGATTTTGCTCTTTGAGCCGCTGTTCCGCCCGTGACCTGAGGCTGACGTACATCAGGATGCCGAGGGTGAATGTCGCCAGCAATGCAAGTCCGGCCAACAGCAGTGGATGTCCTGTAAACCAGGTAACAGCACCTCGTAGAGGGCTCAGGTTCCCGTTGTGATAACGGGTTGTATTGTCCAGTGTATACACGTGGTTTGTATCGAAGCCGACCATTGATCCTTTGATGTCGGGAATTATTTCCCGGTCAATCAGTGCTTTTGTTGCGATATTGAGCTGACCAGGTTGGTTGGCCGCAAGTACGATGACACTACGCCCGGTCGAAAGCGGTGACTCGAAACCGGTCAGGGTTGATTTGATCGTGGCGATGCCGGTTCCAGGCGCAGTATCGGATATTCTTGGGTCAAATTGTTGGCTTAGCCATTTCGCGATCGAGTTTTCGCCGGCGGTTGACTGGGGGTTTGGCATGAGGTGATGCCAGGCGCCCAATTTGGTCTTCAGATCGCCAGCCGCAATGATCAGTATGTCTTTGTCGTTTAGGGACTCGAGTTGTCTTGGGTTTGCGACCTTAACGTGGGTGGCAGGGTAGCCAGTCGAAGCAGAGATGCTGCCCATGAGTGTCAGGTATGCGCTGTGTTCTTCAAGGCTGGCATCTGGATGCATCACCACTGCAGTTTGTGAAAGATCTGCAAACTTCGAGAATGGAAAACCTGCATTGGCAAATGCGGCCATGTCGGGTAAAGCAATGAAGCGGGGCAGATGCGAAATGTCCAGTGTGGACGTCGGGTCGATTCTGCCTGCAACCGCATCAGTCGGCACGTCTTTGCATTCGCCGCGTGTCAGATAGTCATATTGAAAATAAAACGTTAGCTCTGAGTTTGCTGACAACGTATCGACAGGAAGCCTCAAGGATGAGCTGTACCAGGCGCTTTGCTGATCCGGGTCAAGCGTTCTACGCACCCTTGATGAAATGTCAAGCGGGTTGTCGGCCGAGTCCAGTGCGATTGTGGAAAGGGGCACGCCGTTCAGGCTGGCTAACAAGCGGGAATCCATCGCCTTGGGTCTTGGCGTGTAGTGGTAATTCAGTCTTGCCGGAATGCCGTCACCGTCTGGGTCATAGAGATCTGGTGGGAATCGCAAGCCCACCCGGATCAGGTCAGGGTAAACCCGTTGACCTGCATTGGCCCGTACTGAGTCAGCTGTCCGAACTGAACAGGCTTGTCTGCGGGTACCCAGCGCGGTGCATCATAGGGCTCTCGGGGGCAGGAACTTTCAGGCGGGTAACACTGGCGCGAGGCCCGGTCAGCGCTCTGTCTGCAAGCACAAGCGATAATGCCGCCTGCCGTGTGGTAGCGCTATCAGGCCCTCGAATTATCAGAAGTCGTGATGCCGGGTCGGAAGGGTGGCGGTGAATGGCTACTTCAGGCACATTGGTATCGGCCAGCTCAAGATCGGGAATCGGGTTCCCCCGCAGCAAGTATGACGGCATGCCCGGATGCGGGTAGCGTTGCATGAAAGACGGGAAAGAAGGCACCGCGGTGGTCTGCCAGGGCACCGAACCAGGACGCTACGATACCGGCCGCTTCAAGCGTGGCCTCATCAGGGGATGTGGGCAAGATGAAGGCAATTTCCAGTGGGCGGTTCGAACGCTGGTTGAAAAATGGTTCAGGTAGATCGTCAAGACGGTCATCCAGCGTTTTTGGCGCGTGACCAGCTGCAGACTGGTGGTATTGCTGATCTCGGCCCAAAGGTTGGGGTGGCGGGGGTTTTCGCAGGCCATACTGTAGTGACCAATCAACTGGAGGTTGATCTCGGAATCGGGACCAAGCCATTGGGCCGGCAGTTCCAGGCTTTCCTCAAGGAGTTTCCCCGCATCGTCTTGTCGGATCGGCAGGGTTGTTATGTGTTTTCCATCAATCTTGACATTAATATGGGACAGCCCGTCAAGCAGTGTGTCGGAGTGCGTGTAATTCAGATGCAGTATTGCGGACGTTGTTTCCAGGTGTCTGGGCAAGTTCAGTCGAACGCCGTAGGTGCCATCGACGCCTGATAGTTTGAGTGGGGCATTGAAGCCAAGGTCTTCCAATGTATAGCGAAGGGCAATTTCAGGCGAAGCAGCCGTCTCGCCCACCACGGTTTGGCCAACAGTTATGTTGGTGCAGAACAGTGACAGCAGGCTCAGCAGAGCGACGCGTGCACAGTTGAGCAAGGTAGGCCATCCAGCATGTGTCATACCGAGCCGTCTCCGGTGTCCGGTTTGGTGTCGATGGCTGGTGCTGGCGGTTGTTTGCCGATGGCCTTTCTCAGGGCAACCAGTGTTGTGGTGCCGGTCAGGCGTAGGGCAAGGCCAATGCCTCTGATACCAATGTTAAAAACCTCTCTGAGTGCTTTCAACGGGGCATCGGGTGCTGTTTTGTCCCAGGTTGATGCCCACAGGTCAGCGCGAGCGAAGGTCATTTGCGTGTACTTGAATGTTTGTTCCGGGGTTAGCGGATCGAGCCTGACGCCCATGCGTTGTCCGTGGCGCAGAACGACCGTGCATGGCACACAGGCCTCGTCATCCCCGCGCAGCAGGGTGACTTCGACGCGTGTGCCCATAGCGATATCGATGTCTTTGGGCAAAATGACGCCTAGCCCTTGTTCTGAAAAGTCATTGGTATCACAGTGATACGCCATGCCGTCAGGCGTGCGTACTATGGCCGCCAATGCCGCTGAAACTCGTGGCGATTGGCGGATCTGGCGACTTTCCAGTGAAACGGCCACGCAGGCCCCGGAGAGCAGAATGTTGAACAGCGTCCAGAGCATGTTCATGATCGTTGTCATGAACAGGTCAGCATCGTCGTAGTTAAGAATCAGCATGGACACCCCAACGATCAGGCCGGCCAGGTTCAGCGTAAGTAGCACCAGATACGGTCTGGCGATGTCGGCATCAAGGTACGAGTTTTTGATGATGCCGCCTTTGGCTGTCACGTTGAAGCGAGCTTTGTTTGGGTTGATGAATGTATAGAGTACAGGCCTGACGATATACCAGGCCAGAACAGACTCATAGACTTCATTCCAGAATGAATGCCGGTATTTACCTTGCAGCTTCGAGTTGGTCAGATTGCTTTGAATAATGTGGGGCAGGGCGTAGGCGGCAATCATCATGGCTGATGCCTGGAACACTTGAGCACCGAAAAAAGAAATGCGAGAGGTGCGGTCAGGAACACCAGCCGTGGCAGGCCGAAGAAAAAGTGCAGCATCGCGTTCAGGTAGCACAACCGTTGACCCAGTTTGAGTCCGGGGCCGAGTAAAGGGTTGTCCACGCGTGCAATCTGGGCCATGCCTCGAGCCCACCGGATGCGTTGGCCGACGTGAGCTGACAAGCTTTCTGTAGCCAGTCCAGCAGCTTGCGGGATGCCAATATAGGCGGTGTTGTAGCCTTTACGATTGAGCTTTAGAGCCGTGTGTGCGTCTTCTGTAACCGTCTCCACGGCAATGCCGCCGATTTCATCAAGCATGGTGCGCCGCAAAATGGCGCACGAACCGCAAAAGAAAGATGCGTTCCACAAGTCGTTGCCCTCTTGCACAACACCATAGAACAGGTTTCCTTCATTGGGGACGGACTTGAATGTGTTCAGGTTGCGCTCAAACGGATCAGGCGAGAAAAAGTAGTGCGGAGTTTGCAGCATTGACAGTTTCGGATCACGTAAAAACCACCCCATAGTGAGTTGAAGGAATGAACGAGTAGGTATGTGGTCACAATCGAAAATTGCTACAAATTCGCCGTTTATTTTTTCCATCGCGGCATTCAGGTTTCCTGCTTTGGCATGCCGGTTATTGTCGCGTGTCATGTAACCGCAACCGATCTCTTTACATAATTGTCTGAAATCTTCCCGTCGGCCGTCGTCGAGCAGATACACTGCAAGTTTTTCTGAAGGCCAGTCCATCGCCATCGCAGCGAAAATGGTTTGCCGGACGACGCTGATGGGTTCATTGTAGGTCGGGATCAGCACGTCGACACTTGGCCAGGTTTTGACGTCGTCTGGCAGTGGGATAGGCTTTCGGTGCAGTGGCCACGCAGTTTGAAGGTACCCCAGCAGCAGTACTAACAGGGCATAGATTTCGGCCAGCAACAGACCATAGCCAAAGGCGGCATCCAGCAGCGTTTCAAAACCAATCGTTTCCGTCATTCGCCAATACATGTAGCGTAAAGACGCCAGTGTCGAAAGCAATATCAGAATGTGTGATACGACGCGGCTGTCGATTTTGCGCAGGGCCATTGCAGCGATCAACATGACAGCGGAAAACAGTAGCTGCGGCCAGAAACCGAGCGGAACGATAACCAGGATACTAAAGGCTGTCAGCGCCAGTATGAATACTGTTGCTTGAGCCAGTCGACTGCGCCAAAGTGGGAGGTCGACAATTCGTAGCAGGATCTTGTTGATGCGTGTCCGCCAATCGGTAGGTGTTATTGTTGTCATAGCTACCTCGTCGGGGTTTCGCTCAGGGTGCTTTTGATCCGGTCCGCGCATGTGATGATGTCGTGCGCTGCTTGGGAAAAAGGGGCAAAGTCCAGGACATTCTGCCTGCTGGCCAGTGCTTCACGCATGAATTGATCGGTATGAATACGACCAACAACATCGGTTGAGAACTCATGCTTGATGATATCGGTAATGTCACGTGCCAGTGTCTGGCCGCTATTGGCCTGGTTGACAACATATCTGGCGCCGATGAAGTCAGTACGCTGTCGGCTATAGTTGTCCAGCAGACGCTCCATGCCGGGCATGGCTGCGTATGATGCGATATCGGGCAAGGTGATGATCAATGCCAGCCGGGTTGCTTCAAGTGCGCGTTGTACGTAAATCGATGGTCCCGGGGGTGTCGATGATTATCACAGTTCCCGCTTCGGGTGCCAGAGCCATCAGACCATTGATCAGTTCGTGCGGGTTGTGACGCAATCTGTCTTCAAACGCAATCCGCTGTTGCTCAGAGGGAATGCCGTAGGGCAACAACCGTAGCAACGGCTCGCAATTTACAACAGCTTTGGTCAAGTCGGCCAGCTGCAGGATGGCCAGTGCGCATCCTGGTGATGCGTCAGGATCAATGCCCAAGTGGTGGCATAACGCATTCTGCGGGTCAAGATCAACCAAAAGTACTGGGACTCCCGCACGCACCAAGGCCACACCAAGGTTTGCGGTGATTGACGTCTTGCCGACACCGCCTTTTGCCGAGAGCACTGCGATGGTATTCATAACGCCGGGGCTTGTGCTGGAGACTGTGTGAGAATGTTGCATAGACGCCACGAATGTAAGGCAAGGTGTACAACCTTGTCTTTGTCATTCCGGAAAAAGGTTTTGATTGGGGGTAATGTGTGAAGTTTGTATGATTTTACTGACACGAATTCTTGATGTTGAATAACCAAAAAGCGAACCAGAACACGTGAACCCTGATTTGTCCCGATTGCATGAGCATTTCCGGCGAATGCCGGTCATTGGCCGGATTGCGCTGGCAGCGATTGTCATCGGGCTTGCCGGGGCGTTAATTGTGGTTTGGACACTGGCTGGAACTTTCCTTCAGCATGAAAAAACGGCGGTGTTTTCTGATGGCTCCGTTTTTGCTTTGTCGGCTTTGGCAACGATATGCCTTGTGGCGTCTGCATTGGGCGTTGTTGTGCTTGTGAGAGCGTGTCGGGTTACCAATGGGCAGGCTTTGCACACGGCCCAACAAATTGCTCAGGCAAGATCTGTTTTTTTGCTTCCGTCAGTCATGAAATAAGAACACCACTGAACGCGATTATTGTCCTGCTGGGTTTGTTGCTTAAAGATCCGATGCGGGGTCCGCAAAAATCGCGTCTTGAGCGGGCCAATACGGCCGCCCGGCATTTGTTGGGTGTGGTTAACGATGTTCTTGATTTTTCGCGTCTCGAGTCGGGTCGTGTCCAGCTTGAAACCCGCCCTTTTCACTTATGGCAATTACTGAGTGATGTGGCCGGCATGTTTGAAGACCGTGCAATGGCAAAAGGGTTGGTGTTAACCGTTCAGGCAGATCCAGCGGTGCCGGTGTTAACGGGTGATCCTCTGCGTATCAGTCAGATACTGATCAATATGGTTGCCAATGCAATTCAGTTCAGTGAGGTTGGTGAGATTGTAATCGTCGCACGGCTCGATGTATCCGATCAACAACCGACTGTGTATGTAGAGGTTCGCGACCAGGGGCCTGGATTGTTACCCGAAAAAATTGATCGGGTATTTGAGCCTTTTGAGCAGACAGATGCTTCAACTGCCCGGCGCTACGGTGGTTCAGGGCTTGGTCTGGCGATTTCCCGGAACCTGGCCGTTCTTATGGGGGCAGGTAGGGGCTCAAAGCGAGCCAGGCTCAGGCAGTTGCTTTTGGTTTTATGTGCCGGTTCAGTACGCTGATGAGTCAATGATTTCTGATCCCCCCGCAGGTGATCCCCGCTGTTTTTTCTGCAAATATGTTGCGCAGCTTGCGCATTTTATTAATCGATGATAACGAACTTAATCGTCTGGTTGGAGAAGAGCTCCTGCTCGAGTGGGGGTCAGGGTTGATCTTGCTGATAGCGGTCTGGATGCGATGGCAAAGCTCGAATTGCATCCACCCGATCATTACAGCGCGTTATTAATAGACTTGATGATGCCCGGGCTTGATGGTTATGAGACCACCCGGATGATTCGTGCGAACCATCGGTTTGATCATTTGCCCATCATTGCCCTAAGCGCGCAAGATGATCCGGATAGTTTGGGTTCGTGTGTCGAGGCGGGTATGAATGGTCATGTTGCCAAACCACTTGATGCCGACAGGCTCTGGGATGTTCTAATCAAGAGTGTCGTGGCTGACGCCGGTGGGGGCTTTGTTTCTTCTGCCGCAGCCGGGCGCAAAATGCCCGCGAGGCCCAGACAGTCTTCTGAGTCCAGCACAGCTGCTGTTCTTTTTGATCCACAACCACTTGACCGGCTCAGGAGCAAGGTGGCTCCTGATCGGTTTGATGCCATGCTGCGTTTGTTGCTCGAAGATTGTCGCGTGCAGGTGGCACGGTTACGGCAATGCGCTTGTGGCGGTGATTTTTCGGCGTTGCGTCAGTATGCACATGATTTGTGCAGTACCGCAGGCCATGCCGGCATGCTTCAACTCGGCGATCTGGGTCGAGAGCTTTTGCGAGGCGTGAGTCGGTCCGATGATGAGATGGTGCTGCGTATTGTGAGCCAGATCGAGGTCGTTGCAGCGGAGTCAATAAATGTTCTTTTGTGTTGCATTATGAAAGAAATGGATCGTGAGGCCCTCGTTGAATAATTTCTCCGTTTCAGTTGGTGAACCATCATTCGGTTTCCAGGGCCAGGCTCAATCAGTGCGCAAGCCCATTGTCCTGATTGTGGATGATCATTCGATCAATTGTCTGCTGGTCACTGCAGAGTTGGATGATTTGTGTGAGGTTGTTGCTGCAGAAAGCGGTGCGCGTGCGCTTGAGCTGGCCTTACGTTTGCAGCCAGAGCTTATTTTGCTTGATATCAACATGCCCGGCGGGATGGATGGTTTCGAGGTGTGTCGCTGTCTCAAGTCCAACCCAGAAACGGCTGGTATCCCGGTCATATTTCTTACTGCTGTTGAGGATACCGTATCGGAAGAAAAAGGTTTGGCGCTCGGTGCCGTCGACTATATCCACAAACCATTTCACCCCCTGTCTTACGAGCCCGGGTGCGGAATCATTTACTTTTGCAGCAACAGCGGCGCGAACTTCAAGCGTTGTCGTATATTGACCCCTTGACCCGGTTGCTCAATCTGCGCGGTTTTACTGAAACTTTGCGCCGCGAGTGGCAAAGATCGGCCCGGCAGGGCAGGCCATTGGCGTTATTGCTTATCGAGATCAATCGTTTTTCTGCGTATCGCTACACCTGTGGTTATGTTGCGGGCGAGGTGTTATTACAGGAACTGGCTGCAGTTTTTGCCTCGGAGGTTTTCCGTGGCAATGATTATGTGGCCCGCTATGACGCAGAGCGATTTGCCTGTTTGCTTGGTGATACTGATCTGGATGGTGCCCGGGTAATCGCCGAGCGCATACATTCGCATGTGCGCAATTTGGCAATTCCCGATCTTTGTGCGCCTGGTGCCTCGCTGGTCAGTATCTGTACCGGGATGGCCAGCGATGTGCCTGTTGCCGGCGGGGTCGAGGCGGCCACGGATCTGTTTGTTCGCGCACAGCGTGATCTTGAGATTTGCGTTAATGACTTTAATAATGCGTCAGGTACTGGTGACTGAATCACTGATTTTGGTTGACGTTACGTAATTCGGTAGGAGTCAGGCCAAACTGGCTTTTGAACGCTGTAGCGAAATTAGCTGAACTTGAATAACCCAGTTCTTCCGAAATCTGGGTAATGGTCAAGCCGGTGGTGCGAAGCATACGCTCAGCTTGATTGAGCCGCTCACGGCGGACAAATTCGGAAACCGTATAGCCCAGCAGGTCACGAAATGCACGCGACAGCCTTTTTTCGTTGGTGCGAAAAAGCTTTGCCAGTTGTGCCGTAGACAGTGGTGTTGCCAAGCGCTCGCGCAGGTAGTCACAGGTCGCGTTTACAAGCGCTTGGTCGTGTTGTGAAATGAAATAGTCGGTGGATTCCTGCGGTGCAGGGTCAGGTTTTTAGTTGTCAGGTGGCGCAGGTGAACGCCGATCCGTGCAATGACCTCTTCCGGTGCGTATGGTTTAGTGATGTAATCAACGGCCCCGCTTCCCAGCCCCTCCAGACGGTCGTGCAGTTCGTGAGCAGCACTTAGAAAAATTATCGGAATGTGGCGGGTGGCGGGGTTGTTACGTATAAGCCGACAGGCATTGATGCCATTGAGCCCGGGCATCTGGACGTCGAGAAGTATGAGATCGGGCTGTAATGCCTGGGCCCTCTGGTAGGCCTGCTCACCGTCAAAAGCAACACTGATCCGGTAACCAGTCTGTTGAATCATTTCAAGCAGCAAGCGAAGTTCGATGACTCGGTCATCGGCGATCAGTAGGTGAGGAACCCGATTTACGGTGCGGTCGATCTGCCCGGTTGCCAGGGGGCTCTGGGTTGACTCATCTATTTTGTGCCAGGCTGGTTAACGAAAAAGGTGGCTGAATTTTGATTCTATCACCCGTGCTGTTGCAGGCGTCAATGCAACCAGCCCTCTTTCGGCACCGTCATGTCCCCCATGACAAACGCCAGGTTTGCGGCCGCCACCAAGGACGCATTCCAGGCGTCGGTCCAGGCTTGGCGTGCGGTCAGCAATTGCGACGCGGTTTCAATGGCTACGGTCACGGTTCCAACCCCGGCTTTGTAGGCGGTCAGCGCCGCATCATGCGCGGTGCCGGCAGTCTTCACCAGTTCAGTGGCGGCGTGGGCACTTTGCAGGGTAGTTTGAAGCAGGGTTTCGGCCGCTACGATTTCCCGTACGGCAGTTTTTTGCTGGTGCTCGAGCGAGGTTTGGGCGTTCTCGGCGCGCATGCGGGCTTCCTGCACGCGTGCTGAACGCAGACCCCCGTCAAAGAGGGGCAGGCTGACGCCAACCAGGACCCCGCGTGAGGTGGCTGTCTGGCTCAACCCGGGTAAACCCACCACATCGAAGGTTACCCGGTTATGCGCGGCAATGGCACCGAGCCAGACTTTCGGAAGAAAATCAGCCTCTGCGGCCGTAATGCCGGCCTGGGCTGCCTTGACGGCGGCATAGCCTGCGACAAGGTCGGGTCGGCGTGTCAATGCCTCACTGATGATCTTTTCCGTCAGGGGTCAAGCGCTGCCGGCAGGGTGCGCTGTTCAGGCTCGGCAATGGTCAGCTGTGTGGTGGGCGATACGCCCAGGGCCGCCAGCAGGCCAAGCCAGGTGTTGCGTTCCAGGCCCTGGCTTTCGACCAGCCGAAGTTTGGCCTGGGCCACGGCTTGCCGGGCCAGTGCCAGTTCAATGGTGGTGGCGACGCCTGCCTTTTGTCGTGTCAGTACGGCTTTTTCAACCGCGTGCTGGTTGGCCAGGGTTTCTTTCGCCAGCACCGTGCGCATACGCGCCGTGTTGTATTGGTAATATTGGTCAGTGACATCACGGATGATTTTCTGGTGAACGGCATTGAACAGTACATTCTGGGCAAACGAAAGCTCGGCAGCGGCGTCACGCAGCGCGGCGCGTTGACCGAAGTCAAACAATAACCAGCCCAGCGACAGGGCAGGTACAACTCCACTGAGTTCGGTCTTGATGGCCGAGACGCCTGCGATGTTATTGGGCAGGGGTGGCGGGTGCGCTGGTAGCCCCCGATCACGCTGGCCGACAGCATCGGTAAAAAAGTGGCTTCGACCATGCCGACGGCCAGCGCGGCTTCACGTGCGCGGTTCCAGGCCAGTCGCGTGTCTGGATGTTCGCGTTGGGCAATGTCGATCAATTCAGGCAGTGATAACGGTTTTTCGGGGTCAATGCCTGCGGTTTGAGGAACTTTTCCAAGTTCAGGGACGGCCGGAATGCTAAAGCCCGGGGCAGGGGGTATCTGGAGGTGTTCCAGTTTTAATACGGTCGGCATCGGGTTGCCAGGGGTATGTGCCGAGACAGGCGCCCGGTCCAGGGCCATGTCCGCACAAGCGGTCAGGCTTGACACGGCCAGAACGGCGAGCAGGCCGCGCAGACCCTGATGCGGTCGAGGCGGAGCAGTGTCGGGGCGTTTAGAAGCTGCGGTCAAGGTCATGGTGTCTGGGCTGTTAAGAAGAGAAGCGGTCTGTTTGGACGATTTATCAGTGGGCTGCGATCAAGGTCGTAGTGTCTGGGTCTTTAGAGCAGTGACGGGCGTGGTTGCGACTATTGCTGCGACCGACCAGTCAGGTTCTGTCGCAGCGGCCAGGCACAGGGCTTCCGTATCGTCCAGACCCTGCTTCAGGCGGGTTGCGTCGGGGGTGGCCGTCTGTCCTTGTCCGGGCTCAAAGCGCCGCATAATGAGTTGTTCGCGCGCCTGGTTCAGTGTGCCCAGCAATGCAGCGGCTTGAGACGGCTTCAGGACTTGACCCGGCGCGGCATTCTGGCGCAGTGTGCGTAATTGCGCATTGACGTTGCTAAGAATGGATTGGGCAGCATTGAGGCTGCTGACGGGCCAGATCCGTGTAAAGATGATGAACATCAAGGTGTTGCCCAGCAAGATGCCGATGATCCTGTCCATCGCAACAGAAAGTTCTATGTCAGGGCCAAAGCCTTGCAGTACGGTCATCAGAAAGGCCAGACCGATTTGTACGCCGGCATACGAGATGCGTTCCGACCCGCTGGATACCCAGCCTGCAACCAGCGTGCCTGCAAATACCAGCAGCATCAATTCACCGATGGATGTCATCAGGGGCATGAGCAGCAACAGCGAGGCGATCCCCATGGCGGCACCAATGAGGCAGCCGGTAATTCGCAGTGCCAGCTTATGGACGGTTTCACCGGTAGAGCCCAGCGCGGCCACGTAACAGGTGACCAGGGCGGTATGGATATCTTGCCATTCAAGCGCGGTATAGATAATGTAGGCCAGGCTGGCGGCCAGTGTGGTTTTGAGCGCAAAGCGGGAGTACTGCGGGTTGGTCAGGGCATCGGCGCGAAAAAATGTGGCCGGCGGGTCTTTGGGGCCGTCAGGTACCGGGGTGTCCAGAAGCTGTCTGCAGTTGGCAAGGGTTGTTTTCAGCACCGCTTTTGCAGTGGCGTCGGCGGTAATCTTATTCGGCGCTGCCGTCTCAGGGCTCTGGGTCGGTACGTCCAGGTCAGCCTGGCGTGTGATCAGTAAAAGAAGTTGCAATGTACGTTCATGCTGTGTACGCAACTGCTGTACTTCTTTTGACGGGGCCAGGTGAAACAGGGAAATGAACGTCAGGTAGCTGTTGATCAATGCGTTGCCCTGGCGCAACAGCGGTCGTGCTTCGGCGGCAGGTTTGCGGTCTGCCATGATGTCGTCAATGACACTTAGCCGGTGTGCCAGCGTTTTACGCAGCAGCCGGGGTACCGAGAGGCCGAAAGCACAATTGCATACGATCAGCAGCATCATCGGAATCAGGGTCATCAGCCAGGCGTACAGAATGCCGCGTGTTGCCAGTTCGCCCACCGGTACCATGCCCAGCAACGTCATGATGAAGGCAATGACCAGGGCAATAATCCCGCCAATTTCGCCGAGTTTCGAGGCCGATCCGATGTAAAGAAACAGGAACGAGCTTGACGCCAGAATCATCAGACGCAGGGTCGGGTTGTTGATTGACAGCTGTGTCAGCCATACCAGTAGTGCCACCATCACCGACACCAGCACGCAGATGGCCATGGCTTTCAGTGTGCTTTCGCCAGGATCGGGGCGCATGATGAACAGCACCAGGTAGCACCCGATCGCCACCAGGGTAGTTGCCAGATCATGAACACCATGGCGGTCAGCGCGCAAATCACCCCAAGGCGCCAGGCCGTGGCCAGACGTCCGTCGAAGGGCTGCAGCTCGTTGCGTATTTCGTGCCAGAACGGGTGATTCATGGGCGCCGGGCCTTCAGCACGCTGTGTGGGTGCGTACAACCACCGAGGCCGATGCCCCCGCGCGCATCAGGTCGTCAGGCGGGTTGTCGAGCTGGATCCGCACCGGAAAGCGCTGTGCGACCCTGACCCAGTTCAGTGATTTCTGAACGTAGGGGAGCGAGCGCGGCAGTGGGATCAGCTCTTCATTGGCGACACCCCAGCCAATCGTGATGATGCGTCCTTTGATGGGGCGAGTGGGGTCAGACAGTGCGAAGGCTTCTGCGCATTGTCCGGCCCGCAGACTGGCCAGATCGGTTTCCCGGAACAGTGCGGTGGCATACCACTTGTCGGTGTTGATCAACGTGAACAGGCTTTGATCGGGCATCAGGTGTTCACCGGTCGAGACTTTCAACCCGACCACCAGGCCATTGTGCGGCGCATTAACCGTGGTGTCAGCCAAGGCTTTTTCGGCCAGAGCCAGGCCGGCATGGGCAGCCCGCACAGCGGCTTGAGCTGCTTCCAGTTCACCGATGAGCGCCTTGGCGGCACCCGACTGGGCCTGGGCTTGCGTCAGGCTGACCGTTGCATCGCGCACGGCGGTTCGTGCTGTATCAAGGTCTTGTTGGGTAACGTAGCCTTTGCGGGCCAGGGCTCAAGCCGTTGCTGTGTGCTGCGCGCCAGTTCAAGGTTGGCTTGTGCCCGTTTGATTTGCTCGTCGGCGATGGTGGCATTGGCGGTTTCGGCCCGGATTTGCCGCTCGCGTGTTGATAATGCGGCGTTTGCGACAGCGAGTTCGGCGCGGGCCTGCTCGACCCGAAGTTCATATACGCGCTTCTCGAGCTGATACAGCGGTTCACCGCGAGCGACACGGTCACCTTCGCGCACGTGGAGTTCGACGATTTTTCCGGGTACGGGTGTGCTGATGTGCACGATGTCCGCTTCGATGATGGCGTCCTCGGATAACCGGTTGGTGTCAAGATAGCGCCACCACGCAAGGCCCGCTGCGAGAGTGAGGGCAATGACGATAATGGCCAGCCAGCGGGCCAGATGCCGCTGGGTCGTGTTCGGGTCGTGTGGCATAAGATTAGTGCGGGGAAAAGGCGTAAGCGAAGGCCAGTGTCAGCAACAGGCATAAACAGCTGTAGACCAGCAGTCTGACGGGTAAGGCGTCATCAAGGCCGCTGCGAATCAGCAGAGCCCGGATCACGACAGTCAGCGGAATACTGAGCGCCAGACCGATCAGCCAGGCGGGGAAGTAGCTGCCGAAAATCAGGAATGAGGGCGCACGGCCCTGGCCGCATCCGGTCAGCATTGACACGCTGGCCAGACACGTGATCAGTGCAAAAGGGCGTTGTGTTTTTTTAGGGCGGGTATCACAGCGTGTCTTTGTAAATTCGTCCGTCTTTCATGATGAGTTTCAGATTCGTCTGGGCGTCATCCAGAAAATCGAGGTTGACGGTTGGATCACCCTCGGCGATTAATATGTCGGCAAAGGCCCCGGGTTCAATGACGCCGATTTTGCCTTTGTAGGGGCTGCGATTACCGGCCATCCCCAGTAATTCGCCATTGTTGGCTGTTGCAATTTTCAACAGGGTCATGGGGTCATAAAAGCGTGTCAGCTTGGCCAGTTGGCGGCCATGGCTCGCCAGGTTTTGCGGGGTGAATAAAATATCCGTGCCCCAGGCGGTCTTGATCTTCAGGTCAATCGCCATCTGGTAGGCCCGCACCGTGCCCTCTGCAACTTCCTGCTGTTTGGCTTTGCCATCGGGGCTCGTTTTAATGTTGGCATCATCGTCGGCCAGAAAGGGCTGCAGGCTCCACCAGACGCCTTCATCGGCCATAAGGCGGGCAGCGGTTTCGTCGGCCAGCTGTCCGTGCTCAATCGATTTGACGCCGGCGCGAATGGCGCGTTGAATGCCTTTCGAGGTGTACACGTGCACCATGACATAAGTACCCCAGTCTTCGGCGGCGCCAACAGCAGCACGCAGCTCGGGTTCAGAGTACTGCGTCGTGTCAAGAGGGTCGTAGTGCGAAGATACGCCGCCGCCGGCCATCAGTTTGATCTGGCTGGCCCCCAGCATCAGCTGTTCACGCACGCGTCGCAGAACGTTGTCGGCGCCGTCGGCGATCATGGCGGCACCCATGCGTTCAGAATAACTCAGCGGGTCGCCGTCGCTGCGCGGGATTTCGCTGCGCAGGCGAAAGTCACCGTGTCCGGAGGTTTGGGAAATCATGGCCCCGGAAGGAAAAATGCGCGGGCCGACCACAATACCTTCGTCAATGGCGCGTTTCAGTGCGAAGCTGGGCCCTCCGGCATCGCGCACGCTGGTGAAACCACGCAACAGGGTGTTTTCAGCTTCGCGGGCGGCAACCAGGTAAATATAGCCAAGGTCGGACGTCATGGCGGCAATTTCAGTTATGCCGCAAAACATGGTGTGCCAGTGGGCGTCGATCAGGCCTGGCATGGCCAAACGGCCGCCGCAGTCGATGATTTTTGCGTTTTCAACGGGTTCGCCGACAGCAGGTAGGGCCGCGATACGATCACCTTCGACCAAGATATTGACGCCCTTGCGAACCGTAGTGCTGAGCCCGTCGAACAGGCGAATGTTCGTCAGCAGCACAGGGCGGTCGGGCGGTGCAGGCTGTTGCGCGATGGCTTTGCTGGTCTGGAATCCGATGAAAGGCAAGATCGCTGCGGCAGCGCCGCCCAGAAACATTCGACGTGTCATGGCGGCAGTGACCCGCTCATGCAGTTTCAGAGCAGCTTCACCGCCGCAGGTGCAGGGTTGCACGGCGCGTTTGGCCAGGTAGGTGCCTTGGCCTTGAGCGCGTTGAAAGTCAGCGTGTGAATGGTGAAACCTGGATTTGGCGGAAAAATTCGGAACAGCAGCGCACGGCATAGGTGAAAGATTCCTTTTGCGGATGACCGGGTCTGGGTAGGCAATGATTGAGTGGATTTCCTGCGAGTTATAGCGCATTTTTGCAAGGTTTCTTGACGCTCTGGTGTCTTTTCGACATATTTGTTTTTTATGACGGAATGTTCTGCATGGACACTTCCGGGGTAGGCGGCCCGGAGGTGGAGATCCAGGACATTTTTCATATGTGGTCCGGTTTCGGCAAGGTCCGGCCAGCGTGTTGTTCTTCACTTGACGCCCGTCAAGGCGGTCGGACAGGTGTTTCTTTAAGATTGGAACCTGTTCATTTTTCATGGCTCCGCCAGTCGGTCCGTCTCTCGGCTCGATCAGGCTGTTATTTGCAATGTCTGTTTCAGCGTCTCCAGAATCGCGCCACGCGGCATTTCGTATGCCGCGTTCCCTGGATTTGGTAGCGCTGCTGCAGGCGTTGTGCGCCATCGTTTGGTTGCCGCAGGCGGCGGTTCTGGCCTATGCCGTTTCCCGTCTGCAGCAGGGCAGCGGTTTTCAGTCGGTTATTTTGCCGGCGGTCTTTATTGTGGTGTTGGGCGCAATACGCGCGGTTACCGAGGCGTGGGCATCGACTCGGCTTCATGACGGCGCCCGTGCGTGTCTGATGCAGTGGCGGCAGCAGGCGGTGTCTGTTCTGGCTGGGCAGTCGCCTCTTGATCGCAAACGTATTGCGGCGGGTACTGCCGCCGGCGTGTTGGGTGAGCAGTCCGAAGCCATCATGCCTTGGCTGACGCGTTACCGTACGGCCTCGTGGCGTGCCCGCATCATGCCGCTGGTCATTCTGGTCCCGGTGGCCTGGCTGTCGTGGGCCTGCGCGCTGGTGCTTATGGTTGCAGCCCCGCTCATCCCGGTGTTTATGGCCATTGTCGGTTGGCGCGCGAAGGCGGCCAGTGAAGCCCAATGGCTGAAACTCGGCGACATGAACGCTTTTTTGCTTGACCGGTTGCGCGGGTTGCCAACGTTGCGGGCCTTTGGCGGTGTGCGGCTCACGGCGCAGCGTCTGCGGGCCAGCGCCGAAGACGTGCGACAACGCACCATGCGGGTCTTGCGTATTGCGTTCTTGTCCTCTGCGGTGCTCGAATTATTTTCCGCACTTGGCGTGGCGTTGGTGGCGGTTTATATCGGTTTCCATTTGCTGGGTCAGCTGGGTTTCGGCGCATGGGGTCATCAACTGACGCTGGCCGAAGGGCTCTTCATCCTTTTGCTGGCACCTGCTTTTTCGAGCCGCTTAGGGAACTGGCTGCGGTCTGGCACGACAAGGCGTCCGGGCAGGCTGCGGTCGAAGCCCTTGAGAACCTTGCCCGTGGCGGTATGCCGGTGGTTGGCGGTGGGGGTGCCATGGCCTCTGCTCCTCTTTCTGACACAGGCCCCTGTGTTCGCGTTCGCTCACTGGTTTTTGGTTTCCCTGATGAAAGGCCGCTATTCACCGGGCTTGATCTGTCGATTCAGCCGGGTGAGAAAATTGCACTGGTGGGTCCCAGCGGGGCGGGTAAAACCGTTGTTCTGTCATTGCTGGCGGGTTTGTTACCGCCGCAGTCAGGCGTCATTGAAATTGGTAACCAGACGCTTGAAGCCGGCAGTGGCGATGCCGTTCGTTCCCGTATCGGCTGGATGGGTCAGAGGCCGCATGTGTTTGCCGGATCGGTTGCCAGTAACGTTGCGCTGGCGTCCAACGCCGCCGACCTGCCTGCTATTGCCCAATCCGTGTCGTGGGCCGGTCTTGAACCTGTGGCTCAGGCGCATCCCTCGGTGTTGCTGGGTGAAGGCGGTGTCGGCCTGTCGGGCGGGGAAGCCGCGCGTCTGGCTCTGGCGCGGTTGCTGGCAGCGCCAGCTAAAGACCTTTGGTTGGTCGATGAGCCGACCGCGCATCTCGATGCGGCGACCGCGAGCCTGATTCGACAGGCGTTGCTGGACCATTCGGGACGCCGCACGCTGGTCGTTGCGACTCACGACCCGGCACTCATCGCGCGTATGGATCGAGTCATCATGGTCGGCGACGCGTCAGTGGTCGTTGTCCAGGGGAAAAGCGATGTTTAGGGCGCTGACTGCCGCCTGGTGGTATCCCGTCGTGCACGCCTTGTTCGGGCCGTTTGCCCGTCGCATGGTGTTGGGGCTCAGCCTGGCGGTCATTACGGTTGCGGCGGGTGTCGGCTTGCTGGGGTTGTCCGGCTGGTTCATTTCGGCGACCGCGATTGCGGGCCTTCAGTTGGTCACGGCGCTGACCTTTGACGTCTTCATGCCGTCTGCCGGAATTCGTTTGCTGGCGCTCGGGCGTACGGCATCGCGGTATGGCGAACGACTCGTGACGCACGATGCCACGTTGGCGACGTTGGCCGCCTTGCGAGAACGTCTTTTTCTGGGATGGGGTCTACGCCCGTCGTCCGATCTGTTGCGTTGTCCTGCACAGGTGTTGCAGCGTTTGACTGCTGACCTCGATGCGCTGGAGTCGGTTTTTCTGCGATTGCTGGTGCCTGCAGTTGCGGCCCTGGGTGTTGCGCTGTTGTGTACCGTTGTTTTCGGCATCGTCGCGCCCGGGTTCGGCGTGGTGTTTGGTATCTGGCTGGCCCTTGCCGGGTTGAGTGTCCCGATTGTCCTGGCGATCCGGGCCCGACGCGCCATGGTCCGGCGCAGTCTGGCGACGGAACGGCTGCGTGCACAGGCCGTCGACCTTGTCTCGGGTCAAACCGATTTGCTGATGGCCGGCAAAATACACCGACAAGGTCTGCTGCTTGCCCGGGCCGACCTGCGTTTGGCCCGGGCCGACAAGCGCCTGAACCGGCTCGATGCCGGTGCGGGGGCGACTCAGGCGGTTGCGGCCAGTCTTACCCTTGCACTTGCATTGGTCGGGGCGGGTTGGCTGGTTGATCGTGGCGTTGTCGGCGTTCCCGGTGCTGCACTGATTGTCCTGATGGCCCTTGGTGCGATGGAGCCATTTGCAGCCTTGCGTCGTGGCGGGCTTGAAGCGGGGCGTACCTGGTTGGCGTCTCGACGCCTGTCGGCACCGTTGTCGGCAACCACTGCCGTGATGCCCGGTGAGGACGTGGCTGATTCTGTCGTGATGGCGGGTGACGCAGTTGATGTCAGCGATATCGTCGTGCGTTACCCGGGGGTGACCTCAATCGCTCTGGGTCCGGTCTCGTTGCGTGTTGCACCTGCAGAGCGGGTTGCCATCGTGGGTGCCAGCGGTTCAGGAAAGTCGACCCTGATTGCCGCGATTCTGGGTGAGTTGGCGCCAATGACGGGCACCATTCAAACGCAGCCGTTTGCCTGGCTGGGTCAGCGTACCGATCTGTTTCAGGATACGGTGCGCGACAACCTGCGTCTGGCGGATCCTGAAGCCAGTGATGATCAGTTATGGCGCGCGCTCGAGTCTGCCGGTCTGGCCACGGATATCCGTGCCCTGGCTGCGGGTCTGGATACCCGGCTTGGCGAGTCTGCCACCGGCTTGTCGGGTGGCCAGGCCCGACGTCTGGCCCTGGCCCGACTGTTGTTGCGGCCGCAGCCGGTGTGGCTGCTTGATGAACCCACCGAGGGGCTTGATGCCTCGACAGCAGCCTATGTCTTGCAGCAGCTGGATCGCGCCGGGGCAGGGCGGGCCTGGCTGTTGGCAACACACCTGCAAAGAGAAGCCCGTCTTGCCGACCGTGTGCTGGTCATGCAAGACGGACGCATTGACGGATGCTGGGTGCGTGGAAGTCGCGAATTCGACGCCGCGATTGCCATCCTGCGTCCGGATTGACTGGATTTGAAGTTTTAACCCTGGTTTGAGGAAAACACCATGGACCTCGATATTGTTGATTTGTCACGGCTGCAGTTCGCCATAACGGCGCTGTACCATTTTCTGTTCGTGCCCCTGACGATAGGGTTATCGATCATCGTCGCCATTATGGAAACGGTGTACGTCATGACGGGTCGAATGATCTGGCGTGACATGACCAAGTTCTGGGGCTGCTGTTCGGTATCAACTTTGCCATGGGCGTTGCCACCGGTATCGTTATGGAGTTCCAGTTCGGCATGAACTGGAGTTATTACAGTCACTATGTCGGAGATGTTTTCGGTGCGCCGCTGGCCATCGAGGGTCTGATGGCTTTCTTCCTCGAAGCTACCTTTGTAGGCTTGTTTTTCTTCGGCTGGGAGCGCTTGTCTAAAGTCGGTCACCTGGTCGCTACCTGGTGCGTGGCCCTGGGTTCGAATTTGTCTGCCTTGTGGATACTGATTGCCAATGGCTGGATGCAAAACCCCGTGGGTGCCGCCTTCAATCCGCAAACCATGCGTATGGAAGTGACCGACTTTTTTGCTGTCATTACCAATACCGTGGCTCAAGCCAAGTTCGTTCATACCGTGTCGGCCGGTTATGTGACGGCCTCTGTTTTTGTGCTGGGTGTTTCAGCCTGGTACGTGCTGAAGGGGCGTCATCTCGATCTGGCCAAGCGTTCAATGGCGGTTGCGGCATCGTTTGGCCTGGCTTCGGCCCTTTCGGTCGTGGTGTTGGGTGACGAAAGCGGTTACCTGTCAACCGAACACCAGAAAATGAAGCTGGCAGCTATCGAGGCGATGTGGGAGACCGAACCTGCGCCGGCGTCGTTCACTGCGTTCGGTTTTCCGGACCAAGAGGCGCGTGAAACGCATTATGCCGTTCATATTCCATGGGTGATGGGCCTGATCGGAACGCGTTCATTGACGACGCAGATTCCTGGCATCGATGAACTCGTCCAGGCCGCAGAAGGGCATATCCGTCAAGGCATCATTGCCTATGACGCCTTGCAGACCATTCGTTCACTCAAGGCCGGCGAGACGGTGCCGCCCCAGGTTCAGCAGGCGTTTGAAGAGAATGGCCGTGCACTTGGCTATGCGCTGTTGCTCAAGCGTTATGTGGATGACCCGCGTCAGGCCACCCCTGAACACATTGCCAAGGCAGCATCCGATACGGTTCCTCCGGTTGCGTTACTGTTCTGGACGTTCCGGATCATGGTGGGTCTGGGCTTCTTTTTCATCGCCTTGATGGCTACGTTTTTCTGGTTGTCTGCCCGTCGCAAGCTGGATGCCTACCCGACATTGTTGAAAGTGGCCGTGTGGGCGATTCCGCTGCCCTGGATTGCTGCAGAGTGCGGATGGATTGTGGCTGAAGTCGGGCGTCAACCCTGGGTGATCGAAGGGGTGTTGCCAACGGCCGTGGCCGTTTCCGATCTTGGCGCTTCAACGGTGTTGCTGACGATTGTCGGTTTCCTGGCAATTTACACGGTGTTGTTCGTCATTGAAATGAAGCTGATGCTCAAGAGCATCCGCAAGGGGCCGTCCGAGCCCGAGCCAGAGGCGGCCTCTGATGGCGCCACCCCATCGCGTCTGGCGTCTGCCCATTAACATCCGGAGACATTCTCATGATTTTGCACGATCTTATTGCCTACGATGTCTTGCGCTTTATATGGTGGCTTTTGTTGGGTGTATTACTGATCGGTTTTGCCGTCACTGACGGTTTTGATCTGGGTACGGGTACGTTGTTGCCATTTGTGGCGCGTAACGATCTTGAGCGCCGGGTGGTCATCAACGCTATCGGCCCAACCTGGGAAGGCAACCAGGTCTGGCTGGTGTTGGGTGGCGGTGCCATTTTTGCGGCCTGGCCCCAGTTGTATGCCGTTTCATTTTCGGGTTTTTATCTGGCCATGTTTGCCGTGCTGGTGGCCTTGATCTTGCGCCCGGTGGCGTTCAAATTTCGCAGCAAACGCGACGATCCAAAATGGCGCAGCCGCTGGGACGCTGCACTTTTTGTGGGTGGTTTTGTGCCTGCCCTGATTTTCGGGGTGGCCATCGGCAACGTCCTGCAGGGTGTGCCGTTCCGGCTCGATGAGGACATGCGTATCTTTTACGACGGTACTTTTTTGGGTTGCTTAATCCCTTTGCGCTGTTGTGCGGTGTCATTTCGGTGACCATGCTGGTGACGCACGGCGCCGCCTGGCTTCAGGTCAAGACCGCAGGAGCCGTGGCTGAGCGCGCGCGGGCGTTCGGAGTTGTTGCCGCCGTGTTAACGACTGTACTGTATGCCCTTGCCGGGTTGTTCATGTACTGGTTTGTGGCCGGTTACGTGGTAACCAGTGCGGTTGATGTCTTGGGGCCATCCAACCCGTTAATCAAGACCGTGATGGTCCAGGAGGCGGCCTGGTTCAGTAATTATGCCGCTCATCCGCTACTGTGGCTGGTTCCCGCGCTTGGGTTTGCAGGAACCTTGCTGGCTTTGGTGTTTTTAGTAGCTCGTCGTGCGTTAACCGCACTGGTGTGCAGTGGCTTGGGCATTGCCGGCATTATCGGCAGTGTCGGTGTGTCGATGTTTCCCATCATCTTGCCATCAACGGTCAGCCCGTCTGCCAGTCTGATGGTCTGGGACTCGTCTTCAAGTCATTTGACGCTGTTCATCATGCTGGTCAGTACGGCCATCTTCATGCCGATTATCCTGGCCTATACAAGCTGGGTGTTTTCGGTACTGCGGGGCAAAGTCGATCCGGCTGCCATTGAAGGGGGAAAGACCATGCGTATTAAACAAATCAGCAAATCAGGGGTGTGATATGTGGTATTTTGCCTGGATTCTGGGTCTTCCGTTAGCCGCCGCTTTTGCGGTACTGAACGCCATGTGGTTCGAATTGATGGAAGACGATGCTGTTCGAAAAGACCGGCTGGAGCCCTGAACATTTATTGAATATGAATGGCGGCCTGCGGGTCGCCCATACGCCGGGCAGCGTATTGGCTGGTTTTTACGAACTGGACCAGATCACTGGCGGGCATGGCTTTGGCAAAATACCAGCCCTGGTAGGCGTTGCAGCCAAATTCTTGCAAGAAATTAAGTTGCTGGATGGTTTCAACGCCCTCGGCGACCACTTCTTTCTCAAGCGAATGGGCCAGACCAATAATGCCCCGGATCAGGCGTTTGCCTTCTTCCGAGGTTTCAATGCGCGCGACAAAGCTGCGGTCAATTTTGACCCGATTGATGGGCAGCAACTGCAGGTAAGCCAGCGACGAGTAGCCGGTACCAAAATCATCAATGGCCAGGTTGAAACCCAAGTCACTAAGGCGCTGCATGATTACGCGGGCCTGCTCAGGGTTGGTCATGGCTTGTGATTCAGTCAGTTCAAGTTCAAGGCAGTCGGGGCGCAGGCCGTGTCGCCAGATCAGTTCACCCATTTGCTGGATAAGGTGAGGCTGGTTGAATTGCTGGGCCGACAAATTGACGGCCATTCGCAGCAGCAGGCCCTGGCTTTGCCATTGCGACAGTTGCTGACACGCCGTTTCCAGTACCCAAAGGCCCAGTTCATCCATCAGGCCGCTGGCTTCGGCAACGGCAACGAACTGGTCGGCCGGTACATACCCCAGCTCGTCGTCAGTCCAGCGTAACAGCGCCTCGACGGAAACCACCCCGCCGTTGATCATGTCGATTTGCGGCTGGTAGTGCAGTTCCAGACTGTTCTGTTTCAAAGCCTGGCGCAGCCGTTGATAGATTTTCATGCGCCGGTCAAGGCTTTGGCTCATCTGCGTGGAATAGCGCAGGTAGCGACCCTTGCCGCCGTCTTTGGCATGGTGCAAGGCCATGTCGGCATAGCGCATCAGCGTCTGGCCGTCGGTGGCGTCAAGCGGCCCGATCACCAGGCCGGCAGAAGCCATGATTTCCAGTTGGCCGTGCGTCAGTATGAATGGCGTTTTGAGGGTCTCGAGCAGGTTTTCGACCAGCGACGTGGCGTGCTCGGGAGTGTTCAGCCCGGTTGCCAGGATCAGGAATTCGTCACCCCCTGGCGTGCCAGCCGGGCGCCCGGGGTAGCTCAAGGCGCAGCCGGTTGGCGACCGAGATCAGCACCTGATCGCCAGCGTTGTGGCCATGGCTGTCGTTGATGGTTTTGAAATTGTCCAGGTCAAGCATGATGACGGCGGTCAGGGTCGACGTCAGGGCTGAATCGGCCAGTGCCTGGTTCAGGTCTTGCGAGAACTGCCAACGATTGTGCAGCCCGGTCAGCGTGTCATGGGTAGCCTGGTAGTTGACCCGCTCTTCAAGGTTCTTCAGAGGTCTCAGGTCGCGGACAAAAGCCAGAACACACAGCCGGTCGTCTATGGTGCAAGGGTTAAGCGCGACATCGATCGGGATCTGTACCCCGTCGCGACGGTGCAGTTTCAGGTGCGAGCCATTTTGCGACATGTTGCGCTGGGCCGGCTGGGTAAAAACTGCTTCATGAGCCCGGCGTGAGCGGTGCGCAGGGCAGGCGGCAGGAAAATATCGGGGGTGGCGCCCAACAGTTCGTGTTCAGCGTAGCCAGACATGGTTTGCAATGCGGCGTTGGCACGCAGGATATGCCCCTCGGCATCGACCAGCAACATGCCGTCGGGAATGGCATCGACCATTGTTTTTTCGAGTTGACCGTTCATTACAACCCCTGCATAGCGTCAACTGCACTCGATGCATGTTTACCGTCTGTGTGCTTCATTGCAAAATATTGCCCCACTATACCGCAGTAAATCGCTCTGACATACCCCAGTGTTACCCTGAGATTTGTTAAAAAACAGCATACAAGGCTTGTCATTTTTTGTCAGACCATGCATCGTTGTGCAACGGTTGTGTTTACCTGAAAGCAGTTCATTTTTGAACTGTAGTTGTGAATCAGGGAATACCCCGGCAAACCTGTCCGGCGTATTCCCTTTACAATTGCCGCACAGCTGGCAACCTCTTTTATTACTGCGTCATGAGCTCAAACTACTCTTCTTCTTCGTTTTCGTTTTCGCCGCGCAATTGGCGCATTGGTGTCCGGCTGGCTGTCGGTTTTGGTCTGGTCATACTCATGATGCTGGTTATTGTTGTACTTTCTGTTGTGCGTATCGACAGTCTGGCTGCAACAACCAGTAACATTATTGAATTGGACTGGGCGAAGGCCAAGGCGGCCAATACCTTGCGCTCAATTTCCCTGAACAACGGGCTGCGCACCCTCGAGATCTACGCCTCAGAAGACCCGGTCGTGCGTAAAAAATTGCGGGAATCCCGTGCCGCCGCAATCGGCCAGTTCAACGATAACTACAAGTTCCTGCAAGAGTCGCTCAAATTGCCGCAGGCCCGTCAATTGCTGGCCAATATGCACGAAGCGCGCATGCGCTACCTGTCATCGGGTGACAAGGTTTCCGAGCTGATCGAGGCCGGCAAGCGGGCTGAAGCCTATGACATTCTCAGCAAGCAAACCATCCCGGCGCTCGATGAAATGCAGGTCAACCTGGCGCGTCTGGTCGACATTGAAGACGGCCTTGTTGAGGCGTCGGGTGAACAGGCTGCACAAGAGGCGGAAACAACACACTGGCTGCTGCTGGCCCTGGGTGCGGGGGCGCTTGTTATTGCCCTGGTTCTGGCCCGTTACATTACCCGCTCAATCACAGCGCCATTACAGCAGGCCGTCACGGTGGCCCGTGCGGTTGCCGGTGGTCAGCTCGACAGCCAGATTTCCGTGAGCAGCGCCGATGAAGCCGGGCAGTTGCTTCAGGCACTCAAAGACATGGATCAAAGCCTGGTAAATATCGTCAGAAGGGTGCGCAAGGGTACTGACTCTATCGCCACGGCGACGCACCAGATCGCCGCCGGTAACCTTGACCTGTCGTCGCGCACCGAAGAACAGGCGGCGGCGTTGCAAGAAACGGCGGCTTCCATGCAAGACCTGTCGACCACCGTCAAGCAAAATTTCGAAAGTGGTCAGCATGCCAATCAACTCGCCGAGCAGGCTGCCCAGGTGGCCTTGCGCGGTGGCGAGGTCGTGTCGCAGGTTGTGCACACCATGGAAGATATCAACGCCTCATCCGGAAAAATTTCCGACATTATCGGTGTCATTGATTCCATTGCCTTTCAGACCAATATTCTGGCCTTGAATGCAGCCGTCGAAGCTGCACGTGCCGGCGAGCAGGGGCGTGGCTTTGCGGTGGTTGCCAGCGAGGTGCGCAGTCTGGCCAGCCGCAGCGCCGATGCCGCCAAAGAAATCAAGGTGCTTATTGAAACCTCGGTTAAAAACGTCAGTGCCGGTAGCGAGCTGGTTGAAAAAGCCGGTAGCACAATGGATGAAATCGTGGTCAGTGTTCGCCGTGTAGCCGACATCATGGGTGAAATCAGCGCGGCCAGCGCAGATCAGTCGCACGGCATCGACCAGATCAATCTGGCCATGGCGCAAATGGATCAGGTGACACAGTCGAATGCATCACTGGTCGAAGAGGCGGCGGCTGCGGCGGGTTCGCTGGAAGAGCAGGCGCAAGACCTGGTCGAGGCGGTTTCGGTGTTCCGTTTGGGTCAAGACGGTGCCAGCGGGCACCGGGCGTCGGGAGGTCTGGCGTTACCGGCCTGATTCGGATTCCGGGTTGGGCCGTTCAATAACGATAATCAACAGGAGGTTACAGGTATGGCTTATTTTGAGTGGGCTAACGACATGGTGATCGACAATGGTCCCATCGATGCCGATCATCGCAAGCTCGTCGATCTGGTCAACGAGCTGCATACGGCAACCATCCAGGGTAAGGGCAAACTTGTTGTCGGCCGGTTGCTCGAGCGCCTGGTTCGCGATACCGACGAGCACTTGCGTGAGGAAGAGCGGGTCATGGCCCAAGCGGGTTTTCCCAAGCTGGAAGGACACAAAAAAGGTCACGAAGCGTTTGTGAATGACCTGCGTGAACTCCAGGAAAAACATCGGGCCGGCCATGTCACGGTGGCTGCCCAGTTGTCGGCTGTCTTGCGTGACTGGTTGTCAGTGCACATCCGTCGCAACGATAAAGAGTTACGCCATTTTTGTGAACAACAAGAGCGTGAGAAACGGCGAACCATGATATCCAAAGGCAAGGCTGACGTTGTCGAGCCGGTTACCAAGGTACTGGCGGCCCCGCGTAAGCTTCTGGCATGATGCTGGCCGTCGTTATGTGGTTTCCTGGCCGACGGCAGCACCTGTAACAAAAGAAAAAACGTAGAAAAGCACGACCCGTAAACAATTGCAGTACAGATAACAAAACAACGGAGATGTTATGAATGAACTGAACGGCTACGATTTCGAGGATCTGAAGATCGGCGATACGGCCACGTTTGCAAAAACCATTACCGAGGCTGATATTGTCTTGTTTGCCGGTGCGTCCGGTGACAACAATGCCGTTCACCTGAATGAAGAATTTGCCCAAACCACCCCGTTCAAGGGGCGCATTGCGCACGGTATGCTGACGGCCAGTGTCATCTCTGCCGCAATCGCCGGGCGGTTGCCCGGTCCGGGCACCATTTATCTGAACCAAAGCCTGCGTTTCCTTGCCCCTGTGCGCCCAGGCGAAACGGTGCACGCCACGGTTACCGTCAAGGAACTGATCCCCGAAAAACGGCGTGTGCTCTTAAGCACTGTATGCACCGTCAAAGGTAAAGTCGTCATTGATGGCGATGCGTTGGTCATGCCAACAGCCCGGATCAAATAACCTGTCTTTCCAGGTATGTGGTTGCGCTGGTTGGCGGGTCGGGGTGCCGGCCAAAAGGAAATCAGGCAATGGCTTGATCAACTTGACCCGGTGGTCTGGCAGCAAACGCTCGATAGTCTGCCATTTCTGCGGGGTTTGTCCGACGTCGACAACGAACAGTTAAGGCAGCGCACGGCCTGGGTATTGGCCAGCAAGGCCTTCAGTGGGGCTCAGGGGCTTGAGGTCACTGCCTTCATGCAAAGGGTCGTTGCGGTTCAGGCTGCGTTGCCCGTGATGCATCTGGACCCGGTCGTCTACGAGGGCTGGACGGAAATCATTATCTACCCTTCGGGTTTTCTGATTCCTCGCATCGAGATTGATGAGTCAGGCGTTGTCCACGAGTATGTGCAGGAAGCTTCCGGCGAGGCATGGGACGGCGGGCCTGTGGTGCTTTCATGGGAAGACAGTTGGCCCGGCGACGCATCGTGCGTCAATGTCGTCATCCATGAGTTTGCGCACAAGCTTGACCTGTATTCAGGCGCTGCCCAGGGTGTGCCTGGTTTGGCAGCCCATCCTGATATATCTTCCGACCATTGGGTTGAGGTTTTACACGCAACCTTTACTGAGTTTGAACAAGCGGTAATGGTCGCTGAAGCAGCGATTCCTCCTGATATTGACCCTGAGTCAGACGAGGCTCAACCCTGGTTGGGTCATCTTCCCCTTGACCCGTATGCTGCGACGGATCTGGCGGAGTTCTTCGCGGTCAGTGCAGAAGTCTTTTTGTTGCGCCCTTGACGCTGATGCGGTGCTATCCCGAATGGTATGGCCTGCTGTCGCAGTATTTCAGACAAGATCCGGCTGTCCGGCTTTGCCACTGACACCTGGCGCTGGTGTGCTGGCGCTGTTGTCAGTTCGACACGGTACTCCCGCTGGCTACAATAGCCCGTCTGGTGGTTATATAAACCGCTGCAATCGTTAACGGAGTTTCGTTGTGCCCGCTTCCCTGATGGCTTATTTTCCTGCGTGGACCCACGAATGGCTTGATTCAGCCTTTCTGGCGGCACAGGTACTGACAATAGTGGTGGTTGCCTGGGTGTTGCAGCGTGGCCTGAAACGAATTTTGTACCGTGTCAGTGCCATGTACGATCTGCCTCGGCATCTGGTGTTGCCCACCGTGGCCATTGCCCGTTGGGTGATCATCATTACGGCGGCATTGCTGGTACTGGGCCGTCTCGGGGTATCGGCCACGGTACTGTGGACCGCATTTACCGGTTTCGCAGCGGTTGCCGCCGTGGCATTTTTGCCGCCTGGAGCGTCCTGTCGAATATTTTTTGCGCCATCCTTATTTTCACGGCCCGCCCGTTCCGGGTGGGTGATCATGTCGAAATTCTGGACACGGCCGAAAAGCCCGGTGCCAAAGGCGAGGTGGTTGATATCGGCTTGTTGTATGTCACCTTGCGCGATGCCACCCCCGAGAATCACGGGGCCTTGTTGCAGATTCCCAATGCACTGATTTTCCAGCGGGTCGTGCGTCGATGGAAGGATGGGGGCGTTCTGTTTCGCAGCCAAGTCAGGCATTTTCCCGGCATGATCATATTTGAAGCTGGCGTCTGCTCTAAAGAGGTATAGTCGGGCCTGTCGGATCATCGTTTGGTAAAGTCGCCAAAATGACACGGGTATCCCAATCAAGGTGTTATCAATCTAGCGTTTTAAATACGGAGAGTATCATGGGTTTTTTCAGCACAATTCTTGAAAAACTGGGTTTTGGTAAAGAGGCTCAGGCGGCAACCGCTGCAGATACCGCAACAGCGCCGGCAGAAAGCGCAGCAGCACCAGCGGCTCAGCCGGTTACTGTTGTTGACGTGGTTGCCCAGCTTGAACAGCGCGCCGCAGCCAATCCCCAGAAGCTGAATTGGAAGACGTCAATCGTCGACTTGCTTAAGTTGCTGGACATCGACAGCAGTCTGGCTGCCCGCAAGGAACTGGCTACCGAATTAGGCTGTCCTGCAAACCTGATGGCTGACTCGGCCCAAATGAATATGTGGCTGCATAAAGCGGTCTTGGCACGTGTGGCTGCCAATGGCGGTAATGTACCCGCTGATTTGCTTGACTGACGTTTGACGTCTTTTCTGCCGCTGCACAGGTCCTTGTGTCGTAGCGGTTTCAGGCCACGTTTACCGGGTCGTTACTGGTAAACGTGGGCGATTCATGCGTTACCCGTGGGCCACTTCAAAAATGCGTTCGAATATCGCAGCATCCACGACATCAGAGCCTTGTGCGCGCATGTAGGTCCAAACCGGACGCCAGCGTTCCGCATCCGGGCGTACCGGTGACACAAAACGTGTCAAGGTGTCGTTGACCATGGCTACCGTCAAGGGCGTGGGCTCGGCGTTGCCGGCGCGGCACCACAGCTTCAGTGCGGCTTGGGGTCGGCCTGAAGCGCTGGTACCGCAGCATTCAGATACGCTACCAGTGTTTTCAGAGCTTGTCTGACTGCGGTGTCGGCCTCCCGATTGGCGATCAGTTCCAGTGCTGAAAAACCGGGCACATCGCCATCCGAGGTGCGGCACATGTCAACGGGTAGCCCCAAATGATGGGCGTGTACCCCTTCGATGTTTGCAAAAGCCAGCCATGCCGCATCGGCACCGTTACGCAGGTTTTCAACGTGATCAAATCCGGCTTCGTAAACGGTGATTTGTTCGGGCCTGATGTCGACATTTTGTTTGTGCATCCAGCCGGTCAAAATGTTGCGGCACAGGTTGTCGGTCACTGGGTTTGATACGGGTGAAGCCACGCGGATAGACCCGCCTGATTTGAGTCGGGCTTGGGCGTCGTGCGTGATCAGTACACCGCCATCAGTGTGGAAGAAGGTCCCCAGAGATTGCAGGGCAATGGACTCGCCGTGCTTCTCCAGCAAGTGCAGGGGTTCATTTACCACGGCGTGTACCTCACCTTTGGCCAACGCTTCAAAACCGTCATAGTGGTCATCGGGGGCGATCAGTTCAATGGTAAGTGCTCCGTCGGCACGAGCTTGTTCCTGCGCGTGAATCAGGGGCAAATGGTCGGGGTTGAGGTACCATTCGAGGGCGATGGCAAGGCGGGGTGGCGTTATGGTGTGTTGCATTGGAATTTCACTGACGTAAACATGTGGAAGGCTTGAGTATGCGTTGGGGGCGGGTATGCGCGAATGTAAAAACAGAAGCAGTTCCCGCTTGACCCAAGCGCATCGCTTTACAGATGTTAGACCATATCGAGGGCTCAGGGCTCAGGGCTCGGCGCTCAAGCATCCCGGATGCTCGTTATGGCTTCTCGTTGTCCCCGCTCATCCAGCTGTATAGCCCCGTCACCCAGCTTTCGGCGGGAAGGCCTGATGTGGTTGATATATGCCCTGCGCGTTCGTAAAGATCGTCGAAATCGATTGACGGGGGTTCTTTAAAGGCAATGGCCACGATATTGCCATCGTGGACTTCGGGTAGCCAGGCGACGGCAGGGAAGGCTTTTTCGATCATCTGGATGTGCGAAAGATGTTCCGGCCAGTCGCAATACAGGTTTATTGTCATGATGCCGCTGCGTGACAGGCTGTTTGCGCAGGCGGCATAGAAGGCGTCAGAGCTGAGTGCCGGGCCGTGCGCTTTTGCATCGTATAAATCAACCTGCAAAATATCGATTGAACGGCGTCGGGAAAAGTCTGTGATGTAATCTGCCGCATCCATGTTCAGAACCTGCAGCCGTTCGTCGTCGCCGGGCAACGCGAAGTGGTTTCGGCAGGCATCAATAACGTTTGGGTCAAGCTCGACCGCAGTAACTCTTGCAGGTGCAAGGTAGTGGTAGCAAAATTTTGTCAGTGCCGCTGCGCCCAGGCCAAGCTGAACAATGTGCTCGGCTTTGTCGCGAAACAACAGCCACATCATCATTTGCTGAACGTATTCCAGCTCGATCATATTGGGCTGCTCGATGCGCATCACGCCTTGCACGGCGGTTGTGCCGAAATGCATGACGCGCATGCCTTCGAATTCCAGGATATTTACCATAATGTTAATGATTAGCCTTGTTGTACAGCGGATATTATCCTTCTGCGGTGCAGCGGTTTAATCCAGACAAGTTCAAATTCTTCCGGTGCCCCTGATGCTTTCCCGATGTGCTGTTTTAAAAGACGAAATGATTTTCAGCGCTGTCCGCGCGCAGGGTGCGGGTGGTCAGAATGTCAATAAGGTTTCAAGTGTTATCCACCTGCGGTTTTCGATTCCAGGCTCATCCTTGCCCGATGACATCAAACAGCGCCTGCTTGCCCTGCGGGATCAGCGCATCACCGGGGACGGGGTAGTGGTGATCAAGGCGCAAGGCAGTCGTAGCCAGGAGCAAAACAAGTTGGACGCGATTGCGCGCTTGCAGGCCCTGGTCGACAGCGTATCGACACCGCTCAAGGTACGCAAGGCCACTCAACCCACGTTGGGTTCGAAACGTCGCCGGCTGGAAGGAAAATCCGTTCGCGGGCAGGTGAAGCAACTGCGGGGGCGATTGCGTGCCGGTGATGGGTAGTCCCCTGGTTTCAACTAGAATGCCTGCTGCTGGCTTGTCGTTGATACGCCGCACCACACGGACTCTTCATGAAAAAACTGATCTCGAAAAAAACAAAGCCCTGAAAATCATGGGCAAGCTTAATGCCAGCCTGCCTCCTGGGCGTTTTGCCGGTGCGGCTGCCGGTCCTGACCGGCGCGAACAACGGCGTCTCGATCAGGCTGCCGGCCTGGTGTCGTTTCCCGTCAAGTTGCAGCAGTCCATCATCACGGCGTTGCGTGAAAAGGCAGAAGCTGACGGTGTGCCGGTCAACGAGCTGATCAACACCTTGTTGGCCAATGCGCTGAAAGGCTAACCGATGCAAATATGGGTTGACGCTGACGCCTGTCCGGTGGTCATCAAGGAAATCTTGTACCGTGCGGCACAGCGTTGGCAGCGGCCATTGACCCTGGTGGCCAACCAGATGTTGCGTACCCCGCCGTCGCCTTTGATTCGTGCTGTTCAGGTGCCGCGTGGTTTCGACGTGGCAGACGATTACATTGTTCAACATGCAGTCTCCGGTGATCTTGTGATCACCGGAGACATTCCTTTGGCCAGCCTTGTTCTGGCTAAAGGAACCCTGGTGTTGAACCCGCGAGGTGAACGCTACACCATTGACACGATTGGTGAGCGACTTGCCCTGCGTGACATGATGGACGAGTTGCGTAGTGTTGGCGTCGATACGGGCGGGCCGTCAACGCTCAGCCAGTCGGATCGACGCGCGTTTGGCAATGCGCTGGATCAGTTGATGATGGCCTGGTCGAGGCGCAGTTGAAACGCGGGGGCAAGCTACGCTGCGTATGTTGTGGTGCTGGGCAGTGGCTCGGTCATCATCGAGAAGGTTGGCAGCGCGATGCTGTGGTTCGTGTTTGCCAACGTCAAGACTGTTGCCGTTTGATGCGCCAAGTGTAAGTGTGTGAGAGAGCGTGGCCGGGGTTATGCCTGGCTGGCGTCAAGGGTTTCTCGATCTGCGGTGTGTTCTAACCCACACGCTTGCGTGTTTCGCTGGGCAGTTCACCATACCGTTCACGGTAATGGTGGGCAAAGCGTCCCAGTTCCAGAAAACCCCAGTGGTGTGCGATTTCCGTAATGCTTCTGGGGTTGTCCGGATCAAGCAAATCGGTACGCACCTGATCCATGCGCAGGTTTCTGAGGTAACGCATGGGGCTTTCGCCGTGGTGTTTGCGAAACCCTTCATGCAATGATCGGACACTGGTGCCCGTGATTTGCGCCAGTGTTTCCAGTGTGATGGGGTCGGCCAGATTGGCTCGCATGTAATCTTGTGCCTGCTTTACGGTTTTAGGCAGAACCGCCTTGTGGGCAGGGTGGTTGGCCAGACCAAAGGCATGAGGCTGCAGTGTCAGCAGATTCATGAACACCATCTGTTCAAACTGGCTCCAGATCATGGGCAGTGTGAAAAGATCGGGTTGTTTGCACACGTTCCTGAAAATTTGCCCCGCAGCCAGTTTGAGCGCCAGCCCGCCGCCCATGGATGTGTCTATCGCGTTTTCGAAGTGAACCGGCGAGGTTTTGTCCCGGCCGGCCAAGTGCATCGCGTAGCGCTCCAGCGCACCTGCCGAGGTGTACTGATGGCAGTAATCCAGTGTTTTGCCCACGGTTGAGTAACCGAGTTTATGGTCGTTGAATACACCGGCGACCAAGGCTCGTGTTTCGTCTAGGTCGTGCGACTGGAGCAGTTTGAAGTGGCTTGAGTGGGGGACGCGCAAAACGAAAACTCCGGATGTTTTCCCTTCTGTGCGATACGCTGTCAGCGCGGTTGCAATGGATGGTTTTTGCCGACTGAACAGTGTGTCTGGGCCAGCAAGGGAATGTACCTTTGATGTTGCCTTAATGTGGGCAAAAAAACATTCGGTACATTCCCTGACGTAACAAGGGTTTGTGTCAGGCTGCTGCCGGTGCCTCTGCGCATGACGCGATCATGTGTTCAGCACCTTGTTCGTCAAAATACCAGTCAGCCATGGTGCGCGGGTCGTTGAAACCTGCGGCCAGCGCCTGGGCCAGTTTGGGGCTGCCTTGGCAGGCCCCTAAAATGTTGAGCACGTACGCGGGCGGGTTCAGCATCGTGTTGGTCAAGCGTGCCGACCATTGCGCATTATTCCAGTTGTCTTGAGCGATTTCCTGCATCCAGTCGCGATCAAATGGCCGGTTGCCATGCGCTGTAATGGCTTTCATTAACCGGGTTGCACCTTTGCTGGCATTGTTGGACCCCTGGCCTGTCATTGGGTCGTTCAGAATATGAATGTCGCCGATACCCAGCACCGACCGGCCGGATGGCAGTGTGCCGACAGGCTTGCGTACGGTAGGCGTCACCGCACCGACCAAGATGCCGTTGTTGTCGGTCAGCTTGACGTTGGTGAAACGGTGGGCTTCCCAGGGGAAGAACTCGTGTATCAGCTCCAGCGTCAGTGCCAGATGTTGCTCGGGCGTTTTAACGTCGGTCCAACGATCCATCGGGCCACCCAGGATGCACTCAAGATTGATGATGTCGCAGGGGCCGCTGAGCGTCAGGCCTGGAAAATGCACGAACTCACCAATACCTGGGTTGACGTTGATGTTGAACGCACCGAAATCTTCCCGGGGTTTCATGCCGTGGACGTAGGTTAGTGCGGTAAGGCGCTGGGGCGACGAATACTGGCAGCGCTCGTCATCACGCTCAAAGAATTTTCCTAATTCGCCCTTGCCGGTGGCCACCAGTAACAGGTCGCATTGCGCAGCCAGAGCTTCGGCTTCGGCAATACCTACGTCGCTGATCCGGATCGTACCGCCCTTGCGCTCGAATTCATCCATCCAGCGGGGAATTTTAAGCCGTTGATCCACCGACTGGCCCGCCGGCATGCGGGTACGAAAGTCCACCATAACGCCGGCTTCGGCGTTGCCGGCACGGACATGCATCCCTTCAATGGGCGGGCAGGCCTCGTCCCAGAACAGCAGGCCCTGCTCGCGCTCCAGGGCAACCGCCATGTTGTACATGGACTGGCTGGACAAAATCTTGCCTTGTGCGATGTCTTCTTTGCTGCGGTTCGAAACAATGGTCACTTCATGACCTTGCCCCAGAAGGCCGATGCCCAGTTGCAGCCCTGCATGCCCCGCACCGATGATCGTGATTTTGCGCATTTTTATTGTCTCCTGTGTGGTGTGTTCAAACTAAGTCGTTGTCGTGATTCAAGACTTAGTTTGAAAGGGAGACAGATAACTGCCTATGCGTTTTCAGCGAGGATTATGCAGTTAGCGCAGAAATAACCACGCTTTTGGACTTGGGTGCCTGAAGGTTGAATCGAGCCTTTTTGATACTCACGGTTGCGTCTCTTGCATATTGGAAAATGCAGCCGGATATAGCCTTTTCCAAAAATCACACTGATACTCTTTGGCCGGAGAAAACAGGCCAGGCAGGTCAGGTATAAACCGCATGGCCTTTCCCTGTACTGAAAACAATTCCCATTCGGGTAATGCATTTGTCTGGGGAGTTCCGGTGCGCATGAATTGAGCCCAGGCCGCAATCATCTGCTCTGACATTGCCTGAGACGAGGGTTGAAGGTCCGGAGCATCAAGCCGTGAATTATTTGAAAAGTGGGGAAAGAAGTAATTGAGTTCGGATGAGTGGACTGCGCCCAGCTCGAAACCGGGGTCTGGCGATGCTGGCATGGAAACACCCAGCACGGGTGCATTTCGATCCGCAAAATCCATGAAATACACAGGTACATGGCGCGAAAGCAGGTAAGCCGTATCAACAAACTGGCAGTGGTTGATACCATTATCCGGCCGGAAGTCGGACATTACGGAACCCAGTGTGGCAGCAGGTGAGCCCTGCATATGAGCCGGATACTGTCGCTGGATAAGGGCGGTGTTATTGCCATACGCGGCCTGTAAGGACTCCGTGTAATTTTCTGCTGTTACGGTCTGGCCGGCTTGCACCGCATACCCAACCCACAGGCGCATCTCATCGCGTGTCCCACCATATAAAACGGGGACGCGCACAAACTGACCATTCTGCAAACTGTCCAACCCTTGGCGAGGCAACGTTGTTGTACCGAACACTGGCGCAAAGGCCATCAAGTCGGAGCCTGCCACCTTATCACCCGCCTGGATCAGTTGTTCTGCAGGAATCTGGCGCATACAGGCAACGGCATGATCCGGATCTGTGCACCCGACGGTTTCGCCCACAGTGCGCCCAAATGCATTCCGTTCATTGGCCGAACGTAGTGCAAAGGAACAAGCCGCGCTTTGGACGATGGCTTTATGGAACAGGTCTTGCGTTTGTTCGGGCACCAGCAAGTGCATGCATACTGACGCAGCACCCGCAGATTCTCCCGCTAATGTAATGTTGTCAGGATCACCGCCAAACGCGGCAATATTTTTTGACCCAGTGCATGGCCAGGCGCTGGTCTTCAAGTGCATACCCTCCGTTGTATTGCACGTCAAACCCGGGATGCGGCATGAAACCCAGAACTCCAAGTCTGTAATTGATGGACACGACAACGGCATCCATTTCACGCGCAAGACGATCCAGACGGTATAGCGCAGCCGACCCGCCAACAAACGAGCCACCATGAATCCAGACCAGGACCGGCCGTTTCACTGCCTTCGTCGGGGTTTCTTCCGGGATCCAGGGGCGAGAAATGTTCAGGTGAAGGCAGTTTTCATTCGCGCTGGATTCCGTGATGCCGTAGCGTGCGGCCTGGGCGCAGGCGGGTTGAAAAGTGCTCGCGTCAAGAATGCCTGTCCAGCCCGGTGCCGGTTGCGCGCGCGTCCAGCGCCGATCGCCTGACACATCATCACCATAAGGAATGCCGCGAAACTCCAGCACACCGTGACGTAGCGTGCCCCGTACCTTACCTTGATCCAGAACAACCAACGGGGGTTCAATCTGTACGTGGTTTGCAGCCCCTGTCCCCCAGGCCATCGACTGAATCAGTGCACATAACAACATGAGTAAAAGACCAGCCACAGCGGTATGGAAAGCTCTTCGGCTAAACGTCACAGGTAGCCTCCGTCAAGGGGTGGGTTGCTCGGAAACAGACCGTTCCGATGAAGCAACTGAATTGATTAAAAATTAAAAACGGCCTTGTCGTATTTCGTCAGGGTCAGGCCTCGGTGGTGCTGGCCAGTTACCTCCCAGGACCTTATAGAGCGTGATCTGGTTGGTGTACTGTGACCATCGGGTCTGTGCCAATGATTGCTGTGCAGAATACAAAGTACGCTCGGCATCAAGCAGCACAATGTAGTTGTCACGCCCCTGCTCATAACGCAGGCGGGATAAACGCTCAGCTTGCGTGGCAGCAGTTACAAGGGCTTCCTGGGCCGTACGCTGCTGGTCCAGTGAAGCCTTCCAGGCCAGCGCGTTAGCGACCTCTTTGAAACCGGTTTGAATCGTTTTCTCGTATTCGGCCAAGGCAATGTCCCGGTCAGCCTGGCTGACAGCCAGATTGGCCCATAGTTTTTCACGCTGAAAAACAGGTAATGAGATCTGGGGAATGAAGGTCCACGCCCGACTGCCCCCGAGAAAAGCGCTGAAAGCGCAGCGCTGGCGTATCCGATGCTGGTTGTCAGACTGATGGATGGAAAAAGGCAGCCCTGGCAGCACCGATTTCCGCGTTGGCAGCACGCATTTTTTGTTCGGCCTGCAGGACATCAGGGCGATGTAACAGAACCTCGGAGGGCAGCCCTGCAGATAAGGCCTGAAAAATCGGATCAGGAGCATCGAATCGATGGGGCAAAAGAGACGTATCAATTGGTGAGCCTACGAGCAGGGTCAGTGCATTCAGGTCTTCCATAACCTGACCGGTATAACGGGCCAGGTCACTGCGCGCTGTTTCGATCGCTGTGCGTGCTTCCGCGAGATCCAGCTCGGAAACGGCCCCCAGTCGATAGCGATGTTCATTCAGGGTTAATGCTTTTTGCCGATTTTCCAGTGTGTTGCGGGAAATATGCTGTAATTCCTGATCAAGAGCCAGGGTCAACCAGGCCGTCGCCACTTCTGCAATCAAGGACAGTTCAGTGCTGCGCTGTGCGGCCTCTTGTGCCAGATAGCTGTGCAGGGCAGACTGGCTCAGCGAGTGAAGACGGCCAAACAGATCCAGCTCGAACGCAGTCAGCCCTGCACTGGCTGTATAGACGCCCGTTGAAGATGCAGGTTCGCTTCGTGTGAGGGCCGCGTTCAGGGTAGGTGCAGGCCAGGTGTCTGCACGTGCAGCACTGTAAAGGGCTCGTGCGCGTTCAACGTTCAGAAGTGCGACACGGGCATCGCGATTACTGGTTAATGCCTGGGTCATCACGGTTAACAGGCGTGGATCAAGGAAAAAATCGCGCCAACCTGCCCGTACGGCCGGCTGGACGGGTTCAGATGGCGTACTGCGCGATGAAGGGGAGCGTTCAGCGGTGGCGGACGGTGTTTCTGACGAGACAGCGACAGGCCAGGTGGCTGGAATCTGAGGGTCGGCAATTGGCACCTCCGGTTGAAGATTCACACAACCGCACAGCAAAAAACACAGACTCAAGCGAGCAGGACCCAATCGGAAGATACGTTTCCGGTATTCAGACATGACTGGCGTCTCCGCTTTCCTGTGCTGTTACATGCGGGTCGCCATGACTCTGTTGTTTCTGACGCTTCCCAAAGACGCGTTGCACCACTACAAAAAACAGTGGAATGAAAAAATCCCTAACAGCGTTCCGACCAACATGCCTCCCAGCACACCCGTTCCAATCGCGCGCTGTGCGCCGGAACCGGCCCCGCTGGCCAGAGCCAGAGGCAAAACACCCAAACCAAACGCCATGGAGGTCATCAGAATGGGACGTAAACGGTCGCGTATCGCTTGCAGTGTTCCCTCGATCAACGCCATGCCCTGTTCAAGGTTAAGTTTTGCAAACTCAACGATCAGAATGGCATTTTTGCTGGTGAGTCCAACGGTTGTGAGCATGGCAACCTGAAAGTAGACGTCGCGCTCTAGGCCCAGCCACAGTGCGGCCACTACCGTACCCAGGATGCCCAGGGGAGCAACCATCAGTACGGCCGTTGGAATGATCCAGCTTTCGTACATGGCCGCCAGGCACAGGAATACGAACAGTAGCGAAAGCGCATACAGTTTTGGTGTCTGTGAGCCGGCCTGGCGTTCCTGGTAGGACATCCCTGTCCAGCTCATGCCCACACCGTCAGGTAATTGCGTGACCAGACGCTCGACTTCGAGCATGGCATCGCCGGAACTGACCCCTGGGCGGGCTCGCCATTGATTTCCATGGCGGGTACTCCGTTGTAACGTTCCAGCTGGGGCGAACCGTACTCCCATTGCACCCGTGTAAATGTCGACAAGGGCACCATCTCTCCCTGCGCATTGCGTACGCTCCAGTGCAAAAAGTCCTCGGGGACCATCCGGAAGGTCGCATCCGCCTGCACATAAACCCGTTTGACTCGCCCGCGATCAATAAAATCATCGATGTAGTTTCCGGCCCAGGCTGTCGATAACGTGTCAGTGATGGTGCTGTGAGATACACCCAGTGCAGCGGCCTTGGCGACATCAATATCAAGACGTAATTGCGGTCTGTCCGACAGGCCATTGGCCCGGACATTGCGCAACAGGGTGCTTTTGAGGCTGCAGTAAGGAATTGGTCTCGTGCATTCGACAGGGCATTATGGCCAATGCTGCCGGTATCCTGCAGGTAAAACACAAAGCCACTGGCAGTACCCAGTTCCGGAATGGCAGGAGGTGAGAACGCGTAGCCTGCAGCATCATCGAGTGCCATGAGGGCTGCTGATGTGCGCTGCCCGACAGCTGAAGCCGATGTCTCCGCGTCTCGCCTGAGATCCCAGTCTTTAAGCTTGACGAAAGCGACGCCCGTGTTCTGACCGGAGCCGGCAAAGCTGAAGCCCTGAACGCTCAGTACCGAATCAACCGAGGCGGTTTCTTCGTTCAACAGATATTGCTCCATCTGGGCTACGCTTTTTAATGTTCGTTCCTGGGTGGCACCGACGGGTGTCTGCAACATGGCCATCAACAAGCCCTGATCCTCTTCCGGCAGGAAAGCCCCCGGCAGCCTTAAAAAGGCAAATACCATATACCCTGTGAGCGCCAGGTAAATCAGCATGAAACGTCCTGATCGCCCAAGAATTTTCCGGACGCTGGCCTGATAGCGTGTGGTGCTTGCGTCAAAGTACGTGTTGAATAGCGCAAAAAACGGCTTGCCCTGCCGGCGGGGCGTGTATCGTGTTGCGGGGTATGCTGTTTCAGCAGGGTGACACACAATGCGGGTGTGAAGACTAGGGCCACAATCACAGACAGGGCCATGGCCGCCACAATCGTGATGGAAAACTGCCTGTAAATGATACCAGTGGAGCCTGCCATGAAGGCCATGGGTACGAAGACTGAAGACAACACCAGGCCAATACCGATCAGTGCCCCGGTGATTTGCCCCATGGATTTTTGTGTGGCTTCTAGCGGCGACAGCTTTTCCTCGCTCATCAATCGTTCGACGTTTTCGACGACGACAATCGCATCATCCACCAACAGGCCGATCGCCAGCACCATGGCAAACATGGTCAGCATATTGATCGAGTACCCCAGCGCGGCCAACACACCGAATGTTCCCAGCAGCACCACAGGCACGGCCAGGGTGGGAATGAGTGTGGCCCGCAGGTTTTGCAAGAACAGGTACATCACCAGAAACACGAGCACTATGGCCTCAAACAGTGTTTGCACGACACCTTTGATCGAGACTTCGACAAAAGGTGTCGTATCGTAAGGCACGACCGCTCTCAAGCCTTGAGGGAAGTTTTTCTCGAGTTCGAGGATGGTTTGTTTGATTCGTTCGGCCGTTTCCAGTGCGTTCGCACCGGTTGCCAGGAAATGGCAACCCCGGTGGCGGGTTTGCCGTTGTACCTGCTGAGTGTGCTGTAACTCTGTGAGCCCAGTTCCACGCGTGCAATGTCGGCCAGTCTCAGGGCAGAGCCTTCTGTGGTGGAACGGATTACGATCTGCCTGAACTGGTCGGCAGTCTGCATCCGGCCCTGTGCATTGATCGTGGCATTCAGTTGTTGCCCGGCTGCAGGCGGGTGCCCCCAGCTCACCCACGGCAACCTGGGCGTTTTGTGCCTGTATGGCGCTGATGACATCTGAAACGGTCAGTCGGTAGGTTTCAAGTTTGCCGGGGTCAAGCCAGATACGCAACGCATACTGTGCCCCGAACACTTGAACACTACCGACGCCTTTAAGCCGTGAAAGCGTATCGTACAGATCGGAAACAACGTAATCTGCAATATCGTACTGATCCATGCTGTCGTTATCAGAGACAAATCCGAGCACCATCAGAAAACTGCTGCTGGCCTTGCTGACCGTGATCCCCACTTTGGTTACTTCAGTGGGCAATTGGGCCGTGGCCAGAGACAGCTTGTTCTGTACCTGAACCTGCGCCGTATCGATATCCGTACCGTTCTCAAATGTCAGGGTGAGGCTGGCATCGCCGTTCGAATCGCTGGTCGACGAAAAATACATCAGACCATCGAGGCTGGTCATATTCTGTTCGATGATTTGCGTCACCGAGTCTTCCACTGTTTTGGCCGAGGCTCCGGAATACGTCGCACTGATGGAAATGGAGGGCGGCGCAATGGCAGGGTACTGGGATACCGGCAATGTCGTGATCGACAAAATTCCCATCAACATGATGGCAATGGCGATCACCCAGGAAAAACGGGTCGCGTGATGAAAAATTGGGCCATGATCCGTACTTCCGTTCAGTCGTTGGCGGTTGTGGCTTCAGCAGCGTGCACCACAACACCCGGCCTGAGCTTTTGTAAACCTTCCACGACGACCCGGTCGCCCGCCTTGAGGCCTTCGTCAATGAGCCATTGATCGCCGATGGTTCTGTTGGTCAGGACCGTACGCTGTTCGATGGTTCCGTCGGGTTTCACGACCTGTGCCGACGCCGTGCCTTTGGCATCGCGAAGAATGCTCTGCTGAGGGGCCAGAATCGCCTGCTGGCGCTCACCATAGCTGATTACGGCCCGGATGTAGCTGCCCGGCAAAAGCATGTGATCGGGATTGGGTACGGCTATGCGTAGCGCGTAACGGCCTGTTTCAGGATCTACGCTGGATTCTGAAAAAATCAGTTGGCCGGTATGGGGATAGGTCGTACCGTCCTCAAGCATGACTGTCACGGGGATGGCACGTGTATCACTGAGACTGCCTTGCAGCAATGCTTTGCGCAGTTGAAGCAGCTCACTGCTTGATTGGTTCAGATCGATATGAATGGGGTCCAGCTGCTGTATGCGGGCAAGGGCAGCCGATTGATTGGCATTGACCAGCGCCCCTTGTGTCACGGAAGATTTGCCTATCTTTCCGGTGACAGGCGCAACAATGCGTGTGTAGCCCAGCATGATACGGCTACGTTCCAGGGCGGCACGCGCCAGTTGTACATCGGCCTGCGCCTCTTTCAGTGCAGACTGTGCCGTTTCATGGTCCTGACGACTGACCGCATTGTGCTGAAAAAGAGCCGTCGAACGTTGCGCGTTCAGACGGGCCGCTTCAAGTGTGGCCAGGGAGCGGTTCAGGCTGGCCTGATTGCTTGCAACATCGGCGCGATACAAGGCATCGTCTAATTGATAAAGCGTCTGGCCTTGCTGCACCAGACCCCTTCGTCAAATGAAAGCTGCTGCACGATGCCGTCAGCCTGGGGGCGTATTTCAGCGACGACAGAAGCAATAGCGCGCCCGGCCAATTCACGAGTCAGTGTTACCGGTTGCTCTTTGAGCGTCACTACGTTGACCGAAAGAGTTTCCTCTTTGCGTGTCCGGTGGACGTGCGGTCTTGCTGGCAACCCGATAACGTCCAGAAAATCAAAAAAGTGCTGCACAACATGCCCACCATCCGGTGGATTTTTGAAGAGGATGGTGTCATCTCGGCCCCTGCGTTTCAACTGGCCGAATTCTAGCGGTGCAACCCGGTGCGAGGCTGACAAATCCTGACAGTCAGTGCGGGCCGGTATTTAGAGTGGGGCCGTTTGCTGGTCAAGCTCGCAAATGATTGTGAGTTGGTAACCTACACCACGCGCGGCGCGTATGACTTCGGTGCCATTTGAGCCCGTCAGCAGTTTGCGGCGCAGACGGCTCATACCGATTTCGAGACGACGTTCATCAAAATCAAGGTAGCTACCTCCAAGTGCCTCGACCAGTTCACGACGGCTGGCTGGCCCTGGCCCACACCGGATCAAGGTTTGCAAGAGTGTGCTTTCGTTATGGGTGAGGGTAAGGACAGGCCCATCAGGTATCGTCAGCTGAAGGGTCTGAGGGCTAAAGCGCCAGAAGGTGTTGCATTCTGTTGATACGGCACTCTGACCCATGCGCTGCAGGCGGCCTAACAGATTGGCAATAACGGCCAGAAGCTCTTCAGGAGGGGTTGGTTTGACCAGATAGGCATCTGCCTGGTTTTGTAGTCCCAGCAGGCGATCATGGGGCAGGCCGCGGGCTGTCAGCAAAACAACCCCGATATGTGGCCACATCGAACGAACCCTTTTGCAGAGGCTCAGGCCGTCTTCTCCCGGAAGGCCCAGATCAAGCACAATGAGATGGCAGGTGTGATCGTGCAAGTGACGATCCAGTGTGGAGCCGTTGGGTAGCCCAGTGGCCGCATAGCCGGCGCAGTCAAGGTGCAAAACCAGTTCTTCACGCAAGTCGTCATGGTCTTCAACCACGACGACGTGCATACGTTGGTTTGTATTATCGTTATACCCATTCATGTTTGACAGGGTGAAAAATTATTCATTGCAAGCAGGCAACGGAAACCAGAGTGTAAAGCAGGCCCCGCAGGTCCAGGTCCGGTCAAGCCGCAAGCTTCCCCATGTTTTTCCATGATTTCGCGTACCAGGGGTAACCCTAAACCTAATCCTGTATGCCCCCCGATTCATGTAATCGTTGATAGCGTTCAAAGATGGTTTGTTCCTGATGCAGGGAATGCCCGGCCCATGATCTCGTATGCGCCAGGCAATCCCCGCGTTGCCAGCCTGATTTTCAGCCGTGTAAACATCCAGAAAATGGGGGTGCCTGCTACAGCATACCTGGCTGAATTTTCGATGAGGTTCAATCCTGCGAAATAGATCAGGTGGGGGTCGCCGTGCAAGCGGGGAAGGTTGGCAGGTGTATTGATCACTACGCGCTCCATGATATCGGGCTCAAGTGCGGTGCGCAAAGACTGGCTGATGACAGACACATCAACCGGCCTGAAATGGGCCGTGTCACCCAGCAGGCGTTCTTGTGCTTCAGTGAGTTCCATCAAGGAACTCAGTCGGTCGATGGCCCGTCGAATGCTGTCGTAACGACGGTTGCGCAGTTCTGGATCCGCACGGCGTTGGTCGAGCAAACGCAAGCTGTGCGCAGCAGCCTCGATCACGGCCACCGGATTACGCACCTCATGCGCAATAAGGGCAAGAAAGCGCTCCCGTTCCTGGCGCGCTTTCTTTTCGCGTTCTGAGTTCAGCTGGGCTTCTGCTGCGCGAAGTTGTGCCGCATGATTAGCCCGTTCGGCTTCACGGGTTTGCAACGCAATACTGACATGCAAGACAATAATGACCGGTAACGCCGCACTTCGTACTGCGAGTAACGATAACGGACGCAAATCTATCCAGCCCAATCCACCTAGAATGGCGGGCCACATGATGAAAAAATGCAGGGGCAGTACGCAGGCGATCAGTCGCCCTGACAAATGACCTGTTTTCCACAAACGTACATAGGCTGGAAAACTGATCAGAGGGGCCGGCAGCAAGCCGACAAACATGATTGTTGACAGTGCCTCAAAGTGGCCCGTCCACGCAGACATCATGACCAGACTGCCGGGTAAAACGCCAAGCAACTGGTAATAGCGCAGGATGCCGGGAAAATTTCCCGGTAATTGAAGCAGCCTGATCTGGCACAATGAGCCCGTTACGTTTTGGGCCCCCAGCAGAACATACCCTACCGAGATGAGCAGTTCGGGTGCGGGTGCTTGAAGCATCGGGGCAATCAGACCATCGTAGTTAGCCCAGTGAAGTGCGCTGCATACGACAAACAGGGCGAAAAGCCCGAAGACATCGCGTCGCGTGACCCACCAGGCAACCAGGTTGATGAGTGCCGTAACCCCAAAAGCACCTAAAAAATGCCTGAAACCAGCACGCTGACCCCGGTATCAGGCACGATGGCGAATCTCGTGGTTTGTGGTTCGGCCGCGTCGGGCGATACGGCCGTTCTGGCTTAGCAATATGGCAAGCCAGCGCGTGGAGTCAAAGTGAAACAGGATAATCATGCTGATCACGAGGATGGGCACGCACAGGAACGCGCCGGCGATACCCCACATCATGCCCCAGATCACCAAAGAGAAGATGATGGCGAGCGGGGTGACGTTGAGTGTTTTCCCGGCGAACAGCGGTTCGATGATCTGGCCAATGATGATTTGAATGGTCGTGATCCCGATCGCGACGATCAGGAACGGTGTGAACGTATCGAACTGGACCATGGCAAGAAGGGAGGGTAGCAGCGTGGCCACGATCGAGCCTATGTTGGGTATGAAGTTCAGTACAAAGATCAGCAAGGCCCAGAATCCGGCAAAGTCCAGGGAAACGTGGTTCATGACAAAGAACGAGGCAACGGCCGTTGCGAGACTTGTGGCGGTCTTGATACCGATGTAGGTACGGATGTCATTGTCGATATCGGCGAGTAGTTCATACAGTTTGGCCCGGCTATTGGGGTCGGGCATCAACGCATTGATCTTTGTCGCGAAATACCGCTGCTCGATGAAAAGAAACAACAAAAAAATGGTGATGAGGCCGAAGTTCGCGACGAAGCTGCTGAAGGCCGTTGCCAGCATTCGGATATACGTCTCCAGACGGATCTCGGCGATGAACCTGGATATTTCCGGGATATCGATAAATTCGAAGCGTTCCTGCAGGTCCCACGCCACGCGCTGGAAGGCTCGCTGATATTCAGGTGCCGCCCTGATCAGCTCGCCTACGCTCGATGTGATGATTCCGATCACGATGTGGATCGCCACAGCTAGCACCGCGCCGGCGGCAAGGTAGCGTGCCCAGCCCGGAGGACGGACTCCCGCGATATGCAGTTTTCCGAACAGCCCCGCCAGGACGTTGACCAGATACCAGAGAAACAGTGCGACGACGAACGGTATCAAAAGCCCTTGGCCCAGAATCAAGAGGTAGCCGGCGCAGAAAAGGATGAACAGCGAAAGGGCTGTCGTATACAGTGGATGCTTGTTTGTACGATCCGGGAAACTCATCGGGGGCTCTTGCTATGTTGGCGATCGACGGGGCGGGCTCTTGGGAAAACTCCCTTTTGTACCAGAAAGCCTCTACGTAGAGAATCCACGTCTTACGGTTATCCGCCGGACGTGAAGAAATGAATGAGACGCTGCAAACACCTCACAGCAACGATTTTCGATGACGAAATTCTGGTCCCGCCTGTACGCATGTTCTTTGCCCGTGCTACTTCAGTAGAGCGGTGGTCATTTTTGACGAATCCTGATTCAAGATAGCGCTCTAATTAGAGCAATTTATATGAAATAACGCTCTAATATGAACCATAGCTATCGCATAGATAAAAAATTTAACTACAATCACTCTGATTGAAGCACTATCTTCAAAGAATCGTTCTTATTTGGATGCTTGCAATGAGTTCCGCTGCCAGTGTGCCCGTCAACAACGCCATCAAATCGCTTGGTAAAAATATCGAGCTTGCCCGTAAGCGCCGTGGGCTGTCGCAGGCTGACCTGGCCGCCCGAATGGGGGTATCGGTCAGCACCGTACGGCGCATGGAGGACGGGCACCCCGGGATGGCACTTCAATATCTGGCCAGCGCCCTGCTCGTGTTCGGCGAGCTGGAAAAATTGCGATTGCTTCTAGATGCCCCGGACGATACCGTCGGACTGAGCTTGATGGACGCAAAGCTGCCTGCGCGCATTCATAGCAATCGTCGCAAAACACCCAAGGCATTCTAAGAGGCTCGAATCACATGGCTTCACATACAGGTACAAACATCAAAACCGAGCTTGATGTTTGCTTGGGCAAAGTCGGTACGCCTGTTGGAAAACTTGTGTTTGTACGTAATGGGCCTCGCATGTTCACCCAGTTTGCCTACTTCCAAAGCTGGCTGGAAGATGAGGAAACGTTCAACGTGTCCCCGGACCTTACTGCTGCGCTCACCTATCAAACACGTAAGCCCGCGTCCAAAGAAGACTCACTGTTCTTTCTTGCCATGGGGGATACCGCGCCCGATGCCTGGGGTCGGCGGGTCATCGCCAGGGCTCATGCCAAGCGTCGTAAAAACGACCCCTCCCTTGGCGCGTTGACCGAGCTGGATTACCTGTGTGCCGTTGACGACTTCAGCAGGCTTGGGGCCTTGCGTTTGCGGGACAGCCGTGGAGCCTTCTTGCAATCGGTCCAGGCCGGTAAGCGAGCAACCCCTTCTTTGCTCGAACTTGAAAAATACTGCTGTCCTCGGAAGCGGTAGAGCGGGGTACGGAAACCGCCGAAGACTTGCGTTACCTTCAAGGCAAAGGCACTTCTCTGGGGGCATGCGGCCCAAATGCAGCGTTCTGGACGAGCAAGGGTTCCTTGCGCTCGGGAAGTTTCCCAGTATCAATGACGAACGCAGTGTGACTCGTGCCGAGGTGCTTGCACTTAAACTGGCCGCTCTGGCGGGCATCAATGCGGCCAGTGCCCATGTGGCGCTTGTGCACACTACCCCGGTTGCCATTATTCGACGCTTCGACCGAGCAACCCAGGACTCACGCATTCCTTACATATCCGGCGCTACATTGCTCCAGGCCAGTCGCACAGACGAGCACGCCTATACGGAGCTGCTTGACCAGATGAAGGGTGTCTGTGCGAACTACGTCGCTGATGCTCAGCAGTTGTGGCGGCGTCTGGTGTTTAATCATCTCATTACCAATGTGGACGACCACTTGCAGAACATCGGCTTTCTCTACATGGGAAATAACCAATGGCAATTGTCCCCGGCATTCGACGTCAATCCGATGCCTGACAAGGACAGGGAGTCCAAGACCTGGCTAAGTGAAGACACGGGGCCAATTACCAGCCTGGCCCAGCTCATGAGCCAGGCATCTAAATTTTCTCTGAATAACGACCAGGCCTTGAACATCCTGCAGCAGGTGGTGAATGCCGTGCTGCAATGGCGAACCGTGGGCCAATCCATCGACGTTGGCATGACTTCGCAGGAACTTGACGAGTTTGAACTCGCCTTTGATCACCCCGATCTTGAAGAGGCAAAGCAGTTGGTGCGTTGAGTTTGCGTTTGACAGTGTCTGTATAGGGAAACAGGGCGAAGCTGAGCGTAGGTTGAAATAGGTAAAAGTAATTTTTAATCAGTGGGTTAGAGTAGTTTAACGAAAACCGGAAGAACTGATGAGTGTACCTGTACTGTACCGAAATTCAGGGGTAATGGTGCCATTCGGTACAGCTTGGCTAGGCTCACATTGCAAACAGATAGTGGAGCGTAGGCCCCAACAGGTAGCTTGACTACCTATGGCATCTGCCTTTATGATTGACAACAATATGCCCGGCGCCTCTGCACATTGTGTACGCGTCGGTTCTCATTTGTGAGTATGCCTTTTCCAAGGCGCGCTGTCTCTCCAGTTTACAAATGCTCCCATGTCGGCAGTCGAAAGAACGCCGCCAGGAAATTTGGGAAACTCATTCTCCAGTAGTGCTATCAGTCGCTCCGACCATGTGGACTGTGGGCAAATCACGCTTAGCAACTGCTGCATCAGGCATAAGTAGAAAAATGGGCGGGAGTTGTCCAACTCTTGGGGCCAGTCAGCAGGTATGGCAGATCGCTCCACGACGTTAATATTCCATAACCTACTGTGATGCGCCGATACGTTGCGGATGAAGTTGAGGCTACGCAACCATTGCGCAAACGCTATACCGTTAGGTGCTCCGTATATCTTCGCTATTTCGTCTTGGTCTGCATGTTTCATGCCCGCAAAAAGCTTGGAAAGAAGCCCGAAATCCCAGATTAGGTTTTTTGGCTAGTGCAGACTTCTGCTTCTCCACCAAAATGACGCACTTCATAGTGCGTGCTTCGGCCACCGGCAGTCGCTTTCTGCAGGACATTGTGTTGCAGCAGTTCCGTAATATCCCGCAGGGCCGTGTCTTGGGAGCATTTGGCAAGCGATGCCCATTTTCGGGTGGTCAACTTTCTCTCAAACCCGTCCAGCAACCGGTTCAGCACCTTGATCTGCCGTTCATTCATCGGGATGGTTGCCGCCCATTGCCAAAACTTTGCCTTGGCCAGCACCTGATCCAGAGTGGTGTGTGCCTGTTCGACTGCTTTCAGCAACTCAGCCAGGAACCATTTCAACCAGAGGGTGACTTCCATTCCGCCTTTTTGTGTCTGCTCAAGAATGTCGTAGTAGGCTCTGCGTTCACGCTGAATTTGCGCCGAAAGGCTATAGAATCGTTGAGGGCTGCCATCAGCGCGCGTCAACAGTAAATCACCAATGGCGCGGGCAATCCGGCCATTGCCATCATCAAATGGGTGAAGCGTTACGAACCACAGATGCCCCAAGCCAGCGCGTATCAGGGTGGGTTCTGTGGGGGTTGGGGTGTTCAGCCAGGCCAGAAAGCGTGCCATTTCAGCATCAAGTTGCTTGGCTGGTGGTGCTTCAAAATGGATCTTCTCCCGGCCGATAGAGCCTGAGATGACTTGCATGGGGCCGGTGGCATCGTCTCGCCACTGACCTGTACGGATCCGGCTCATTCCGGAATAACCCGTCGGGAACAGCGCAGCGTGCCAGCCGAACAAGCGTTCAGAGGTCAGAGGGGATGTTGCATTGCCGGTGGCGTCCAGCACCATGTCCACAATGCCATCGACGTGCCGATCAACCGGAGCCAGGGCACCGATATCCACGCCCAGGCGACGAGCGACCGAGGAACGAACGCTGGCTACATTTAATGTCTCGCCTTCAATGGCACTGGTTTGAACCACATCGTCAGTGAGTGCGGCCAGACTGGCTTCGTCACGTAACGCCATGCCAACGTCTGCAAGACGGCCCAGCAGCAGGCCCTGGGCACGGCTAACCGCCGAGAGGGTCTCTGCCAAGGCGGTGAGATCGTAGTGCCAGTTGGGCCAATGCGGCGATTGCCAGATATATTCACCGTATTTCATGCGGTGATTGTGGGGTGTTTTCGCCGCATCGTCAATTCTTGGTCTGGGGGAGTTTCAGGTTATGTCGCCACTTGTGCGGTAAGAGCCAGACTTGCTGAAAGTGCTCATTTGAGGGCTTTCAGCATCATGAAATCACTGCACGAAGTGAGGTTAATGTGTCGCTGCTGATTTATTCATTCTGGCCGAAAACGGCCATTCAAGACGCTGCGTCACGCCGCCAACATGGGTCTTTGCATGACGCTGCGATGACGGTTTAACCGGTCAGCATCCCCTCCCACGCCAATGCCGTCAGAATCGTCCTCACGGCGGTGCCTTTTTCAGGCGCAAAAAGGACCTGCAAGAAGGGTACCCCTTCTTGGCAATCATACGCAGCAACCATTTGAGGTTGTAGCCCGCCGCGCACAACACGGCATGCAACTTGTCGCCTTCTTCACCCTTAAGGTGGCAGCGATCCATCCGGTGATTCGCTTTCAAATGACCGATAATCGGTTCAATGGCTTGTCTGCGTTTCAGCTGCTTTCGTTCCAGCGCCGTCAGCCGTTTGGGCTTGCCCCGATGCACAATGCGAACCTGCGGATTGTCCGCATCCACGCCCCGGTAACCCAGGTCTACAAAGACCGTGTCGGGTGCCGGCGCACAGTCTTGCATCAGAATCGTGGCCTGTTCCAGCTGTTCGTTGAGCGTATGCCCATCGTACGGATTGCGATGAAATGCCCGTGCGCCGACGATCAAATTGCCTTTGAACGTGCTGGCAATCCCGACCTTGACACCGAACTCATAGGGCCGACGCGTTTTGCCCTTGCTGATGCAGTCGACTTCCGGGGCGTGCCAGGCGTACAGCTTGCGCTGGCCTTTGACGCTCTTGCGCTGAGCGCTTTGGGCCGCGATACGATTTGCCTTGTTCAAGACCTGATCCAGGGCGGCGCGTACCGCCTGACCGAGCACATTGGCCTTGCGATCCATCTCACGCGATAAGCGACCCACAATGGTTCGTTGACGTTTAATCGCCCGGCGCATGCGTTTGAACTGGCGGGCATGGGCATAACGCCCGGCCTGGCGGCTCAACTTCTGGGGCTTGATCAGCTTGAGTTCGACGGCCACGTTGATGGTCTGTGCCAGCAACTCTTCAACCCCTTCTTCGCCCAACAGCTTGCGAAACTTGACCAGCGTGGTGGCGTCGCAGGGACGGTGGTGTTCGAAATACGCCTGACCCGCAAAGAACTGCCATGTTGGGGTTTCACCCCAACGCTCAACCACGCCCTCATCCGATTCGTTGAACGCATGCTTCAGATACAGCAGCGAAATCATGATCCGAAGCGGCACACGTGGGCGACCCGCGTTGCTGCGCGAAGACTGACGCTGCGGCTTCTCGCCAAACAAATCCAGGTCCGGCATCGCGACCCCCGTGTGGGCTTTACGAACAAACAGATGGGCCACCCGTGCCTCAAGTTCTTGCCATGGCATGCGCGAGGACAACACCGCCAACGGATGACGAAGGTCAATCATCTGATCAATGCGAGAACGGAAAAAATCATCGGTGGCAGGGCAGGCAAACATCGAAATAAAACTCCCAGAAAATAGCCTCTATTGGACAACAAACCGGGAGTTCCGGGTATCCGAAATTGCCCCAATCTTCAGTGTTTATGCGGGTTGTGGGGATTTTTCAGGGCCGACTAAGTAAATATCACACTTCTGTCTGCTCTGCCATTTCCAGCGCGTCATCGACTTCGATACCAAGGTATCGCACCGTGCTTTCGAGCTTGGTATGACCAAGTAGCAATTGAACCGCCCTGAGATTTTTTGTACGTCGGTACAGTAGTGTCCCAACGTTTTTCAGAGGAGAGCGAGCTGTTTAGGCTCGAATTCTGATCCATCATCGGGTTCTTGTTTTTCAAGCAGTTGATTTATCTGCGTTGTTTCAAACATGGTTAGGCTCAAGATTTGTAGGATTTCATGAAGACTATTGGGCAGATTCAGGCGTTTTTTGGCGATGGCGATCAGCACGTATGTGCAGACCGCGATCCAGATTTGCGTCTTGACGGCATTCTCGCTGGTGCCCAGAAACGTCTTGATGCGCAGATGTTGCTTGATCCACTTGAAGAACAGCTCGACCTGCCAGCGCTGTCGGTAAAGGTCTGCAATCAACGTGGGTTCGAGCACGAGGTTGTTGGTCAAAAAAGTGATGCGCTTGCCGGTGTCGTCCTTGACTACGACGCGACGCAGCGGTGCGGGATAGTCTTTGCTGGAATAAAAAACCGTCAACACGCCGATTTGATCGCACACGACATTGGTGTTGAGGCGGTCGACCGGTCGGGAGTAGCGGCGCTTGAACTTGGTGTTGGACTTGGCCCTGGTGACGAAGTAGGCGCCGGCCTGATGGATCAGAAACAGCCGCCCGAAATCGAGATAGCCTCGGTCCAGCAGATAGTAGGCGCCGGGCTCGATCTGCAAATAATCCAAGGTGTTGACCTCGTGCAGCTTGCCGTCGCTGATGTGGATGAACGTCGGAATCGAACCGCGCAAGTCCAACAAGGTGTGCAGCTTCACCGCAGCCTTGCGCTGACGAAACGGCGCCCACGGATACACCGACAGGCACAGATCGATGGTGGTCGCATCGAAAGCATAGACCGTCGCGTCCAAGTCGATGGCCAGCGGTTCTTGCGCATACAGCGTTCGTGCCATCGCAATCAAATGCTGCGCAAAGTCGGCATAAATTTGCCAAGGACGCGTGGCGTTGGCGTTGGCCAAGGTGTTGCGCGAGACGGTCTTGCAGCGCAGGCCCATGTGATACAGCCGCTTGGTCTGCGCGCGCAGGTTCAGCTCGATATCGCGCAGCGACTCCCGATAAGTCAGCTGTGCAAAGGCCATCGTCAAGAACTGATCCATGCAGGAAAAATCCTTGACCTTGTGATTGCCCCGATAGCGAGCCACGCAACGACGAAAAGTGCTCAGCGGCAGAAAAGCCATCAGCTGAGAAAAGACAAGCTTGCCTTGGTTCATGGCGGTCCTTTGCGTACAGATACGCAAGACCATAAGCCATGGCCTCGACGTTCAAATCGAGACCAGACTGTAATGCCAGAAAACCAAGGTAAATCATTAACTTATTACGCCCCAATGTGAAAACGTTGGGACACTACTGACGTCGGTAGATTAATGACGCCTTTGTCCTTCGCATTGTGTGCGTGCCGTATGTGGTCGGATCTAAACCGATGGCGGTCACCCAAGCATCTACAATCCGAGCATATTGCCTAGTCGACAAGTGCAAAGATGCGTGAATCCTGCTTGAGAAAATGAAATCATCAGCGCGCAACTGTTTATAGCGTATCCACGTCACCAACGATTCGCGTGTTTGCTCAGTAATTTCAAATTGCACAGGACGTTGGGTTTTCTGCTGCATAACAATCGCACGAGTTGCTATGTGTTCTCCGTGTCCGATATCTCGGACTCGTAGTTTCACCAAATCGCACGCTCGTAGCTTGCTGTCAATCGCGAGATTGAAAAGAGCAAGATTACGGATATCATTTGACAGTTGTAGTCGGACACGGATAGCCCAGATGTCCTTGAGCTTTAATGGTGCTTTTTGCCCAACGAGTTTGCCCTTGTTCCAAGGGTCGTGCGTCAAGGCGGTGTGAGTATTCGGTTTCATGACAAACTCCTTTTTTAGGGAAAGGAGTTTTAGTTTGCTGATACTCACGAAAACCCGATAGGTTGTCGAATGAAAATATGATCAGACGCTATTCGACCCAAAGCAGACATTTACCGGGGCCGCATGCAATGCCACTCTGGCGCTTTGCAAAAGTCCTATAACCGAACCGCCAAGTTCGACTATTGATCTGCGATATATTTAGCCTGACGTCGCCCGCTAACTCAATTGCTAGGAAAGCCTATGGCAATACCTGCTACTCGCGAAAATCTGATCGACGCGCTCTCGCGAGCAGATGAGTCGTCCCGAGGTGAGCGAGCGAACCGAATTGAGTGGCTAGCTCAGCACATCTCGCCCCACGGCGCGGTTACAGGTGAGATGGCAGTCCTACGCATGATGGAAGAAGCTAGGCTTTGCTTCGTTTCCGGTCATTTCATCGGAGCAATACTACTTGCGACTTCCTTTATAGAGCAAACTCTCAGCGAGGAACTTGAAAGTATCGTGCCGACGCAAGAACGACGAACTTTAGAGCTAATGATCAAGTCGGCGCGCCAGCACCTGTCGCTACCTGACGACCTGCTTGATAGTACTGACCGTATCAGGGAACTGCGCAATCCGTTTACCCACCGAAAGGCCAATGACCATCCTCACTCCTTCGGCACAAGGTTTTTGGCAACCAAAGAACATCCTGTCTCAATTCTTGAGGCGGATGCAAAACTAGCAATGGCGGTCATGTATGAGTGGTTTCGGCGTACCCTGCGGAGGGTCCAATGATTCGTTTGAAGCTCTGCCGCTCGCGACACGGGGCTGTGTCGATGACCGCTCCTGGCCGAAAGCAGTCACTCACAATCTAGATATCCGAAGCCGTTGCCTGCCCGTAACCTATTAAACCCTCAACCTTTCCCCATTCATCTTCAACCACATCCGGCATTCCCCGTACTCCGGCATCACCCGTGCCACCTCCTTCCAGAATTCAGGTGAATGGTCATGCCGGATCAAATGGCACAGTTCATGGATCACCACGTAATCCACCATGCGGTTCGGGGCCATCATGATCTGCCAGTTGAATTCCAGCTTTCCGTGAACCGTGCAGCTACCCCAGCGTGACCTGAAGGTTTTGATGCCAACGCCATGGGGTTTCACCCCCACAATCGGGGCATAACGGGCCACTTTTTCAGCCAGTTTTTGTTCAGCCTGCCGCTTGTACCAGCGCACCAGGGCGTTGCGAACCATGTGCGGTTGTTCACTGCCCTGGGGCACTTGAACCACCAGGCGGCCCTGCACCAGGCGCACCGGCGCAAATGGGCCTTGTTCGACCTTCAACCGGTAATTACGACCCAGGTAGGGGAAGGCCTCTCCCGAGACAAACACTTTGCCATTGGCGGGCGCAGCTTCGCGATGCAGGGCGAGTTTTTCCTTGATCCAGGGGCGTTTGCAGGCCAGAATCTGGTCGATTTTCTCAAGCGAGACATGTCGAGGCACGATAATCGACACCGCACCGTCCTCCACCCGCAAATCAGCGGTTTTACGTCGGTCAGTGCGGATGATTTCGGCAATGAAACCGTTGCCGTCCCGGTACTCGGTGTGTTCGTCGGTGGCGACCATCATTGTCCAAACTTCGTTCTGGCCAGTTCCATGAATCGATCTTGCTGCACGCTTACCCCAACGCTTTCTTGGTTTCAGTGACGACAGTAACGCCTTCTTTTGTCAGGCGATACTGTTGAAATCGACTATTGGGCTTGTCGGGTAAGGTCATCTCAATAAGATGGCGGTCCAGCAGCAATCTGATCTGACGATGCAGGGCGCCCGAAACGGCCTTTTGACCCATCAAACTGGCAAGTTCCGCTTTGCCAGCTGCTTTGTTGTCCAGAAGTAAAACGACTCTAGCCGCAAGTGCTGACTCTAGCCTCGACTCTAGCCTTGACTCTAGCCTTGATACCGGGTCTTGTTGTGTGCTGCTTGAGTGACTCTGGTCTGAAGTCAACATTGCAGCGCCTGTTTCGGTTGCAGCCTGGCTCTTCAGATACACGGTCAACCGCAGGTGCATGCCAATTTCTTCAATTGTAGGTTCAGGTAATCCATGTTCCCTGGCTTCCCGAAAAATGCGGCTGACACCGCTACCCCATTGTTCGATCAGCTTCAGCTCACGAAAAACCCGTGCGATGACCCGGTTACGCAGATTTGAAACTCCGCGCTTCATAGCTTCGACAGTCATGCCGGGCACAAGGATGCCAGGGCTTTCCACTTCAATCCGGTTGTCGAAGAAAGCTACACGTACCGGAGCACCTTGATGGGAGTAGTCGGCATGTACCAGGGCATTGATGATGGCTTCCCGCAACAACGGTAAGGGGATGCTCCAGACATCTTTGCGTCGAATCTCAGAAAAATCCGCACCTCGCATGGCATGTTTTTTCAGGAAATTCATAATCTCTTCGACACAGCCAGGAAGGTGGGAATGAATCTCAATGTGATCAAAAATACGCGCTTTGTCTGTTCCTGTGAATCGTCCACACTGCACCCAGGCATCGGGGAAGTGTTGCAAGCGGTTTTTGCCAAAGAGCAAGATAGCGCCTTTGGTTGGAACCAGGCGACCTTGTTCAGGCACCAGCAGCCGTAAGGTCAGCAACGCTTCTTCGGTAAGGGGTGATCCGGTCCGAACAGGCGTTGCGCGTCATCCATGTTCAGGTCAGTGATGCTCAAGGTAGGCATGGGTTGTTCGTCGAAAGTCACGCCAGTCGTAGAGCGCCTCAATTCTGCGATGAGCTCTGCACCCGCCGGGCGATTGCTTGATCCCAGACGGACGTAAACGCCTTTGTCCTGCCCCTCATTCTTAAGATAATGAGGCCGCGAATTGCTGGGGAAGGTTTCAACCATCAGAATGCTTTTGCCTTGATGGGTCACGATCTCCAGATTAGGTACCAGGTGTGGGCTGATTGAGTCTGCGATCAGATTGCATAGGCGTTCCTCGTCGTCCAGCGGTCGTTCCACCCCAACCACTTGGCGATCATCATCTATCCCGATCAAGAGTTGGCCCCCGCGCTATTGGCAAAAGCCACCAGCGTCTTGAGGATGTTTCGAGGGGATGACAGGTCACGCTTAAACTCCAGCGTTTTCCCTTCCTCTGTGCTGAGCAGTTGTTCGATCAATGAAGTCATGCGTCGTGCCCGTCAGGTTCTTTAATTGTGGCGCTTATTGTCCAAACTTCGTTCTGGCCAGTTCCATGAAGCGGTCTTGCAGCACTGTGACCAGCTCCTTGTCGTTAAACGAACAGTCCAGTACGGCACGCTTGATCTCTTTCTTCAGGCGTTTGATTTCATCGGGTTTGCTGAAAAAATCCACGATCTGTGTGGCTTCCTCGAATACAGCCACCAGCGCCTGCGTCGTGGTCTTGATTTCGTCGTGAATGGTATCACTGACGGTTTCATCCCCCGTCAGCTGAGTCACTTCCGCCATCAGGATATTGTAGAAGGCGTATTCGGTTGGGTTCAGGCCCAGGTCGTCGGCGGCTTTCTTGTGGTCGGACTCAATGGTGCCCACCATGTGCAGCAGCAATTCCAGTTGCTGCTCCCACTTGCCATTGGTCTTTTCAATGATGTCACGCAGCCGCAGACTCAGGGATTTGTAGTATTCCGGGTCTTCGTCCAGGTTGACCGTAATGTGGTGCTTGATGGCGCTTTCAATTTCCGAGGCTCGTGATTCCGGGGATTTGATCTGTTCCACCGCCGTCTTGAAATTGGCGTCCATCAGGTCTACCGGCGGAATCTTCGGGTCCACGCCGGTGCTGATGATATGTTCATCGACCAGCTTGCGCACCTTGGCCCCCGCATCGTGCAGGTTCAGGCCAGAGTCGTGGTAGCGGTTGCGGGCGGCATGCTGCACTTTACCCCACAGTTTCAGGTCGGCCAAAAAGGGCTGGGCAGCGGCATCGGGCAGCACCACATCCATCTGTTTGGCAAAGCGTTTGAAGGCCAGGTCAAACTGCTGGCGGGTTTCTTCATCCTTCAGGTGCAGCACATAATCATCAATGTCCTGGCCCTTTACGGTTTTGAACACAGCCGCCACGCGGGTATGGGCGGCTTTGAGCTTGGGCAGTTCATCGCGCAGCGTTACATAACTGCCTTCCACATCGTCACTGCTGAACAGTTCCAGCGCCTGGGTCAGGTGGTCTGACAAGCCGTAGTAATCCACAATGAAGCCGGCCTGTTTGCCTTTGTAGGTGCGGTTCACCCGTGCAATGGCTTGCATCAGGGTGTGGTCTTTCAGGCTGCGGTCAATGTACATGACCTGGGCAATCGGCGCATCAAAACCGGTCAGCAGCATGTCCTTCACAATCAGCAAGGCCGTGGGATCTTCATCCAGCGGCTTGGTGAAATTCTTGATGATGTTTTTCTGGCGGGTAGGGTCGGTGTAGGGTGCCAGGTAGGCCGGGCCGTTGTGGCTGCCGGAAATGATTACTTCACAGGGCGGGGCACCCAGTTCATCCAGTGTGGTTTTGAACACGGTGGCGGCATGGCGGCTGCCCACCACGATCATGCCCTTGAAACCGTTGGGCTGAATATGTTCGCGGTAGTGTTTCAGCAGATCAATGCACACCCAGCGAATCCGGGCCGGGGCCTCGCGCACGGCCCGTTCTACCCCATATTTTTCTTGATCGCCCGCTTGTCCTCGTCGCTGTAGTCCTTGAAGTATTCATCGAACAGGGCGTCAAGCGAATCACCCACGACATCGGTTTTCACCTGCCGGCCTTCGTAGATGATGCGCACCGTAGCACCATCGTCTACCGCTTCATTGATTTTGTACTGGTCAATGTAGCCGCCAAAGGCCTGGTCCATTTTCTGGGTTTTCAGCAGCGGCGTGCCAGTGAAACCGATCTTGGGGGCATTGGGCAGGGCGGCATTGATGGTCATGGCCAACCCGCCAAACTGCGTGCGGTGCGCTTCATCGGCCAGCACAATGATCTTGTCGCTGGTGTTCAGGTTGGTGAAGTCACCTTCCTGCTCGGCCTCCTGAAACTTCTGCACCATGGCCGTCACGATGTCGGACGCATCTTTTTGCAGCAAGGCTTTCAGTTCAGCCACCGAGCCCGCGTTATAGACGGTTTCGTTCTGGGCATTGCGAAAGGTGGTGGACAGTTGGCTGTCGAGCTGGGTGCGGTCAGTCACAAACACCAGTTTGTACTGCTGTAACTCCGGATCGCGGCGCATTTTCACGGCCAGCATTACCATGGTCAGACTTTTACCCGAGCCCTGGGTGTGCCACACCACACCGGATTTTTCCTTGCGGGTGGTGCCGGTCTTGAGCCGTTCAATCACCTTGTTCACGGCGCGGTACTGCTGGTAGCGGGCTACTTTCTTGATCAGGCGCCCGTCGATGGGTTCATAGATCAGAAAGTTCTGGATGATGTCCAGAAAGTGGTTGCAGTGGAACAACCCGGCCAGCAAACGTTCCTGCGCGGTCAGGGTGTCGGGGGCATCGCTGTGGCCCTGGGCCATGCGCATCGCCGCATGAAGGTAGTCTGGTGACGGTACATCGTCGGTGTGTAACACTGTGGCGGCTTGTTCAGCCAGGGGCTGGTTGCGCAGATCCAGAATCTGGCGGTCCGTCAGCGGCCAGGCATCTTTCCAGTCGGCATAGTGGGCGGTGCCTGAACTGATGGTCCCCACCCGCGCCTGATCGCGGCAGGTGGACACCATCAACTGGTTGTACCAGAACAGTTTCTGGGCACCTTCTTCGCACGACGGGTCACGCAGGTTGGCATAGCGGCGCAGCTGCTCAATGCCCTGGGCGATGGCATCGGCCGTGTAGGGCGATTTGCACTCGATCACCGCCAGCGGCAGGCCATTCACAAAACACACAATGTCGGGAATGATCTTCTGGATCGGACCTTCGATCTTGAACTGGTTGGTACACAGAAAATCGTTGTTGCCCGGGGTGTCGAAGTCAATGATCTTGACCGTCTGCCCCTTGCGACCCTTGCCCAGATCCTGTTCCACCGAGACATAGTTCACCAGCATCTGCCACAGCGCGTGGTTGTATTCCATCAGCCCGGCGTGAACAGGGTGGGTGATGTCACGCACGACTTTGCGCAAGTTTTCGTCGTTGATCCAGGGGTTCAGGCGCTTGATGGACTGTTCCAGACGCTTGACCAGCACCACGTCGCGAAAGTAGCTGCGCGCTGCTATTTGGGCGGGGTTCGTGTCGGCCGCCGGAGCGAGCAGGGCGCCCGGAATGTACTGCCACCCCAGGCGTTGAAGCAGGTCAAGGGCGGGCTGTTCGACTTTGTGGATTTCGTCCTGGAACATGGCAATGGGCGACTGAGAATCAGGCCGCAGCGACCTCCGTGGGATCGGGTTTTACGCGGACCTTGCCGGTGAGGAGGTCTTGCATCAGGGCTTTTTTGAGATCTGCCAAATCTGAAAATTTTCTGTTTAAAGACCGGATGTTTGACTCTATGCTGGAAACTGTTTTTGCTATCTCAATTTGTTCTGCTACAGGAGGGAGTGCCAGAGCAATTGATAGAACCTGCTGAAAATTTAACCCTTCACGATTGCCGCCAGCCTGAAGGGACATTATTTGTCTTTGGCCCTCTTGAGCGTTCAGAAAAAGGGCAAGGTATATGTGGTTGCATAAATTTTTCTTAGGGCGAATGATACAAACATGTTGGTTTACGTTAGCTTCGCCAAAATCGCTTGGTAAGTAATAGCAACGCCCTATTGAGGCACCTGTAATGTTCAGCAGGACATCATTCCCTTTAAGTTGGCTGTTACGCATTTTGTTATGTTGTGCCAGGCTGATAAATGAAACGTCTTCCAGTCTCAAACCATCTGAATGAACATTCTGACTCCGGATCAAAGGTATTCCTGATTCGAGGTAAGTATCGCTACCCCTTTGGGAGTGATGCCACTTCCGACCTTTGAAACCAAATCGTCAATTTTTGCAACATACCAACTTGCCGGAATCCTCCCCACCGGCGAATCCTTGAACTCTGTATGCCCAATCCCTTGTGTCAGCAACTCCTGCATCATGCCGGTTTTCAGGTCTTTGAGCTTATCGATTTGGGCACGCGTTTTTTCGATCACGTCATCGACGGATGACAGGATGGTAGCGATTTTTTGTTGTTCGGGGAGAGGGGGTAGTGTTATCTCAAGTTTTTTTACGCTGGAAGATGGAATTTCAGAAAAGGTGCTACCTGCTGATATTCTTTCAAGCTCTGGTCGAATAGAGTCTATGTAGTAATAGAGGTACTCGGCAAGTGTTCCTCGCTTGCACCTTAGGGAAGCTCTGAACAATTCCCCCGCGCAACGGTAAACTTCGTCTGTCACACCCTCACGAGTCTGTTCATCATGAGCCAACTGAGTTTTTCTGAAGCGGAATTTGCCGGTAAGCGCAAGCAGACACGCCGTGAGAAGTTCTTGAACGAGATGGATCGCACGGTGCCGTGGGATTACCTGGCCGGTGAGATTGCCAAGCACTACCCGCAAGAAGGCAAGGTGGGTCGCCAGCCGTATCCCATTGAGACGATGCTGCGGATTCACTTCATGCAGCAATGGTTCAACCTGAGCGACCCGGCGATGGAAGAGGCGTTGTACGACAGTTTTTCGATGCGCCAGTTCGCCAAGCTGCCCGGTGGTCGTGCGCCGGACGAGACGACGATTCTGAACTTTCGTCACCTGCTTGAGAAGCACAACATTGCCGAAGAAATGTTCGAAGGCGTGAACCTGCTGCTGCAAGACTATGGGCTGATGGTGCGCCGGGGAACGATTGTGGACGCGACGATCATCGATGCGCCCAGCTCGACGAAGAACGCCCAGGGCGCGCGGGACCCCGAGATGCACCAGACCAAGAAAGGCAATAACTACTTCTTCGGCATGAAGGCGCACATCGGGGTCGATCTGCATACGGGCCTGGTGCATTCGGTGGTGGGTACGGCGGCCAACGTGGCGGATGTGACGCAGGTCGATGGGCTGCTGCACGGGGAGGAAGAACTGGTCTTGGGTGATGCGGGCTATCAAGGTGTGGGCAAGCGCGAAGAACACCAGGGGCGCGATGTGCAGTGGCATATTGCGTTGCGCCCGAGCCTGCGCAAGAAGTTGAGCAAGACGGTGCAATCCTTGCAAGACGCCTATGAACACACCAAGGCCAGCCTGCGGGCCAAGGTGGAGCATCCGTTTCGGGTGATCAAGCGTCAGTTCGGCTATACGAAGGTGCGGTATCGGGGGCTGGCGAAAAACACCGCGCAGTTGCTGACGCTGTTCACGTTGAGCAATCTGTGGATGGCGCGACGACATTTGATGGCAGAGGTGCGCCCATAGGGCACCAAGGGGCCCGGAAACGGGCTCTTTTGAGCGAAAACACGACGGAAAATCGGGATTTTGGACGTTTTTTCTGATTTTCTGAAATCAGGCGACAAGCAGTGATGAATTTGGGTCGGCTGGCTGATTGTTCAGACCGTCCTTAGTGTCTGAAAGCCCTGATTGGTTGCCATAGGAATTGTATTTATGGCTACATAACCGATACTTGCTCGGCTCGTCATTAGTAACGATCCAGCGGGTGAGGTTCCCTCTGTTTTTCGTCTACCAAAGGGCGTTGTTCATGCTACCAGCTTTTCCTTTGCTTGCTGACTAAGCCAACGGTGCAGGTAATTGCTTGGCGATAAATATCCGAGAGTTGAATGCTGCCTTTTCCGGTTGTAAAACACCTCAATGTATTCAAAGCTCATGTCTCTGGCCTCGTCTCGTGTCTGGAACCGTTTACCAAAGACGCGCTCGTGTTTGAAACTGTTGAACCAGCTTTCCGTTGGTGCATTGTCCCAGCAGTTACCCTTTCGACTCATCGAACAAGTCATGCCATATTCCGACAACAGCGATTGAAAGGCATGGCTCGCGTATTGACTTCCCCGATCAGAGTGATGGATCAAGCCCGCAGCTGGCCGGCGCCGAAACCAGGCCATGGTCAGTGCGTCGGTCACAATATCAGCAGTCATGCGTGGTTTCAAAGACCAGCCAACCACTTCCCGGTTAAACAGATCCAGAACGATGGCCAGGTACAGCCAGCCTTCATCTGTCCACAGGTAGGTGATGTCGGACGTCCAGACTTCATTCGGCGCGCTGGGCGTAAAGTTGCGATCCAACAAGTTTTGCGCCACCGGCAGACTGTGTTTCGAATCCGTTGTGGCTTTGTAGCGGCGCTTGTGCCGTGCTCGCACATTGTTTTCTCGCATCAATCGTTCCACCCGCGCTTTACTGGCCGAGAACCCCGGTTTCGCAGTTCCTCAGCATGCGCGGGCTGCCATAGGCGCCCTTGAGCTCGGCATGGATCGCCTTGATCAGTGCCAGCATCTGCGCATCCGTCAACCGCTTGCGGCTAGGCGTACCACCACGCTTCCAGCAGCGATAGCCGCTGACGCTGACCGCCAAGACGCCGCACATTTGTGCCAAACCGTACTCCTGACGATGCTGATCAATCCAGGCGTACTTCACAGTGCATCTTTCGCGAAGTACGCCGCTGCCTTTTTTATGATTTCGTTCTCACGCTTGAGTCTGACATTCTCAGCCCGTAGTCGCGAGAGCTCCATCTGCTCTTCAGAAACTGGCTTGCTTGAAGAGCCTGTCAACGCACCACGAGCTGCTGCGTTCGACCAGTTTCGTAACGTCTGCTCATTGATGCCAAGCTCCTTGGCAGCCGCTGAAAACGACTGCCCATCCTTGACCCGCTTGACGGCTAATTCCTTGAACTCCAGGGTGTATGACTGTCGAGGTATCTTCATTGCTCATCTTCCTTCAAGTGACGTTAATAATATGTCACCCAGATGGAAGACGAAATATCAGGGAAGCTCAGGGATGCAGCTTTGCTGAGCTTCGTTCGAGGCCAAGCTGCGTGATTTTTTCCTTCGTCCTTGAGACGAATCTTGTTGTATTTGACGTAACCTCTGTGGGTGAAATCCATGGAATATCACCATCCCAATATTCTTTTACTGATCTGTCAGGAGTCCCCCGCCAACAACATCACAGTACTTTGTCAGCGGATTGCGGGTCCAGCCCTCCGGAATCACCTCACTCATACCCCAACTCCTTCAAGTACCCGCGCATCACCTTTTCGGCCTCTGCCACCTGCTCATCCAGTTCATTCAGCGACACTTTGTATTTGTCCCACCAGCGTTCCAGTTGGGCAATGATCTTGCCATCCACCTCACCCGCCATGTCCCGGATCTGTTCCCGCGTTTCAATGGCGGGATTGAACTCGTAATACGCCGCATCCCGTTTCACAAACACGGTCGATACATCAAAATCCTCCAGGATTTCCTCGCGCATATACTCGCTTTCCACTTCCCGTACCGGAATACCGCCATGCAGAATGGCCCGCACATCAAAAATCTCCGGTGGCGGTGAGGTATCGGCATAGCGCCGGATATTCAGGTTGTAGTCATTCTGGGCAATGTCCTCCAGGCTCACCACTTTGGAATACCGTTTAATCTCGGTATAGCCTTCAAACGTGGCTACGATCTTGTCAATATCAATCGGCCGCAGTTTGTTCTGGTTCTTGCCTTCCTCGTACTCCAGCTCACCATTGATGAACAGCACCTTGCCCCGGCGATCCGCGGGTTTGTTTTTGTTGATGATCAACAAACAGGCCGGAATACCGGTGCCATAGAACAGGGCCGAGGGCAGGCCGATCACGGCTTCCAGCAGGTCGTCGTTCAGCAGGCCTTTGCGAATCTCTTTTTCGCTGGACCCGCGAAACAACACGCCATGCGGCATCACCACGCCCATCATGCCTTCGCTGTTCAGGCTGGCGATCATGTGTTGCACAAAGGCCAGGTCGCCGGCATCTTTGGGCGGGGTGCCATAGGGGAAGCGCCCGAAGGCATCGTTGTCGGCTTCTTCTTTACCCCACATTTTCAGGCTGAAGGGTGGGTTGGCAATCACCCGGTCAAACGTCATCAGTTCGCCCTGCTGGGTATGCTGCGGTTCGCGCAGGGTGTCCCCTTGCGGATATCCGCGCTGTACACGCCATGCAGGAACATGTTCATCTTGCAGATGGCCCAGGTATTCAGGTTCATTTCCTGACCAAATAATGACAGGTTGGCCGGGTTCTCACCGTGGCTGGCCAGGTAGTTGCGGGTCTGGATCAGCATGCCGCCTGAACCACAGGTGGGGTCATACACCCGCATGCCGGCGGTAGGTTTCAACAGGGCCACCAGCAACTGAACCACTTCGGATGGCGTATAGAATTCGCCGCCTTTCTTGCCGGCGCTGTCGGCAAACATTTTGATCAGGTATTCGTAGGCCGTACCCAGCAGGTCAGGGCGCTCGAAATCGCCATTACGCAAGCGGTAGCGGCTGAAGTGGCTGAGCAGGTCGCGCAGTTTCTTGTCGGACAGCTTGTTCTTGATGTTGAAGTCAATCGAGACCAGCACGCCTTCCAGTGACGGGTTGTGTTCTTCAATGGCTTCGGTGGCCTTGTTCAGTTCGGCACCGATGTCGTGCTTCAGGTCTTTCAGGGCCTCCCAGCGGGCCGTTGGGGGAATGTAGAAGGTTTTGTCGTACTCGTCTTCGTCGTCGGCCAGTGCACCGGCCTGTTCCGGTGTCTTGCCTTTGTCCAGATAATACTGAACTACGTTTTCCCGAGCCTCGTCGAACGCATCCGACAGGCGCTTCAGGAACATCATGCCGAAGATGTAGTCCTTGAATTCGGACGCATCCATGTTGCCGCGCAGAATGTCGGCGGCTTCCCATAAAAGGATTCAAGTTGCTGCAGGGTAACGGGTTGGGTCATGCCATGGGTTCCGGGTAATGCGGGCGCTCGCTGGCGCAGTGGGCGAGGTCAAAGGCCTCGATCATACCGGGGGATTTTGTGGGGTATCAGCGGATGTGTCAAATTTTGATACAAGCGGGGATTCGGGGTTGACTGAAATGGTCGCACTGTGGCGATGTCGTCAAGCTTTCGCCGGTAAACTAGGGATGGGTGTGTATTCCCAGATAACAAAAGCTCTGTAAAACTTTGCCCGATTCATTTTTTCCTTGGCCGTCTCAGGAGACACGCTTTAATGATTACGCAAGAACAACTTGCCACGCTGATGGCGGATCTGGAAAGCGATCGTGTTGAGCGTACAGAATCCATTGGCAAAACGGACAAATTTTGCCAAGCCGTGTGTGCTTTTGCCAATGATCTATCGAATCACAGGCAACCCGGGTATCTGGTGATTGGCGTTGATAAGAATGGTAGGCCTACCGGTATCGAGATTACCGAACAGTTGTTGGAACAGTTAGGCGCCTTACGCTCTGATGGAAACATCCAACCTTTACCTGTTATTTCTGTGGCAAAAATGGCCCTTCAAGGTACCGACGTTGCCGTGGTGGAAGTGCAACCATCCGATTTGCCCCCATTGCGTTACAAAGGTCAGGTCTGGGTTCGTGTCGGGCCACGAAAGGCGACTGCCAACGAGCAGGAAGAACGCATACTGACTGAGAAGCGAATCTCAAAAGCTCGAAGTTACGATGCGAGTCCCGTTGGCGGGGCGGAAATAAGTGATATTTCAACTTTGCAATTCCAGGTTTACCGGCAAGAGGTGATCGATCCGGAAGTCATCGCGCTTAACCACCGATCACTGGAAGATCAACTGGCTTCGCTACGGTTCTTCGATAGTCGGCATCATGTACCGACTGTCGCCGGCATGCTGTTGTTTGGCAAAAATCCCCGATTTTATTTGCCTGGAGCGTATATCCAGTTTTTGCGACTGCCTGATACGACCTTGACGGACAGGCCGGATGATGAGGCGGAGATTTCCGGCGATTTGCTTGGGGTTTTGCGAGAAGTCGAAGTTCGAATCAAGGCCAATAATCACAAGCGTCCCGAGTCAGCCTCGGTACTGCGCGAAATAAGCATCTCTGACTACCCTGAAGTGGCTGTCAGGGAAATTTTGCTTAACGCCATCATGCATAGGGATTATCAGTCCAATACCCCGGTCAAGCTTTATTGGTTTTCAGACCGCATAGAAATCCACAGTCCCGGTGGTCTCTATGGTGAAGTGACCCCAGAGACCCTTGAAAAGCGCAGCAGCTATCGTAATCCGGTGCTTGCTGAGGCGATGAAGGCTTTGGGCTATGTCAACCGTTATGGTTATGGTATTCAGCGGGCAAAGGCAGCGATGCAAAAAATGGTAATCCGCCCATCAAATTCGAAGTGGATGACCGAACCTTTTTGGCGGTTTTGCCAGGGAGACTAGATTGAAAACCATAGCATTCTTCAATAACAAGGGTGGGGTAGGCAAGACTTCTCTTGTTTACCATCTTGCGTGGATGTACGCCGATCGAGGGATCCGCACTTTAGCCGTTGACCTTGATCCACAGGCTAATCTCAGCGCGATGTTTTTGGATGAGGAACGGTTGGCCGGCTTTTGGGAGGGCAGCGGTCAGACCACCATCTATGAAAGCCTGTTGCCTTTGATGAATCGCACGGGTGACATTGTTCCACCCCATGTGGAACAGGTGGCTGAACGTCTGGGGTTAGTGTGCGGGAACCTGGCGCTTTCACGCTTTGAGGACTTGTTATCCGAAAATTGGCCCAAGTGTCTCGATGGACAAGAGGCCGCTTTCAGGGTGATCACTGCATTTCACCGGATCATCGAGCAGGCGGCAAACGCACACTCGGCGGATTTGATTTTAGTAGACGTTGGTCCGAACCTGGGTGCCATCAACCGTTCCGCCCTGATCGCTTCAGAGCAGGTAGTGCTGCCACTGGCACCTGATTTGTTTTCCCTGCAGGGCCTGAAAAACCTTGGGCCCTCTTTACGTGAATGGCGTAAGGGTTGGGAAAAGCGTCTGGGCGAGTTGCCCGCATCTTCCCGCATATCAGTGCCTTCGGGCAAAATGATGCCAGTGGGTTATGTGGTCATGCAACACGGTATCAGGGACAGTCGCCCTGTGAAGGCCTATATGCGTTGGATGGATCGCATCCCTTTTGTATACCGGGAGGCTGTTTTGCATGAAGCGATTTCTGGCCATGTGCCGTCGGTTGCGACCGATCCATGTTGCCTTGCCCAACTAAAGCACTACCGAAGCTTGATGCCGTTAGCCATGGAAGCGAATAAGCCTATGTTTTTCCTTAAGGCGGCAGACGGTGCCATTGGTGCGCACGTCGAGGCTGTTCGTTCTTGTTATCAGGATTTTTTCAATTGGCGACGCGCATCGCCAGCCATGCCGGAATTCATGTGCCTTGATCAGTAAACAGATTTGCCCCAAGCGACGCGATGGCGTGATTAACTGAGCCCCAAGATCCCCATAGCCCCTGGAACCCAAACACAAAGGCCGTCTCTGCAAAACAGAGGCGGCCTTTAAATTTGGTGCCCGGGGCCGGAATCGAACCGGCACGCCTTGCGGCGGGGGATTTTGAGTTTGCGTTTGACAGTGTTTGTACAGAGAAAAAGGGCGAAGCTGAGCGTAGGTTGAAATAGGTAAAAGTAATTGTTAATCAGTGGGTTAGCGTAGTTTAAAGAAAATCGGAAGAACTGGTGAGTGTACCTGTACTGTACCGAATTCCTAGGGTGTAGGTACAGTTTGGTGCAGCTGGGTTGCCTCGTTCTGCCGGCTGATTGTTGGCAACAACATGATACCGTTGGCCGTTCCTCGGGCTTCAGGCTATCATGGCCGTAGTTGCCTTGTAACGTCATGGCTGCACAAGCCAAAATATCAGGTAGCTAATCGTTTGGAGAAAATGATGCCAGCAGGAACCAAAAACACAGCCATTCAGGAGAGTGATATCCCAAGCCTTGCCAAGGAGGCTGTTCAAAAGGCGTATCGTCACGCATTGAAATCAGGCAGCAGTGTGCTTGAGGTCGTGGACGGGAAATTGGTTAGGTCGAATCCTGATCATTCCAGTACTACTCTCAAGACTTTGAGGCCTGGCAGGGCCGTCACCCCCGGTACAAAAATTAGCCTCAGGAAGTAGATTTCGTGCCACGATTGCGTATGTTTGCCGGCCCGAATGGGTCAGGTAAAAGCACCATGAAGGAAGTGATTCCGCAAGAGCTGCTCGGCGTGTATGTCAATCCAGATGAGATAGAAAAAGCATGGCGACAGTCTGGTTGCATTGATTTGTCCATGTTCAAGGTGCGCGTTGATGCTGAAGAGGTATTGGCCTTTTTCATGAAGTCTACCTTTCTGGCGAATGCAGGGTTCTCTATTGCGGTTTCTCAGCTTCGTTTTGACGATAACCGGCTATGTCTTGACCCTGAGTTGGTCAATTCTTATTTCGCCTCTGTCGTATCCGATTTTATTCGCCACAAGTTGCTAGAGCAGAAAATTGACTTCACTTTCGAGACGGTGATGTCGTCAGCAGACAAGGTCGATTTTTTGCATCTTGCTAAGGCCGCTGGGTTTCGGGTTTATCTTTACTATGTAGCGACGGAAGATCCGGAAATTAATATTTCGCGGGTACAGTACCGCGTGAAGATGCATGGGCACGATGTGCCTGAGGACAAGATCGTTGAGCGCTACTTCAGATCTCTTGACCTGTTGGTGAATGCAATTCGTCTTTCAGATAGAGCGTATATTTTCGACAACTCCAGCCAGGATCGGATTTGGCTGGCGGAAGTGACTGATGGGGCCGAATTGGAGTTTAAAACTGATTTGGTGCCCCATTGGTTTGAGGAGTACGTTCTCGACAGGTTAAGTTGAGGACGTATGCCAGAGTTTATGTGGCCTGTGCCTTGATTTTTTCGTCTACACGAACATGAACCATGCTGGTGGTTGCCATGAGAACCACCAGTTGAGTTTGTTTGTTTGCGTTGAGTCAGTGCTCTTGTGCCCATATTGGGTCTTATCGTACCCAGATTGGGTTTTTCTAGACACTACAGGCTTTCGCTTTTCCACCGAGATAACGCACTTCATAGTGCGTGCTTCGGCCGCCGGCCGTGGCTTTCTGCAGCACATTGTGTTGCAGTAGTTCCGTAATATCCCGAAGGGCTGTGTCTTGCGAGCATTTGGCAAGCGTTGCCCACTTAGTCGGCCCTGAACAATCCCCGTAACCCGCATAAACATTGAAGATTGGGGCAATTTCCGATACCCGGAACTCCCGGTTTGTTGTCCAATAGAGGCTATTTTCTGGGAGTTTTATTTCGATGTTTGCCTGCCCTGCCACCGATGATTTTTTCCGTTCTCGCATTGATCAGATGATTGACCTGCGTCATCCGTTGGCGGTGTTGTCCTCGCGCATGCCATGGCAAGAACTTGAGGCTCGGGTGGCACACCTGTTCGTTCGTAAAGCGCACGAAGGGGTGGCGATGCCGGACCTGGATTTGTTTGGTGAGAAGCCGCAACGTCAGGCCTCGCGCAGCAATGCCGGTCGTCCACGTGTGCCGCTTCGGATCATGATTTCGCTGCTGTATCTGAAGCATGCGTTCAACGAATCGGATGAGGGCGTGGTTGAGCGTTGGGGTGAAACCCCAACATGGCAGTTCTTTGCGGGTCAGGCGTATTTCGAACACCACCGTCCCTGCGACGCCACCACGCTGGTGAAGTTTCGCAAGCTGTTGGGCGAAGAAGGGGTTGAAGAGTTGCTGGCACAGACCATCAACGTGGCCGTCGAACTCAAGCTGATCAAGCCCCAGGAGTTGAGCCGCGTGATTGTGGACAGCACCGTGCAGGAGAAGGCGATTGCACACCCCACGGACAGCCGCCTGTTAGAGACCGCGCGGATCAAACTGGTGGACGCCGCCAAAGCGGTGGGCATTTCGCTCAAGCAAACCTTTGCCAAAGAAGGCGCACAACTGAGCCGCCAGGCCGGGCGTTATGCCCATGCCCGCCAGTTCAAACGCATGCGCCGGGCGATTAAACGTCAACGAACCATTGTGGGTCGCTTATCGCGTGAGATGGATCGCAAGGCCAATGTGCTCGGTCAGGCGGTACGCGCCGCCCTGGATGAGGTCTTGAACAAGGCAAATCGTATCGCGGCCCAAAGCGCTCAGCGCAAGAGCGTCAAAGGCCAGCGCTAGCTGTACGCCTGGCACGCTCCGGAAGTCGACTGCATCAGCAAGGGCAAAGCGCGTCGGCCCTATGAATTCGGTGTCAAGGTCGGGATTGCCAGCACGTTCAAAGGCAATTTGATTGTGGGCGCGCGGGCATTTCATCGCAATCCGTACGATGGGCATACGCTCAACGAACAGCTGGAACAGGCGGTAATCCCCCATTTTTAGCAGTAAGCGGCAGTAGAACTATTTAAATATTTACTGGCTAATTTCTGTCGTGGGGTAATGCCGCCCAGTGCCATGTTTGGCCTTTCATTGTTGTAAGTCCAAAGCCAAGCGGTGGCACCGAGTTGAACTTCGTCCAGACTGCTAAACAGGTTTTGGGCCAGCCAATCATAACGCACCGTGCGGTTATAACGCTCGACATAGGCGTTTTGCTGCGGATTGCCAGGCTGGGTATGGATTAGCGTAATGCGTTGCCTGGCAGCCCATTGAAGCATGGTTTTGCCAATATATTCAGGGCCGTTGTCGCAACGTATACAGGCAGGTTTACCGCGCCACTCAATGATCTGATCCAGGGCCCGTGTTACGCGCTCTGCCGGCAAGGAAAAGTCCACCTCGATTCCAAGGCCCTCACGGTTAAAGTCGTCGACGACGTTCAGCAACCGAATCCCACGTCCATCGGTTAGCCCGGACTTTTCATCAGCCAAGTGATCCGAGCGTTTTTTGGCCGCTCTGGCTGGAGTCGTTCGCAGCGAAGACAAGATGATGGCGCGGATGGTGTTTTTGATGCCACAGGCGCAATTGCCCCAACCCCCATGGCTTTATAGCGTGCCGGGGACAGCACTTTTTCAGAACTACGGGGCCATGGCGTGTGCCGCGTGGGCGAACACGTGGCGCAAGGGATGGTGTGAGGCCAACAGGATTCGAACGCGCCGGGTATTGCGCACGATGGCCGCCCCGATCTTGAACAGTCGCACGCGGATGGTGGCGGCGCTGGCCCGTTCCAGTTCTGTGCCGCGCAAGGCCAATTCGCGCAGGCGCTGCATCAGGGTGTAGGCCAGCGCAGCCAGCAGCAGCCGGAATTGGTTAGCCGCAAATCGGTGGCAACTGGCGCGGGTGCCGAACAGGTCGAGCTGAGCTTCCTTGATGCGGTTCTCGGCCTCACCCCGGGCACAATACAGCTGGTCATACAGCTGTACCGCATCGGCCTCAGAACCCGCAATGTTGGTGACGACGAAGCGCGGGTTCACGCCCTGGGCGCCGTATTCCAAGCGGGTGAGTACGCGTCGCGGTCGGTTCCAGGAGGCGGCCGCATAGATGAATTCGCTGACCAGGCGCTGTTTGGACCCGGTGCGTCGGTAGTCACGCTCGAGTACCTGTTCGGCCAGTTTTACACGCGCCTGAAGGCGGGTGTTGCGAGCCAGTGCCGATGATGTACTGCACATTGGCCCGTTCGCACCAGCGCAGCAGCCGCTGACGACAGAACCCGGAGTCGCCCCGGATGATGATCTTCACCTGCGGCCAGACTTGACGCAGCCGCGTCACCAGCAGCCGCAGCACGGCCGACGCATGCCGGGCACCATCAATGCGGCTGGGTCGCAGCAGGCAGGCCAGCATCGACTGGCCGCAGAACACGTACAGCGGCAGGTAGCAGTGGTGGTCGTAATAGGCATGGAACTGTTTGAGTTCCTGTTCACCATGTAACGGGATATCCGAGGCGTCGACATCCAGAATCAACTCTTGGGGTGGGCTGGCAAAGCTGGCAATGAAGTGCTCGACCAGAACCTGATGCAGCGCCCAGGCATCGGCGCGGCTGGCACCGGTCTCGAGCCGACTGAGTGTGGGCGAGCTGGCCAGTGTCTGATCGCGCCCGACGGCCGTTTGCATCAACAGGTCCGAGCGCAGCGTGTCGTGATCGTTCAGGTCTTCGTAGCCGCAGCACAGGCCATACAGGCGCTGGGCGATGAGATCGCGCAGGCGGTGGCGAATCCGACCCCCGGCACGCCGATCGGTCAGGGCCTTGGCGGCCAGACGCGACAAACCGGTGCGTGCATCAATCTGTCGCAACAGCATCAGCCCGCCATCGGAACTGAGGTCTCCACCCTGGAAATTGGCCTGCAAATGACGGCGTCCAAGGCGCCCAAAGTTCAGCTCTTCAGTGGTACGATTTGGCATCGGCGCTACCTTCCCAAAATCTTGTTTCGCACCTCGATTTTATGCGGGCTTAAAGGTATGCGCCGATTCCTTTTGGTGAAATTTCCGGGTTAGCTGGTCGTGCATAAAATCGACGGACCAGACTTGATTGATATCCGTCGCCGTGCCCAGCGGATCCGGTCGCTCGCGCACCAGTCGCTTCTTGGGCTTAATGCGTAAATTCAGCTCCAGTTCACGATAGATGCGGTACACCCTTTTGTGGTTCCATGGGTAGCCTTTAATGTTGCGCAAATACAGGAAACATAAGCCAAAGCCCCAGTTGCGTTGGGCCGTTGTCAACCGTATCAGCCAGTCGGCAATGACCTCGTTTTCGTCGTTGTGTTTGGCCTGATAATGGTAGGCGCTTTCGCTGATGCCAAACGCCTGGCACGCCAGGCGGATACTGGATTTAAAGTGCTTAACGGCGTTTTGCGCCATCTCCTTGCGTCGAGATGGCGCTACCACTTTTTCGCAGCGCCTCCTGCACCATTTCAGCCTTCAAACGCTCTTCGGCATACATCTTCTTGAGTTGCCGGTTTTCGGCCTCAAGCTCCTTCAGACGTGCCATCATCGAGGTGTCCATGCCGCCGTATTTGGCGCGCCACTTATAAAACGAAGCGCTGCTCATGCCATGCTCACGGCACAATTGCGGCACGGGCGTACCCGCTTCAGCTTGCTTGAGGATCGCCATGATCTGGCTGTCGGTAAATCGAGATTGCTTCATTGTGTGAATTCCCTTGTAGTGGAAATTCTACCCTCGATCACTGCGGTTTAACGGGAGGATTACCACCCAGGTCCGGTATTTTTGAACCGAGCAAGTTTTCTGAGGGACATCGGCCGGTCAAAAAGTATGGATGCTTATGAATGGTTAGAACGGTCCATTAAGCGACTGTGCTTCGCCACTCTATGGATAAAAACTAAAAAATACTCTTTTCATCCAGATCACGACACAGGGGCCTTACACTTGATTATTGGCTTCGATCATGACTCTAAAAGCGGGGATTATCGTGTGTTCCTTGATCCCCGGCTCGCGCTCCTGTTCACGAATCACGAATTCACAAGAATTGATTGGGAACAAAGGCTTCGAATTTCGAGTAACAGGAATATGAGCAAGTTTTTACAAAGGTTGGTCGGTAGCAGTGCCGATGTAGATCAAGCGTATTCCCTCGAATTCCTTAAAAGCATTACTCGCTACGGTGGGCAGAATTCAAAGTTTGAGAAGAGTGTTCTGGAAGGTTTGGTTGAATTGGAACGGGTTGGTTTAGTCAGCAACCCACGTATTCAGGTGGGACGTGATGGGCGCAAATTTGCGCGGTGGTCTCGCTCCTATTCTATCGACAAGCGACGGGCGCTCAAGGTGAAGCGAGGTTTACCGGTTGTGAACGACTGCTTAAAAACGCGGTTATTTGACGGCGTTGGGGTGTTGAGCTGAGTTCTGGCCGTTGTGGTTTTCTGTTTTTTTCCGTTGACCAAGATACCCGGCGTCGAGCGCAGCAAGACGTCACACATCGCTGACGGCGTGTGGTGCGGGTAAGCTCGTGGGCTTTGGTCGGTTTTTGAGGGGATTGAGGCTGTGCGACAGGACGGCGATCGTGCACAATGGCATCGGCCTGTGGACAGGAGCAGGCGTGACATCGCCGTAAAGTTTGGACGCTTTCCGATGTCACGCCCCGTAACCTGACAATGACGACAGGGACGTTGCATGCGTAGTGTGTCACGAAGCGCGGCGCCTTGTCGAGCCCTCCATGGGACGGACCCATGGACATCGCTGCTCGACAATATCTTTGTGTGGCCTGCCGCAAACGCGTGGTGATCTGCACGTACTGTGATCGGGGTAACCGATACTGTTCTGAAGGGTGTTCGGTTCGTGCGCGCCAGACCTGTCTGCGTGCTGCCGCTCAACGCTATCAGACCAGCCTGCGCGGGCGCCTCAACCATGCCCGGCGCCAGCGCTGTTACCGGGCCCGCATGGCCAATAAAGTGACGCATCACGGTTCCCCCACCCCACCGGTGTCTGCTGAAGTCACACCTGAGCCGATGGTTGCGCCAGCGCACGGCCCGGATCAGGTGTGTTGCACCTGTTCGCGCCCCGTTTGCCGCTTTGTGCGACTGGAGTTTCTGCGCTGTCGCATCCGTCGTCGTGCTCAAACTCAACTTTGGAGCGTGACTACCGATGATTTCCCCTGAACGACAGGCGCAGGTCTTGCGTCTTTATCATGCTGAACGATGGCGCGTAGGCACCATCGCGACCCAGCTCAAACTTCACCGCGACACGGTCGCCCGGGTGCTGGCCCTGGCCGGTTTGCCACCGATTGCGCCGGCGCAACGTGCGTCCATGATTGATCCGTACATGCCCTTCATCCGGCAGACCCTGGAGACGTTTCCCAAGCTGACGGCCACCCGGCTTTACGAGATGGTGCGACAGCGGGGCTACCGTGGCAGTGCCAGCCGGTTTCGTCAGCAGATTGCACTGTGCCGGCCCCGGCCTGTCGCACAGGCTTACCTTCGCTTGCGCACCTTGCCCGGTGAACAGGCCCAGTCGGACTGGGGCCACTTTGGCCACATTCAGATCGGTCAGGCCCGACGCCCGCTCATGGCCTTTGTGATGGTGCTGTCCTGGTCGCGCAAGGTGTTCTTGCAGTTCTTTGTGAACGCCACCACGGCCAGCTTTGTGCGCGGTCACGTGGCTGCCTTCCAGGCCTGGCAAGGGGTGCCCAGAGTCGTGCTGTACGACAACCTCAAGAGTGCGGTGCTTGAGCGCCAGGGTGAGCTCATTCGCTTCAACCCTGAACTGCTGTCACTCAGTGCGTATTACCGCTTCGAGCCACGACCCGTGGCACCCGCCCGCGGCAACGAGAAGGGCGTGTCGAGCGGGCCATCCGCTACATCCGGGAGGCCTTTTTGCCGGGCGTCAGTTCGACAGCCTGGAGGATCTGAACACCCAGGCCCGTCTGTGGTGCGAACAGGTGGCCGGCCAGAGGCGTTGTCCCGAGGACACGACATTAACCGTCACCCAGGCCTGGATGCAGGAACGCTCGCATCTGCTGACGTTGCCCGAGAACCCGTACAACACCGAGGAGGTGCTGGCCGTTCATGTGGGCAAGACCCCGTATGTGCGATTTGACCTGAACGACTACTCGGTGCCGCACACCCACGTGCAACGCACGCTGAGCGTCAGGGCCAGCGCCGCCGAGGTGCGTATTCTGGACGATCAGGCGGTGATCGCCACTCACCCGCGTCACTACGGCCGTGGCCAACAATTCGAGCAGGCCGCCCACGTGGCCGATCTGATCCGGCACAAGCGGGCCGCCCGGCATCACCGGGCCAGTGACCAGTTGCTCAAGGCCCTGCCCGAATGCGCCACGCTGCTGACACGGGCCGCAGAACGGGGCGAACCCCTGGGCCGCACGGCCAGCACGCTCATGGATCTGTTGCAACGCTACGGGATCCATGAGATGCGCCACGCTGTCCAGGAGGCCATCGCCCGCGATGTCCCCCACCCCAATGCCGTACGACTGGCACTGGAACGGGCCCGCCATGCCCAACAAGCTCCGTTGCCGATCGGGGTCACGCTGCCCGAGCACATCAAACAACGTGACCGGATCGTGGTGCCGCATGCCCTGGCCGGTTACAACAACTTGCTGGGGGAGAGCCACGATGATCAACACTGAGGCCTTACTCAAACGCGCCCGGGAACTCAAATTGCATGGCCTGGTCAGTCGCTGGTCAGAATGCTCGCAGGCCGACTGGGTCGCCTCCTTGATCGAGTGGGAGGAGCAGGCACGAACGCGTCGCTCGCTGGAGCGGCGCCTGAGTGCGGCCCGCATCGGCCACTTCAAGCCCCTGAGCGACTTTGACTGGCAGTGGCCGACGCAGTGCGATCAATCGCTGATTGCCGAACTGATGACGCTGGAGTTTGTGTCCAGCGCCACCAACGTCATTCTGGTCGGCGCCTCCGGGCTGGGCAAGACCACGATTGCACAGAACCTGGCCTACCAGGCCGTGCTCAATGGCCACACGGTGCTGTTCACGACCGCCGCCCAGATGCTCGGGGACCTGGCGGCGCTGGACTCGGACTCGCTGCTGCGCAGGCGACTGCGTCAGTACGCGGCCCCCGATCTGCTGTGCGTGGACGAGGTCGGTTACCTGTCGTACTCCAACCGCCATGCCGACCTGCTGTTTGAGCTGATCAACCGTCGGCACGAGAAGAAGAGCACCATTATCACGACCAACAAAGCCTTTGCCGAGTGGTCCGAGGTGTTTCCGAATGCAGCCTGCGTGGTGGCCTTGATTGACCGACTGGTTCACCATGCCGAGATCGTCCCGATTCAAGGCAGCTCCTACCGCCACAAGGAGGCTCAGGAACGTACCGCACACAAACACACCCGCAAAAAGAAATCCGGAGTCCCATCATGAACGATCAACGAACGAGCATTGTGCACATGATCGACGCGACATGGACGCCTGAGCAGGCCGCCGCCGTCTATGAGTGCCTCAGTGCACTGACCGAAACCCTCCTGTCGCGCTACGGTATGCAAATTCATGAGTTCTACAAGCATGACCGGAGCACAGAACACGGCATCATGGGCCATGACGGCTTAATGGACGATCAACCCGAGCTGCCATTCTGAGGCCTGTTGAACGTTAAACCCCACAACCCTCATGCAAAGGGCAGCTTACGCTGCCCCTTTGCATTGGCTGAAACATGCTGACGCCGTCATTTAACGCCGTCAAATAACTGCGTGTTCTCGTAAGCGCCAACACCGGTGAAATAAGAGGCTGTGGAAAGTGAAATAAGTAGCTGTGGAAAGTGTAATAAGATACTTTTCTGGTGAAATAAGAAACTATGTGCCTGTTAAATTTCACGAAATATCAACAGCTTGTGGCTGACATTTGCCTTCTACCGGTTTTTACCACTTCCTACCTGTAATGCAGGATTGGGAAACGTTGTGTATGTGTATATGTTGGGTCCGGCGGTAGTTAGCCGCGTCCTGGTTAGTCCGCTGGATAGATCAGCGGGCTGGTCCACACGGTACCACCGGGACACTTCGAGAGTTCATCAGCGCGGCAGCAGCGTCGCGGCGAGCTTAATTTTCGCGTAGGCCTTGTTCTCTTCCTAAAGGCGAAAGGGTTACCTATTAGCCAAATGTAGCCGCTCAGCGTTGCAGCCTATCCAGCTTCCCTACCAAATCCTCAGCTCGCAAATGGGTGTACCGCTTCAGCATCTGCATAGATTTATGCCCACTGATTGCGGCAACCTCCTGATCGGACAACCCGGCCTCCACCAGCCGGCTGACCGCTTCATGCCGCAGATCATGAAAGCGAAAATCCGTCAGCCCGGCTGTTTTTTTGGCGTCTGTCCAGGCCTTATCAAAAAGGTAGGGTCGTCGCATGCCATTGCGCCCCGGCTCACCAAAGAAAACCAGATCCGTTTCATGAGGTCGCGTGGGGTTGTCTAGCGCGGCTTGAAACGCCGCCGTAGCAGCTTTGGTGAGCGGGACAGTGCGTTGTGATGAATTCTTCGTCATATCTAGCTTGACGACACGCTTTGTCAAATCTACCTGGCTAATACGAAGCCCGCTAATCTCCGACAGCCGCATGCCCGTTTCCAAGGCGATGCGCACGATCCAACTGAACATGGGGTTGGAGTAGGCATCCACGGCCGCGAGCAGTCGCTTGTTCTCTGCAGGCGTCAGCCGACGATTGCGGCCAGCTCCGGGAGCAGGGCGGCGAATCTGAGAGACGGGATTGAAAGGCAGACCCAATCCCCATTCTTTGATAGCGATGGTGAACAGGTGGCTGAGCAGCGCCAGTTCCAGGCGCACGGTGTTGTTGCTGCGCTGGACTGGCTTGCCGTTCTCGTCGGGATCGCCTGCCAGCCGCATGTCACGATATTGGGCGACAATGTCGGCGCTTAGGGCAGCCAAGGAATATTTCCCAAGATGCTTGAGTAACGGCTGTGCTTTTTTGTACTCGGCGATGCGTGTGGATTCGCGTTTGGTGGGCGTGACTTCGCGAAGGTAGCGGGTTAGGGCTGACTCAAGGGTTGTCCGCTCACCTGGAGCTCGCTGGATATAAACCCCGCGAACCATTTCATCTTCGGTCCGGCGTGCCCAGTCTTCAGCGTCGCGTTTGGTTCGAAATGTTTTGGACGAAGTGGGCCAGCCCGTTTTGCGAATAACGGCTTTCCAAGTACCAGAAGGGGTTTTAACGATAGTAGCCATGCGTGCAAAAGCTCCAGAAGTACACTCGGCGCTTCGCCACTGTACCGAAACTGTACTTTGCTCGCAAACTTTGGGAATCCCCTAGTATCAGGGTAACTTTGAAAATCGCGCTAAGTTCTTGTAAAGACTAGGGATTTTAGAGTGGTGCCCGGGGCCGGAATCGAACCGGCACGCCTTGCGGCGGGGGATTTTGAGTCCCCTGCGTCTACCAATTTCACCACCCGGGCATTTGGGCTGGATCGGCAGCGCGAAGGGCTGCCGGGCAGAAGAACGCGATTATACGACGAATTTTAAACCTTTGCATGCGCCCACCCCACAACCACGAACAAGCGCCTTTTTGAAACCCAAACAGCCTCCTGGCAACCCCCATCTTGAAAACCCCGCAACAACCCCCATTTATCCGCAATCGGTCGTTATCGACCCCTGTAGGGCTGTCAAGCCGTTCACTGTTTAACCAAATTTAAAGGTGTTCCGTCATGAGTCAAACCGAAGCTGCTGCGCCTGCTGAAACCCTGGGTTTTCAGGCCGAAGTCAAACAGTTGCTGCATCTGATGATTCACTCGCTGTACAGCAACAAAGAAATTTTTCTTCGCGAACTGGTCTCCAATGCGTCCGATGCGTGCGACAAGCTTCGCTTTGAAGCCATCGACAACCCTGACCTGATGCAGGGCGATACCGACTTGCGCATCCGGGTTGAATACGATGCCGACAAGCGCACCATTACCATTTCCGATAATGGTATTGGCCTGTCGCGTGACGAGGCCGTGGCGAATCTGGGTACGATTGCGCGCTCGGGCACGAAAGAGTTTTTCTCCCGTCTTACCGGCGACAAGCAAAAAGACGCCAATTTGATTGGTCAATTCGGGGTGGGCTTTTACTCGTCATTCATTGTTGCCGACAAAGTGTCTGTGCTCAGTCGTCGCGCCGACGCCGAACCCACTGAAGCGGTTTTGTGGGAATCGGACGGGCAGGGCGAGTTCTCGGTATTGACGGTCGAAAAGGCTGATCGTGGCACGTCGATTACGCTGCATTTACGCGCCGATGAAGATGATTTTTAAGTGGCTGGAAACTGCGTGAGGTGTTGCGCCGCTACTCTGACCACATTTCGCTGCCGGTACAGATGCTCAAGGAAGAGTGGGACAGCGAGGCTTCCAAGCAGGTCAAGACCACCGAGTGGGAAACGGTCAACCAGGCCAATGCGCTCTGGACGCGCGCCAAGTCGGACATTACTGACGAGCAGTACAAAGAATTCTATAAACACGTTTCGCATGATTTTGATGACCCGTTGGCCTGGACACATAACCGTGTCGAGGGGCGCAGCGAGTACACCCAATTGTTGTACGTGCCCAAGCGGGCACCGTTTGACCTGTTTGACCGCGATGCGCGCCGTGGCGTCAAGCTGTACGTCAAACGGGTATTCATCATGGACGATGCCGAGCAGTTGCTGCCGGCCTATTTGCGTTTCGTGCGCGGGGTCATTGACTCGGCCGATTTGCCACTGAATGTGTCGCGCGAGATTTTGCAGGAAAGCCGTGATGTGCGCTCGATTCGCGAGGGTTCGACCAAGCGTATTCTGTCGTTGCTGGAAGACCTGGCCGAAAACAACGCCGAACAGTACGCCGAGTTCTGGGAGCAGTTCGGGCAGGTGATCAAGGAAGGCGCGGGTGAAGATGCGTCCAACAAAGATCGCATTGCCAAGCTGCTGCGTTTTGCGTCCACCCATACCAACAGTGCCACACAAAACGTGTCGCTGGCCGATTATGTGGGCCGCATGAAAGAAGGCCAGGACAAAATCTACTACGTCACGGCAGAATCGTTCGCTGCTGCCAGCAACAGCCCGCACCTCGAGATTTTCCGCAAGAAGGGGCTCGAGGTTCTGCTGATGTCCGATCGTGTGGATGAGTGGATGCTGTCGTTCTTGCGCGAGTTCGAAGGCAAGGCGCTGGTGTCGATTGCCAAAGGGGGCTTGATCTTGACGCGTTGGCCGACGAAGACGAAAAAACGTCAGGAAGAGGTCTCGGAAACCTTCAAGCCGCTGGTTGAGCGCATGAAAACCGCATTGGCCGATCGGGTCAAAGATGTGCGTGTGACGTTGCGCCTGGTTGATTCACCGTCGTGCGTGGTGGTGGACGCCAACGAGTTGAGCCCGCACTTGTTGCGCATGCTGCAGGCGGCCGGGCAAGAGGCGCCCGAGGTCAAGCCGATTCTTGAAATCAACCCTGAACACGCCCTGATCGGTCGCGTTCAGGATGCGTCGGAAGAGGACTTCGCCGAGTGGTCGCAGTTGTTGCTGGATCAGGCCATGCTGGCCGAAGGCGGGCAGCTGAAAGATTCGGCGTCGTTCGTCAAACGCATGAACAAGTTGCTGCTGAAAGCGGCCGGCTAATTGACATCTGCCTCGCTCTGAACAGCGGGGCTTGTCGCGCACTGAGTCAGTGGCGGCAGTTGCCGCAACAGCCAGCGCGTTTCGCGCGCGTAGCGGCGCCAGTTGAACTGTGGCCCCGGGTCGGTTTTCCGGCCCGGGGCGATGTGTTCATGGCCCCTGACAGCGGTTAGCGGATGGCGCACCCGTAGCGCCAGGGTCAGGTGTTTCAACGCGTGATACTGCGCGTCGGTATACGCCTCGTGGTCGGTGCCTTCAAGCTCGATACCGATTGAAAAATCATTGCAGGCGCTACGCGTGTTGAATGTGGATACGCCGGCATGCCAGGCCCTGTGCCGTGTGGAGACAAACTGGATGATTCCGCCGTCGCGCCGTATCAGGAAGTGGGCCGATACCTTGACCCCTTTTATATGCTCGAACCAGGGGTGGCTGTTGGTATCCAGGCAGTTTTGGAAAAAATCGATGATTTCCGGCCCACCGTACTGACCGGGTGGCAGGCTGATGTTATGCAGCACCAGCAGGGTTGGGTCTACCCCTTTGGGGCGTTTGTTATGGTTGGGTGAAGGTTTGCGCTGGACCCGGCTGTGGGGTGTCAGCCATCCCTGCCGGTCAAGCTTCAGACCGGTCACTGACGCAGCCCCAGTTTGGCGTGCTCGGTGCTGCACCAGGTTTTTCCGTCAGAAAGCACCGCTTCTGAACGTGGCATATGAATGCCGCAGTGGGCGCAGCGCACCATGGGTTCTGCGTTGGTGTCGCTGCCTTTGACGGCGGCTGAGCCGTCTGAACGGGTTGGCGGTGCGGTAGGCGGGGTATTGTTTTTGCGATTGTGTGCGGCCAATAGGCGGGCGGCAAACAGCGCGCCCAGAATCACGACAGCCCAGAACAGAAATTTTCCCATGTCAGCCTCGTGCAAGAATGACGTCAATGACAAAGCGGCTCCCGGTGTAGGCCAGGACCACAAAGGCGAAGCCGGTCAGGGTCCAGCGCAGGGCCAGTCGGCCGCGCCAGCCCCGTATGTGACGACCCGCCAGCAGCAGTGCGAACGTCAGCCACGACAGCACGGTGAATACGGTTTTGTGATCGACCGGGAACAGTTTGCCGCTCAGGTTCAAGGAAATCATTGAGCCGGTGATCAGGGTCAGGGTCAGGGCGAAGAAACTGATCCAGACCAGGCGGAACAGCAGTTTTTCTTGAACCAGCAGAGGGGCATGACATCAAGGGCGTTGCTGAACCACCTGGCATGAGACGCTTGTTCGGAAGGTTTGTGAAGGTAGCGGTCAAGGGTTGCCATAAGAATGGATTGCAGGGCGGCAACCGTAACCAGGCCGTAGGCCATCAGGGCAATCAGCAAGTGAAGGCGTAAAAGTTCATTGCTGGCGTGAGCCACCAGATGGCCGACCGGGAAGATTGCCGCCATGGCGGTGGCCAATGCGCTGGCCGGGAGTAAAATGAGCAACAGGCCGTTGATGTTCAGTACCAGGCTTTCAAGCCAGAAAACCAGCATGCCCAGCCAGATGGCCACAGACAGTGCCAGTGCCCAACCTAAATACAGGCCGCTGGCGGGCAGCACCGACTGGTATAGTGCAATGCCATGCACAGCCAACGTGCCCAGCAGGCAAACGCGTTGCGTGTTGCTGGTACGTGTTGCAATGCGTCCCTGGCGCAAGGGGTGCCACATCAGGGCCGCCAGTGCGGCGTAGGCAAATGTGGCCAGGGTGTGAAATACAATGCCTTCAGACATAGTTCCTGCGTAGTGTGGTCAGGGCCTGGGGCATAATGCCCGGGGGCCATCATTTTAGACGGTATCCCAAGATACTAAACCAGTTTTCGCGAATCCATCGTCATGCTAGAAAATCTTACCCAGCGGCTTTCCCGCGTTGTTAAAACCATCAAGGGCGAGGCACGTCTTACTGAAGCCAACACCCAGGACATGCTGCGTGAAGTGCGCATGGCCCTGCTCGAGGCCGACGTGGCCTTGCCTGTGGTGCGTGACTTCATTGCGCGAGTCAAAGAGCAGGCCCTGGGTACAGAAGTCGCCGACAGTCTTAACCCGGGCCAGGCCCTGGTGGGTGTGGTTCATAAAGAACTGACGGCCTTGATGGGTGGGGCTGACGGCGACCTGGCCAGCGAGTTGTCGCTGGCGACACAGCCACCGGCCATCATTCTTATGGCCGGTTTGCAGGGGCGGGTAAAACCACGACTACGGGCAAGCTGGCCAAGTGGTTGGCCGAAGGCGGTCATACCGCCAAAGGCAAGAAAACCGGTAAAAGAAAACGCTGGTGGTCAGTGCTGACGTCTATCGTCCGGCGGCGATTGATCAACTGAAAACGGTGGCCAGTCAGGTCGGTGTCGATTTTTCCCATCCGATGGCTCGCAAAAGCCCGAAGACATTGCCCGTGCGGCGCTTGATCACGCGCGTCGACATCATTACGATGTGCTGATTGTCGATACGGCCGGTCGTCTGGGTATTGATGAAGACATGATGCGCGAAATTCGCGCCTTGTACGATTTGCTCAACCCGATCGAGACTCTGTTTGTGGTGGATGCCATGCAGGGGCAAGACGCGGTCAATGTGGCCAAAGCGTTTGGCGATACCTTGCCACTGACCGGGGTTGTATTGACCAAGCTCGATGGCGATGCCCGTGGCGGTGCCGCGTTGTCGGTGCGCCATGTTACCGGCAAGCCGTTGAAGTTCGTCGGGGTGTCTGAAAAACTCGATGGCCTCGAACCGTTCCACCCCGAACGCATGGCTCAGCGGGTGCTGGGCATGGGCGATATCGTGTCGCTGGTTGAACAGGCCCAGCGCAACATTGATATTGCCGAAGCGCAAAAACTGGCAACCAAGATCAAGTCAGGCGACAAGTTCGATCTGAACGATTTTCGTGATCAGTTGCAGCAGGTCAAGAAAATGGGCGACATGAGTTCCATGCTTGAAAAGCTGCCGGCCCAGTTCGCCCAAGCCGCCAGCCAGTTGCAAAGCGGTCAGGCTGAAAAGCAGTTGCGGCGTACCGAAGGCATCATTAATTCCATGACGCTCGCCGAACGCTCCAAGCCCGAATTGCTCAAGGCCTCGCGCAAGCGGCGCATTGCCGCCGGTGCGGGCGTTTCGGTTCAGGAAGTCAATCGCCTGCTGGCACAGTTCGACCAGATGCAGGGCATGATGAAGCAAATGAAAAAAGGTGGCATGGCCAAAATGATGCGCGCGATGGGCGGGCTTAAAGGCCTGGGCAAGGGCGGTTTCCCGTTCCGTTAAGCCTTCAGCCGCCGCCGACGGCCACTACAATTTCAATTTCGTCACCCTCGGCCAGCGTATGCTGGCCGTGCTGGCTTTTGGGGACGATGTCGCCGTTGCATTCGACGGCAATACGCTTGCCTTCATAGCCCAGAAAACGAACCAGGTCAGCGACCGTGCTGACGCTATCCAGTGTTTTGGGCTGGCCGTTCAATGTGATGTTCATGATGCGTTACGTTTGAAAATCAGGTCCCAGACGCCATGGCCCAGACGCAGGCCACGGTTCTCGAATTTGGTTAACGGGCGGTAATCGGGGCGTGGCGCATAACCTTCACAGGTGTTCTGCAGCAGGGGCTCATTACCCAGAACCTCCAGCATTTGTTCGGCGTAATTTTCCCAGTCAGTGGCGCAATGAAAGTACCCGCCAGGTGCCAGTCGGCTGGCCAGTAATTGCACGAACGGTGGCTGCAGAAGGCGGCGTTTGTGATGACGCTTTTTGGGCCACGGGTCGGGGAAGTACACATGCACCCCGGCCAGGGTGTCGGGGGCGATCATGTCGCGCACCACCTCGACGGCGTCGTGCTGGATGATGCGAATATTTTGCAGGCCTGTTTCGTCGATGCGTTTAAGCATGGCGCCAACACCCGCATTAAACACTTCAACCCCAGGAAGTTGTCATCAGGCCGGGCAGCGGCAATTTTTGCCGTGGTTTCACCCATGCCGAAACCGATTTCCAGAATAACGGGGGCCTTGCGGCCAAAGGCCTTTTCAAGGTTAAGTACGGCGGGCTTGTAGGTGATTGACCATTGGGGCATCAGCGCGTCGATGGCGGCTTGCTGGCTGGGTGTAATGTGGCTGCGACGATGCACAAAACTTTTGATATGGCCACCGCGCAGGGCGTCGATATCGACGGTGTCGGGGGTGGGTAGAGAGGTTTCAGGCATGGCGTCATTATCAGGCGGGCTAGTCATGCGCGCCATTATACTTGCGCTATAATGCACGCGCCGCGGGTGTAGTTCAATGGTAGAACGGCAGCTTCCCAAGCGTGCGACAAGCGTCGCGCATAGATAGCTAGTCTTCTCACGGCTTTAACAGTGAGGAACGTAGCATTTTTAGTTTTACCGCCTTTCGAGGTGGCTTTTAGAAGTACAGGGGCACTCGTGCGCCTGGTTTTTATGCGCGGCGGAAGCCGCATATGTAATTGTGCAGCGTTCTGGAAACAGAATGGCTGTACCAAGGGTTCAGCCCCTTGTAACCTAGGAGCAGTGCGTCGCTGGTAACGGCGGGGTGCGAAGCGCTCTGACAATGTAATCACCTCTCGGGGTACATCCTGCCCCGCGAGGGGCTTGGTGTGATTCTGGCAGTTGCAGCCGGATGAGATGCTAGGTTGAGTTGTACGGTTAACGAGAGTGAACCACATATAAACGTCGTCAAGCTGACAGAGCCAAATGCAACTGGGCTCTAGCCAAAATGGCATGTGACCGGATATTCGCCTGCTTGGTGCGGATACGCTGACATACGGTCTCCGGCGGAAGTGTGGAACCTAACCAACTCTGTTATATATGCGGAACTTGGTAAGCCCAATGGGGTGTCTGGCCTGTATGGCAGACAAGGAAGATCGCAAGATCTTCTGATACTTCAGTGGGTATAGGATTGTGGAAAAAGCGAATGCTTGTCTGTAATGGGCAAGATAGGGGATGAAACATGCCCTGACGTGAAAGCGTGCAGACTTCCACATGGTGACTCGTCGCAAGACGGTCTTGTAATTAGCACCCAAAGGGGCGACAATGCTCTCCCCTTCGGGGCAGAGTAGCGTCTATCCTTCTGGGATCGGGCGGGTGTAGTTTAATGGTAAAACTAAAGCTTCCCAAGCTTTCGTCGTGGGTTCGATTCCCATCGCCCGCTCCATACAACCGGAGGTTGATATGGACGCAATGCTTTTAATTGTGATGTCGCCTCCGCAACTTGGCAAAGCTGGCACGGTATTCCGTGGTCAGACGTAAACCAGGTTGTTGCGAGGTTACAGGCACGAATTGCGAAGGCAGCAAAAGCAGGCGAATGGCGTAAAGTCCGTTCACTGCAGCGACTCTTGGCCAAATCCACCAGCGCGAAAGCGCTGGCTGTGAGGCGCGTCACAGAAAATCGCGGTCGAAAAACTCCAGGTGTTGATCAGCAAACTTGGAGCACTCCTGAAGACAAATGGAATGCGGTCGTGAACCTCGGTATCAAGAGGTATAAACCACTTCCATTGCGTCGCATTTATATCCCGAAATCAAATGGTGGAAAACGCCCATTGGGTATTCCCACTATGCGTGATCGGGCCACACAAGCGCTGCATCTTTTGGCGCTTGACCCTGTGTCAGAAACAATCGGCGATACAGATTCTTATGGCTTCCGGCGTGAACGCGCCACCGCAGATGCAATCGAACAGGTGCGCAATGCACTTGGCCGAAAAGCTTCTCCGAAGTGGGTCATGGAAGGCGATATCAAAGGGTGTTTCGACAACATCAGTCATGAGTGGTTGCTTGCCAATGTCTGCATGGACAAAGGCATCTTGCGCAAGTGGCTGGCAGCAGGCTATGTGGATATGGGACGTCTGTTTCCAACCTTGGCAGGGACGCCACAAGGGGGAATTATTTCCCCGTATTGGCAAATCTTGCCCTGGATGGCCTGCAAAACGAACTTCAAACATTGTTCAGAACAGTGCGTGAAGCGCGTGAAGCAAAGGTCAATTTTGTGCGGTATGCGGATGACTTCGTGATTACGGCAAGCTCGAAAGAGTTTCTGGAAGAACGGGTTAAACCACTGGTCAGGAATTTTCTGACACACAGGGGGCTTGTATTGTCCGAGGAGAAAACCAAAATCACTCATGTGACAGAGGGCTTCGATTTCCTCGGCTGGACTGTCAGGTACCGAAAATCGATATTGCTCATCGAGCCATCGAAGAAAAATACCAAAGCATTCTTGAACAAGATCCGCACGACGCTCAGGGAAATGGGGTCTGTCAGGCAGGATGAAGTGATAGACAAACTCACCCCGATAATTCGGGGATGGGCCAACTACCACCGCTCGCAAATGGCGACTCGCACTTTCAACAAGTGTGATCACTATATATGGCAAGCACTGTGGCGCTGGGCGTGCCGTCGTCACCCTAACAAGGGGAAACGGTGGATCAAACAGCGATACTTCAAATGCCTGGATGGAAGAGACTGGCGTTTTGCCGTAAAGGATAAAGCGTTGCCATTCTTGAGTGAGTTCCGGAAACGGCCTCATACCAAGGTGATGTCTACGGCTAATCCTTACGACCCCGCGTGTGATGAGTATTTTTCCAAACGGCTCGGCCGCAAACTGGAATCAACACTCAGCGGACGTGGGCGGCTGCGTCGTCTCTGGTGGTGGCAGGAAGGACTCTGCCCCATGTGCGACCAACCGATCACCAAAGATACTGGATGGAATATTCATCACAGAATCCCACGGTCGGAAGGCGGTTCGGATAACTTTACCAATCTGGTGCTGTTGCATCCGAACTGTCACATGCAACACCATTCCAACGAACGCAGAGCAGCAAAATCTGAGAAATGTATCGAAAGGACAAAGTAACAGTTGATGCGAAGCTGGCGCGAGTTGTTTTAAAGTGGCCCGATCAGTAGCTTTTTCACAGACTCGGGTTACAGCCTTCCGCTTTCTATGGGGGTATTCATGGATTGGATCAGCTTTACGGCTATCACTGGTTTGACGGTGTTTATTGTCCTGCTCGGTGCATCGGTGCTCTATGCCCGATACACCCGAAAACAGGGCGCTGAACATGAAGAAAACACATCCGTGGATTTTCCCAAACGATAAGGGAGGCATTGGAAAAGCGACTGCTGCCGGCACGACTTTATTCAAAAAAGCGTGTTTCGTAGTTGCTTGAGCCGTATGCGGGGAAACTTGCACGTACGGTTCTTAGGGGAGGGGTGGCCGTGAGGCCATCTCCTTACCCGCCTTCATACGAGGGTTCGATTCCCTTCACCCGCTCCATACCGAATTCAGGCAGATTTTTAATCTGTAAACAAAAAGCCAATCCTCCTGGATTGGCTTTTTGTTTGGCCGGTCTTTGCCGGATTTTGCGCTACCTCCAGGCTGGCTAAAGGTCGGGTGACTGCAGCCCGAGCCCTGCGGGCTACCTCAGCCCCTTCGAGTCATAGCCCGCCCATGGCCAGATACTTCAGTTCCAGATATTCATCCAGCCCATGACGCGAACCTTCGCGGCCAAGGCCCGAGTGCTTGATGCCGCCAAACGGGGCGACTTCAGAGGACATCGAGCCCGTATTGATGCCCACCATGCCGTACTCCAGGGCCTCGCCAACCCGCCATACGCGGCCAATGTCGCGGGTGTAAAAGTAGGCAGCCAGCCCGTACTCGGTGTCGTTGGCCATGGCAATGGCCTGTTCTTCAGTATCAAAACGGAAGACTGCCGATACCGGGCCAAATATTTCCTGGCGGGCAATATCCATACCGGCTGTTGCATTGGCAAGAACCGTGGGGGTGAACCATAGTCCTTCAGGGGACAGGCGTTGGCCACCGGTAACCACGGTCGCCCCTTTAAGGGTGGCGTCGGCCACCAGGCGCTCTACCTTGGTGACCGCAGCATCATTGATCAGCGGGCCTTGCACAACGCCCTCATCAAGGCCGTTGCCAACCTTCAGGAGTGTTGTAGCGGCCGCCAGTTTTTCGACGAACGTATCGTAAATGCCGGCTTGAACCAGAAAGCGGTTGACGCAGATGCAGGTTTGTCCGGTATTGCGGTATTTCGCGGCAATGGCGCCTTTGACCGCCGCATCGATGTCGGCGTCGTCAAACACAATGAACGGGGCGTTGCCACCCAGTTCCAGCGACAGTTTTTTCAGGGTCGGGGCGCATTGTTCCATCAGCAATTTGCCGACCGGTGTTGAGCCGGTGAAGGACAGCTTGCGTACAATGGGGTTGCTGCAGAGTTCGGCACCGATGGCTTTGGCATCGCCCGTCACGATGTTGAACACGCCTGCCGGAATTCCGGCACGATGTGCCAGTTCGGCCAGGGCCAGCGCCGACAATGGTGTCAGTTCGGCCGGCTTGAGCACAATGGTGCAACCCGCCGCCAGCGCGGGGGCCACCTTGCGGGTGATCATGGCCGACGGGAAATTCCAGGGGTAATCGCCGCACACACACCAATCGCTTGTTTGATCACCACATACCGGGTGTTCGAGGCGGGTGACGGGATCACTTCGCCATAGGCGCGTTTGCCTTCTTCGGCAAACCATTCAATGAATGCCGCTGCGTAGGTGATTTCGCCCAAGGCCTCGGCCAGTGGTTTGCCCTGTTCCAGCGTCATGATACGTGCCAGGTCGGCCTTGTGTTCCAGCATCAGGGCGTGCCAGCGTTGCAGGTAGCGGCCCCGTTCTGCAGCAGTCAGGCTGCGCCATGCGGGCAGTGCGGCATTGGCGTCATTGATGGCCTGTGCTGTTTCTGCTCCACCCGCATCGGGAATCCGGGCCAGTACCTCTCCGGTTGCCGGGTTCACCACGTTCAGGGTGTTGCCGCTGTCAGCATCACGCCAATGCCCGTTGATGTAGCAACGTGTTTGCAGCAGCGAGGGGTCGTTCAGGTTCAGCGGATTGATATTCGGCATGGTGGGCTCCGGTAGTGACCGGGCCCGGGTGCCGGGAAGGCAAAGGCCCAGCCAGAGATGGCGTCAGGGGGTCAGTCGTTCAACAATATTGCCGTTGTCATCGACATGTACAGGGTCAAAATGGGTCATCACATCCAGCACGGCCTCGTGTTCCATCACGCGCCGACGCGCTTCAACGGCAATATCGTGACCCTGGGCGATGGTAAGACGAGCGTCCATTTCAAGGTCAACCTCAACCCAGATCATATCGCCCAGTTTGCGTGTTTTCAGGTCATGCAGACCATAGACGCCGGGTGTAGCGAGCAGGTGGTCACGAATGCGTTGTTCGGTTTCGTCATCGACGGCACGATCCATCAGGTCGCTGAACGCGTTGTGGAAAAATTGCCACCCCATGCGACCGATCATCAGGCCCACAATCAGTGCCGCTACAGGGTCGGCAATGGGCAACCCCAGCAGGTTGGCACCGATACCGACCAGCACCACCAGTGATGAGGCCGCATCAGAGCGGGCATGCCAGGCATTGGCGATCAGCATGCTGGACCGAACCCGTTCGCCTACCCGCAGCAAGTAGCGGAACAACAGCTCCTTGCAGGCCAGGGTCAGTACAGCGGCAATAAGGGCGGCATAGTGGACTTTCCCGATGGCTTCAGGTGTCTGCAGTTTGTTGAAGGCGGACCACAACATGCCAGCACCAACGGCCAGCAGCAGTACACCCAGGATCAGGGACGCTGCGGTTTCAAAGCGCAGGTGGCCGTAGTGGTGGTCGGCGTCTGGCCCCTTCTGGCTGTGTTTGTTGGCGACCAACACCACGAAGTCGGACAGCAAGTCTGAAAATGAGTGAATGGCATCGGCCACCAGGGCTTGCGAGTGCGCAAAAATACCAATAACCGCTTGCGCAACCGTCAGGATGATATTGACGAATACACTGACCCAGGTGCTGAAACGCCCCTGGGCATAGCGGTCGTTGGCTTCGCGTGAATGATGCGAATGCCGGTGGCCCTGGTCGTGTTTATGCATCAGCTGATACGCATGCCAGGGTTGCGCCAGTCCAGGGCTCAAGAATGTAGATGCCCGGGTTGGTGGACTCATCAGCGTGGCTGGCGGCCAGCACCATGCCTTCGGAAACACCAAAACGCATTTTGCGGGGGCCAGGTTGGCCACGACCACGGTCAGTTTTCCAGTCAGGTCGGCAGGCGTGTAAGACGACTTGATCCCTGAAAAATCTGTCGCAAGCGGCTTTCGCCCACATCAAGCATCAGGCGCAGCAGTTTGTCAGAGCCGTCAACTTCGCTGCATTCAACAATTTTTGCGACACGCAGGTCGATTTTGGCGAAATCTTTGAAGTCGATGGTTTCGGCGATTTCTTCGCCGCCGGGTTTGGGAGCCTCGACAACCGGCGGTTCAAACAGGTCATCCAGCATTTTCGGGTCAACACGTTGCATCAGGTGCTTGAATGCGTTGATGCGGGTAGGCAGGCGGGTAGCGTCAGCCCAGGTGTAGGACGTTGCATCGGCGAACAGGTCTTGCGCAACTTGTTCAGCCAGTACAGGCAGAATCGGGGTGAGCATGACGGACAGCGCCTTGAAGCCAGCCAGGGCGCGCGAGCAAACGTCTTGCAGTTGTGCTTTCTGTTCGGTGCCCGCATCGGCAAATCCTTTGGCCATGACCCAGGGCTGGGCAGCGTCGAAAGCCTGATTGATACGGTCGGCGTAGGCCATGGCCGTACGCACGGCACGACCGTATTCGCGGGCCTCCAGGTCGGCTTGAACCGAGTTTGTGACGTCGGTGATGTCGGCAATCAGCGCTGCTGTATCGCCGGCATAGCCCAGCTGGCCGTCAAAGTATTTGTTAATGAAATTGGCGGCGCGGCTGGCGATGTTGACATACTTGCCGACCAGGTCACTGTTGACACGGGCGACAAAATCGTCAGGGTTGAAGTCAAGGTCTTCGACGCGAGCGTTCAGTTTGGCTGCAATGTAGTAACGCATCCATTCGGCGTTCATGCCCAGTTCAAGGTAACGCAGGGTGAAATACCGGTGCCCCGGCTCTTGGACATTTTTTCGCCGCTGACGGTAATGAACCCGTGCACATGCAACTGGTCGGGTACTTTACGACCCGAAAATTTCAGTGTGGCAGGCCAGAACAGTGCATGGAAATACACAATGTCTTTGCCGATGAAATGAATTTGTTCGATGGGGCTGTCAGGGGCGACCAGGGCATCGTAGTCAAGGCCGGCCTTGTTGCAATACGCTTTCAGCGATGCCAGGTAGCCAATCGGGGCGTCCAGCCATACATAGAAATACTTGCCCGGCGCATCCGGGATTTCAATGCCGAAATACGGTGCGTCGCGGGAAATGTCCCAGTCGGCCAGGTTGGCTTCACTGTCGGCTTCGCCGGTGCCCAGCCATTCGCGTGTTTTGGCCAGGATCTCGCTTTGCAGGCGTTTTTGGCCGCGGGCATTGGCACCGGTTGTCCATTCTTGCAGGAACTGCACGCAACGCGGGTCAGACAGGTTGAAAAAGTAGTGTTCTGATGTTTTCAGAACCGGCGTGGCCTTGGTCAGGGTCGAGTACGGTTTGATCAGGTCGGTCGGGGCATACACTGCGCCACAGGCCTCGCAGGAGTCACCGTACTGGTCTTGCGCATGGCACTTGGGGCACTCACCCTTGATGTAACGGTCGGGCAGGAACATGCCCTTGACGGGGTCAAAGAATTGTTCGATTTGACGGGTGCTGATCAGGCCCTGAGCCTTGAGGGCCTTGTAAATGCTTTGAGACAGCTCAATATTTTCGGGGGTGTCGGTCGAGTGCCAGTGATCAAACCGGATATGAAAACCGTTCAGGTACTGGGGGCGTTCGTCGGCGTAGCGTTTCACCAGCGCCTGGGGCGTGATGTTTTCGGCTTCAGCCTTGAGCATGATGGGCGCACCGTGCGCGTCGTCGGCACCCACAAAATGTACGGTATGACCCGCCATTCGCATGGTCCTGACCCAGATGTCGGCCTGGATGTATTCCATGATGTGGCCGATGTGGAAGGAACCGTTGGCGTAGGGGAGGGCGGTGGTGACAAATAAGGTGCGAGACATGAGGGCGCCGATTCATTAGTGTGAAGGAACACCCTCTATTGTAATGAATCGCATGCCCTTGGGGGCTTCTGCCGCTGCACGGTGCGGCAGTGCACAAAGGCTGAGGTTAGCGGATTTCGCGCATTTCGACGTCAACGACGTCTTGCTTGCCAAAGCGTGAGGCTGAGGGTTGGGTCGCGGCACGATAGCGGCTGGCGCTGGCGGCCGCAGCGCGCTGGCGGGCTTCCCAGTAGGCGCGGGCGCCGAAAGGCCGCCCTTTGATTTTGGCCACGATGAACAGGATGCCGATGGCGATCGCTGTGGACACCATGAAAATGAATGCCATGGCCATACCAAAGATGGCCAGTACAAAAAACAGCAAGCCGCGCAAGATTTGATTAAATGTATTCATATAGGTGAGTATGACATTTTTACTGAAAAAAGTTCCATTACGGCCTGCTTTGGTTGGGGCTTGTCATGCAATCCGCTATGCTTTCACTTTGGCATGAATTGCCGCAAAAATACTGTACGAAGGCACCCACATGAGCACCAACCCAGACCAGATATTCAACCTATTGTCTGACGTTATCGATCCCAATACACAAAAGAAATTGGGTCCAATCGTAAAAAAGTGAAATCAGCACAGACGGGCAGGTCGTCAACCTCACTTTAGCGCTGGGGTATCCCGTTTTCAATAGTGAAGCGGCCCTTCGGCAATCCATTGAAACAGCTATTACAGGGGCAGGCTTTAGCCTGGGGCGTTTTGGGTGCCGGCTGGCGGTGCAGACCCATGCTGTACAGCGTGGCTTGAAGCCGTTGGCTAACGTACGCAACATCATCGCCGTAGCTTCGGGCAAGGGCGGGGTGGGTAAAAGTACGACGTCGGTCAATCTGGCACTGGCCTTGCGTGCACAAGGTGCGCGCGTTGGCTTGCTTGATGCCGATATTTATGGCCCCAGCGTACCCATCATGCTGGGTCTGTCCGGCAAGCCCGAAAGTCATGACAACAAAACCATGGAACCTCTGGTCGGCCATGGCATTGAAGCCAACTCAATCGGGTTCCTGATCGACCCCGATTCCCCCGCCATCTGGCGTGGCCCGATGGTCAGTCAGGCCCTCGAGCAATTGTTGCGCCAGACCAATTGGGGCGATCTTGACTACCTGATCATTGATATGCCGCCGGGTACCGGCGATATCGCGCTGACGCTGTCGCAAAAAGTCCCCCTGACGGCCGCTGTCATTGTGACCACGCCACAAGACCTGGCGTTGGCCGATGCCCGCAAGGGCTTGCAGATGTTCCGCAAGGTTGATGTCCCGGTGCTCGGGGTAGTTGAAAACATGTCGATGCATGTGTGCTCGAATTGTGGCCATGCCGAACCCGTTTTTGGTGAGCATGGCGGTCGTGATCTTGCTGCCGAATTCAACTTGCCGTGGCTGGGTTCGCTGCCGCTTGCGCTCAGTATTCGTGCCCAGACCGACGCCGGTACGCCGACTGTGGTGTCCGACCCTGACAGCCCGGCAGCGGCCGAATATCAGCGCATCGCCCATCAGGTCGCTTGCCTGGTGGCTGCCTTGCCCAAAGACATGGCGGGCAAGATGCCGTCTGTTGTTGTTAATCCCTGAGGCATTTGATGCGGTTTGCGGCAGCAGGCGGCGGTCGTTTTTTGGGGCTGTGGTTGCGGCGGGTTTGTGCCTGGCGGCACAGTCGGTCCAGGCGGCCCGGCCCGAAGTGATTATTGATCCGGGCGGGGTGCCGCCCGAGGCGTTGCAGTCCATCATGGGCGCGGTGGATTCCATTACACGGTTGGCGGAAGACCAGGACGGCGGCGAGGTGTCGCGTTTGCGTCGCCGGGCGCGTGACGCCACGTTGTCCGCACTGGCTACCCAAGGCTATTTTTCAGCTCGTGTTGATCTGACGGTTGGCCAGGATCACTTGGGAGAAACCTGGGATATTTCCATCGACCCAGGCAGGCGTGCGGTCGTCGACCAGGTGGATATCCGCTTCACCGGAAAAATTGCCGAGCCTGAATTTTCCGATCGAGTGAGGTTGCTGAAGGAAGAGTGGCCGCTGGACAAGGGGATGCCATTCATCAATGAAACCTGGAGCGATGCGAAATCCGATCTGATTACCGAAGTCAGTCGTAAAGATTTTTACCTCGCCAGAATGCGCCATTCTCAGGCGACGGTGATGGCCGACGAGGCGGTTGCGCAGCTGGAAGTGAATGTGGATAGCGGTCCGCGCGTGCGTATGGGCGAGCTGAAACTTATTGGTTTGAAACGTGTGCCGGCCAAGCTGGTTGATCGTTATGTCCGGTATTCTCCGGGCGAGCCCTATGATCAGGACAAACTGGACGACTGGCAGCAGGCGTTGCAAGCCACGGCGTTCTTCCGGGGTGCTTTTGTCATGCTGGACAACAGTGCCGAGACGCGGGTCACGCGCCCCGACGGCGATCTTGAGATGCCGGTGGTTGTGCGTGTCACCGAGGCTGCCCCGGGGTGTATACCGCGTCGCTTGGGGTCGATAGCGACAACGGGGCGCGCATCGAGGGGCTGTACCGCCAGAATGTAGTCTTTGGTCAGCCGGTCTGGATCGAAACAGGAGTCGGGGTCGACAAGAATCGGCAGCGGTTTTTCTACGATGTGCATTTGCCGCCCGATGACAGCGGGTACACCAACAGTTTCGGCGTATTGGCAAGCCATTCCGATATTCAGGGTGTGGACACCACGCGCCATGCGGTCGGCTGGCGACGCAAGCAGTCCCGTTTGGGTGCAGGTGACAGCCGGGTCGAATATGAAACCCAATGGAGTGTGACAGGTGCCTACGATGATACAAGAATCGATGGTGCCGATGATTACACGGTGCCGACGCTGGTCGCCGGTTGGCAATGGCTGCGGCGTGACGTCAACGACAAATATGACCCTCGCGAAGGTAATCTGATCGATGTCGGCGTGGGTGCCGGGGTGACCCTTGACCAAGGACAAACCTTCTACAAGACCAGTGTGCGAGGGCAGAAATGGTGGCCGATTGGCAAGCGGGATGTGCTGACGGTGCGTGCCGAGGTGGGTAAGGTCTGGGCGCACACCCGTCGTCTGCCGGAAGATTTCGGCTTCCGCACGGGCGGTTCGCGCAGCATTCGCGGCTACAAGTACAACAGCATTGGCGTCTCTCGGGGCGATGCCGTGATTGGGGCTCCGGCACTGGCTTGGGCCAGTATCGAATACATGCATTTTTTCACCGAGCAATTGGGCATGAGTGTTTTTGTTGACGCGGGTGATGCGGCCACGTCGTTTGGCGCCATGAAACTTCATATTGGCTATGGTGCCGGCGTCGTGCTGCGCACGCCCGCAGGCCCTTTTCGGTTGAATTGGCCTACGGGCAGCGCGACAGAAATCTGAGACTTCACTTTTCATTGGGTGTGGCGTTTTGAACAAGCTCTTGCGGCGTCTGGGGCGCCTGGCCTTGTGGACAGGCCCGACACTCGTTCTGCTCTTGGCTGTGATTGCCGGGTTTGTCTATTGGGTTGTGGCATCGCAGCCCGGCACGCGTTGGGCCCTGGAAACGGGCGTGCGCCTGGCGGGTGGCAGCGCGTTGTCTGTGCAAGGTACCATCATCGATGGCGTACAGGTCGGTGCTTTGAAGGTCAGCACGCCGGCCGTCAACATTGACCTTGCTGATCTTGATATCCAAATCGATTGGCCTGCATTGCGGGACAAGCGGGTGCATGCCCGCAATATTTCTGCCGGCCGGCTGTCGCTTGATGTACTCGAGACAGAACCTGCGGCGGCCGACGACACGACGTTTGAATGGCCCGTCTTGCCCGTGACCTTTTCGCTGGATCGTGTTGCGCTAGGCGAACTGAATGTTTCGTTGAACCATCAGCCGCTACTGGTCAAGGTCAATCATCTCGACGCTTCATTGGCGCTCACGCAAAAAGACGCACAGCTGGTGTTTCGTCGTGTTGCCGTTGGGCAGCATGACATTGAGGCTGATGTGGCCGGCGAGTTCCGGCTGATGGCGTTGGCCGATCCCTGGCCGTTTTCCTTGGTCATTGAAACGAAGGCCAAAAGTCAGACACCTGACTCCGTGTTGTGCGCGCGTCATTTCCTGCCCGATCTGCCCGCTGCGGCGCAAGCGGCAGGCACTGTCAAATCAGTAGAGGGGATGTCAACGCGTCAGAGAGAACCGTAAAGTCAGACGGTGTTGAAGTTACTGAACTTGATGCCCTGAGCACGTTTTGTGCCGTTGATCTCAAGGCCCGGGCACAGGGTTCGCAGGATGAGGCCCATATTGAATTGCAGGGCAGTGGCCAAGGGTTGAGTCTCGATGCCGCAGTGGCCCTCGCGCCTCGAGAGGCGTTTCCCTTGCGCAAGGCGGATGTGGCGTTGAAGCTACCTGATGGCTCGTCGCTCGATGGCCGGCTTGATTGGGCCACGCAAGCGCGTTCCGTTGATGCGGCACCTTCGGTCCCCGAGGTTACCGTGATTCAGGCACCAGCCGTTTTGCCGCGCCACACGCTTGATCAGGTGGTCGGTAGCCTGTCGATCCGGCGACTTGATCCGGCCTGGCTGGCCGGTAGTGGATTGCCCGACGCGTTGCTGAGTGTTTCCGCGGATTTTTCAGCCACATTGCATGATCAGACTGAACTGCAGGACGCCCGGATCAGGCTTGACGTTGGGAACGGTTCACGCTGGAATGGCCAACCGCTGGCCGCCGATATTGATTTTGCGGTTAAGGCAGTTTCCCCGGCGGTGCCTCAAGACCCCGGTTACCGTGTTGATGATTTGCGCCTTGACGTCCGGCTTGGCGAAAATCGTCTTTCGGGTGAAGGTCGTCTGGGTTGGGAAAATACGCAACTGCAACTGTTGCTCAAAGCGGTACGGTTGGCTGATTTCTGGCCTGGGGTTGACGGTGCCGCCGAGCTTGATGCCCGGCTGCAGGGGGCCATGGCATCGCATAATCTTGAGCTGCAGGCACGGTATGACATGGGGCCGGCCGGTGGCGACGTGTTGGGCGATGCGCCTGTCGTTTTGCGTACGCGCCTTGAAGGCGGTTACAGTGCGCCAACCGATGCCGCCCCAAACGCGGCATGGACGGGCCGCATTGCCCGCCTTGAGGCGTCTCATGCACAGGTCAGTCTGAATGCCGAACAGCCGGTGCCGCTGCTGCTGCACCCCGAGCCCTTGCCCCCGATTATGTGCTGCAGGTAGGGGCCACCCGGCTGGCCCTCGCGCTGCCGTCGCGCAATTCAGTTGTGCTCGACCATGGGCGCAGCCAGTTCTCACCCGGTCGCTGGACGACTCAGGGCGATATCAATCGTCTCACCTTGTCCAAACGCATCATTGACGAAGTGACCCGTATGATTGTTGCAGCAAAGCCGTCCTTGGACACGGATCGCGGGCGTGTCATTGTCGATGTTGATGATCGTAATGATTTGGTGGAGATGTCCTATGCTCTCAAATGGGATTTTGCATTTGCCGGTGCTCTGTCGGGCAATGCACAGATGCGTCATCTGGGGGTGACCTGATTGTTCCAGTGCGATCCGCCCTTTCCCTTGGGCTTGCGCACGTTCCAGATCGACATGGCAGCCCGGCCGGCCAGCAATGGAGCTGACGGTACCAGCCGGGTGGGCGTTGATGTCACGATCGATACTGTTCGTATGGGTCAGGCGCAGATCCGGGCCGAAACGTTGCTGCGCTCAAGTCAGGGCGGGGGTGTCAGTCAATACCCGTGATCCCACAACAGTTCAGGTCACCGGCGACATCAAGGATCTGGCCTGGCTGAGTCTGTTTGTTGGTGACGATACAGAAATCGGCGGCTCGCTTGCGGCCAATGTGCAGGCTCGCAGCCGGCCTGACGGAACCTGGTTGACCAGCGGTACAGTGACCGGGCAGAACATTCGGGTAGTACGCATTGATGATGGCGTGCGACTGGTCGATGGCACATTACGGGCGCACATGGAGGGTGATCGTTTCATCATTGATGGCCTGTCGTTTCCTGCGGTACGTCGCGCCGTCCCCAAAGAGTGGCGCACCGAAGAGTGGACGCGCGCCAACCCCGAGGCCCAGGGCGGCAATCTGACGCTCAGTGGCTATTGGGATTTAAGTGAAATGGGCGGCAATGTGGCGATTGACCTGCATCGTTACCCGATCCTGCAGCGATCCGATCGCTTTGCAATGGTGTCGGGTCAGGTGAAGGTGGTCATGCCCTCCGAGAAAATTGATATTACCGGCAAAGTCATGGTGGATGCAGGCTGGGTTGACCTTGATATGCTCAGCAGTGTTCCCACGGTTGACAGCGATGTTGTCGTGGTTCGTGCGGGCCAGGCTCCAGCGGCTCCCGCCAGCAACACAGACCTTTCGCTGGATATTGATATCGATCTGGGGCCACGGTTCTACATTACGGGTTACGGGGTCGATTCAGGGCTGGTGGGCCAGTTGCGCATCGTGATGGCTGAAGGCAAGCTGCAAGGCTATGGCGCCTTGCGTACGCGCGGCGGCTCTGTCTCGGCGTATGGTCAGCGTTTGCGATTGCGTCAGGGCACGATCACCTTTCAGGGCGACATTGCCAGCCCGGTGCTCAGTATCGAGGCCTTGCGTACCGGTGTTGCGGTCGAGGCGGGTGTGCGTGTCAGCGGAACGGCCCGCAAGCCCAGAATTGATCTGATTTCTTACCCCGAAGTGTCTGATGTGCAGAAGCTGTCTTGGTTGTTGTTGGGGCGGGGGCCGGATGACTCAGGCGGCGATGCTGCTTTGCTGTTTTCGGTGGGTTCATCGTTCCTGGGCGATGGCGAGCCGTTTTACAAGAAATTCGGTCTGGACGAGGTCAGCATGCGTTCAGGTGAGCTGGGTAGCGTTGGCAGCATCTTGCCTGCGGAATCCGTGGTGCGTGGCCTGGACAGTGGAACCAGCGACATCGAGCGCAAGTTCATGGTGGCGGCCAAGAATCTGGGGGCGGGCTTCAGGGTCAGTCTGGAGCAGTCTCTTTCAGGCACCGGAACAGTGGGGCGGGTCAGTTACCGGCTGGCTCGTGGCCTTTCGGCCCAGTTCACGGTCGGTACGGTCAGTGGTCTGGCGCTTATTTACCGATATGTGGCCCGCGAATAAACCATTTTCCGGGCTTGCGCGCATTTGTCATGGGCTGGCTATAAAATACAGCCCCATTGAAATAAGGGAACGTTATGTCGATTAAAAGTGATCGCTGGATTCGTCGTGTTGCCCAAGAGCACGGCATGATCGAGCCTTTCGAGCCGGGTCAGGTGCGGTCGGTAAACGGCGGCAAAATCGTCAGTTACGGCACCAGCAGTTACGGGTACGACGTGCGCTGTGCGGACGAGTTCAAGATTTTTACCAATATCAACTCGACCATTGTCGACCCCAAGGCGTTTGATGAAAAGTCTTTTGTCGACTTCAAAGGTGATGTCTGCATTATTCCACCGAACTCGTTTGCCTTGGCCCGAACCGTCGAATACTTTCGTATTCCTCGCAGCGTTCTGACGGTATGTCTGGGTAAAAGTACGTATGCCCGTTGCGGCATCATCGTTAACGTCACGCCGCTCGAGCCCGAGTGGGAGGGGCACGTTACACTTGAATTTTCCAACACCACCCCGCTGCCGGCCAAGATTTACGCCGGAGAGGGTTGCGCACAAATGTTGTTTTTTGAAAGCGACGAGGTTTGTGAAACCTCATATCGTGACCGTGGCGGCAAGTACCAGGGTCAGCAGGGCGTGACATTGCCACGCACATAGGAGTCTTGCGCATGAAATTCCGTTTCCCCATCGTCATCATCGACGAGGATTACCGTTCCGAGAACGCTTCTGGTCTGGGCATTCGCGCGCTTGCAGCCGCGATCGAGGCCGAGGGCGTGGAAGTGCTGGGCGTTACCAGCTACGGTGACCTGAGCTCGTTTGCCCAGCAGCAAAGCCGGGCCAGCGCTTTTATTTTGTCGATCGACGATGAGGAATTCGACGTCGATTCGCCAGAAGATGTGGCCAATGCCATCAAGAACCTGCGCTCGTTCATTGGTGAGCTGCGGTTCCGCAATGAACATATCCCCATTTATCTGTATGGCGAGACGCGTACCTCGCAGCATATTCCAAACGATATTTTGCGCGAGTTGCACGGCTTCATTCACATGTTTGAAGATACGCCCGAGTTCGTCGCGCGTCATATCATCCGTGAAGCGCGCGCTTACCTGGATGGTCTGGCGCCGCCGTTTTTCCGTGAACTGGTCAAGTATGCCTCTGACGGGTCGTATTCATGGCACTGTCCCGGTCACTCGGGGGCGTGGCATTCCTGAAAAGCCCGGTCGGTCAGATGTTCCACCAGTTCTTCGGTGAGAACATGTTGCGTGCCGACGTGTGCAACGCGGTTGATGAACTGGGCCAGCTACTTGACCACACCGGCCCGGTAGCCGAGTCTGAACGCAATGCGGCCCGCATTTTCAATGCGGACCACTGCTTTTTCGTGACCAACGGCACATCCACGTCGAACAAGATTGTCTGGCATGCCAACGTGGCCAATGACGATATCGTGGTGGTTGACCGCAATTGCCACAAGTCAATTCTGCACGCCATTACCATGACCGGCGCTATCCCGGTGTTCCTGCGCCCTACGCGTAATCATCTGGGGATTATCGGGCCGATTCCGCTTGAAGAGTTCGAGCCCGAGTCGATCAAGGCCAAAATCGAGGCCAACCCGTTCGCGCGTGATGTCAAGAACAAGCGTCCACGCATCTTGACCATTACGCAAAGCACCTATGACGGTGTCAGCTATAACGTGGAAATGATCAAGGAAAAGCTGGGCTCTGAAATCGATACGCTGCATTTCGACGAGGCCTGGATTCCGCACGCGGCATTCCACGATTATTACAAGGACATGCACGCCATTGGCAAGGACCGTCCGCGCAGTAAGGATGCCATGGTATTTGCCACGCACTCGATTCACAAGTTGCTGGCCGGGTTGTCGCAAGCGTCACAGATTACGGTTCAAGAGCCGGAAAGTCGCAAGCTCGACCGTAACGTGTTCAACGAAGCGTACCTGATGCACACGTCAACGTCGCCGCAGTACGCCATTATTGCGTCTTGCGACGTGGCGGCGGCCATGATGGAACCCCCGGCGGCACTGCGTTGGTCGAGGAAAGCATCAACGAAGCGCTGGAATTCCGCCGTGCCATGCGCAAGGTTGAGTCCGAGTTCGGCAAAGATGACTGGTGGTTCAAGGTGTGGGGGCCCAAGCGTCTTGTGCCTGACGGTATTGGCAGTCGTGAAGACTGGATGCTGGAAGCCGATGACGAATGGCACGGCTTTGGCCCGCTGGCCAAGGGCTTCAACATGCTAGACCCGATCAAGGCCACGATTGTCACGCCGGGCCTGGATATCTCGGGCACCTTTGCGGAAACCGGTATTCCTGCAGCGCTGGTATCCAAGTATCTGGCCGAGCACGGTGTGGTCATTGAAAAAACCGGGCTGTATTCGTTCTTCATCATGTTCACCATCGGCATTACCAAGGGCCGCTGGAATACTCTTTTGACCGCGCTTCAGCAGTTCAAGGACGACTACGACCGCAACCATCCGCTGTGGCGCATTTTGCCTGATTTCTGCAAGGAAAATCGTCGCTATGAACGTATGGGGTTGCGTGATCTTTGCCAGGAAATCCACGAGGCGTATCGCAACCACGATGTGGCCCGGCTGACGACGGAAATGTATCTTAGCGACATGGTGCCTGCCATGAAGCCTTCGGATGCCTACGCAAAAATGGCCCACCGCGAGGTCGAGCGTGTTTCCATTGACGAACTGGAGGGCCGTGTTACCGGTGTGTTGCTGACGCCGTATCCGCCCGGTATTCCGCTGCTGATTCCTGGCGAGCGATTCAATGAACGCATCGTCAACTATTTGCAGTTCGTGCGCGAATTCAATTCCCGTTTCCCGGGTTTTGAAACGTATGTGCACGGTTTGGCCGAAGATATTGGTCCCGATGGCCAGCCCCGTTATTACGTTGACTGCCTTCGTGAAGACTAAGCGTGTCTTGTGCTGATTTCGATGTCGCCATCATTGGTGCCGGTGCGGCCGGCATGATGGCGGCGTCGGTGGCAGGGCAGGGCGGCCTGAAGGTTGTCCTGCTCGACCATGCCAGTCGCCTGGCTGAAAAAATCCGTATTTCGGGTGGCGGTCGCTGCAATTTCACCAATACCGGCACCACGCCGGCCAATTTCATCTCCCGTAATCCGCATTTCTCCCGTTCGGCGCTGGCAGGCTATACGCCTGACGATTTCCTCAAGCTGTTGCGTCGCTATCGCGTGGCCTGGCACGAGAAGCATCAGGGGCAATTGTTCTGCGATGATTCCAGTGAGTCCATCATTCAGGTGCTGCGTTCCGAATGCGATCAGGCCAGGGTGTCTTGGCGGATGCCTTGCGAGGTCAAGGAAATCGGCCGTGATGCCGATTTGTTCGTTGTTCGAACAAACTCTGGTGTTGTGCGAACAGCGAACCTGGTGATGGCGACAGGCGGCATGGCGATTCCCCAGCTTGGCGCCACCGATTTTTCGCTCAAGGTGGCTCGCCAGTTTGGCCTGAAAGTGGTTGAGCCACGTCCGGCGCTGGTTCCCCTGTTGTTCGATGCCATGCAGTGGAAGCCGTTTTCCGACCTCAGCGGGGTGGCGTTGAAGGTCAAGGTGGGTACCGGAACGCTCGGGCGTAAGGGAACGGGCGCCGAGTTTTTTGAAGACCTTTTGTTTACGCACCGTGGCCTGTCTGGCCCGGCCATTCTGCAGATATCCAGTTATTGGGAACCCGGCCAGCCTATTGAAATTGATCTGGCACCCGGGCAACAGCTCGAGCCTGCCTTGCTGGAATTGCGGCCCGGTAATCGTCAGCAGCTGTCTACGGTATTGGCAGGGCTGTGGCCACGTCGTCTGGCGGAGCAGTGGCTGGCGCACACACCGGTATCCATGGGTGATGCAGTCAGTGTGCGTCTGGCCGATGCCTCCAACAAGCTGTTGCACGATCTGGCCCAACGCGTGCACCATTGGACACTTGCTCCTTCGGGTACGGCTGGTTATAAAAAGGCTGAGGTCATGCGTGGCGGGGTTGATACGCACGATCTGAATCAAAAATCCATGCAGGCCAAGGCGGTGTCCGGCTTGTACTTTGTGGGTGAAGCGGTTGATGTCACCGGTTGGCTCGGGGGTACAACTTCCAGTGGGCCTGGTCTTCCGGTGTCGCCTGTGGTCGGGCGCTGGTTGCAGCCCATCAGGCGGTACCGGCCCGATAAAGCCCTGACGGGCGTATGGCGAAAAGGCGTTATTGTGGCAACGTTGAAGCAAACCGTGTTGTACCAGGCTCACCTCGATGCGGGTGCCCGCATCGTGGATTATGCCGGTTGGGCCATGCCCGTTTCTTACGGCTCCCAGATCGAAGAGCATCATGCCGTGCGGCGTGACTGCGGCCTGTTCGATGTGTCGCACATGCTGGCGGTTGAGATCACGGGTGATGATTGCATTGCCTGTTTGCGCATCTTGCTGGCCAATGATGTGGCGCGTCTGGGGCATGTGGGTCAGGCCATGTACAGTTGTCTGCTGAATCCTGAAGGCGGGGTGATCGATGACCTGATCATTTACAAGTTGTCCGATACCCGATGGCGGGTCGTACTGAATGCGGCAACCGCTCGTACAGACCTTGAGTGGATGCAGCGCGTTGCGCACGAGGGGCATTTCAATGTGCATGTGCACGCCTGCGATGACCTTGCCATTCTGGCATTACAAGGTCCGCAGGCACACATCAAGCTGGCACAGGTCAGGCCGCAGTGGGGGCCAACCATTGCGCAGCTGGCGTCGTTTCATTGCGTAGCGCTACCCGATGACGTGTTCCTGGCCCGTACCGGGTATACCGGTGAAGACGGGTTCGAAATCACCTTGCCGGCTGATCAGGCCACCGTGTTGTGGGTAGACCTGTTGCGGGCCGGTGTGCAGCCCTGCGGCTTGGGGGCACGCGACACCCTGCGGCTTGAAGCCGGGCTGAATCTGTATGGTCTGGATATGGATGAAAGCGTGAACCCGTTCGAATCGGGGTTGGGCTGGACAGTTTCGTTGCATGACCCTGAGCGCGAGTTCATTGGTCGTGACGCGCTTGAGGTTGCGCCGCGTGAGCGTCATCGTGTTGGCCTCAAGCTGCTCGATCGTGGCGTCATGCGTGCCGGAATGCCCGTGCGTACCCCTTTGGGTGAAGGCGAAGTGACCAGTGGCAGCCAGTCGCCGACTCTGGGCTGTTCGGTTGCATTGGCGCGGGTGCCCGGGGCGTTGGCGGATGGGGCATCGGTGCAAGTCTGTATTCGCGGAAAATGGTTGCCGGCCCAGGTCGTCAAACTGCCTTTTGTAGGGCGCAAGCCGCGTTGAACCGCTGCGTGCTGGCGCACACCTGTTGCATAACGGGGATATAACCGTTGCAGGCTGGCGTAAACTACACCGATTATCTTTTATTGAACAAGAGGCTTGAATGAATCTGCCAAACGATCGTAAATACACGGCATCCCACGAATGGGTAAAAGCCGAAGAAGACCTCTTTCTGGTGGGCATTACCGATAATGCACAAGACCAGCTGGGCGACCTGGTGTTCGTCGGTGACTTCAAGGTGGGGGCCCATCTGAAGGCCGGTGATACTGCGGGTGTGGTCGAATCCGTCAAGGCGGCGTCTGATATTTACGCACCGATTGATGGCGAAATTGTGGCATTTAACCAGGCGCTCGAAGCTGAGCCGGAACTCATCAACGCATCGGCCTACGACGCCTGGATCTTTAAAATTCGTCCGGTGAATGCCGACGATGTAGACAACCTGCTTGACGCCGAGGGCTATCGGGCGGCACAGTAATTCCGGCGGTGCAGGTATAAGGCGTCAATCATGAACAATCCGGTCGATCCTGTCAGCAATTTTGCTCAGCGGCACATTGGCCCGACACCCGACGAACAAGCGACGATGCTGTCGGTGCTGGGGGTCGGGAGCCTGGATGACCTGGTCGATCAGGTGGTGCCTGCCGGTATTCGTCATGGCCGGCCCTTAAACCTGCCCGACCCGCTCTCTGAACCACAGGCGCTTGCGAAACTGCGTGCCCTGGCCGGCCAAAACCAGGTCTTTCGCAGCTACATCGGCCAAGGGTATTACGGCACGTTCACGCCCGCCGTCATCCAGCGCAATGTGCTTGAGAATCCGGCGTGGTACACGGCGTACACCCCGTATCAGCCTGAAATCTCCCAGGGGCGGCTGCAGGCTTTGCTGAATTTTCAGACGATGGTGGCCGATCTGTGCGGTATGGATCTGGCCAACGCGTCATTGCTCGACGAGGCCACGGCTGCGGCCGAGGCCATGGGCGTGGCGTGGCGCCAGTCTGATGGTGAAAATCGCCGGTTCTTTGCCTCCCGGCATTGCCATCCGCAAACGTTGGCGGTGTTGGCCACGCATGCCGAGGCACTGGGTATAGAACTTTCCATTGGTGACGAGGCCGACGGTTTGCCTGAATGCTTCGGCGTGTTGTTGCAATACCCCCATTCGCTGGGGGTGTAGTTGATTACACCGATCTGGTCGCCAGGGCTCACCAAAGGGGTGCCTTGGTGGCAGTGGCTGCCGATCTGCTGGCGCTGGTGGTCTTGAAGGCACCAGGTCATTGGGGGCCGATCTGGTGGTGGGTTCCAGTCAACGGTTTGGCATTCCCATGGCGTACGGTGGACCGCATGCCGCGTTCATGGCCTGTCGTGAAGCACTGCGCCGTCATCTGCCTGGGCGGCTGGTGGGGGTTTCAGTCGACAGCCAGGGGCAGCCGGCTTTGCGTCTGGCCCTGCAAACCCGCGAGCAGCATATCCGGCGTGAAAAGGCCACATCCAATATTTGTACGGCGCAAGTTTTGCTGGCTATCATGGCGGGTATGTATGCCCTTTGGCATGGGCCTGAAGGGTTGCGTGTCATTGCCCGTCGCGTTGCGGGGGCAACCGCCGTGGCGCGGGATGCGCTGACCCGCATGGGCTGGCACATTGCCAATGCCACCAGCTTTGATACGCTCCATGTGACCAGTGGTCTGCAAACCAGTGCATTGGTGTCTCGCGCCCTGGCCAGCCAGATCAATTTGCGTCGGGTATCCGCCGATAGCGTTGCCTTTTCGCTCGACGAAACCGTCGGGCTTTCCGACCTGCGTGATCTGCTTTGTGTGTTTGCCGATGTGTGCGGGCGTGCTGACCAGGCGGCCTGCATTGTTGATGATGCGCTGGCCTCTGTCGATCTTTCCTCGCTGTCTGTCGCACCGGCCGATCAGGCCTTGCCCGCTGATTTGTGTCGTGATACGCCCATACTGACACACCCGGTTTTTTCGTCGATACGTTCCGAAACCGACATGCTGCGTTATCTGCGTATGTTGGCCGACAAAGATCTGGCGCTGGATCGCACCATGATTCCCTTGGGCTCATGCACCATGAAGCTCAACGCCACGACTGAAATGCTGCCCGTTACCTGGCCCGAATTCTCTGGGCTGCATCCTTTCGTGCCCAATGAGCAGGCCAAGGGGTATCGTCAACTGATCGATCAGTTATCGGCATGGTTGTGTGAAATCACCGGTTACGATGCCATCAGTTTGCAGCCTAATTCTGGCGCTCAGGGTGAATATGCCGGTTTGCTGGCGATTCGTGCCTGGCATCGCAGCCGGGGCGACCATCAGCGTACTGTTTGCCTTATCCCGTCTTCGGCGCATGGCACCAATCCGGCATCGGCGCACCTGGCAGGTTTCGAGGTGCGCGTGGTCGCAGCCGATGCGCATGGCAACGTTGATCTTGATGACTTGAAAGGCAAAGTGGCCGAGGCGGACGATCGTCTTGCCGCCATCATGATCACCTACCCGTCCACTCACGGGGTTTTCGAAGAACGCGTCGTCGAGTTGTGTGACATTGTTCATCAGGCCGGTGGGCAAGTGTATCTCGATGGGGCCAACATGAACGCCATGGTGGGCATTGCGCGTCCGGGCTGGTTCGGGGCTGATGTGTCGCATCTGAATTTGCACAAGACTTTTTGTATTCCGCATGGCGGTGGCGGGCCCGGGGTGGGGCCGGTGGCTGTGAAAGCACACCTGGCGCCGTGGTTGCCGGGGGAGGCCGGGGCCAGGGGGCCGGGGGTGGCCAATGCCCCCGTCAGTGCCGCCCCGTATGGTTCAGCCGGCATCTTGCCCGTTTCCTGGGTGTATATCGCCCTGATGGGTGCGCAGGGCCTGCGTGATGCGACTTGTGTGGCTATTCTGGGTGCCAACTACATTGCTGCCCGGTTGCGTGATCATTATCCGGTCTTGTACACGGGCAGGGGCGGGTGGGTAGCGCACGAATGTATTATTGACCTGCGGCCATTCAAGGAAACGGCAGGCATACACGTCGATGACGTGGCCAAACGCCTCATTGACTACGGCTTTCATGCGCCCACCATGAGCTTTCCGGTACCGGGCACGTTAATGATCGAACCGACAGAGTCGGAAGGTCTGGCTGAACTGGACCGTTTTATTGATGCCCTTATCGCCATCCGTGGCGAAATCGCACGCATCGAGTCAGGTGAGTGGGGGCGCGAAAACAATGTCTTGAAAAATGCGCCGCACACGGCGCCTATGCTGTTGTCCGACCAGTGGTCGGCGCCATATAGCCGCGAGTTGGCAGCCTATCCGGTAGCCTCATTGAGGCCGTCGAAATACTGGTCGCCGGTGGCTCGCGTTGATAACGTCTGGGGTGATCGTCACCTGTTTTGTGCGTGCCCGCCCTGGCCGAGCGATACGGCATCGTAGCCCGGGCCATGCTGCACGCAGGGTGCCGCCGATGGCCGGCATGCAGGTGCAGGCGACCGGAGATCAGGGCGTGCCCACGCGCTTGTAGGTCACAAAATCATAGGTGTAGCCGTTTTCCTCGGGTTGCGGTACCCGGGACACCTCTTCCCATTCGTCGCGGGCCAGCGGTGGAAAAAATACATCGCCATCAACGTCAGCGTGTACTTCAGTGGCGATCAGTTCTGCCACAAAGGGCATTGCATCGGTAAAGATCTGCGCCCCGCCAATAATGCACACTGCGGGTTCGTCCTGACAGGCGCTCAGGGCGTCGCGCAACGAAGTAAAGACTTCAGCACCGGTGGCGGCATAGTTCGGATCGCGGCTAATGACAATGTTGCGTCGGCCAGGCAAGGGTCGACCCAATGATTCCCAGGTCTTGCGCCCCATAACGATGGGTTGGCCCAGCGTATTGCGTTTGAAGTGCTGCAGGTCTGCGGGCAAATGCCAGGGCAGAGTGTTGTCCCTGCCAATAACCCGGTTGCGTGAATAGGCCACCACGCACTTGATATGTGGTTTCTTCGTCGAGCGCGGTTGCCGGGCGTCAAAATCGGTGGCGAGGGTGTCAGGCATGGATGTGTTCATTCAGAGCGTCTGCTGTCTCGGCCACCGCGTCAGACGGCGACGGGTGCCTTGATGTGCGGGTGACACTGATAGTCAAGAATTTCAAAATCGTCGTATTCGTAGTCAAACAGGCTTTCGGGCCGCCGACGGATGTTCAGGCGCGGATACGGAAACGGCGTGCGCGACAGCTGTTCGTCAACTTGCGTGAAATGGTTGCTGTACAGATGGCAGTCACCGCCTGTCCAGATGAAGTCACCTACGTCGAGATCGCATTGCTGGGCCACCATGTGGGTCAGTAGTGCATAGCTGGCAATGTTGAAGGGTACGCCCAGGAAAATATCGGCACTTCGCTGGTACAGCTGACACGACAGCTTGCCGTCTGCCACGTAAAACTGGAAGAAGGCGTGGCATGGGGGTAACGCCATATTCGGGATATCGCTGACATTCCAGGCCGAGACAATCAGGCGGCGCGAATCAGGGTTGGCCTTGATTTGTTCAACCACTTGCGCGATCTGGTCAATGTGCCCGCCGTCGGGCTTGGGCCATGAGCGCCACTGTACGCCATAGACAGGCCCCAGGTCGCCGTTGGCATCCGCCCACTCGTTCCAGATACTGACGCCACGATCTTGCAGCCATTTGACGTTGCTGTCACCCCGCAGAAACCACAGCAGCTCTGTGAAAATACTTTTGGTGTGCAGCTTCTTGGTGGTCACCAGCGGAAAACCTTCGGCCAGATCGAAGCGCATTTGGTAGCCGAAAACCGACCGCGTACCGGTGCCGGTGCGGTCTTCTTTCTGGACGCCATGGGTATACACATGGCGCATAAACTCTTCATACTGGTTCATGGCGCAGGCTTTAAATCAAAAAGGTTGCCGGGCAGTCGGTCAGTCAGGGCAAGAAGACGTCAATTAGTATTGACGACGGTTACCGAGTGCGTGATTTCAGCAGTTTTGGCCAGCATGGCCGAGGCTGAACAGTATTTCTCGTGGGACAACTTTACTGCGCGCTCTACGGCGGCCTCGGGAAGGTTGCTGCCCGTAACGGTGAAGGCAAAATTGATTCGTGTGAAGACTTTCGGGTCGGTATCCGCACGCTCTGCATTCAGTTTGACCTGGCAGCCCGTCACGGCGTGGCGACCACGCTTCAGAATCAGCACGACATCGTAGGCGGCACAGCCGCCGGCGCCCGTGAGCATCATTTCCATGGGACGAGGGGCCAGATTGTTGCCGCCGCCTTCGGGCGCGCCGTCCATGGCTGTCACGTGTCCGCTACCTGTGCGGGCAACAAAAAGCATGCCTTCGGGGCCGCCCCAGTCAATTGTGCATTCCATCGTACAAATCCGTGTGAAACCAAAAGGGACAATGTTAATCCATATCAGCCTGTCATTAATATGTCGTCCAGTCGGCTTTTTGTCCCAGGCCCTGCCTGTATGAATGGCAGTGTCGGTACATTTATGTGTCGTGGCACACCATTTTCCCAGGCCTTTGCGTATCTTTTCGTAGAATAGGGTTTCAGAAGGCCCATCGTGGCCCGGTATTCATTCAGGAGCCCGATTATGAAGGCGGTCAGTTCATTACAACGTCAATTTTCACCGATCGATCAGGTGCTGGTCGAGGCCGGGCGCGCCCTTGAAGTGCTGAGTGGTGCGGTGCATGCGTCACGTCCGAATCCGGCCGGTCGGCCTTCCGCTGCCGATAAGGCGCTGTCCGAGTCCGAGCAGCGTCACTCTGCCGGCCTCATGCGAGTTAATCATGTAGGTGAGGTGTGTGCGCAGGCGTTGTACCGGGGGCAGGCGTTGTTTTGTCGCGACACCCAGGTGCGCGGCCTGTTGCACGAAGCCGCGCATGAAGAGGTCGATCATTTGGCCTGGTGTGCTGATCGGCTAAAAGAGCTGCATAGCCGCCCCAGTTACCTTAACCCGTTGTGGTACGCCGGCTCATTTGCGTTGGGTGTGGCCGCCAGCCGTGCCAGTGTGGCAAAAACCTGGGTTTCATGGCTGAAACCGAGTCTCAGGTGGAAGAACACCTTGATAGCCACCTGGCACGTTTGCCGGACAATGATGTCCGTTCGCGCAAGATAGTTGAGCAAATGCGCGCTGATGAGATCAGTCATCGCACTACGGCTGAACGGCATGGAGCGACACCATTGCCTGCTCCGGTCAAAGGGCTTATGACGATCATGGCCAAGCTAATGACCACGACGGCTTATCGTATTTAGTGGTGTTGTAACAAAGGTAAAAGAAAGAGGGTGGTCTTGACCTAGGGTTTGCCCTAGGTTACACTGCAGTTGTTGGTTAGGCAGTTTTATATCGGTAGTCGAAAAATTCGGTTATTCGATGTTGTCTTTTAGGTGCACTGCAAAAAATATCTTGCAATGCAGCATAAAGCGAAATAAAATTGCTTATCGGATGTCGAAACGCAGGGCAATACAGGTTAACCCTAAAATTTTCTGCGTGGTCTCAGGCACTGCCTTTGTAGCCCGACATGCCCAGGTTGTCTCCTCCACCCTCCTCCTTTGGTGGATTTAGCCCGAGATCTCAAGATCTCGGGCTTTTTTTTATTTGGTGTTCCATTTTTAAAAACAGTAACAACTCTGGTAGCAACTTATTGCAGCCGGATGACACTATAGTTTTGCAGGCACTGCATAATAGGCGTTTATCAGTATTGCGTTATAGGTAATCTGTGAATTTTCCTCAAACTTGGGACACGCTCACCTGGTTGTATATCTGTATTGTGGCCTTCATGGTAGGAGGGCTTATTGTTGCGTCAGAGCGCTGGCATGGCAAACTTACCGGTGATACCGACCTGAACAAACCGCAGGCTTCTCATACACGTGCTACACCCCGCGTGGGTGGGTTGGCCGTGCTGGCGGGCAGTCTGGCCGGGTTGCTGGTGCTGGGTCCAAGCAACATGACCCTGACCTGGCTCTGGCCCGTGCTGTTCATTGCAGCGATGCCTGTTTTCGTGGCGGGTCTGCTTGAAGACATTACCAAAGACATTGGCGCCAGCAAGCGATTACTGGCTGCTTTTCTATCGGCTGCCATTGCCTGGTGGCTGATTGGTGGTGTGTCGCGCGTGGGGTTCAGCAGCATTGACTGGTTGTTGTCTTACTGGCCGGTTTCCCTGTTGTTTACCATGGTGGCCGTTGGTGGCTGCACGCACGCGCTGAACATTGTTGACGGCATGAACGGCCTGGCGGGTATGGTCGCCACCTTGATGGCGGTATCCATTGCCCTGGTTGCCTTGCAGGTACAAGATATCCCCATCTTCCTTATTGCTGCGGCGCTGGCATCGGCGACCCTGGGTTTTCTGGTCTGGAATTTTCCGTTTGGACGCGTTTTTCTGGGTGATGGCGGGGCCTATTTTCTGGGGTTCATGCTGGCCGAGCTGGCGGTTCAGCTGGTTGTTCGTAACCCCGGGGTGTCGCCGTTTTACGCGTTGGCGGTGTTGTTTTACCCGGTTTTTGAAACCCTGTTCTCCATCTGGCGCCGCAGGTTCAAGCGCGGTACGCCCATTGATCAGCCTGATGCGCTGCATCTGCATCAGTTGGTATTCCGTCGCCTGGTGCGTGCCACGTTCAATCGTAATGGCCGGCATGCCTTGCCGGCTCTGTGCAATGCCATGACCTCACCCTATTTGTGGGTGTTGACCCTTATCGGTCTGGTGCCCGCCACGATATGGTGGGACAACACCCTTATCTTGTGCGTCAGCTTGCTGGTGTTTGCGCTGGTGTACATCTGGATATATTCACGACTGGTGTCGTGGCGCCGTCCGTCGTGGCTGGTTTTGCCCGCCATTGGCCGTCACAATAAATAATTCTTCGCTTTCTTTTTGTTCATGCACGTGGTGCACAGGAGATCCATTTTGCAACTTCAAGACGTCAAACTTGCGGTCGTCGGGCTGGGCTACGTCGGTTTGCCCCTCGCGGTCGAATTCGGCAAGAAACGCGCTGTTCTGGGCTTTGACATCAATGCGCGCCGCATCGCTGAGCTCAAGGCAGGTACCGACCATACCCTCGAGGTTGAAGAGGCCGAACTGGCGCAGGCAACCGGGTTGACGTTTACCCACGAGGCGGCACAGTTGGCCCAGGCCAATGTCTTCATCGTCACCGTTCCGACGCCCATCGATGATTACAAGCAGCCCGATCTCACGCCGCTGATTCGTGCCAGTGAAACCATCGGCAAGGTGCTCAAGCGCGGTGATATCGTCATTTACGAATCAACGGTGTATCCCGGCGCTACAGAAGAAGACTGCGTGCCGGTACTCGAACGTGTGTCCGGTCTTAAATTCAATCATGATTTTTACGCCGGCTACAGCCCTGAACGCATCAATCCGGGCGACAAACAGCATCGGGTTTCAACCATCAAGAAAGTCACCTCGGGTTCAACCCCGGTCGTTGCCGACCTTGTCGATGCCTTGTATGGTCAGATCATTACGGCCGGTACGCATAAGGCACCGTCCATTCGTGTGGCCGAGGCTGCCAAGGTCATTGAAAACACACAGCGCGACGTCAATATTGCGTTGATCAATGAATTGGCGCTTATTTTCAACAAAATGGGCATTGATACCCAGGCGGTCCTTGAGGCGGCCGGCACCAAATGGAATTTTCTGCCCTTCAGGCCGGGTCTGGTGGGCGGGCATTGTATCGGTGTTGACCCGTACTATCTCACGCACAAGGCGCAAGCCATCGGGTATCACCCTGAAATCATTCTGGCGGGTCGTCGTTTGAATGACTCGATGGGTGGCTACGTTGTGTCTCAACTCGTCAAGGCCATGACCAAAAAACGCATCCAGGTTCAAGGGTCGCGTGTGCTGGTCATGGGGCTGACATTCAAGGAAAACTGCCCCGATTTGCGCAACACCCGCGTGGTTGATATCGTCAAAGAGCTGGGCGAATACAACATCGAAGTCGATGTCTATGACCCTTGGGTTTCTGCTGATGAGGCCGTTCATGAATACGGCATTACACCCGTCCCGGCGCTGGTTGAAGGTCACTATGACGGCATCATTCTCGCGGTGGCGCATCATCAGTTCGTTGCCATGGGGGCACCTGCCATTCGTGCCCTGGGCAAGGCCGAGCACGTGTTATACGACCTGAAATACGTTCTGTCGGCCGCTGAGGCCGACCTGCGCCTGTAAGGGGGCCGCATGACAACAGCCTATCAGAAGGCCCTCGATACCTTGCAGGCCCAGCCGCGTCGCTGGCTGGTTACCGGTTGTGCCGGTTTCATCGGATCCAACCTCACCGAGACCCTGCTGGGCCTGGGGCAGACGGTTATCGGGCTCGACAATTTTGCGACCGGTCATCAGTACAACCTTGATGAGGTTCGTGACACTGTGGGGGCCGAGGCATGGGCCCGTTTTACGTTTATTGAGGGCGATATCCGTACGCTTGAAACGTGCCGTCAGGCCGTTCAAGGTGTTGATTACGTCTTGCATCAGGCTGCGCTGGGTTCGGTACCGCGCTCGTTGAACGACCCGATTACCACCAATGAAGTCAACGTGTCCGGCTTTCTGAACATGCTGGTGGCAGCCCGCGATGCAGGGGTTAAATCGTTTGTTTATGCTGCGTCCAGTTCGACCTATGGCGACCACGAGGCACTGCCCAAGGTCGAAGATCGCATTGGTCGCCCATTGTCGCCCTATGCCGTCACTAAATACGTCAACGAACTTTACGCCGATGTCTTTGCGCGTTCTTATGGTTTTGAAAGCGTCGGGTTGCGCTACTTCAATGTGTTCGGCAAACGGCAAGACCCCAATGGGGCTTATGCGGCAGTGATTCCACGTTGGGTGGCGGCCATGATCCGTAACGACGATGTCACGATCAATGGTGATGGTGAAACCAGCCGCGACTTTTGTTTTATTGAAAACGTGGTCCAGGCCAACATCCTGTCGGCATTGGCGGCTCAGGCCGGGCGCAATCAGGTGTACAACGTGGCGGTTAATGCCCGTACCAGCCTGAACCAGCTGTTTGGTTATTTGTCGACGGCCCTGGGCGAAAACGGTGTTCATTACGCCAAGGCGCCGGTATACGGTAACTTCCGTGCCGGTGATGTACGCCACTCGCAGGCCGATATCAGCAAGGCGGGGTCGTTGCTGGGGTATGCGCCGCAGTACGATATTCTGCAGGGGTTGAAAAAGGCCATGCCCTGGTACGTTCGTTTCCTGGGTTGATTTGAAGTCGTTTTCCCGCCAGCTCGCCCGGTTAAGTTCAGACCACCAGCGCATCGCCAAAGGCGCCGCGCGGGTGGCGCTGTTTCTTTTGCTGGGCAAATTTGCCGGGGCCTTCAAGGAAATGGCCGTGGCCTGGCGTTACGGTGTTTCCGATGTCGTTGACGCCTACCAGTTCACTTTTACGCTGGCAAGCTGGTTGCCGGTGACGCTGGTGGGTGTGTTGTCAGTGGTGCTTATTCCGGTGCTGGTGCGCAGTCGCAAAGACGATGCACACCAGCGGTACCGGTTTCTGGCCGAATTGCAGGCCTGGGGTATTGCGGCCGGTGTAGTGTTAGCTGTTGCAATTTACATCGCCTGGCCCTGGGTGCTTCATGTCGCTGGGCAGGGGCTTGATGCCCAGACACAAGCCTTCAGCCAACAGCTGACCTGGGCCTTTGCTCCGGCCGCCCTGTTAACGTTGCTCAGTGGCATCAGTGCAGCGCGGTTACGTGCTCATGAACGGCATCTGAATACGCTGCTCGATAGTGTTCCGGCTGTTGTGATTTTGATCTGGGTACTGCTGGCCACCACGATAGACCCGGTGGGTCCCTTGCTTTGGGGGACTCTGGTGGGTTATTTCGTTCAGTCAGTGGTGCTGCTCTGGCTGGCGGGTCGTGCCGACGGCACGATCGCCCGACCCCGGTTGGGTATGTCGTCAGCGCATTGGCCTGAACTGGTCAAGGCGGCGGGCGTGATGCTGATTGGTCAGGTCGCCATGAGCTTTGTCGGGCCACTGGATCAATACACGGCGGCGACGCTGGGTGACAACACCAACTCGACGCTGGGGTACGCCACACGATTGCTCGCGTTGTTGTTGGGGGTAGGGGCGGCCTCTGTGGGTCGGGCGGCCTTGCCGGTACTGGCCGATATTCACAGCCGGGGTGATGCTGCCTATGGTCGCATCGTGGCGCTCAAATGGTCTTTTTTATGGGTATGGCTGGCGCTGTTGTAACGATTGTCGGTTGGTGGTTGGCCCCTTACGGTGTGGGTTTGCTGTTTGAGCGCGGCGCTTTTACTGCAGCCGATACGGTGCGGGTTGCCGAAGTCGTGCGCTGGGGCCTGTTGCAGTTGCCGTTTTATTTTGGCGTATTGATTCTGGTCCAGTTGCTGGCCAGCCAGAATCGTTATCGCCTGATGGCGGCAATAGCCGTCGCCAATTTTGCGGTCAAGGCGCTCATGAACACGCTGCTGGCCCCGCACTTCGGGGCGCAGGGCATCATGCTGGCAACGACGTTCATGTATGCGTCGTCTTTTTTGTGTTACGCCGTTGCAGCGTGGCGGCCCATGCCGTCCGCAGGCCGGGTTTAGAACGTTTTAACTGGATTGGGTTGTGTCGAAAACAAAGCGTGTTCCGCATTTGATGATCGTCATCCACTCGCTTGGCGGCGGCGGGGCCGAGCGGGTCACTGTCGATTTGAGCGCGTATTGGCGTGCCTGTGGCTATCAGGTCACGGTGGTCACACAAACTGACGGGTCTTCCGATGCCTACGCCTTGCCGCCTGGGGTTGAACGTGTGGTTTTGGGTACGGCCGGGGCAAGCGGCAGCACGCTGCACGCGCTTGCGGCCAATGTCCAGCGCATCTGGAAATTACGTCGTGTCATGCGGCGTACCCGCCCCACGCTGGTGCTGGGCATGATGACAACGGCATCGGTGCTGGCCATTGCCGCTGCCCGCGGGTTGTCCTGCCCGGTCATCGCTACCGAGCATACGCATCCACCGTCCCAGACCTTGTCGTCATTCTGGCTTCGCATGCGGCGATGGGCTTATCCGCAGGCGGCACGGGTCGTGGCACTGACATCCGGGACAGCCCAATGGCTCAGCCAGAATCTGCCGGGTATTCGCGTCAGCGTCATTCCCAATGCCGTACGCTGGCCCCTTGAGGCGGGCGAGCCTTGTATTGAGCCGCCGGTGCGCCACGGTCGCAAACGGTTGCTCGCGGTGGGTCGTCTGCATCCGCATAAGGGGTTTGATTTACTGCTCGAGGCGTTTGCCTCAATCTCGACCTGGTTGCCCGACTGGGATCTGGTGATTCTGGGCGAGGGGCCCGAGCGTGAGGCCTTGCAAGCGCAAATTGACGTGACCGGTCTGACCGATCGGGTGATGATGCCGGGCCGGGTGGGTAACGTCGCCGACTGGTATGCCCAGTCTGATCTTTATGTGCTTAGTTCGCGCGTGGAAGGCTTGTCGAATACGCTTCTTGAAGCCATGGCCAGCGGGTTGCCGGTGGTTGCTTTTGATTGCGAGACCGGTCCGCGCGAAATCATACGTCACGATATTGACGGGGTGCTGGTTACCCCGGCGGAAGATGTCGAAGCCCTTGCCGCTCACTTGTCCGATCTGATGGCGCGGCCGGCCCGGCGCGAAAGCCTGGCGCGTCGTGCCACTGATGTGCGTGATCGTTTTTCGGTGGCACGCGTCATGGCGTTGTGGCGTCATTTGTTTGAAGAGGCGTTGGCCGGGCAGCGCAAGCGCTCAAACTGAAGGGGTTATCATGTGTGGAATTGTCGGGGCCTGGGGCCCCATGGAAAATCGTCAGGACGTTCTGGCCATCAGCCGCAAGGCCTTAAGGCATCGTGGCCCGGACAGCGAAGGTTTCTGGGAAGACGCCGAAGCGGGCGTCGGGTTGGCGCATGTGCGTCTGGCCATTGTTGATCTCTCCGAAGCTGGCCATCAACCGATGGTTTCGGCGTGTGGTCGCTATGTCGTGGCGCTCAATGGCGAAGTCTACAACCACCTTGATTTGCGCGAGTTGTTGCAGGTTCAGGGCCACGCGCCCGACTGGCGTGGGCACTCTGATACTGAAACGCTGCTGGCCGTCATTTCAGCATGGGGCCTGGAAGCGGCGTTGCAATCACTGGTGGGCATGTATGCGTTTGCCTTGTGGGATCGCGAAGCGGGCACCTTGTCGCTGGCGCGTGACCGCATGGGTGAAAAACCCCTGTATTGGGGGCATGTCGGTAATGCCCTTGCGTTTGCCTCTGAACTCAAGGCGCTGCGCTCGATGCCGGGCTTTGATGCCGGCCTCGACCGTGATGCCCTGACGTTGATGATGCGTCACAATTACATCCCTGCGCCATACAGTGTCTATGCGGGTATCCGCAAACTGATGCCGGGCCATTTTGTGACGATTTCGGCGGCTGATCTGAAACAACGGGCATTGCCATCGACGGTGGCCTATTGGTCTGCATGGCAGACGGCGCATAAAAGTTTTGAGCAACCTCTTGCATTTACGCGCGATGCCGAGGCTATTGATGCGCTTGAACAGGTGCTCATGACGGCAGTGCGTGCGCAGATGATGGCCGATGTACCGTTGGGGGCGTTTTTGTCCGGCGGGGTTGACTCGTCACTGGTGGTTGCCCTGATGCAGAATCTCAGTGCCAACGCCGTCAATACCTATGCCATCGGCTTCGAAGAGGCCGCCTGGGACGAAGCTGGCTATGCCCGCGAGGTCGCCGCTCATCTGGGTACGCGTCATACCGAACTTTATGTATCGGCTCAAGATGCCCTTGATGTAGTGCCGGATTTGCCTGATATTTACGATGAACCGTTTGCCGATTCATCACAGATTCCCACAATTCTGCTGATGAAAATGGCCAGTGAGCATGTCACGGTTGCGCTGTCCGGTGATGGCGGCGATGAATTGTTTGGTGGTTATGCGCGTTACCAGCGCGCCTTGCGCTGGTGGGAAAAGCGCGGGCGTGTACCGTCACTGATGCGTGGGCCGTTAGGGGCCGTGGTTCAGGGGCTTGGCCGTGTGATGCCTTTTGGCGGTGTCGGGCAGTCGGGCAAGTTCAACCGGCTGATGCAGGCGACCGGGTCAGGGCCGTTTTACCGGCAATTCGTATCGTACTGGGAAGATCCTGCAGCCCTGGTTCTGGGCGGGCGTCTTCAGGAAACAGTCTTTGATCAGCCTTGCGCCTTGCCCATGGCCGAGCACATGATGCTGCTGGATACATTGACTTATTTGCCAGACGATATTCTGGTGAAGGTTGATCGCGCGGCCATGGCGGCCAGCCTGGAGACCCGCATCCCGTTGCTGGATCACCGCGTGTATGCGTTCGCCCGTCGTCTGGCACCCCATTACAAAATCAGGGATGGTCAGGGCAAATGGTTGATGCGCCAGTTGCTGTATCGGCATGTTCCCCAGGCACTGATTGATCGACCCAAGAAGGGGTTTGGCGTACCCTTGGGGCAATGGTTGCGTGGGCCGCTCAAAGAATGGGCCAGCGCCTTGCTTGATTCGGCAAGCCTGACGCGACATGGTGTTTTCAATCCTGATCTGGTCCAGGCCAAATGGCAGGGCCATCTGGCGGGGCGACATGACTGGAGTGCGCACTTGTGGGGTGTATTGATGACACAGGCATGGCTGGATGCCCGTCAGGGTACAACAGAGGCACCATGAAAATCGCGTTCATGGTCAGCTCGATGAACGCCGGGGGCCGAGCGTGTGGCGGCGACCTTATCCAACGCATGGGTCGCCCAAGGTCATCAGGTCATGCTTGTGTCTACCTATCCCGTCAGGGGTAAAAGTTTTTATGCACTCGACAAGGCGGTTCGTCTGGTCTGGCTGGCCGACCTGATGGGAAAGCGTGCGCGTTCGGTGTTCGGGCCGGTCTGGAAGTTGCTTGTAATGCGCCGGTTGCTGCGCAACGAGCAGCCCGATGTCGTCGTGTCCTTCCTGACCAATGTCAATGTCATGACCCTTCTGGCGACGTGTGGGCTGGGGCTGCCGGTAGTGGTCTGCGAACGTACCAACCCGCGTTACAGCCACAGTGCGGGTCGTGTGTTGTCGGTGTTGCGTCGCTGGTTGTACCCGCACGCCAGTGCGGTCAGTGTGCAGACGCGCGCAACGGCCGCCGATGTTGGTCCGCTCCTGAAAAATGTGCATACGCTCGACATCCTGCCTAATCCGCTGCCGCCCGATCTCGCTGCCATGCCGATGGCCAGCCTGCAACCCGATGAGCAAGGTCGTTTCCGACTGGTGGCCATGGGACGCCTGCAACCCGACAAGCAGTTTGATCGCCTGATTGCCATGTTTGCCAGAGTGCAGGCCGATTTCCTGATTGGGATCTGTGTATTTACGGTGATGGCCCCGCGCGGGTCGATCTTGAGGCCCAGGTCCGGGATCTTGGTCTGACGGGTCGGGTGCACCTGCCCGGGCGAACCCCGTTGGCCTGGAACGTGCTGCAAAAGGGCAGCCTGTTTGCCATGACATCCCGTGTCGAGGGGTTCCCGAATGCCTTGCTTGAAGCCATGGCCCTGGGGTTGCCAGCCGTGGTGTATGACTGTCCCAGTGGCCCGTATGAAATGACGGATGGCGGACGCCATGCGATGCTGGTCTCTCTGAACGATGAGGATGGTTTCGTGGCTGATTTGCGAGCCCTGATGGCCGACCCTGCAAAGCGGCAGAGCATGGGACATGAGGCCGCGCAGGCGATGCGTACCAGTTATGGGTTGCCGGTGGTGCTGGCGCACTGGCACTCGGTTTTTTCCCGTATCGTCAAACATCATGAATAAGCCCACTGTTTTGCACATCGTTCACGTTATTTCGGGTCTGGGTCATGGCGGCGCTGAAACCGTGCTGTTCCGGTTGCTCACGGCACCTGGGCAGACCGATAAACATACGGTCATCTCCATGACGGATGACGGTGTGTTTGGCGCGCGTCTGCGTGATGCGGGTATTACGGTTATTACCTTGGGTATGCCCGCAGGACGATTGACCGGGTCCGGGTTGATGCAGATGTACCGTCTGTTCAGACAGTTGGCCCCTGATATCGTGCAAACCTGGATGTACCATGCCGATCTGGTGGGGGGCGTTGTGGCTCGTCTGGCGGGTGTTCGTCGGGTGTCTTGGGGTATTCGGAACTCTGGCGCCAATCTGCAGAAATCCAGCCGCGTCACCCGGATGATTGCCTGGTTGTGCGCACGTGTCTCGGGGGTAGTGCCAGCCGCCATCGTGGCGTGCGCTGATAACGCAGCACAGCGTCACAAGGCCTGGGGGTATCGGGCAGATCGCTTTCGGGTCATTCCGAATGGCTATGATCTTTCTCGTTGGGCCCCTTCGCCAGAGGTCAGGCTGCGAGTGCGGTCAAGCTGGGGTGTTGCGCTTGATACGCCGGTGGTCGGGTGCGTGGCACGTTGGAACCCTCTGAAAGATCATGCGAATCTGTTGGCCGCTGTCGCGCTCAGCCGGGCCCGGTATCCGCATATCCGGTTGGTGCTGGTGGGGCAGGGGATGACGGCCGAAAACGCAACCTTGATGACGTTGATCCATCGGCACGGTTTGCAAGATCATGTACTGTTGTTGGGGCGTCGTGATGATGTGCCCGATGTGATGAACGCGCTGGATATCCACGTGCTGTCCAGTTGTGCTGAAGGCTTTCCCAATGTCGTGGCCGAGGCCATGGCCACGGGTGTTGCGAATGTCGTGACTGATGTCGGTGATGCCGCGCGCATCGTTGGCGATTACGGCTATCTTGCGCCGGCGCAAGATAGCGCGGCGTTATCGCAGGCCCTGGATCAGGCGCTTCAAGACCTGGGTACGGCCGGTATGGCAATCCGGTTGCAAAAAGGCCGTGAGCGTGTCGAACGGTTTTTCAGCCTGCCCTCGATGGTTGCTGCCTGGCGGTCACATTGGCACCAGCTGGCCGGTCGCAAACGGCTCGTGTATGCCATCAACAACCCGGCATTTTTTCTGTCGCATCGTTTGCCGCTGGCACTGGCCGCGCGCGATGCCGGCTACGATGTGCATGTGGCCACCATGGATGGCCCTTCAGTTCCCGGATTTTATCGCTGGGTTTTCAGCATCATGTGATCCCCATGTCGCGTAGCGGTCGCAATCCAATCCGTGAGTTTCGCAGCTTGCTGGCATTTCGCCGGTTATTCCTGGATTTGCGTCCGACTATCGTGCATGCCGTGACGATCAAGCCTCTGCTGTACGGTGGCATTGCTGCCCGTCTTGCGCGTGTGCCCGCGTTTATTGGTGCCGTTTCCGGGTTGGGATTTGTGTTTACGAGCGGCAACGCCGCCCATAATCTGGTTCGTTGGGCCGCAACTCAGTTGTATCGTCTGGCGCTGGGGCATCCGCGCAGTCGTGTGATTTTCCAGAATGACGGCGATCGCGACACGTTGCAGCGTGCCGGGGCTGTGCGGCCGGGTCAGGTTGTCATGATTCGCGGTTCGGGTGTCGATCTGAACGAGTTCATGACGGTGCCTGAACCGGACGGTGCGCCGGTTGCCCTGATGGTATCGCGGGTGCTGAACGACAAGGGCGTGAATGAATTCGTCGAAGCCGCGCGACTGACACATGGACACCCGTCCGGTTTGCGCTGGGTTCTGGCAGGTAGCCCCGATCCGGGCAACCCGGCCAGTGTCTCGGCCGAAACGTTCGAGTCATGGAAACGCGAAGGGGTGGTCGAGTGTCTGGGCGAGCGCACGGATATTGCCGAGCTGTATCAGCAGTCGCACATTGCCGTGCTGCCGTCGTATCGTGAAGGTTTGCCCAAGTCGCTGGTTGAAGCTGCGGCGTGCGGTCGGGCCGTGGTGACAACCGATGTGCCAGGCTGCCGTGATGCGATTGAGCCGGGCGTAACCGGAGTGCTGGTGCCGGCCAAAGACGCGGTGGCACTGGCGCAGGCGGTGGTGCAGCTGGCTGAAGATGCTGGCCTGCGCCAACAGATGGGGCAGGCCGGTCGCCGGTTAGCCGAACAGGCCTTCGATATCCGGCTGATTCAGCAGGCGCATGTCCGCCTGTACGACGAGTTGTCAGAACGGTAAGCGGGCGTTAGGTGCCAGTGCAGTCAGGGCCTGCCGGAATTCGTTCTGGATGCGAACCAGTGCGGCTTCGTTGTCACCTTCAAAACGCAGAACCACCACCGGCGTTGTATTGGACGCCCGCGCCAGGCCGAAGCCGTCGGCGTATTCGGCTCTGACGCCGTCAATGGTATTGATGGCGGTCGCTGACGCGAATTTGCCTTCCGACTGCAGTCGGGCTATCAGCGCATGGGGTTCGCCTTCCTGCATTTCGATTTTCAGTTCCGGTGTGGAAACCCCTTGCGGCAAGGCCTCAAGGATGGCCGAGGCATCGGCCTCGCGTGAAACGATCTCTAAAAGACGTGCGCCGGTGTACAGGCCGTCGTCAAAACCAAACCAACGTTCTTTAAAGAAGGTATGCCCGCTCATTTCGCCAGCCAGTGGAGCACCGGTTTCGGCCAGTTTGGCCTTGATCATCGAGTGTCCGGTTTGCCACATCAGGGGTTCACCGCCGGCCTCACGGATGGCACTGGGCGACATAACGGCTGCATTTCACGTCGAAAATGATCGTGGAGCCGGGCGCGCGTGTGAGAACGTCTTGTGCATAAAGAATCAGTTGGCGATCGGGCCAGATGATTTGCCCCGACTTCGTAACGACGCCCAGACGGTCTGCATCGCCGTCAAAGGCCAGGCCCAACTCGCAGTCAGTGTCGTGCAGCGCTTTGATCAGGTCTTGCAAATTGTGCGGGTCTGCCGGATCGGGGTGATGATTCGGGAAAGTGCCATCGACGTCGCAGAACAGTTCAGTGACTTCGCACCCCAGGGCGCGGAACAAGGCGGGGGCGACAGCACCACCAACCCCATTGCCGCAATCGATCGCCACTTTCATGGGGCGAGTCAGTTTGACGTCTGATGTGATGGTCTTGATGTAGTCGTCGATGGGGTTCCATGACGACGATTGGCCGGGGCCGTTGCCAGTGGCAACGCGCCGCTGTTCATGGCCTGTTTCAGCGCCTGGACATCGGCACCGTACAGTGTCTTGCCGGCCATCATCATTTTGAAACCGTTGTAATTTGGCGGGTTGTGGCTACCCGTAATGGCCACGCCGGATCCGGTGCGACGCGTGTGGGCAGCATAGTAGACCAGGGAGTGGGAACGCAGCCCAGGTCAAGGGTGTTGATGCCTCCGGCCCGGATGCCGGCTTGCAGGGCCTCGGATAGCGCAGGGCTGCTGAGTCGGCCGTCGTAGCCCACCACCAGCGTGTCGACGCCTTCGCGTTGTGCTTTTTGCGCCAGGGCCAGGCCCAGTTGCCGGGCAAAATCCGGGTTGATTTGTTCGGGCACGGTGCCGCGGATGTCGTAAGCCTTGAAGACAGCGTCTGGAAAGGAGGGCGTGGTCACGGTTTGATCCTGATGAACTGTAGGGTTAAAAGCCGCTCAATTATGGCATAGGCTTAAAATGGACCGACCCTGTCTGAGAGGTGGTTCTATGACCCTGATTGCTGAACTGGCCGGCCTTGTAGGCCAGCCCAATGTCATAACCGGCGCCGATGCCGAAAGCTTTCTTGTCGACTGGCGCGGACGCTATTCGGGCCAGGCCCTGGCCGTTGTGCGGCCCGGATCAACTGCCGAAGTGGCCGCCGTCATGGCGTGGTGCTCTGCGCACCGTGTGCCAGTTGTCCCGCAGGGCGGAAATACCGGTTTGTGTGGTGGGGCTACCCCTGACGCGTCCGGGCAGGCCATAGTCTTGTCACTGGGTCGCCTGAACAGTATCCGATCCATTGATACCGACAACGACACCATGGTTGTCGAAGCCGGCTGCATTCTGCAGAACATCCAGCAGGCCGCCAAAGAGGTTGACCGGCTGTTTCCCTTGTCGCTGGCCGCCGAGGGCAGCTGCACGATTGGCGGGAACCTTGCCACCAACGCCGGCGGAACCCAGGTGCTGCGTTACGGCAATGCACGCGATCTGGTGTTGGGGCTTGAGGTTATTTTGCCTGATGGCCAGGTCATGCAGGGTTTGCGGGGTTTGCGCAAAGATAATACCGGCTACGATTTGCGCAATCTGTTCATTGGTAGTGAGGGGACGCTGGGGGTGATTACTGCCGCCACGCTCAAGTTGTATCCGCAGCCTGTGGCGCAATGCACTGCATTGGTCGGGTTGGCCGATATCCAGTCAGCAGTGGCGCTGCTGTCAGTGGCCCGAAAAGGGTTTGGTCCGGCGCTGACCGGGTTCGAGCTGATTGCCGGCGATTGTCTGCAGGCCGTCACCCAATGCTTCCCGCAGCAGCGCATGCCGTTCGAGGGCGAGTCTGCCGGTCTGCCCTGGTATGCCTTGCTTGAACTGTCCGATGCCGAAAGCGCTGAACATGCGCGCGAACGTTTTGAAACCATTGTCGGTCAGACCATCGAGGCGGGGTTGGTGCTCGACGCCGTCATTGCAGAAAATATTGCACAAAGCAAGGCGCTCTGGCACTTGCGTGAAAGCATTCCGCTGGCTGAAAAAATGCTGGGTAAAAGTATCAAGCACGATGTGTCTGTACCAGTGTCGCACATGGCTGAATTTGTGGAAACCACCAATCGAGCCGTGCAGTCACGGTTCCCGGGCGTGCAGCACATCATTTTCGGCCATTTGGGTGATGGCAACCTGCATTACAACATTGCACGTGGCGCCCGGCGTTCAGAAGAAGAGTTGCTGGCCCTGCAAGATCAGGTGTACCAGGTGGTTCACGACAATGTGTTCCGGTTCGGTGGGTCCATCAGTGCCGAGCACGGCGTGGGTCAACTGAAACGCGATGTGCTGTCCCGCTACAAAGACCCGGTTGAAATGGCCCTGATGGCGCGCATCAAGGTTGCGCTTGACCCCTTGGGTATCATGAATCCCGGCAAGGTGCTGACGGGTTGACAGGGAGTGAACAGTCAGCGCCGCTGGCAGGTGGGGCAGTAATACGTGGCCCGCTGCCCTTGCACAATTCGCTTTATCGGGGTTTGGCAGACGCGACAGGGTTGACCAGCACGGTCGTATACGGCCGCATGGATATCGAAATAGCTGCCCGGCGCACCGGTTGCATTCACATAATCGCGCAGCGTGCTGCCGCCCGAGGTCAGGGCGTCATCCAGTGTTGAGCGAATGCTGGTCCACAGGCGTTCACAACGTGCCTTTGACAAACTGCCTGCCCGGATTTTCGGGTTGATGCCCGCCCGAAACAACGATTCCGAGGCATAAATGTTGCCTACGCCTACAACGATGTCACCGCCCAGCAACGCTTGTTTGATGCTTTGCGTGCGCCCTTGAAGCTGCTGGTGCAGGAACGTTGCGGTAAACCGTTCGTCAAAGGGTTCGATGCCCAGCTTGGCCAGTAACGGGTGCGACAAAACCGGGCCATCGGCCAGGTCATGCCAAAGTACCGCCCCGAACCGCCGCGGGTCATGCAACAAAAAGCGGGCATTCTCAAACACCCATTCGATGTGGTCGTGCTTGCGGGCCGGTTCGTCAAGCGACACTCGCCGAAGCGAGCCTGACATCCCCAGATGCACAATCATGACGCCGTGGTCGAAGCCGATCAGCAGATATTTGCCGCGACGATCGCATGACCGGACCCTGTGGCCATTGACCCGTTCAGGCAGGTCGGCGGGTACCGGCCAGCGCATGCGTGGCTCGAAGACATTCAGGGCCTTCAGGGGTTGACCCGTCATCACCGTCGCAATTCCGCGACGGGTGGTTTCAACTTCAGGTAATTCGGGCATAGTGGGGAGCTACAGTCGATACGGCTTTATGTTATTTTGCCACTTGGCCCGATATTATCGGCGCAATTGTGACGGTTCTTATTAATGAAACTCCAGAATTTCCTGCTGTCCTGCGTTTTTGCGGGGCCTTTGCTCTTGCCGCTGGCGGTTGCTGCAGCGTCCGGTGATGCGGCGCCGATGCCCCCGAGCCTGTTGAGCAAATCCATCTGCGCTCCAACGAACTGCCCATCGTCAGCTTGACGCCCGAGCTGCTTTATCGCCTGATGGTGGCCGAATTCGCTGTGCAGCGGGGTGAGCTTGATCTGGGGGCCGAGCTTTTGTTGCGTGCTGCGCGCGACACGTCTGACCCCCGATTGGCCAAGCGGGCCTTCCAGCTTTCCATGGTAGGCAGGAATTTCGCCCTGGCCAATCAGGCCGCTCAATTGTGGGCCCTGGTTGCACCCAACGACCCTGAAGCGGTAGCCAGCTCACTGGCCCTGTCGGCATCCAGCGGTCAAACCGCAGGCCTCAGTGCGGCGCTCTGGAAGCGTATCGAGAATGCCGAAGACAAAGACCTCGCCATCGGGCAAGCCGCGGCCATTGTCGGCAAGCTCTCGGACAAGCGGGCAGCCTTCGAGGTGTTGAATGCGGCCCTGCGGGCCCTGTGCGCAATCTTCCCATCACGTACCTGGCCCTGGCGGATGCGGCACTGGGCGGCGCAAGACGCTGAACGGGCGCTGGTCAATGCCCGTCGTGCACAAGAGCTTGACCCGTCCTCCGAACAGGCGGCTCAGCGCTTGCTCGAATACGGTCTTAAAGTAGACCCGGCGGCAGCATTGGCGTCGGCCCAGGCGTTTGTGGCCCGTTATCCCCAGACCGAACGGTTGGGCGCATTGCTGGTGTCGCGTCTTGCCGAGCGGGGCGACTACACTGGCGCGCTTGCTCTTGTCCAGCAGATGCGTCGTAACACACCCGAAAACTTTGATCTGCAGTTTACCGAGGCGGAAGTCAACTTCAGGGCCGGCCGTCTTGATGCGGCCAAGGCTTTGTTGAACGACTACATTACCGTGCAGACGCAACGTCGCCTGTCGCTCGATGACAAAGCGTCTGATGCAATGGCCGATGCGTCAGATGCCCGTTTGATGCTGGTGCGTATTGCCGAGCAAGAAGGCAAGTTGCATGAGGCTATCGAACAGCTCAAACGAATTGATGAACCTGCGCTTGAGTTCCAGGTTCGGGTTCACGAGGCCACGTTGTACGGGCGTTTGGGTGACCTGGTGGCCGCCCGAAAAACCATTGAATCGATTACGCCGCAAAGTGACAACGAGCGTGCGGTGCTGGCCATGTCCCTGGCGTCCATTTATCGTGATGCGGGTCGAACCGATCTGGCTATTCAAACGCTGGCCAAAGCCAATACGGCGGTCGCTGATTCCGCCGAAATCAAGTACGACCTGGCTATGTTGTACGAGCGTCAGGGTAATTTTCAGGCGTTTGAGCGCCTGATGCGCGAGGTCATGGCGCTGCGCCCCGATGATGCCAATGCCTACAATTCGCTGGGTTACACCTTTGCCGACCAGAATATCCGCCTGGATGAGGCACAGCGTTTGCTTGAGCAGGCGCTGTCGCTTGAGCCCGACAACCCCTACATTCTTGATAGTGTCGGCTGGTACTTGTATCGCACGGGCGATTACGAGTCAGCTGCCGAATACCTTGAGCGGTCGTATAAAAAACTGCCTGCAGCAGATGTCGCGGCGCATCTGGGTGAGGTTTACTGGGCGATGGGGCGCAAGGAAGACGCCCGTAAAATCTGGGCCGAGGCGCTCAAGAAAGACCCGGGGAATGATGTCCTGGTCAAGACCATGCAGCGTTTCGGGGTGAAATAAATGTTCGCACCGGGGGTATGGTCACACGGATTCCGGGTTTTGTTCCTGGTGTTGTGTGTCTCTGTTCTGGCAGCGTGTGCGACGCCGTCGGCGATTCAGGGGCCGGCCACCGACGCCTTCCAGCGCAGTGGCCGCTTTGCGGTTTCAGTCGATGATATCGAAGGGGGTCCCAGGCGGTTCAGGGCGGTTTTGCCTGGTACGACTCGGGGCGGCATCTTATTCTTGATCTGGCTAATCCTTTAGGTAGTACCCTGGCGCGCGTCGAGGTTTTCCCAGACCGCGCTGTATTGGCACGGTCTGATGGCTCAACCCAGGAAGCAGCAACGGCTGATGCGCTGATTGCGCAAGTGGTGGGCGCGGCCATTCCTGTGTCAGGGTTGCGCAGCTGGCTCAAGGGTGACATCAACCCGGCGCTTACAAGTGGCGTCCAGCAAGATAATGGCAGCACCCGTTTCGTCCAGGATGGCTGGTCTGTTGCTCTGTCGCGACACGATACGCACGGTCCGCGCCTGGTGCATCTGACGCGCAAAGAAGGGCTGCGCAGCATCAGCGTCCGGCTTGTGGTCGACGCCTCCTGAACAGGTGCTGCACATGTCAACGCTTTACGATGTACCGGCTCCGGCCAAAATCAATTTGTTTTTGCACGTAGTCGGTCGTCGACCCGATGGGTATCACCTGCTGCAAACGGTATTCCGTTTCATCGGGCTGTACGACTACCTGAATTTTGACCGGCGAACAGACGGTCGTATCGTGTGCGAAAGCCCGGTGCCCGGTCTGGCGCACGAAGACGATCTGGTTGTGCGCGCCGCGCGGGCATTGCAGCAGGCCACCGGAACGCATTACGGCGCACAGATCAATTATCAAAAGAACATCCCGTCAGGCGGCGGCCTGGGTGGGGGTCAAGCGATGCGGCCACGACCTTGATTGCCCTGAATCGTCTTTGGGGAACCGGCTTGTCGCGCAGCGAGTTGATGCGGCTGGCGCTGCCCCTGGGGGCCGATGTGCCTGTATTCATTTTTGGGCAGCCCGCGTTTGCTGAAGGCATCGGTGAAATACTTCACCCGGTTTCGGTGCCGGAGCGGGCGTATGTTGTTGTACAGCCGACGCAGTTTGTGCCCACAGGTGGAATTTTTTCATCGCCTGATTTGACAAGGGATACTTTTTGCGTCAAAATTACGGTCTTTACTGATTGGCAAGCATCAGTTGAACAAAAAAACGCGGTGTCAGATTTAAAAAATCAACAAAGCGTTTATTTTGGGCAAAATGATTTGCAGCCAGTTGTTTTTGGCAAGTATCCGGTTGTTGAAGAAGCGAATCGTTTCATTCAGGGCTTGGGTGCAAATCCAAGAATGACGGGTTCTGGTTCATGTCTTTTCGTTGAGTTTGTAACATTAGACGAAGCCAAAGCCTTTCAGCAAAAAATTGTCGGTACAATAGCACGCTGTCAAACTGACAACGCAACGGCAGTTAACAAAACATGGGCTTGCCCAGGGTTGTTAAATCATCCGTTGTACGACTGGTTACACAGTTAGGTGGGGAATCGCCAAGCTGGTTAAGGCACTGGATTTTGATTCCAGCATGCGAAGGTTCGAATCCTTCTTCCCCAGCCAAGAATTTAGTTCTACTCCTTTTAAAGGATCGCTGCTAACAACAAGCTGTTGAGTCGGCCCCGTACGGGTGTGCTGGTCAACGGCTTTTGTTGTTTTTGGCGCGCCGCAAATCGCTACCCCATCCATCATGGCACAAGACAGATTCATGATCTTTACCGGCACGGCTAATCCCCGCCTTGCCGTAGACGTCGTCAACCACCTCGATATGTCCCTCGGGAAAATGACCGTAGGTCGTTTCTCCGACGGTGAAGTCATGGTAGAGATCAACGAAAACGTTCGGGGTAAAGACGTTTTTGTATTGCAACCCACCTGTGCGCCCACCAACGATAACCTCATGGAAATCATGGTCATGGTTGATGCGCTGCGTCGTGCGTCGGCCGGTCGCATTACTGCCGCATTGCCGTACTTTGGCTATGCACGCCAAGACCGACGTCCACGTTCAGCCCGTGTTTCCATTTCCGCCAAAGTCGTTGCCAACATGCTTCAGGTGGTGGGTGTAGACCGCGTCATGACCATGGACCTGCACGCTGACCAGATCCAGGGTTTTTTCGATATTCCTGTCGACAACGTGTATGCCGGCCCCATTTTGCTGGGTGACATCTGGCGTCGTAACTACAAAGATGTTGTGGTCGTATCCCCCGATATCGGTGGTGTGGTTCGTGCCCGTGCATTGGCCAAGCAACTCGAAGCTGATCTGGCCATCATTGACAAGCGCCGTCCGCGCGCCAACGTGTCTGAGGTCATGAATATCATCGGCGAAATCGAGGGACGTACTTGTATCATCATGGATGACATGGTTGATACGGCAGGTACCCTTTGCAAGGCAGCTCAGGCGCTCAAAGAGCGTGGTGCGCTAGGTGTTTACGCCTACTGTACCCACCCGGTTTTATCGGGTCAGGCCGTAGAGCGCATTACGACATCCGATCTCGACGAGCTGGTCGTTACCGACACCATTCCGCTGTCTGAAGCTGCGCGTAATTGCGGCAAGATCCGTCAGTTGTCGTGCGCGTCGCTGCTCGGTGAAACCATTTTGCGTATTTCAAACGCCGAATCGGTCAGTTCGCTGTTCGTCGATTAAATTTTTTACTGTGGGTCAGCTGGTCGCGGCGGCCCATAGTGGTTTGCAGCCCTCGGGCTGTTTCTTAACGGGGTGTAGTGCCCCTTGTTTCCGGAGTTCCATCCATGAAATTCACAGCAACATTGCGTAGCGTTCAGGGTACGAGTGCGAGCCGCCGCCTGCGCAACGCCGGTCGTGTTCCCGCCATCGTTTACGGCGGCACCGAAGCCCCCTGAACATCGAACTCGACCACAACGAAATCTATCACGCACTGCGTAAAGAAGAGTTCCACGCCTCCATTCTCGACATGGAGCTGGACGGTACCTCGCAAAAAGTTCTGCTGCGTGCTGTTCAGTGGCACCCCTTCAAGCAATTGGTTCTGCACGTTGACTTCCAGCGCGTTGATGCCAAGCATTTCATCACGACCAAAGTGCCTCTGCACTTTATCAATGGTGAAACATCGCCCGCAGTCAAGCTCAGCGGCGCGCTCATCAGCCACGTTCTGAACGAACTCGAAATCAGCTGCTTGCCCGCCAACCTGCCGCAGTTCATTGAAGTTGATCTCGGTTCGATGGTTGCCGGTGAAATCGTTCACCTGGCCGACATCAAACTGCCGATCGGTGTAACGTTTGTGGCTCACGGTGGTGATGCAAACCCCGCTTTGGCTGTTGCCATGAGCAAGGGTGGCGAAGCTGATTCGGCAAAAGCTGAATAAGCCATTTTGCGCCGTGAGCGACGTCGTGCTGTAATTGCATGACGTCGCATCAAACCCCTGTCGGTTCAGCCGCCAGGGTTTTGTACTTTGATTTTTGCCTCCATGAAACCTCCCATTCGCATGATTATCGGCCTGGGCAACCCCGGCCAAGAGTACGAAAACACGCGCCATAACGCCGGCTTTTGGCTGGCGGATCAGATCGCTGATGATTTGCATGCGGGGTTCACGCTGGAAAAGGCATTTTTTGCCTGGGTAGCCAAGGCGCGCGTGGGGGCGGGGCAAATCATCATCGTCAAGCCCACGACATTCATGAATCGTTCCGGGCAGGCAGCCGGCGCGTTGATGCGGTTTTACAAGCTGACGCCACCTGAAGTACTAGTGTTGCACGATGAGCTCGATCTGCCGCCCGGCAGCGTCAAGCTGAAGCAGGGCGGCGGGCATGCCGGACACAACGGTTTGCGGGATATCCAGTCAGTGTTCGGCGCACCCGATTTCTGGCGCTTGCGTATTGGTATTGGCCATCCGCGTTCTTTGGGGCTGGCACAAGAGGTGGCGGCATTCGTCCTGAATCCACCACGCCGTGACGAGCTCGATGTGATCGAGCGTTCTCTTGAGCGCTGTCGCGCCGTGTTGCCGGCATTGCTTGAAGGACGCTACCCGCAAGCGATGAATCAACTGCACGAGGCGAACAGTGGCTAGCCTCCGGCCAGCGCAGTGGCCGTCCTTCGGTACTGAATTGCGCGATTTTTTGCGCTTCTTGCAGCGTCCTGATTTTCGTCGTTTGCCACTTCGTGCGACAGGGGATAGCTGGCATACCGACTGGTTCTCGTCATTGCGCGTTGGGCGGCTGCTGCAATGGGCCGGATTGTTATGGGCCATCAACGTGCTGTTGCTGGGGCCTATCGCCGTCGCCGTGGCCGGGCTGTCCGGCGCCCAACATCGGTTGCAGCTTGATAATTTACCCTGGTTGCAGGCTGTCCTTTGGGCGCCTCTGGTTGAAGAGCTGGTGTTTCGCTATGGTCTCAGGCGTCTTGGTGCGGTGGTCTGGCTTGTGCCCGCCGCCCTGGTTGCCTTGCTGGCCGGGCCGGGTGCGCTGACATTGGCCCTGGTCGGGCTTATTGTCCTGGCCAGCTGGTGGCCTTGCCGGTCGGCGGGTTCGCGCCGTGCAGCCCCGTCGTCGCGGCAGACACGTTTGGTACTAGGCTCCTGGTCCATTCGCCGCTATTATCGGCGTCATTTTTTCTGGGTTTTGCACACGTCATGTCTGGCGTTTGCAGCCATTCACCTGGCCAATTTTTCTCATTCTGCAACGCCGTTTTGGGCCTTGCCTTTGCTGGTGCTGCCTCAATGGTTGACCGGTCTGGTACTGGCCTGGATCCGTGTGCGTCGCGGCTTCGGAGTCGCTGTTGTCCTGCATGCCGTCTTCAATGCCGGCCCGCTGCTCGTCGTGTGGCTGATCCTGTCATCCCTGTCAGGCTCACCACGTTAAAATAGACCGTTTATTGTTCAATTACAGGATTCCCATGGCTTTGCAATGTGGCATCGTTGGCTTGCCCAACGTCGGTAAATCTACTCTGTTCAATGCGCTGACCAAAGCAGGTATTGCTGCCGAAAACTACCCCTTCTGTACCATCGAGCCCAACGTAGGGGTCGTTGAGGTCCCCGATCCCCGTCTTGCTGCCCTGGCCGAAATCGTCAAGCCCGAGCGTGTGTTGCCCGCTGTCGTCGAGTTCGTTGACATTGCCGGTCTGGTGGCCGGGGCGTCAAAAGGGGAAGGGCTGGGTAACCAGTTTCTGGCCAACATCCGTGAAACTGACGCCATCGTGCATGTCGTGCGTTGTTTTGAAGATGACAATGTCATTCACGTTGCCGGCCGGGTTGACCCCATTTCCGATATTGAAGTCATCAATACCGAATTGGCGCTGGCCGATCTGGCCTCGGCCGACAAGGCCCTGTTGCGTCATCAGAAAACAGCACGTGCAGGCGACAAGGAAGCCGCCAAAATGGTGGCCTTGCTTGAACGCGTCATCCCGGCGCTGAACGAAGCCCGTCCGGTTCGTTCCCTTGGGCTCGATGCCGAAGAGCTCGCGTTGCTCAAGCCCTTGTGTTTCATTACCGCCAAACCGTGCATGTATGTAGCCAACGTCGTGGAAGGCGGCTTTGAAAACAACCCGCACCTGACAACGGTACAGGAATACGCCAAGGCCGAAAATGCACCGGTAGTTGCCGTGTGTGCTGCCGTTGAAGCTGAAATTGCCGATCTTGACGATGAGGATCGCAATATTTTTCTGGCCGACATGGGTATGGACGAACCTGGTCTGAACCGTGTCATCCGCGCCGGTTTCCGCCTGTTGGGTTTGCAAACGTATTTCACGGCGGGCGTCAAGGAAGTGCGCGCCTGGACCATTCACGTGGGCGATACCGCGCCTCAGGCGGCGGGTGTCATTCATACTGACTTTGAACGCGGCTTCATCCGTGCCCAAACCATCGCTTACGAAGACTTCATTGCTTACAAAGGCGAGCAAGGCGCCAAGGAAGCCGGAAAAATGCGTGCTGAAGGCAAGGAATATGTAGTCAAGGATGGCGATGTGCTGAACTTCCTGTTTAACGTCTGAACCATGCCGACTATCTGAAGGATCGCGCCAAGATAATGCAGCAATGGGCCGATCTGTTGGATCAATGGAAGAGCAGAGCAAGCAACATCGTCTCGATCAAGCCTGCCGAAGTAGCCGCTTGACGTCGTGGTGGCGATTGCCGGATTGGATATGTTGCGATTTCAGAGAAATCGCAACATATTTGATTGACCTGTCGCCACCAGCGACATAAACTGGGAACGTGTCGCAAAAGTCCGAAAATTTGACCATGACCAGTTGGCGCCCAGACCAGCCTTACAACGACTTGCCCCCTCTGCCCCCCGCAACAGAGGTGGAAACGCGCCCGGTACTCAAGCAGTGCATTGCCGCACGTGCTGCCCTGGCCGAACTCAAGCAGGCGGCTGAGTTGATCCCTAACCAGGGGTGCTCATCAATGCGCTGCCACTCCTGGAAGCGCAGGCCAGCTCGGAAATCGAAAACATCGTCACTACGACCGACCGCCTGTTTCAATATCAGAATGCCGGAGAGCATGCCGACCCGGCCACCCGCGAAGCACTGCGCCACAGCAGCGCCTTGCTTGACGGATTCCGTGCGCTTAAGCAGTTTCCGCTGAACACCCGCACGGCAGAGCAGGTTTGTACACGCATCAAGGGCACGGCAATGCAGGTGCGACGTGTGCCCGGTACTGCACTTGCCAACCAGGCCACCGGCGAAGTGATCTATACCCCGCCCGTCGGAGAGGATGTGCTGCGATCAAAGCTGGCGAACTGGGAGCTCTATCTTCATGAGGCGCGCGATGTTGATCCCTTGATCCGCATGGCCGTCGGACATTACCAGTTCGAGGCGATTCACCCTTTCACCGATGGTAACGGTCGCACTGGGCGTGTCATCAATAGCCTGTATCTGATCCAGGAAGAGTTACTGACGCTGCCAATTCTTTACCTCAGCCGCTACATCATCCGAAACAAGGCCGAGTATTACCGGCTACTGCTCGATGTCACGCGTAACCAGGCATGGGAGCCGTGGATTCTCTACGTGCTGTACGGGGTTGAAGACACTTCACGCTGGACGACCGCCAAAATTTCCGCCATTCGTGACCTGGCGGCACACACCGTCACCCACGTTAAGCAAGCGGCACCGAAAATTTACAGCCGCGAACTGGTTGATCTAATTTTCGATCTGCCTTACTGCCGCATCCAGAATTTGGTCGAAAAAGACATTGCAGGCCGTCAGGCAGCATCCCGCTATCTGAAACAACTTGTTGAAATCGGCGTGCTGGAAGAACGAGCTGTTGGGCGTGAAAAGTTGTTCATTCATCCGAAGCTGATGCGGTTGCTGACGCGAGACGATAACGTAGTTTTGCGCTATTAGCCGCCAACCTAAATTAGTAGCCGAGATATTAATGGACGTCGCCAATGCTATGCCTAATAAAAACAAGCTCTCAGGCCAGTATTTGCGGTTTAACGTCTGATTCCTCCGGGTGGTGCGTCAGCTTCCGTCAAACGGTTAATCAATGCTACAACATTGATATCTTGTTTCATTGAGAAGCTGGCAATTCATGAACACTACGCCAATCCGGTTTTTTCCTTCCGATCCCCTGTTTCCGCTGCAATGGCATCTCTACAACACGGGCTCAACGCCCGGCAGCGTTGCAGGGTATGACATCAATGTTGTGTCCGTCTGGCCCGATTATTCCGGTAGAGGGGTATTGGTCGGGGTCATGGACCAGGGGATGGACCCGACACATCCCGATCTAATCCAGAACTATCGCCACGATTTGTCCTGGGACGTTCGTTCCGGCCAGCCCGGCGGTTCGGCCAAGGCACCGACGCAGAATCACGGTGTGCCGGTCACCGGTCTTATCGCGGCCGAGGCCGGCAACGGTATTGGCGGTGTCGGGGTGGCTTGGGAGCGCAGGTGACTTCATACCGGGCACCGCTCGACGAAACTGAAACTGACGATTTGCTGCTGGCCGCGTATCGGTTGGCATCGCAGAAACTCTTGGGCAGTGGCGTCGATGTCTGGAGCAATAGCTGGGGGCCGTCGCTGTGGCCGTTCAGTCTTCAGGATTACCAGCAGGCCTATCTCGACGTTTCACGAAGTGTGGCCGAGCAGGGGCGTGAGGGCCTGGGTGTGGTTACCTTGTTTGCTGCCGGTAATGCTCGCACCGAAAGATTCGATACCGCTGATAACGTTACCGATGCCATGCCTTGGTCAATTGCGGTGGCCGCCAGTGATCAAAAGGGCGGGTTAACCAGTTATTCCACGCCGGGCGCTGCATTGTTGATTACCGCGCCCGGCTCAGACCCTCGTACCATTGTGACGACAGACCGTTCGGGCAGTGACGGCTACAACACCGCACCCGGTGAGGCCGGCAATTACACCAATACCGATGAGTCTTACTTTAACGGCACGTCCTCGGCAACCCCGACGTAGCGGCAGCTGTTCAGCGTGGTGAACTGGCATCAGGTTGGCAACATTATCAGGCGTGGGGTGGCCACGAGCGGCGCGACCCTAATGTTTTGTTCAATGAAGCCTGGTATCTGGACACGTATCAAGACGTCGCCGCAGCGGTTCAGACCGGTGGTCTGTCAACCGGGTATCAGCATTACATGGCCTTTGGTTGGGCCGAGGGCGTGCGCCGGCCCCCTGGATGAATGCGACCGCCTATCTGACCAACAACCCCGATGTTGCGCAGGCGGGCGTTAACCCGCTGATGCATTACCTGGCGTTCGGTATCCATGAAGGGCGAACCCTTCAGGCGCTTCCTGTCGATTTCTGGGCGTAGCTCAAGGGCCGCATTTTGCCCAAGTGTTTGATCAGGATCCTGCATGTATCTCGGTCAAACCCGGGCCGGCTGTTTTCAAGGCAATTCTTTGAGCTCGATTTGTTGAAGGAGTGATGCATGCAGGTTCACAGTTTTGGCGGGCACGGCGGAGTTCAAGCCCGGGGTTTTATGCAGCGGTTGACGGCGGGGGCGTTGTTATCGGTACTGTTCACTACCTCTGCCCTGGCGCAGGGCACGGGCTATTACCCAGTGCAGGAATTGCTGGTTACGGGCCAAACCGTTGTGGGTGAAGATATTCAATACCCCACTGAAGGGGCCCCCAGGATTACCGTGGCGGTGGTTACTGTAGAACCCGGTAAGCCCGCCGCTTTTCATCGTCATCCGGCACCGCTGGTTGCTTACATCCTGGAAGGTGAGCTCACGGTCGATTACGGCGAGCATGGTCTGAAAACATTCCGCAAGGGTGATGCATTGGTTGAAGCCATGCATGTACCCCATCGTGGCATGAATATGGGCGATCAGGTCGTCAAGCTTCTGGCGGTGTATATCGGTGCAGAAGGGGTCGCTAATACTGTGCTTGAGAAATAGCTTTGCTGGATTTCAGCCATTTCGTGTCATGAGTTTCACTTGGCCGGTGCTACTTGCGCACGGTTTTCCCAGATGGATTTTTCGCTTGGCCCAAGGGCCGCATTTTTCCAGGTGTTTGACCAGGATCCTGTACGTATCCCGGTCAAACCCGGGCCGGCTGTTTTCAAGGCAGGCCTTGATATCGTCGTCATTGCGTGCCGTGCCCAGGTGGCACCATGCGTCAATAACATGCCATGCATCGCCTTCCTGCAATAGCGCCGGGCCATCAAAAGGCCAGGTTTTAACCCGTAGCCGGCCCAGGGCGTCCATCAGTCGAAGGTTGTGCTGCACGATGGTTTCTTCACCACAGCAGGCACCGCGGCAGCGTTTCAGTTGCCGTGCAAAGCAGGGTTTGCCAGCTTGCCCTTTTTCAAGGCCCAGAATCACAGGGCAAAGTTCTGCCGTTTTTGCAATGTCCTGAAGTGCTTTTTGGCCTCCTGCCCCGATTGGAACAGACCGTACAGGCTCGGCTGCCGGCCTACGTCAAGATCGCGTGCGTAAACCAGGACGGGGGATAGCTGTCCAGCCCGGGCAAATGCCATGAACAGAATTCCCGATTGCGACGCAGTTGCCGGTTCAGCGTGGGTTGCAGGGTCTTGACCAGCCGGGACTCAGTGATCAGGGCGTCGATTTCACCGGCGCAGGCTTGCCATTCGATACGCCTGACCTGCTGTGAAATTGACAGTTCTTTGGCCAGTGCATGGTCAGAGGAAAAGTGGGACAGCACGCGCTGGCGCAAGCGGTTGGCTTTGCCGACATAGATCGGCAGGTCGTTCTCGCCATAAAACAGATACACACCGTGCTGCTCGGGAATTGCATCAATGATGTCGGCATCGATATGAGCCGGCAAAGATGGGCGCGCCAATACTATCTTTTGGATGGCCTTGCGTTGTTCGACCGGGAAGACCGCATCGACTTTTTCCAGAAGTCAAAGATGGCCTGGGCGTCGCCCATGGCCCGATGGCGTTCACTGACTTCAAGTCCATGGCGCGTGATCAGCGCATCCAGATTGTGCTTGCTGTGTTCGGGAAACAGCTGTCGCGAATACTTGACGGTACACAACACCGGCGCACGAAAATCGATGTTGCACCGCTTGAATTCGTTCTTCAGAAAGGCATAGTCGAAACGTGCATTGTGTGCCACGAAAATATGGCCTGACAGTCGTTCGGCCAGTTCGGCTGCAAGCTCACTGAAAGGCAGCGCATTGGCAACCATTTCGTTGCTGATGCCGGTCAATGACGTAATGAAGTCTGGAATGCGGGTGTGCGGGTTCACCAGGCTGGACCAGCGCGTTTCCCGCTCGCCATCCCAGGTAATGACTGCAATTTCGGTAATGCGGTCGCGGGTGGCTGTCGCACCGGTGGTTTCGGTATCGACAAAGGCAAGCGGGCGACCTGGAGCTGGCAAAGGCATGGGTTAATGAGCGTATGCCGTTAAAGCAAATGCCCATCATAATCTGGCCTGCTGTAGCAAGCCAGTGTGACGGCACGGCTTACCGGTACAGGCTTTCGACGTAGTCGGCTCCGATGCCGACGTTTTCGTAATGGGCCTTGCACATGGCAATGTAGTCATGAACGTCGAAGTGGCCGGTCGAGTTTCCGTGTTCGTCCAGCCAGATCAGCGGCCCTTTGACGATAAAGAACACACGCATCGGGTCGTCGTGTTCGTGCGCAACCAGGGTGTGGCTTTCGCCGGGCGTTTCGTACACAAAGTCACCGGCACGTGCTACCCATTCGTGTTCCAGATAGCTCCATTGGCCTGAAATGGTGTAGGCAAATACCTCGTGCGGGTGATAATGACGGTTCACCAGCCCAGGCGCATCGGCCCGCAGAATGTCGGCCCACTTGTTCTCGGACGGTGAGATCCACAACGGGCGCGAGAAGACGGTTTCACTGAACGGTACGTAGTAACGCATATCGTCGGTGGGCGCGTTCTGAATGTAGGCCTCGGGTTTGGCGTCGGGCTTGAAAACGTCCTTGATGGGTGGGATCGAACGCCAGAACTCTGTGCCACTGGTTTTGCTCATGCTTGTCTCCGTTATAAGCTTTGGTTTAATTGATGGAAAAGAGCGAAATCATTCTAGAAAAAATTGTCCCGCTTTGGCTACTTTTCATGGCATCAGGCATTCTTTTGTCCGGTTCAACGGGGTATGCTATTCGTTCACTACACAGGGGGCAGCATTATGCGTGTTCTTGTTATCGGTGGAACAGGGTTTATCGGCCAGCATCTGGTGGCCCGTCTGGTTGCCGAAGGTCATCAGGTGGTTGTGCCCACGCGTCGCTATACCCACGCACGCGAGTTGTTGCCTTTGCCAACCGTTACGGTACAGCAGGCTGATGTGCATGATGACGCCCAATTGACTGCTATGGCGCTTGATGCCGAGGCCGTGGTGAATCTGGTGGGGGTGTTGCACAGTCGCCCCGGGCAGCCGTACGGCCCCGACTTCAAGCGGGCTCATGTTGATTTGCCCGCACGAATTGCAAAAGCCTGTCTGGCGGCCGGGGTGAAGCATCTGGTGCACATTAGCGCGTTGGGTGCCAGTGCAACGGGCAGCAGTGGTTATGCCCGCTCCAAGGCCGCCGGCGAAGCGGCGATTCGTGATGCTTTGCAGGGTAAAGGCGTTACGTTCAGCATTATCCAGCCCTCGGTCGTGTTCGGGCCTGAAGATAATTTCATGAATTTGTTCGCCGGCCTGTCCAGGGTCATGCCGGTGATGTTGCTGGCAGGCGCTGGTGCCCGGTTGCAACCGGTGTACGTGGGTGATGTCGTCAAGGCCATCACGACCTGTCTGGTCAACCCGTTATGTCGCGATAAAACCTACCCTCTGGGTGGCCCCGGTGTTTACGTTGGGCGAGCTGGTGGCCTTGGCGGCGCGCTGGGCAGGTCACCCTCGCCCGGTAGTGGCGTTGCCCTGGGCGTTGGGGTATGCCCAGGCCCGACTCTTTGAGTGCTTGCCGGGTCCCCCTTAATGTCGCGCGACAATCTTGATTCGCTTAAAACCGACAATGTCCTGGTCGGCCCGTTGGCACCCGAATTGGGTATTGTGCCTACCCCTCTCGAAGCGGTAGCCCCGGGGTACCTGGGCTGTCGCCTGGGGCCGCGTTCCTGAGTACACCCCGAATGCCCGATCGGGTGTTGGGCAGTCGGGGTATTTTCGTCTCTGGCTTTAATGGCCGCAAGGCTCAGGTTTTGCTGGCGTCCAGCGCCTGTGAAATATCCGCCAGAATGTCATCAATATGTTCAATCCCGATCGACAGCCGGACCATGTCCTCGCTGACGCCGGCGGCTTTCAGCTCGGCGGCATCAAGCTGGCGGTGCGTTGTTGAGGCAGGGTGGCAAGCCAATGATTTGGCGTCACCGATATTGACCAGACGCAGCACCAGCTTCAGTGCATCGATGAATTTTGCACCGGCAGCGCTGCCCCCTTGATGCCGAACGTCATGATGCTGGCGGGCTTGCCACCAAAATATTTCTGGGCCAGGTCATGCTCGGGGTGATCAGATAACCCGGCATATTGCACCCATGAAACTTGCGGATGAGCTTTCAGGAATTCTGCCACTTTCTGTGCGTTCTCGGTGTGACGTTCCATGCGCAAGGACAGCGTTTCGATACCTTGCAAGATCAGGAATGCATTCATGGGCGACAGGGCGGCGCCGGTGTTGCGCAGCGGTACCACGCGGCAGCGCCCGATGAATGCCGCCGGGCCAAAGGCCTCGGTGTAGACCACCCCGTGGTACGACGGGTCGGGTTCGTTCAACATCGGGAAGCGGGCTTTATGTTCAGCCCACGGAAACTTGCCAGAATCGACGATGCAACCTGCAATCGTCGTGCCATGACCGCCCATGTATTTGGTCAGGGCATGCACGACAATGTCGGCCCCGTATTCGATGGGGCGGCACAGTGCCGGTGAGGCCACTGTGTTGTCCACAATCAGTGGAACGCCATGGCGGTGGGCTGCGTCAGCCAGTGCTTTCAGGTCAACAATGTTGCCAGCGGGGTTGCCGATGGTTTCGCAAAACACCGCACGAGTTTTGTCATCGATCAGGGCTTCCAGAGCGGCAATGTCATTGTGCGGGGCAAACTTTACCGTAATGCCCTGGCGCGGGAACGTATGTGCAAACAGGTTGTATGTTCCGCCGTACAGTTTGCTGACCGAGACAATGTTGTCGCCGGCTTGGGCAATGGTCTGGATGGCGTATGTGATGGCGGCCATACCCGATGCCACGGCCAGTCCGGCAACGCCACCTTCCATGGCGGCGACGCGTTTCTCAAGTACGTCATTGGTCGGGTTCATGATGCGGGTATAGATATTGCCCGGTACTTTCAGGTCGAACAGGTCTGCGCCATGCTGCGTGCTATCGAAAGCGTATGACGTTGTCTGGTAAATGGGTACGGCAACTGACTTGGTGGTGGGGTCAGGCTGGAAGCCGGCATGGATGGCAAGCGTTTCAAGTTTCATAAATGTGTCTCGCTGTTTGACAGAGGCTGATGGTTATCGTTATTGAGGTTGAGGGTTGCAGTTATGCTGACCGCGCAAGCATATCAAAACATCATACGTGCAGCAGGGGTTAATCAGTCGTCAAAATGATGTCATAACGTGTACGTTTGATGAATTGCCCTGCGTCTTGGGTTAGCATTCACGGTATCTGTTGCACATCAAGCTTGGGGATACCCCGGTTTCCGAGGCCGTACATGAAAGTCTGGTTCAAACGTAGTGTTGTGGGCGCCGTTGCGTTGTTTATCGTGGCGTTGCTGGGGTTGGCAATTTTTTTGCTCACCTTTGACCCCAATGCGTACAAAAACAAGGTGCAGGAACTGGTGGCAGAGCGCTACCAGCGCACTTTGCTGATTAATGGTGATATTTCCCTGTCGCTGTTCCCGCGTATCGGGCTGTCGGTTAAAGAGGTGTCGTTGTCCAATCGGGACGCCACCTCTTTGTTCGCCTCCATCGAGCAGGCACGCGTTGCCGTCGCCATTTGGCCCTTGCTGTCCGACAATCTGGTGGTCGATCACATCAGCATTTCAGGCTTCAGGGCATGGGTATCGCGCTCCAAAGAAGGGGTGCTCAATTTCAACGACTTGCTCGAAGGGCCGTCAACCGAGGTTGCCATCACAGAGCCTGCTGCAGGGGTTGCCTCAACGGGGCGCGTGTCCGGCCCTGCCGGCGATACGCCTGCTGAGGCCGCCGATGGTTTGTTGACGCCTCGCGTTGCGCAAATGAACATCGATATCGCAGGGCTGGAGCTGAAAGATGGCGAGGTTCATTTTGTTGATGCGAAAAACGGCCATTCCGGGCGTATTTCCGGCGTGCAGCTCAATACCGGTCGGGTCACGTTCGATCAACCCTTTGACGTTACCCTCAAGGGCGTTTTGCAAGCCGACAGCCCGGTCGCTGACGCGCGGTTTCAGGGGCAGGCGCTGCTGCGCCTTGATCGTGCACAAAGCCGGTATGCCGCCCAAAAACTCAATGTGCAAATTTCGGGAAAACTGGCCGATCTTCAGGCGCAGTCCATCACCTTGCAAGGTAATGTGGCCTATAGCGCGGCCAATCGTCTTTTTGACGCCACCGGCTTGTCACTTGGTGTGCAAGGCAGCCTTGGTGGCGCGAAGCCAGTCCAGGATCTGGCAGTGACATTGGCGGCGCCCCAGCTCAAGGTCGATCCAAGTCGTGCACAGCTGGAAGTGCAGCGCCTGGGCTTGCGGGCGACCGGCAAAATGCCAACCGAAAGCTTTGACGTTGCGTTCGATGCGCCAGACCTGTTCGTGTCGCCAGAACAGGCACGGGGTGAATCGGTATCGGGTACGGTCAAAATTGCGGGTGATTCCGTATTGGGCCTGGCCGTTGAAATGGCGGGTTTGGGTGGGAATGCCAGCCAGCTTACGCTGAAGGAACTCAAGGTTGACGGCACGTACAAGCAAACCGATCGCCTGACGCGCATTAACATGGTGTCGCCCCTGCGCTGGAATGCTGACACGACCGAGCTGGGCCTGACGGCCATCAAAGGCGATGTCAAAATCGACGCCCAGACCCTTGGGCCGTCAGGTTTCGAGTTCCCCCTGATCGGTAGCGTGCTGGTTAATATCGACAAACAATCGGTCAGCAGTGACCTGAATGCCGTTCTCAATGGCAACCCGCTCAGCTTTTCAACGCGTGTGGCAGGTTTTGAAAAGCCGGCGATCAGGCTGAATCTTCAGGCTGACGAGCTTGACTTTGACCAGTTGTTTCCCGTGCGGGCACCTGCCGATGCCTCTGTGGGTGCCTCGTCGACCGAGCCCGCGTCCGCCAACGCTGCGGCTGATCCGGTGGCGGCCGAATCGACTCAGGCTGCACAGGCAGGCGGTGGCACGCCACTTGATCTGACAGCACTTGATGCCGTTGATGTGGTCGCCACGGCTCGTGTGGGTCGCGTGGCTGGACGTGGGCTTGCCGCGTCAGAGGTCGTTATTGATGCCAGGGCTGGAAAGGGGCGGCTGGATATTTCGCAGTTGTCGGCCAAACTGTACGGTGGTGCGCTTACCGGCAAGGCTACTGCAACGTCAAAGAATGCCTTGAGCCTCCAGTTGAGTCTGGACGGCGTGGCCGTTGGGCCGTTGGTCGTTGCAACAACCGGTCATGATCGTCTTACCGGTACAGGTACCTTGCGTGCGAATCTGAAAACACAGGCGCAAACGGTCGATGGTTTGTTACCAGCGCTTGCAGGGACAACGCAGCTTGCTTTGCGTGACGGCACCATCAAAGGGTTCAATCTTCAGCAAACGCTGGTTGAAATCTCCGAGGCGCTCAGCAAAGTGTCGCATGGCAAAGTGCCCGATATTTCCGCCAGGTACGATTTGACCCGCGAGACGCAGTTTACTGCGCTGGACGCGAATCTGAATGTTGCCAAAGGGGTCGGTACGCTGACCCGATTGACGGTCGAGGCGCCGTTGTTGCGGGTATCGCAGGGTTCGCCAGCAGTTATCGATCTGGCCAATCGGACGCTTGATGTGGTTGCCAATGTGCGGGTTGTCAATACCACGCGCGGACAGGGTGGCCCCGATCTGAGTCGTCTGAGGGGCATCACGATTCCGGTGCGGGTACAGGGGCCGTTTGCTGAAATGAACTACGGGGTCGACGTTAAATCGATGGCCTCTGGGGCCGCCCGTCAAGTGCTCGAACAAGGTCTTAAAGACATCATCCAGCAGAAGGTTGCGCCGGGTACCTCCGACCAAGGCAAGCCCGCTGCCGATCCGGTCAAAGACCTGGGCAATACATTAAAGGGGTTATTGGGGCGATGACAGCAATCAATGATTGTCAACCGATTGCCGGTTGTTGCGTACTGAACGATGTGGATGCGGTTGCGTATCATCAGCGTTGGGCGGTCATCGACGAATATAGCCTCATCTTGAACCGTGACACGTGCCCGGCATTGGCCAGGATCAGCGTGTCACTGGCGTTTGGCTACCTGGTGATTCGCGCAGAGGGGATGTTGCGGCTGGATATCCCGCTGGATGTCATTGAAGACGATGACAGCGCAATGCGTACCGCACAGCTCGGTCAGCACACGGTCAAGGTCATTGATGAGGGTGATCTGGCCGCGGCCTGGGTAACCAATTGTCTGGGGGTGAAGGCGCGTCTGGTGAAGTTTCACCCCGACGTGCCGGTTCCGGTCAGCTGGTGGTAACGCGCCATTAACTGGTCGGGCGTTTCGGTGTGCTCAGGGTGTACTTCAATACATTCCACCGGGCACACCACAATGCATTGGGGCTCGTCGAAGTGCCCCATGCATTCAGTACATTTTGACGGGTCTATCTCGTAGATCAGCTCGCCCATGTAAATAGCCTGGTTGGGGCATTGGGGCTCGCAGACATCGCAATTGATGCATTCGTCGGTAATACGCAGCGCCATGTGTCTGACCGGGCAGCGCCTTATTGCTCGATGTTTTTCAACGCGTCGCGTCGGGCGGCAGCCTTGGTATGAAGCCAGCGCTCAACCGAGGGGAACACGAACTTGCTGACATCACCGCCCAAAATGGCGATTTCACGCACGATTGTGCCTGAAATGAACTGATATTGATCAGATGGTGTCATGAACAGCGTTTCGACTTCGGGCAGCAGGTGTCGATTCATGCCGGCCATCTGGAATTCGTACTCGAAGTCAGAGACGGCCCGCAAGCCACGAACAATCACGCGCGCGTTTTGTTCACGGACGAAATCTTTGAGCAACCCGGCAAAGCTTTTGACCTCGACGTTGGGGTAATGTCCCAACACTTCCTGGGCGATTTCAAGGCGCTCTTCAATGCTGAAAAAGGGCTTTTTCGCCTGGCTGTGCGCAACACCCACAACGAGGTGATCAAACAGACTTGCAGCACGCCGCACCAGATCTTCGTGACCGCGGGTCAGGGGTCGAAAGTGCCGGGGTAAACAGCAGTAATCATGGTTATTCCGGGAAGTTCAGAAAGGTTGATGGTTAGTGTACCGCACTCGGCATTATTTTATCTTGCGGTGCAGCAATTTTTAGCAACTGGTAATGCACGCTGCCCGCGCGTCCTTCGCGCAATGCTTCAAGCGATGGGGGAGGGCTGACCGGAGCCTCGGACTCAACATACACCAGTGCGTCGGGGGCGAGGACGGCAGGCAGCAAGGGCCAGATTTTTTCCAGCCACCCCTGATTGAATGGTGGGTCCAGTAAAACAAGGTCAAACGGGTTGGCCGTGCGTTCGAGAACATGCAGGGCATCGCCCGGAAACACCCGAACATTGTCTGCCTTGAGTTTGGTGCGAAGGGCGCGCAGGGCGGCCACTGCGTGTGGGTTGGATTCGACCATCTGAACATGGGCCGCGCCGCGTGATGCGGCTTCAAAGCCAAGGGCACCCGTTCCCGCAAACAGGTCAAGGACTGCCTTGTCGTGAAAATCGGCTCCCCAGAAATGGCTGAGCCAGTTATAAAGAGTTTCGCGAACGCGGTCGGGTGTGGGGCGAAGGCCGGGTGCGTCAACGACTGGAATTGGAGTCCGCCGGTAATCACCGCCTACAATACGGACATTGTGTTTTTTCATGCTGTGCTGTCGAAATGCTGTCGAGCGCCTGCGCAAGGGGCCGACAAGGGCTATTGAATAGGTTAGTGTAAAGCGTATGTTCAGTTTTTTTAAAAGAAAAAAGCCGGTCATTACACCGGAAAATGTGCCGGACGCGGTTGACGCACCCGACCAGTCCGCAGTTGGCGATGCCGAGGCCAAGGGAACAGTGTCAGGCCAGAATGTTGTGCCACTCGTAGCGGAACCATTGGCATCCGGCGGCGCTGTGGCACCCGAAGCTCCGGCTGAAGTGGCCCCTGGTGCCACGGTCCCGGAGGTGCAGGCTGAAGTAGTTGGCAGTAGTGTAGTCCCCGAACTAAAGACGGAAGCAACTGGTGGCACTTCGCTTCCAGACACTGGGGCTGAAGGGCTGCGCAATGAAGCCCCGTTGCCTCTGGTGCCGCCACCGGCGGCAGATACGCCTGCGGTGGTCATGGGCGATGCGGTGGCTGCTCCCTTGTCGTCAGCTGCTGCCGTTGAAGAACCTGCGGTTGCTCCAGAGCCTGAGGCACCACGCAAAATGTCCTGGATGGCCCGTCTCAAGCAAGGCTTGTCTAAAACCGGGCAGTCGTTGGGCAGCCTCTTTGTCGGCGTCAAGGTTGATGAAAATCTCTACGAAGAGCTTGAAACCGCGCTTATCATGGCCGATGCGGGTGTCGAGGCGACCAACGCACTCCTGACCCAATTGCGGGCCCGTGTTCGTAAAGACCGGCTTACCGAAGCCGATCAGGTCAAGGCCGCGCTGCGTGACATTCTGGCCGCTCACCTCAAACCGCTCGAAAAACCGTTCCCGCTAGATGCCGCCAAGCCGCTGGTGATCATGATTGCCGGTGTTAACGGGGCAGGCAAGACGACCTCGATCGGCAAGTTGGCCAACACCTTTCAGCGTCAGGGCAAAAGTGTTTTGCTGGCGGCCGGTGATACGTTCCGTGCGGCAGCGCGTGAACAGCTGGTGGCATGGGGGCGCGTAACAATGTCAATGTCATTGCCCAAGACGGGGGCGACCCGGCGGCTGTGGCGTTTGATGCGGTTAATGCCGGCCGTGCGCGCGGCGCCGATGTTGTCATGGTCGACACGGCAGGCCGCTTGCCAACCCAGTTACATCTGATGGAAGAACTCAAGAAAATCCGGCGGGTTATCGGCAAGGCCGACGCCACAGCCCCCATGAGGTCTTGCTGGTGGTGGACGGTAATACCGGACAAAACGCTATTGCCCAGATTCGGGCATTCGATGCCGCAATCAACCTGACCGGTCTGGTGGTGACCAAGCTTGATGGCACTGCCAAAGGCGGGACCCTGGCCGCTGTAGCGGCGGGTAGTCAGGGGTGCGTCCGGTACCGGTGTACTGGATCGGTGTGGGTGAAAGCCTGGAAGACCTGCAGCCGTTTGTGGCCTCCGAGTTTGCGTCCGCCCTGTTGGGTTAGTGGGCAGCTTCCGGAAACTGGCCTGCCGCCTTGTGCGGCTTGGCCAGTATGGGCAGAACAGCGTCAACAGATAAACATCAGCGCGTTTTCAGCGCCCCGGTTTTGGCCAATTGCTTGAACAATGCTTGCGATGTCAGGCGTTTGCGTGCCTGTTCAGCCCGCAGCCAGCCAATGGCGAACCATGCTTGTGGTTGTTTGGCGGTCAGCGGTTCGTAAAACGTTTCGGCAGTATAAAAGTCGTTCAGTTCGCCCAGGTCTTCCTGCACCAGTTCCAGCACTTTGCGAATGTCGGCAATATTGCTTTTCGTCAGCAAGGCATCGGAAAAATCCAGACAGTAGCGCAGCGCTTTGACGTCTTTGCGTAAATCGTGCTGGGCTTCAATGGGCAATTCGCTGAATTTGCTGCCTTTTTTGCTGACTTTTTTAACCAGTCGGCCAGGCGCCTGACCAGTACCGCTTTGGCGGGCTCGGGTTGCGTTTGGGTGTCGGCCAGGCTTTGTTGCAATTGGTCTCCCAGCTGGACCAGGTAGGCCATCAGGTTGACCAATACCGCCTGCAGCTCGGGGTTGGCGGCCACGACGCTGGCCTTGGGGCCTTTGGCCGCATGGCGAGGCATGCGGATGTCGGGCAGCCCGGCAAGCTTTAGCTGCGGGTGGACAACCAGTGCCACCACATCGCCGTCACGCGCCATGCCCAGCAAATTGAAGGCGTTGCGCAAAACAGCCATGTCGTTGGCAGGGATTGCCGGCACATTACCGGCAAACAATTTCAGGCATGAACGCAGACGGCGTATGCCAACACGCAGCTGGTGCGTGTATTCAATGTGCAGGCTGCTGTTGGCGTTATGTGTGTCGACGCCAGCCGCGTAGGCGGTGTTATGGATGATCTGGGCAAGGCACTCGTTCAGGCAAGACAGGTAAGCCTCGGTGACCGAGGCGCGAGGTTTCAGTGCGACAGGCTTGGCCCGGCGGGCTCGGAACAATGAGGCCAGGTTGGGGTTGGCCACCGTGGTGACAACAGTTTGGCCATTGGCGTCGGTGCTGGTACTTAACGCCAGGCTGGCCAGGGCGTCGCCACGCTCTGACTTCGAGCGCAAATCAAGAACAAGGCTGAATTTTTCGACCCATTCGCGGGCCAGTGAAAACATGCGGGCTGGATCGCCGGCCACATATTCGAATTCGACCTCACTGATGGGAAGTTCGAGCTCGCCGGCAAACAAGGCCCCTGGTCGTAAGCAATTTCAATGGCATTGCCATCGGCTTCGTAGGGCAGCACCTGGCGCGTTACTTTCGTTTCGTAACGCAGGCACAATGGCCCCTTGAGCGCTGCAAACAAGGGTTCAAGCGCGGTGCCGGTATAAAGTGCCAGGTCAAGTTCGGGGGCGCTGCGCAAGTGGTTGAGCTCGAGGCGCGACAGCGCGTCAGTGCCCGGTGCCTTGACGGTTTGTACCCATCGGCGCCCTTCTTTGCGAATACGCAAGGCAATACCGGCGTTGGCCAGTTCGCGTTCAGGCGTGTCGAAATATTTGGCCTGAAGGGTGATGCGCCGTGCTTTGGCAACGCGCAGGTGTCGGGCGATTTCGGCTTTGGCTGAGTCAGGGACGTGCAGCTTGATTTCACGTTCGGTCATGGCAGTGCGTAGGCCCGGCAATTTAATACAACAATGATCATAACGGTTTTGAGTTGTTGTTTGTATGACAACCGTCAACAAACATTTCGGATAACCGGCCGAAGGCCTCGAATCAGACCCCGGTACGCGCTAAAATGGCGCCACTTATAACTGAGCCTCATGCCATGACCGAACCGATTCTTACTGGCGGCGCCATCGAACCCGCCGGAATTTCTCCTGTCTCTGAAATCATCGCCGAATTGCGTGAAGGGCGCATGGTCATTCTGGTCGACGAAGAAGACCGCGAAAACGAGGGTGACCTTGTTCTTGCCGCCGACTATGTCACACCCGAAGCAATCAACTTCATGGTCACGCATGCGCGGGGCCTGGTGTGCCTTACCCTTACCGAAGAGCGCTGCCGGCAACTTGATTTGCCCCTTATGGCCAGTCGCAATGGTGCGCGCTTTGGCACCAATTTCACCATGTCCATCGAAGCTGCGGAAGGGGTTGAAACCGGTATTTCAGCCGCAGACCGTGCCCGCACCATTCAGGTCGCTGTCGCTCGTGATGCCAAACCCACCGATGTCGTCCAGCCCGGGCACATCTTCCCGGTGCAGGCGGTTCGTGGCGGCGTGCTGGTACGTGCCGGGCATACCGAAGCCGGGTGCGACCTGACGGCATTGGCGGGTCTTACTCCGGCCGCAGTCATCTGTGAAATTCTTAAACCCGACGGCACGATGGCCCGGTTGCCCGACCTGCAAATTTTTGCGGCTCAGCACAACCTTAAAATCGGTACCATCGAAGACCTTATCCAGTACCGCAGCGAGCATGAGTCCATGATCGAACGCGTCGGGCGCCGTAATATGTCTACCCCTGGGGCGAATTCGACGCTGTGGTCTATCGCGACAAGGCCTCGGGCGCTGCGCATCTGGCGCTGGTTCATGGCACTATTTCGCACGACACTGAAACCCTGGTGCGCGTCCATGAGCCCACCACCTTGCTCGACGTCTTGTCAGAAGACGCTTCGGCGCACAGCTGGACGGTGGCCAAGGCATTGCGCACCATCAAGGCATCGCCCAGTGGTGTCATGGTCTTCCTCAATTGCGATGCCTCCGTCAATCATTTGTTCGAGCAGGCTGGTGCCTGGGGTCAGCCCCCGTGCCGCGCAAGTCCAACGGGGGCAATCGCTTCGATTTGCTCACATATGGTATTGGCGCGCAGATCCTGCGTGATCTCGACGTCGGGCAAGCCAGGTTGCTGGCACGCCCCGAAAAATGCCCAGTATGGCCGGCTTTTCGCTGACCATTACCGGTTACCATACCGAACCCGATTCCAACGCCTGAAAGGACCTATCCAATGACTCCATACACTTTGTTTCCCGACTTGAACGGGGAAGGCCTGCACATCGGCGTGGTACGTGCTCGTTTTAATGAAAACATCGGCATGGCCGAGCTTGAGGCCTGTCTTGCCGAGCTGGCCGAGATGGGCGTCGATGAACGCGATGTCATGGTAGTTACGGTGCCGGGTGCCCTTGAGCTGGGCCTTACCCTGGCCAAGATGGCTGAAACCTACGAGTTCGACGCCCTTATTGCCTTGGGTGCCGTCATTCGCGGTGAAACCTATCACTTCGAGCTCGTCAGTAACGAAAGTGGCGCTGCAATCACCCGTGTTGCCCTTGAAACCGGCATCCCTGTCATTAACGGCGTCCTGACCACTGAAACTGACGAACAGGCTGAAGTTCGCGCCGCCGACAAGGGTCGCGATTGTGCCCGTGCGGCCGTCGAAATGGCTAATCTGGTTGCGGCACTTGAGCCTGAAGCCGATGACGAGGATGACGACATTGACGAAGAGTAAAGAGTCCGCCGCCGGTCGCGTCAATGCACGCAGCGCCCGGCGCCGTGCACGTGAATTTGCACTCCAGGGTGTTTATGCCTGGCTGTTGCGCGGTGATGTCAGCGTGCAAGACGCCGGTGACATCGACGCGCACATTCGCGACAACGACGAGTTTCCTGAAGCTGATGCGGCCTGGTTCAAAACCTTGCTGCACGGGGTGTTGCGTGAAGCCCCGTCGCTGCGTGAAGGTTTTTGCCCTTCATTGATCGCCCGCTCGAAGAACTGTCTCCTATCGAGCACGGCATCTTGCTCATCGGCAGTTTCGAGCTGGTGCATCACGTCGAGGTCCCCTATAAAGTGGCCATCAACGAAGCCGTCGAGTTGGCCAAATCGTTTGGCGGTACTGACGGCTTCAAGTTCGTCAACGGTGTGCTCGACAAACTGGCAGCCCAGGTCAGGGCGGCCGAAGTTCAGGCCGCTGCCCGTCGTTAAGTACGGTTTGGCCTGATCAGGCCTGTGCGTCATGGGCCGCGAATTCGACCTTATCAACCGCTATTTTTCCCGACCCGTTCCTCCAGGTTACCTGGGGGCGGGGATGACTGCGCGTTGCTGCCTGTCAGGCCAGGCAAAAAACTGGCCGTCAGCACCGACCTCCTGGTTGAGGGTCGACATTTTTTTCGGATGTCTCTGCCTCATCTTTGGGCCACAAGGCGCTTGCAGTCAATCTTTCCGATCTTGCCGCAATGGGCGCAGCCCTTTGGGGTGTGTGCTTGGGCTTGCCATCCCGGCCATTGATGACGCGTGGCTTTCCGGGTTTTCAGACGGCTTTTATGCGCTCGCTGAACAAGCCGGCTGTCCGCTGGTGGGGGGCGATACCACCTGGGCCGAAAAAATCACCCTGAGCATTACGGTGTTTGGAGAGGTGGACGCGGCATTTGCTTTGCGTCGTGATGCTGCCCGGGTTGACGATGACATTTGGGTTACCGGCATGTTGGGTGCTCCGCATATGGCTTTGCTGTTGTTGCAAGACGCTTTGCCGGCCGATGTTCGTGGCCAGATGCTGTTGCATGAGTCGGCATTGCGTCAGGCACTTGAGCTACCGCAGCCGCCACTAGTGTTTGGTATGCGCCTCGCAGGCCTTGCGCATGCTGCTCTCGATATTTCCGACGGTTTTTTGCAAGATCTGGGTCACATTCTGACGGCCAGCAACTGTGGCGCATACATTCGTTATGATGATCTGCCAGTTCATCCGGCGTTGTCAGGATTGCCTGATGCGTTGCGGCAAGATGCAGTTTTGTCCGGGGGCGATGTGTATCAACTGTGTTTTACGGCGGCGCCAGCGGTTCGTGAGGCGATTCAGGCCCAGGCGCAGGCCTGCGGCGTTCGGGTAACGCGCGTTGGCACCATTACGCCCGAGGCAGGTCGGCAACACGTCGTGCGTGACAACGGCGCCGTTGTGCAGGTCACGCGGCAAGGGTTTCAGCATTTTTAGGTGCGGCGGTTGCCGCCATCCCGGAGTGTCATGTCTATCAACTCTTCGAATCAAAACAAGCATGCCGTATCGCATCGGCCTGAAGCCGAGCCGAACGTGCAGCCCGGTTTTGGCTGGATGCTGCGCTCGCCTGCACGTGTGCTGGCCTTTGGTTTCGGCAGCGGGTTGATCCGCCCGGCTCCCGGTACCTGGGGTACCCTGCTGGGTTGGGCGCTCTGGGTACTGGTGGTTTCACGTTTGCCGGACATGGGTGTGGCGCTGGCCCTGGTCGTGTGCTTTCTGTATGGTTGTCTGATTTGCCAACGGGTGGGCAACGAGCTGGGCCGGCCCGATCATGGGGGTATGGTCTGGGACGAAATGGTGGCCATCTGGCTGGTTCTTTGGTGTGTACCCGATGCGTTCCGGGTTCAGTTGCTGGCCTTTGGTTTGTTCCGGTTGTTTGATATTGTCAAACCGCCACCCATCCGTTTTTTCGATGCGCGTCTGAAGAATGGTTTTGGCGTGATGTGGGATGACCTTCTGGCCGCGCTCTATACGCTTGGCGTGTTGGCAGTACTGGCTTACGCCGGCATACTGGACATGTTGGCCTGATTTTGTTGTTACGGTCATCTGGCTTGACCTTTCCGCCCGAGTAACCGATGCCCCAATCACCAGGAACTTAATCTATGAGCTTGCCCGACTATTACGATCATGCCCATCAGCTGGGAGAAGCCTTGATCCAGCGAGGCTGGATGATGGCAACGGCCGAATCCTGTACGGGTGGGTTGTTATCCGCAGCCCTGACCGATGTGCCAGGTTCCAGTCAGTGGTTTGATCGCGGTTTCGTCACCTACAGCAACGATGCCAAGGCTGCCCATCTGGGTGTGGCTACCGATACGCTTGAACGCTTCGGTGCTGTCAGTGAGGAAACGGCCATGGAGATGGCCGGAGGTGTGCTTTCAGTGGTCGCGCGGGCCGATTTTGCGATCTCGACGACCGGTGTGGCAGGGCCGGGTGGGGGCAGCGCAGGAAAACCCGTCGGGATGGTATGTTTTGGTTTTGCCCATCGGGCGGCAGGCGGGGTTTCAACCCAGGCGATTACCCGCGTATTTGACGGCAACCGTCGCGCAATTCGCGAGGCTGCCGTTCAGTTCGCGCTTACGACCGCGCTGCAGCTGATTTTGCCGCGTTGATCGCTTCGCGTGTTTCAATCGCGGCCAGCGCGGCTGCCTCGCGCCAGTCGTCGCCACCGCTGGCATACAAAATCGCCCGTGACGAATTGATCATCATACCCAGCCCCTGGCTGTCCTGACCGGCAGCGACAGTGCCCACAATGTCACCGCCCTGTGCCCCGATGCCCGGAATCAGCAGCGGCATGTCACCGACGCAGGCCCGGACCTTGGCAATTTCATTCGGGAAGGTGGCACCGACAACCAGCGCACACTGGCCTGTGGTGTTCCAGCGGTTGGCGACTTGTTCGGCCACATGCAGGTACAGCGGTTTGCCATGGCCGACATCCAGAAACTGCAGGTCAGAGCCCCCTCATTCGAGGTGCGGCACAGCACAATGACCCCTTTTTCTTCCCATTCCAGATAAGGCTTTACCGAGTCGAAGCCCATATAAGGGTTTACGGTCACGGCATCCGCCTGATAGCGTTCGAAGGCTTCAGCGGCATATTGTTCAGCGGTTGAACCAATATCGCCGCGTTTGGCATCAAGAATGACAGGCAGGTGGGGGTATTGTTCGCGCAGATAGGTGCACAGGGCCTCAAGCTGGTCTTCGGCGCGTTGCGCAGCAAAGTAGGCGATCTGAGGTTTGACGGCGCACGCGAAGCCTGCTGTGGCATCGACAATGCCTTTGCAGAACAGAAAAATGGCGTCGGGGTGGCCTTTGAGTTCGGCAGGAAAGCGCTTGGGGTCGGGGTCAAGGCCCACAACCAGCATTGAATTGGCGTGCGCCCAGGCTGCTTCGAGTTTCTCGGTGAATTTCATGGGGAATCCGTGGTTTGGCGATGCCGGCCAGGCCGACAAAAGAAGGGTATTGTAGAGCAGGAGGCCGGCCCTGTTCCGCTTCTTTGCATGCAACAAGGCCCCCGCATTTCTGCGGGGGCCTTGCGAAGTACAGCAGGTACTGCAGGTACTGCAGGTACTGCAGGGGCTTGATTAGAAGCCGCCCATACCACCCATGCCGCCCATACCGCCCATGTCAGGCATTGCAGGAGCTGGCTTGTCTTCAGGCAGTTCTGCAACAGCAGCTTCAGTCGTCAGCAGCAGCGAAGCGACCGATGCAGCGTTTTGCAGTGCAGTGCGTGTAACCTTGGTGGGATCAAGAACGCCTTGCTCTACCAGGTCACCGTACTCGCCAGTTGCCGCGTTGTAACCGTAGTTACCCGAACCGCTGGCTACGTTGTTGACGACAACGCTGGGCTCGTCGCCAGCGTTGGCAACGATGGTGCGCAGAGGGGCTTCGATAGCGCGCAGGATCAGCTTGATACCGGCCTCTTGGTCGATATTGTCGCCTTTAACCTGGGCTACAGCAGCCTTGGCACGGATCAGTGCAACGCCACCGCCAGGAACGATACCTTCTTCAACGGCAGCGCGTGTGGCGTGCAGCGCGTCTTCAACGCGTGCTTTTTCTCTTTCATTTCGACTTCGGTGGCCGCACCGACGCGGATAACGGCAACACCGCCAGCCAGCTTGGCAACGCGCTCTTGCAGTTTTTCACGGTCGTAGTCGGACGTGGCTTCTTCGATCTGGACACGGATCTGCTTGACACGTGCTTCGATTGACTTGCTGTCGCCAGCGCCGTCGATGATCGTGGTGTTTTCTTTGGCCACTTCAACGCGCTTGGCTTGACCGAGATCTTCCAGCGTTGCGTTTTCGAGCGAACCACCGGTTTCTTCCGAAATCACGGTACCGCCAGTCAGGATGGCGATGTCTTCCAGCATGGCTTTACGACGGTCGCCAAAGCCAGGCGCCTTGACAGCGGTTGTCTTCAGGATGCCGCGGATGTTGTTTACAACCAGGGTAGCCAGCGCTTCGCCTTCGACGTCTTCAGCGATGATCAGCAGAGGACGGCTGGACTTTGCGACTTGTTCCAGAACGGGCAGCAGGTCACGGATGTTGCTGATTTTCTTGTCGAAAATCAGGATGTAGGGGTTCTCAAGAATAGCGGCTTGCTTTTCTTGTGTGTTGATGAAATAGGGCGACAGGTAGCCACGGTCGAACTGCATGCCTTCAACGACGTCGAGTTCGTTTTCGAGCGATTTGCCGTCTTCAACCGTGATAACGCCTTCTTTACCGACTTTGTCCATTGCGTCAGCAATGATCTGGCCGATGGAGGCGTCGCTGTTCGCCGAAATCGAGCCAACCTGGGCGATTTCTTTGCTGGTTGTGCAGGGCTTCGACAGTTTTTGCAGTTCGGCGATAGCCGCAGTAACGGCTTTGTCGATACCGCGCTTCAGGTCCATCGGGTTGATGCCGGCGGTAACGTACTTGATGCCTTCTTCAACGATCGACTGGGCCAGAACGGTTGCGGTTGTTGTACCGTCACCGGCGTTGTCGGAAGTTTTGGAGGCAACTTCCTTAACCAGCTGGGCGCCAATGTTTTCGAACTTGTCTTTCAGTTCGATTTCTTTGGCAACGGAAACACCGTCTTTAGTAACGGTGGGGGCGCCGAAAGAGCGCTCAAGAACAACGTTGCGGCCTTTGGGGCCCAATGTTGTTTTAACGGCGTTGGCCAGAACGTTTACGCCACGCACAATGCGTGAACGGGCGTCATCACCAAATAGAACTTGTTTAGCTGCCATGGTTTATTCCTTGCTTGATTCGTTTGATGCGGATTACTGGATCACGGCGAGGATTTCGTCCTCGCGGATAACGAGCAGTTCTTCGCCATCAACCTTGACGGTCTGGCCGGCATATTTACCAAACAGAACTTTGTCGCCAGCTTTGACGTCGACGGGAAGAATCTTGCCGTCTTCAGTTTTTTGCCGGGACCAACAGCGATCACTTCACCTTGGTCGGGTTTTTCAGCGGCGCTTTCAGGGATAACGATGCCCGAGGCGGTTTTACGCTCGTTGTCCAGACGTTTGACGATCACGCGATCGTGCAAAGGACGCAGTGCCATGAAGGTACTCCTGTTCAGAAAATAACGTTTATATTCAATTAGCGGGGCGTTGTTAGCACTCAACCCCATCGAGTGCTAATTATAAGGATGAAGTCCAGGACTTCAAGGGGTAGGGTGCGTTTTGTTACATTTTCGCGGTTGTTGTCGACGTCCATTGAGTTTGCAAATTTGTTCACTCAGTTTGCAACTCTGGAATTGACTGGCCATGGGCGGTTGCCCACCTGTACATTTGAGTCAAAATTTTTCCGCTATCTGGTGCTGATTAACAGCCAGTCTTCACTTGTCATATAAAGTTCATACAATTATTTGATAGTTCAATATATATTGAACTATCAAATAATAGAGGTTGACATGAAAGTAGGTATCAATGGCATGGGCCGCATTGGCCGGCTGGCGCTGCGCTCGGCAATGGGTGCGGCCGAACGTCAAGGCGATGATCCTCGGGCTGAGAATCGGCTTGATGTGGTGGCTGTGAATGAACTCAAGGGCGGCGCAGCGGGTACAGCTCATCTGCTCTCCTTTGACTCGGTGCAAGGGCGATGGCGCGCTGAAATCACTGCTGAGGGTGAAGATGCAATTCACATCGACGGAAAGCGGATGGCCTTCAGTGCGCATGCCAATCCGGCCGATATTCCTTGGGGCGACCTGGGGGTCGACGTGGTGCTGGAGTGCACTGGAAAATTCCTGAGTCCTGAAGCCATTCAAGGCCACCTCGATCGTGGTGCCAAGCGCGTCATCGTCGCTGCTCCTGTCAAAACCGGTGGTGTGCTCAATGTGGTGGTTGGGGTCAACGAACATTTGTATGACCCCTCCAAAGATCGCATCGTTACTGCCGCCAGCTGTACGACGAACTGCCTTGCGCCTGTGGTCAAGGTCGTCCATGAAAACCTTGGTATTCGGCATGGTCAGATCACCACGATTCACGACCCGACCAACACCAATCTGATGGTTGATGCTCCTCATAAAGACTTGCGTCGCGCACGCAGCGCGATGTTGAGTCTTGCACCGACGACAACGGGTAGCGCTACGGCCATTGCACTCATTTACCCGGAGCTCAAAGGCAAGCTCAATGGTCATGCGGTACGGGCGCCCGTGTTGAATGCTTCGCTGACCGATTGCGTGTTCGAGCTTCGGCGCGAGACGACTGCCCAGGAAGTTAACTCGCTGTTTAAAGCCGCTGCACAAGGTCCTTTGGCAGGTATTTTGGGTTACGAAGAGCTTCCTTGGTGAGTGCGGACTACGCCCGCGATACGCGTAGTTCCATTGTTGATGGTCCTTCCACCATGGTGACGGATGGCACCCTGCTTAAGGTCTACGCGTGGTATGACAACGAAATGGGTTACGCCTGCCGGATGGTCGACTTGGCCAAACACATTGAAGCGCAGGGGCTCTGAGACCTATGACAATGCAACATGCCGCTCGCAATTACGCCATCGTCACGGCGTCGTACTGGGGTTTCACCCTTACGGACGGCGCTCTGCGCATGCTGGTGCTGCTGCACTTTTACCAACTTGGCTACTCTCCTTTCACGCTGGCGTTTTTATTTCTGCTTTATGAGGCCGCAGGCGTGTTGGCAAACCTGATTGGTGGTTGGCTGGCAACCCGTTTTGGCATTACCCGCATGTTAACGGTTGGCCTTGTGACGCAGATTGTCGGCTTTACGGTGCTGTCATTGTTGAATCCCGAGTGGACGGCGGCTATGTCTGTGGCTTGGGTGGTCGCGGCACAGGGTATTTGCGGCGTTGCGAAAGATCTGACCAAGACCGCGAGTAAATCGGCCATCAAGGTCACCCAGCAAGCCGCCATGGCTCAACAAGGTGCCTCAGACAGTGGTCAGCTCTTCAAGTGGGTCGCCTGGTTTACAGGCAGCAAGAACGCCATGAAGGGGTTCGGCTTCTTTTTGGGTGGGGTGTTGCTGCAAACGCTTGGTTTTCAGGCGTCGCTCTGGTTAATGGCCGCACTGCTGGCTGTGGTTTTGCTGGCGGTGGTCAGTTTCTTGCCCAAAATGATGGGCAAGAGCAAGGCCTCTACATCAGCCAAAGAGTTGTTTGCCAAGAATGCCGGGATTAATGCGCTGGCCGCTGCACGCGTTGTTCTGTTCGGGGCGCGGGATGTCTGGTTTGTCGTGGGTGTACCCGTCTTTCTGTATTCAGTGGGCTGGAACTTCACCATGGTCGGTGGCTTCCTTGCAGCCTGGACGATTGGCTATGGCCTGCTGCAAGCCTTGGCGCCGAATATCGTCAAACGCAGCGTTGATGGATTGAGCAGCGAAGTGCCGGCCGCACGGTTGTGGTCAGCGCTATTGGCGGCAGTGCCTATGGCGATTGCGATCGCAGTTGTCTTTGACCTGCCTCATTTGGAATGGGTCGTGGTAGCGGGTCTGGGTGTATTCGGCTTTGCTTTTGCGGTCAACTCTTCGGTTCATTCGTATCTGGTCCTGGCTTATGCGGGTTCAGAGAAAGCGGCGGAAGACGTCGGTTTTTACTACGCTGCCAATGCCTTGGGCCGGTTTATTGGTACGTTGATGTCCGGACTGCTTTATCAATGGGGTGGGTTGCTTTACGCCCTATTGGGTTCAGCCGTGATGCTGTTGATTTGCTGGGCCTTTACCTTGTCTCTGCCGGTTAAAGTGGCGCGGTAAGCCTCAATTAGCAATGATCAAGGAAATGCAATGAATGAATCAGCCGTTGTGAAAGCGCTGGCGGCGTTGGCCCAGGAAACCCGTTTAAGGTTGTTTCGCTTGCTGGTGGTTGCCGGCAAAGATGGTCTGACGCCCGGCCATATGGCAGAGAAGTTAGACGTTAACTCGACTGCGTTGTCCTTTCATCTGAAAGAGCTCAGTCATGCCGGTTTGGTCACATCCGAGCGAGATGGCCGAAACATTATCTACCGTGCCGAGTTTGCCGCAATGGATTCGCTGCTTGGCTTTTTGACGGCCGAGTGCTGTCAAGGGCAGCCATGTCTTACGACTTCTGTCCCAGCATGCACTGATTGCTGACGTCCCTTCATCGAGCAGCTGTACCCTCCAATCTATTTTTATTTGGTCATCCCCTGTTTTGCCGTACTCTACCTCTAAGGAATCGACATGTCCTCCCGGATCTACAACGTTTTATTTCTATGCACTGGGAACTCAGCCCGAAGCATCATGGCTGAGGCACTCCTCAATAAGGCAGGCGCAGGCCGCTTTCGTGGCTACAGCGCAGGCAGTCATCCCGCAGGTGAGGTCAACCCGCTGACACTTGACTTGCTTAAGCGCAATAACTTTCCGTTGGATGGGTTGCGCAGCAAAAGCTGGGATGAGTTTGCTCGTCCAGATGCGCCTGCGATGGATTTTGTGCTGACGGTGTGTGATCAGGCCGCAGGTGAAGTCTGTCCACTATGGCCTGGGCAACCCATGACTGCTCACTGGGGCGTGGAAGACCCTGTGGCAGCCCAAGGTACAGAAGAAGAGCGACAAAAGGTGTTTTCATCGGTGTTCAGAACATTGCATACACGTATTGGGTTACTCGTTAGTTTGCCTCTTGAGAAATTAGACAAGCTTTCGCTGCAACAAGAGTTGCACAGCATTGCCAAGCAGTCTGGTTGATATCTGGTTTTCTGCTGGAAGAGCCAAGCCCTGCAAAAGGCTTGGCTTTGGTCGTTTCAGATAGGGTTAAATGGAGATAAGGTTGTGGGATTGTTTGAACGTTTTTTGACGATTTGGGTTGCTCTGGGTATTGGGGCCGGCGTAGTTCTGGGGCTGTGGCAGCCTGGTCTGTTTGAAGTGGTTGCCAGGCTTGAGTACGCTCAAGTCAACCTGGTGGTTGCCGTCTTCATCTGGGTGATGATCTACCCGATGATGATCCAGATTGATTGGCATGCGGTGAAAGACGTTGGCAAGCGCCCGCAAGGCCTGTTGCTCACGCTGGTCGTGAACTGGCTGATCAAGCCCTTCACCATGGCGGCGCTGGGAGTGCTGTTTTTCCAGTACTTGTTTGCACCTTGGGTAGACCCCCAGTCGGCCAGTGAATATATTGCAGGCATGATCTTGCTTGGCGTTGCCCCTTGTACTGCGATGGTGTTTGTCTGGAGCCAACTGGTCAAGGGTGATGCCAACTACACCCTGGTTCAGGTTTCAGTGAACGACCTCATCATGGTGTTTGCTTTTGCACCCATCGCGGCTTTCCTGCTTGGTGTCACTGATGTCACCGTGCCGTGGGAAACCTTGTTGCTGTCCACGGTGCTCTATGTGGTTTTGCCACTGATGGCGGGTGTCCTGACGCGCCATGTGTTGCTCAGGCGTTCTCAACAGGCGTTGTCATCCTATGTTGCGGCACTGAAGCCTTGGTCCATCGTGGGTCTGATTGCCACGGTCGTGCTTTTGTTTGGTTTCCAGGCCAATACGATCGTCGAGCAACCCGGCGTGATCGGTCTGATAGCAGTACCGCTGGTCTTGCAGTCATATGGCATTTTCATCATTGGTTGGTGGGGGCCAGGTTGCTCAAACTCGAACACGATGTGGCAGGGCCTGCCTGTTTGATCGGAACGTCAAACTTTTTTGAGTTGGCTGTTGCGGTGGCTATTTCATTGTTCGGGCTGAACTCAGGTGCGGCTCTGGCGACGGTGGTGGGTGTACTTGTCGAGGTGCCTGTAATGCTGTCGCTCGTTGCTCTTGTCAACGCCTGGCGACCCAAAAATGCTTAAGATAGACGACGAAGGTTGATGCTGCCATGACAAATGAAAACGCGATTGTGGGCTTGGAGAGCGAACTGCCAGCGGTGGTGCCAGAGCATTTCTCTGTGCCAGCCATAGAAAAAATGCGTAACCCTCTTCAATCCAGTCATCCGCCACGGATTCTGCTCTTGTATGGATCGCTTAGAGAACGATCTTTCAGTCGCTTGTTAGCTGAAGAGGCTGCCCGCTTGCTCAGGGCCATGGGTGCGGAGCCGAGGTTATTCAATCCCACTGGGCTGCCTTTGCCTGATGATGCGCCAGAAACTCATCCTAAGGTAGAAGAGCTTCGAAATCTTGTTCAGTGGTGCGAAGGTATGGTCTGGTGCTCACCAGAACGCCATGGCGCTATGACAGGCATCATGAAAGCTCAAATTGACTGGATCCCCTTGTCTATAGGGGCCATTCGTCCGACCCAAGGCAAGACGCTTGCCGTCATGCAAGTGAGCGGGGAAGCCAGTCCTTTAATGCGGTGAATCAGATGCGTGTCTTGGGGCGTTGGATGCGGATGCTGACCATTCCAAACCAGTCTTCAGTTGCCAAGGCGTATCAAGAATTCGATGACACGAATCGCATGAAACCCTCAAGTTACTACGACCGTGTTGTCGATGTGGTGGAGGAGCTGGTGAAATTCACCTTGTTGACGCGAGATTTAGCACCCTATCTGGTTGATCGGTATAGTGAACGTAAAGAAAGCGCTGAAGCACTGACCCAGCGCGTCAATCAGGCCAAGATCTGAATGCCTCATTCCAATCTGATTGCGCTTTTTGATGGCGACATAGATTCCGAAGGAACATCACAATGACATCGACCAATAACGACATGTATGCTGATGTAGTCATCATTGGTGGGGGCAAGCGGGGCTGGCGTGTACTTATTTTCTGCGTCGGACAGATTTGTCATTTGTCGTGCTGGACAACCAGACGCAACCTGGTGGTGCCTGGCAGCATGGCTGGAAATCATTACGTCTCTTTTCGCCCGCGAACTGGAGTTCTTTGCCAGGTTGGCCCATGCCAGCATCTACATCGGGGCTATATCCGTCTCGTGACGAGGTGCTGGATTATTTCACTCGTTATGAAGCTCGGTACGAGGTTCCCGTAAAGCGGCCTGTACAGGTACAGACAATATCAAGGAACGGTCAGTTCTTTCTGACTCATACTGACAAAGGCATCTGGCAAAGTCGCGCTGTCGTCAGCGCGACGGGCAACTGGAGCAACCCTTACATTCCTGAGTATCCCGGATCCGACCTGTTCACGGGCAAGCAGCTGCACTCCGCGTTTTATGTCGATGCAGAATCGTACCGAAACCAGCGAGTGGCTGTCGTTGGTGGTGGTAACTCGGGTGCCCAGATTCTGGCTGAACTGTCGAAAGTTGCCCAAACATTCTGGATTACGCCATCTCCCCCGGTTTTTTTGCCTGACGATGTTGACGGTCGGGTACTGTTTGAGCGCGCGACTGAACGCTGGTTGGCCCAGAAGGAAGGGCGAACCGTTGATCACCCTGTTGGCGGTCTAGGCGATATTGTGATGGTGCCACCCGTGCGAGAAGCGAGGGACCGAGACGTGTTAGTTGCTGATCGTCCATTTTCAAGGTTCACTGAAACCGGTATTGAATGGGATGATGGACGGCATCAGGAGATTGATGCTGTGGTGTGGTGCACGGGGTTTCGACCTGCGTTGCAACATCTCGCGAGGTTGGGGGTTATTGAGGCTGACGGCAAAGTGTTGGTTAAGGAAGGCCATTGCATCAAGGAACCCCGCCTGTGGCTTGTAGGCTACGGTGATTGGACCGGCCCAGCGTCTGCCACGTTGGCGGGCGTTATGCGTGCCGCCCGGAGCAGCGTTGCAGAAATTGCTCAAGCGCTAACAAATAAAGTTGCTCCGCAATGACACATACACACAGTCACGCAACAGAGCAGCCTTCCTATGGTCAAGCCTTCGCATTGGGAATCAGTCTGAATCTGTTTTTTGTGTTGATTGAGGCATTCTATGGGTGGCATGCCAACTCATTGGCATTGCTGGCAGATGCGGCACATAACCTGAGTGATGTCGCGGGCCTACTGCTGGCATGGGTTGCTTATGGCGTTGCAAAGTTGCGTCCCAATGTGCGACATACCTATGGGTGGAGAAAAGCCTCAATATTGGCCAGTTTTGCTAACGCGGTATTTCTGCTTATCGCTATGGGCTCGCTCGCCACCGAGGCTATTTCCCGTTTTGGCGAACCAGGTGAGCTAAACGCAGAAACCGTGATGGTGGTCGCCGGTGTAGGTGTCATTATCAACGCAATCACTGCATGGCTATTTATGCGCGGCAGCCGCTCTGACCTCAACATTCGTGGTGCTTTTTTACATATGGCCGCTGACGCCTTCGTATCTTTGGTCGTTGTGGTCAGTGGTGCTTTCGCTTTGTGGTTGGGTTGGACTCAGCTGGATCCGGTCGTCAGCCTTGTTATTGCAATTGTCATCGTGATCGCCACGTTGTCGCTTTTCAAGCAATCATTGCATATGCTTTTTGATGGCGTGCCTGACTCGGTTGATCTAAATGCAATACAGAACGCTTTGCTTGAAACTCCGGGCGTTAGAGCACTTCATGATCTTCACGTGTGGAATCTGAGCACGACCGAGACGGCGCTGACGGCACATCTGACACTAGAGCAGGTGTGCCAGTCGGATGAAATCCTTGCTGATGTCATTCATCTTCTTGCGGTAGAGTTTCACATTGAACATGTCACGATTCAGTGTGAGTCCACACAGTTTACGCAGGACTGTCAGTTGAACCGGTTGGACTCAAGCCATCTCAAGTATGTCCATTGACGGCCAAGTCAACATAGCTGCGGATGCTTCTTAAGCGGGGTCATAGTGGGCCATCAGATCTGTTAACTATGCTCATACAAAAACGTCTGTCGCCGGATCGAGTGGCGGCAAGGCACATTCACAAATGGCGCTCGATAAGCCTGTCGACGCTGGAAAGGGGAGAACGCAATGAAGACTATTTACATATTCGAAAATACAGTGTGTTGCAGCGAAGAGACCGACGGCAATGACGTCGACCAGGCTCTACTTGAGATTGAGGCTGACGTTGAATGGGCCAAACGGACGGGTGCTCAGGTTGAACGCTTCAATCTTTCGCAACAGGCCGCTGCATTCAGGGAAAATCTGGTCGTAAAGGAATTCATCGAACGTTCAGGCCAGGATGCGCTTCCACTGACGCTGGTTAATGGTGAAATTGCGCTGGTTGGGCGCTACCCTCAACGCATTGAACTGGCCCGTTGGATTGGTGTTAATGCGTAGTCCGATTCATTTTCGAGGTAACTGTTGATGGATTACGCCTTGCTCTTGTTGAGTGGCGGCGCTGGCAACCTGGCCGCCTATCTGGCAGCTCACGTGTTGCTTTGCCTGTTACCGGCATTTTTTATTGCCGGGGCTATGGCTTCACTCATACCGAAAGCCAGCATCACACGCTGGTTGGGGCGGAAGACGCCTGCCCATATCTCTTACCCTGCGGCGGCCGCAGCCGGTTCGCTGCTTGCGGTTTGCTCGTGCACAATCGTGCCTTTGTTTGCGGGTATCTATCGTAAAGGGGCGGGTATTGGTCCAGCCATTACGTTCCTGTTCTTTGCCCCGGCAGGCAACATCATGGCGCTTGCGTATACCGGCAGCATTTTGGGACCCGAGTTTGCTGCGGCAAGGTTTTTGCTTTGCTTGTTGTTTGGTATCGGCATCGGGCTATTGATGGCGATATTGTTTCGCCAGGACGATGCGAATCATGATGCTCAGACCGATACCATGTTCGCCCAAAAAGCTAGCATGAACCCGGTAGCGCTGGGTTTGCTATTGTCTCTGGTGGCACTTCTTATTGCTGGAACCCTGAAACTTTGGCCTTTGACGGCGACGCTGGCGACGATGCATTTACCCGTCGGGTGGGCGCTTGATTGGCAGAACACACTGTTCAGCTGGGTGCCGTATGACACGGCGAAAGGCGAAGAAGGGGTGACCTTTCAGGGCTCAGTCTTGATTGTGTTGTTATTGCTGATTGCCGCGACAGCCTGGAAGGGCCTGGAAAATATCATTGAGGGCGCCAATCGCTGGACCTTGACGACCTTAGGGCTGGCCGGCGCGACATTGCTGGTGGCCGCACTACGCGTGACGCCTACCGCTGAAGGCCTGGACGTTGCTTTCACTGGCCGTTTCTTTGCTGTGGGCCTGTGTTTGTGGCTTGTCAGAACCTACGCGATGAAACTTGATACTGATGAGCGTCAGGCCTGGCTTTGGGAGTCCTGGCGCTTTGTGAAGCAGATTTTCGGTTTGTTGGTGGTGGGTGTGTTCATTGTGGGCATCGTGCGTCAAATTATCCAACCTGAGTGGATTGAAACGCTGGCGGGCACCAACAGTGTCACAGCCAATATCGTGGCGGTTTTCTTTGGGGTGTTCATGTACTTCCCGACCTTGGTCGAGGTGCCTGTTGCCAAGATGTTCCTGGACCTGGGCATGCACCCCGGCCCGTTGCTGGCGTATCTGATGGCAGATCCGGAACTCAGCTTGCAAAGCATGCTGATGGTCATTGCGGTTATTGGCCGCACCAAAACTTTTGCCTATGTCGGCTGGGTTGCCTTGTTCAGCGTCATTTCAGGGTTGACCTATGGTGCATGGGTCGATGGGGTCTCTGCCCTGAATATGGCTATGGGTCTTGGCGCTGCCGCAATCGTGTTCGGGCTGCTTATGCGCAAGCTTTCTCGAGCAGTTCATTGACGCTGAGCGCGTCTGTTTTATTACTAAGGAGACGTTATGTTGACCGTTAAAATTTTAGGCTCAGGCTGTGCCAACTGTAAAAAACTGGAAGCGGTTGCGCGGGATGCCGCCAAAGAGGCTTCCATTGAAGTCGAGTTTTTGAAAGTTACCGACATGAAAGAAATCATGCAGTACGACCTACTCGCGACCCCCGGTCTGGTGATCAACGAGAAAGTGGTCTCGAGCGGTCGAATTCCAACGAAGGCTGAAGTTCAGGTCTGGTTGCGAACCTGATTTTTCTGTGGTCTTGCTGGCTTTTAACGACAAGGAATCATCCAAGGCAAAACTCTCAAGGCACTGGTAAAAGGTCTACCAGACTAAACAGTCTGATGCTGTCAGTTGGTTTTAGGAGCATGCGACCCAATCTGCCTGTGCTGGTACGGTTAGCGAGTGGGCATGTCAAAACCACGGCCACCCGCCGATCAAAAGCAATGATGCCGGTTATTTGCCTTTGATCTGTTTCAATGTAGCAGCAGAGACAGGCCCGTAGGGGTTACCGAAGTCATCCATGATTTCGAAGTGATTTGAAAACTCAGAGAAAATCAATTCAACAGGTTTGTTCGCCTTTTTCATGGCGTCTGCGAAGTCTTTGGTCTGGCGCTTGAATTCATCGGTTTCCAGGCCGCCATAGGCCAGTATGATGGGGGTGTTGATCTGGTTAAGGTGGCGTTGGGTGCTCATGGTGTTTTCAATGTCATCTGTAAACGGCACGTAGGATGAGCGGGCAGACTGACGAACCGGTTTCAGGTCATACATGCCAGAAATGAGTGTCGCGCCTTTGATGATGTCTTGCGGAACACCTAGTTTTGACCAATCGGTTGTCAGGATGACGCCACCCAGATGGGCGCCGGATGAGTGTCCGGAAATATAGATCTGTTTCGGGTCGATGCCCAGTTTTTCAGCATTTTTGTGGATATAAGCTAACGCCTTGCGCAGTTGCGCCACCATGCCGTCAAGGCCGATGTCTTGCACGTTGCCAAAGTCCAGTCCGATATAACTCACGCCATTGTCGAGGAACATTTCAGCGGGGAAGTGGTAGCTGCTGGCTTTTCCGGCGCGCCATGCACCGCCGTGGATGAAGACATGCAGCGGGGCTTTGTCGGCTTTGGCGCGAAACAGGTCAAAGGTTTCGACTTTGTCGTCGCCATAGGCGAAGGTTTCAGGCTTGCCCAGGCGTTGCCGTGTGAGTTCGCTGCGGGCGTCGTAACGTTTCAGTATTTGCCCAAGATTCGGAGCCCATGCCCCTGGTCGTAATTGCGATCAAGTTCGGCCTGTGTGTAGTTCAGAAAGACGATTTCGCCTTTTGGGGCTAATTCAGCGGTTTTGGGCTCAGCCGCGTTCACTGACGTAAGGGTACCGACGGAAAGTGCACAACTGAGTAAGGTGATGGCGAATCGTTTCATTTTGACTTCTCCAGTATCTTATTGATTAATCAACATTTCAGGCGTGCCGCCATGGCGGCCAGGTTCTGTTGTCAGGCAAAAGCCATTTATTTTTGACATGGAACGCAGGCCTGTACTATTGGGGTTGTTGTTGATTGACGAGCATCGCCTGTTGGCGGTACGGTCATAGCCCTGATCCACTTTAAGTTTGTCGTGACATAGTGTTGTCCCGATTCGTAATCTTTTTTAATACAATGCTCAGTCGTGAAATAAACGGCGTCTAAGAATTGCCTCATGATCAATGTCGAACAACTGGAACTGATTCTCGAGGCCTTGCCCGATCCTGCTTTTATCCTTTCTCGCACGGGTAAATACGTTGGGGTGTTCGGTGGTCGTGACACGCGTTATTACCACGATGGCACTGGTCTTATCGGCCTGTATATTTCCGATGTGATCAAGCCCGAGAAAGCGAACTGGTTTCTTGAACAAATTGCCACGGCACTCGAATCCCGAAAGCTGCTGGTTACAGAATACGAACTCAGCAATCGGGATGTAAAAGGTCTCGACGATGATGGCCCGAAAGATCCGATCTGGTTCGAAGGGCGGGTCCAGGCGCTGAGTTTTCGGGTAGACGATGAGGACGTCGTTCTCTGGGTCGCCAGTAATATCTTAGAGCGACATCTGCTTGAAAGCAGGCTCAGGGAATTAGGAGATACCGATCAGCTCACCGGTTTGTTCAATCGAAGAAAGCTCGAAAACGACCTGGTGCGTCTCCATGAGTCATCGGCACGGCATGCGGTGCCTACGTCGGTGTTCATCTTTGATCTGGACAATTTCAAGATAATCAACGATACCCAGGGGCATCATGCCGGGGACGAAATAATCCGGACGGTGGCCGACGTTTGCCGTTCAGCGTTCCGGCAAACGGATACGGTTTGTCGCTATGGTGGTGATGAGTTTGTGGTGGCCTTGCCCAACACCGGCCCTGAGCAGGCTGCTCAGTTTGCTGAGCGTTTGCACCATGCCCTCAGAAGGGCGCTAGGCCGGTTTTCAGCGGAAGGCGCGGTAGTTACAGCCAGCATTGGTGTAACCACCATGTTGCCAGCCGACCGATCTTACGAGGACGCACTTAAACGGGCAGATCGCGCGCTCTATGATGCCAAAAGCCAGGGCAAAGACAGGGTCGTTTTGGTCTGATGCCCAGCCCGCTGGCGTGTTGTGCCTAACCCAGGCAAGCCGGTGGTTTTCGGGTTGCAATCACGCGTCTGGTGCCTTCCACGCACAAAACTGGTTTCGCCCGGCTGTTTTCGCCGCATACAGGGCGGTATCGGCCTGCGACACCAGATGGGTTGCGTCATGATCTTGCCCGGGAGACAGTACCGCAACACCGAGGCTGATCGTGACGCGACCCAGTGGCGAATCGGCGTGCGGGCGGTCAAGTGCGACAATGGCGGCGTTCAGTTTTTCGGCGATCGTGCACGCGTCTTCAAGCGCTGTGCCGGGCAATATAACCGCAAACTCTTCACCCCCATAGCGGGCCACCAGGTCTGTCGGACGGTTAATCGTGGCCCTGAGTGCCTGGGCCACATCTTGCAAACACTCATCGCCTGCCTGGTGTCCGTAGTGGTCGTTGTATTTCTTGAAGAAATCGATGTCCAGCATGATCAGTGACAAGGGTGCCTTGCTGCGGCGCGCGCGGTCGCATTCATTTTGCAGGGTAGTGTCGAATTGGCGCCGGTTGGCGACCCCTGTCAGACCATCTGTGGTCGCCAGGGCCGCCAGCAGGGCATTGGCACTGGGTCAGTTCGGCGGTTCGGGCGTGTACCTGGCCTTCCAGTGACTGGTTGAGTGCTTCGAGTGCATGTTTTCGATCCAGCAGTTTTCCGGTCAGGCCATTAAGCGAGATCGCCAGCGAATCAAGTTCATAGATACCGCTGGGCGTGGCCGACAGGCGGGTGGTTTCGTCGCCTCCGTCGATACGTGCAGCGATTTTCTCAAGTTCTTGCAATGGCCGGCTGAAGCTGACGGCAACACGATCAGCCAGAATGATCAGCAGCAACGACAGGGCAATACCCAGCCAAAGCATGGTGTGTTGTAGCTGTGTGGCCGCACCCAAGGCGACATCAAGGGGTTGGCGCACCAGCACCGACCAGTTCAGGTCTTCGGCGCCGGGGCCGACGATATTCGCGCGCGCCGTCAGATATTTTTGTCCGGATTCAGACGTTACAACGCTGGGTGTTGCCGAGGAGTCCGGGGCGAGCGGAGCCACGGTGCTCTCTTCGCCAGTGAATGGGTGCAGGACACGGTTTTTCTGGTCTATCAGGAAAACCGTGATGCCATCCGCCAGATGTTCGGTGCGTATGCCTTCGTTGATGACGGCTGCAATCCATGTCCAGTGAGCATGTGTCGCAACGACGCCCAGGTAACGCCCTGTGGCGTCGTAGACCGGAGCCGCAAAGTCGATGAAGCGAAGCGGTTCACTGGCGTTATCGGGTTGAAGGTGTCGGGCCAGCAGCAGGGCCTCGTGGACATCACCGGTGAAGATTCGTTGTTTGCCGTGGATGAACCAGGGGCGCTTGCTCACGTCGACGCCTTCCAGCAAACCGCCCGAAGCGACGATGACACGCCCCGTGCTGTCGGCCAGGCCCATCCAGGCGTAAGGGCGGTAGCTGTCTTTGACGGCATTGATGATTGTACGAACAGCGGCTGAGTTCCATTCGCCGGAGACCAGATGGGGCAACGCGCTGACCAGTTCGATTTCGCGCCGCCGCTCGACCAGACTTTGCGAAAGTGTGTTGGCGATTGATCGTGCTATTTCGTGCAGACGTTCATCACTCAGTCGGGCAATGGCTTGAGTGGCCCGGTTTTCAATAATGACGCTGGAGACAATGCCCAGCACTAATGAAACGCCTCCGAACAGCACGATCAGGCGCCCGCGTAGCGTGCCGAGAATTCGTTCTGTCATGGATGTGGGGCGGTTGGTATGACTGGCATGCAAATTGGAAGTGCTGTTCATTGTGAGTATAGTCGGGGTTAATGCACGCTGATCGAGGGGATGATGGCGATCCGATATTCAAAAATTCTTTTTGTGGCCGCAATCGCGCTGTTTGCCTCGTTGGTCGCATTTGGCAACATAACCGACTATGGTAGCAATTTTGCGTTTGTGCAGCATGTGCTGCAGATGGATACCGTATTTCCCGACGCAACCATTGGCTATCGTGCCATAAAGTCGCCCTGGTTGCATCATGCGGCTTACATCCTGATCATCGGCCTTGAGGCTTTGACTGCGCTGTTGTGCGGGTGGGGTGCGTGGCGTTTACTGACCGTCGTTAAGGCCTCATCACGCGAGTTCAACCGGGCGAAAAGCGTGGCGGTGTGCGGGCTATCGCTTGGTTTTCTGGTCTGGCAGGCCGGCTTCATGTCCATTGGTGGTGAGTGGTTCGGCATGTGGATGTCGGCCACCTGGAACGGCGTGCCGTCAGCCTTTCGTTTTCTGGTCACGATCATGCTGGTTCTGATTTATCTGGTGCTTCCCGACACCGAACTCGAGTCGTCGTGATGATCAGGCATGGGCGGGCCGGACTCATGCAAACCGTCATGATTGCCGCTTGGTCAGTTCAATTTGCCGACGGTCGCGTTTGGTGGGGCGGCCTGTCCTGATGGTGTCGGCAGGCTCGGGGGCCAGGCGGCGCATTTCGGCAGCGGCTTGTCGGCGGGCCTGGCTTTCCGGCGTTTCCTCATACAGCAGTTGCGCTACCGGGGCAGGGCCCCTGACCGCGCTGACGGCGTTTACGGTGACTTCGATTGGCGGGTCACTTTTCCGGATGGCGATGCGGTCGCCGGGGCCGACTTCCCGTGCGGGTTTTGCCGGCATGTTGTTGACATTGACGCGGCCCTTGGTAATTTCTTCTGAGGCCAGGCTGCGGGTCTTGTAGAAACGGGCGGCCCAAAGCCACTTGTCCAGTCTGATTTTTTCCATGGTGTCGTGTCATGCATCGTTGGTGTTCAGTCCGGGATGATACCGTTTCAGCGCCTCATTTGCCGTGTGGCAAAATGGCGGCGCGCTGCGGCGCATGGCAAAAAGCAAAGAGGCTGATATGTTCTATTCGTTGCGACACCCTGGGGCGTTGGCAATTACGCTGGCTGCGGCCGGAATTTTGATGGTCACCATGGGGACGCGTCAATCGTTCGGGTTGTTCATCAGCCCCATGACGACCACGACGGGGATGAGCATTGCCACGATCAGTTTTGCACTGGCTATCGGGCAGTTTACCTGGGGTCTGGTTCAGCCGGTGGCCGGTGCAGTGGCCGATCGCTACGGGCCCCGGGTTGTACTGATTGCGGCGCTGCTGACCCTGGCGGCCGGGTGTGCGGTGACGCCATTCATGGGTACCGGGTTCGGGCTGATGGTGTCACTGGGTGTGCTGGCGTCAATCGGCTCGGGTGCGGGCAGTTTTTCGGTGTTGATCGGTGCGGCGGCCCAACGCTTGCCGCTCGAGTCTCGCGGTGCGGCGTCGGGTCTGATCAACGCCGGGGGTCTTTTGGCCAGTTTGTTGCGGCGCCGGTCTTTCAGAAACTTATTCAGTCCGTCGGGTGGATGGGGGCGATGTGGGCCATGGCCTTGACGGCAGTGATGGCCTTGCCATTGGTGGGCCGGCTGGTGGGTTCACGCTCCGGGGCGCAGCCGCCAGTAGCCGGCGAAAAGAAAATGCGTACTGCCGTGGCAGAGGCTGTACGTGACCGCAACTACATTTTGCTCAATCTGGGGTTCTTTACTTGCGGGTTCCATATTGCGTTTCTGGTCACGCATTTGCCGGGCGAGGTCGGGTTGTGTGGTTTGCCCCCGTCAGTGGCCAGCTGGTCGCTGGCCATCATCGGGTTGGCCAATATTTTTGGCAGTATTTACGCGGGTTCCTGTGTGGCGCGTTATCGCAGCAAATATGTGCTGGCCGCCATGTACGGCTCGCGTGCCGTACTGATCGCCTGGTATCTGATGATGCCGCGCGACCCCTGGGTTTTTACGTGTTTGCGGCCGGTATGGGGTTTACCTGGCTGGCCACAGTACCGCCCACAGCGGCTTTGGTCGGCAAGCTGTTTGGTATCCGTTACCTGGCCACATTGTTCGGCCTGACACTGCTGTCACACCAGACGGGTGGTTTTCTCGGCGCCTGGCTGGGTGGCGTGGCGATTACCGAATTCGGTGATTTCACCTGGATGTGGTACGCCGACATGGTGCTGGCGTTGCTGGCCGCGATAGTCAATTTGCCCATCAAGGAAGCACGGGTAAGGCAGCCGACCTGACCGTTGTTTTCGATGGGTTTGCGCCTGTTTGCTGTATGCCCGATTGAGCTGTTCTACGGTTGCAAGGTCGTGCGTCTTGTCTGGATAGGCGTTGTTTCTTTTTGACGAAAAGTTCCTTGGTTAGCCACAAAAACATATTTTTTCGTTTATTATATCGATAATCATTCTCATTCAGCTTTGTATTCAGGAGATATCGGTGTCGTCAAAGAAATATGTTCCCGGTCGTCTGGCCTCTGCCGCGTTGCTGGTGGCATCAGCCCAGGTCGCTTTTGCCCAGCAGGCCGATGGGGTCAAGCAGTTGGATACTGTCGTGGTGACGGCAGGCGGGTTCGAGCAAATGATCAAAGATGCTCCGGCGTCCATTTCCGTGATCACGCGTGAAGAGCTGGAAAAAAGCCATTCAATAACCTGGCGGATGCCGTGGCTGACGTGGAAGGGGTGTCTGTTGAGCGCGGCGGCAAGACCGGTGGCATGAACATCAGCATCCGGGGAATGGGTTCTGATTACACACTCATCCTGATTGATGGCAAGCGCGTCAATCGCAATAGTTCGGGGTCTCGCCCGAACGGTTTTGGCGATGTGGATACCAGTTTTATGCCGCCCCTGTCGGCGATTGAACGCATTGAGGTCGTGCGCGGCCCGATGTCTACCCTTTATGGTTCCGACGCCATGGGTGGGGTGATCAATATCATTACCCGCAAGGTAGCCAAAGAATGGGGCGGCAGCATTTCGGCCGATGGCACCCTGCAAATGAACGACACGTTCGGCAACAACTATGGCTCATCGTTTTACCTGAGCGGCCCGATCAAGGAAGATATTCTGGGTGTATCGATCTACGGTCGTTACAGCCGCCTGATGGAAGCCGATGAATCGTATCCGGCCAGTGCCGCCGAAGCCGTCAGCGGAGATTACACCGGCAATGTTTCCGGAGATGGCTATGCTGGTTCAAAAATCCACACCTTGGGCGTCAAATTTGCACTGACACCCAATGAAAATCACGACATCATTTTTGATGTCGAACAGGCACGCCAGCGTTATGACAACAGTGCCCAGCAACTGGGGACACTGAACAGCCAGGTTCCGGCGAGGAAGCCGGTGGTGGCTACGACCCAGAGCAGCGTTACGATAAAACCCGTTATGGGCTGACACATCTGGGGCGCTACGGCAGTCTCAGTTCGGACTCCAGTATTGTTTACGAAACCACGGAAACCATTGGGCGAACCAACCCGATGAGCAGCCCGCGTACGGCTATCGATGGTACGCCGCGTGATTTGACCTACGACAATCTGGTGCTCGACTCGAAGTGGAACTGGTCCCTGCTCGACGATACACACAATCTGACCTTTGGCGGGCAATGGCGTGAACAGAAGTTCACGGATGGTCTGGTAACTGCGCCGCTCGACTTGAAACAATGGCAATGGGCCCTGTTCCTTGAAGATGAATGGCGCATTGTGGACAATTTTGCGCTGACATTTGGTGCACGTTATGACCGTAACGAGCAATTTGGAGGCAACTGGAGCCCACGTGTTTACGGTGTGTGGAACCTGACCCCCAACTGGACCGTCAAAGGTGGTGTTGCGCGTGGCTACAAGACGCCTGACCTGAATCTGATGACCGATGGCATTATCGGTTTGCGCGGTCAGGGCACTATTCCGGTTGTCGGCAGCTCGAAACTGGTTCCCGAAAAAGCACCTCGTCCGAGCTTGGCGTTTACTTTGACGACCTTCAGGGGCGCAAGGCGAACGTGACGCTCTTCCACACTGCATTCAAAGACAAGCTGAATACGTATAACGTGCCCAATTGCCGTGCCAATAATGTCCCTGGTTGTCTGGATTTGGGTAATTGGCGGCGCAGGGGCGTTCCCGTTGAAACGTTTGTCGCTCAGGAAAATGTCGATGAAGCGACGATTCGCGGTATTGAACTCGGTGGGGCACTGCCCGTTATTGACGGTCTGGTGTTCAGTGGCAACTACACGTTTACCGATGCCAAACGCGAAAGTGGTGCTAGCGAGGGTCAACCGTTGAACAGCGATGCACGCCATCGTCTGAACATGCGTCTTGATTGGAAAATTAATACTCAGGCCTCTGCGTGGTTGCGTGCAGAGTACCGCGCCAAGCAGTATGCCCAGATCAATGCTCAAGGCAAACAAGAGTTCTACAACCCGTACTGGCTGTTCGGTGTCGGTGGTTCGTATCAGGTCAACAAGAGCATTGCCCTGAATGCGTCAATCGAAAACCTGTTCAACAAGAAGTTTGTAAATTACGGCAGCTACTCGACAACCGGAGCCCCTGGTTGGGGTAACGCCTACTACAAGATTCAGGAAGGTCGTCGTTTGTGGTTGTCGGCAACCATGACGTTCTGATTTCTGTCGTTTTCAGGTCAGGCTGCCGTCATCCTGGCAGTACTTTCGTCTGACAATGCAACGCCAATGCCCCGCAACGACAACAGCTGTGGGGCACTAGCGTTAGTGCGCATACGCAAACGTCATGGCATCTGCTACGCTGTTTTCCCGGTAACAACACTTGGCAATAAATCAAGAATGCTTGCAAAAGCACGTGGGCTGGCGGTATGGGTTGTCATGGCACTACTGTTTGCAGTGGTGTCCAGTGCTCACGCCCGCCCGTTGGTTATCCAGCTCAAGTGGCTGCACCAGTTTCAGTCGGCGGGGTTGTATGCGGCCCTTGAAAAGGGGTATTTCGCTGACGAGGGGCTTGATGTTGTCCTGCGTGAGCGCGATCCATCCAGGAATATGGTTACCGAGGTGCTCGACGGGGCGGCCGATTACGGTGTGGCCGATTCAATCCTGTTGATGCACTACGCTTCCGGAGCGCCGGTTGTCCTGGTCGCTGCTTTTTGCAGCACTCGGCGGGGGCGATCATGACCATGGGCAATTCGGGGTTGGTTGCTCCTGCCGATCTGGTGGGGCGCCGGGTCGCCTTTTACGATAACGACTCTGATGGCATCGACGTGCTGGCCATGCTGGCTTCGCAAAAGGTGCTTGATCAAGGGCTGGTCAGGGTGCCTTGGGCAGAACGCATGGAGCGCCTGGCCTCCGGCCAGATTGATGGCGTGGCCATTTACCTGACCAATGAGCCGTTTGTCATGGCCGAGCGCGGGCACAAGGTCAACCTGATTACGCCGCGCCATTTTGGCATTGATTTGTATGGCGATATGCTGTTTACCTCGCAAGTCGAGGCATTGGCGAACCCTCAGCGTGTCGAGGCAATGCGCCGTGCCGTAGTGCGGGGTTGGCATTACGCGCTTGACCACAAAGAAGAAATCGTCGATCTGATTCTGCAGAAGTACAACACCCAGAACAAGTCGCGCGACGCTTTGTTGAACGAAGCGCGCGCGCTTGAGGTTCTGATCGATCGCTACACGACCCCATTGGGCGAAATCAACCCGCAGCGTGTGAACTTCCTGTATGCCAGGTTGCGTGACCTGAAATTGGTACACGGGGCCGGAAGCCAGCCGTTGGCACTGGTTTTCCAGTCTCAGCCGCGTACCGCCACACTGGATCTTACCGCTCAAGAACTGCAGTTCCTTGCCGATATCAAAACCGTTCGTTATGCCATTGACGAGGCTGGCTGGCCACCGTTCGAGTTTTTGGGGTCCGATGGCCGTGCCCGGGGATTGCCTCTGATTACCTCGCTCTTATTGCCCAGCGGCTGGGTATTACGTTCGAGCGGGTCAGCATTACTGACTGGCAGGCCGCCCTTGACGCGGTGCAGGCCCGCGCCGTTGATCTGTTGCCGTCAGCGGCAGAAACCCCCGATCGCAAACGATACATGGGGTTTACCAACCATTATGTCACCTCGCCGATGGTTATCGTGTCGCGCGGCGACGTTGATTTCATTCCCAGCCTTGCCCAGTTGGTAGGCTTGCGTGTCGGGGTGGTCAAAGGCTATGCCTCCGATGAGCTCTTAACGCGGTTTCACCCTGATGTCGCTCTGGTTCGGTATGGCAGTACGCTGGATGGTCTGCGTCATCTGGCGGCCGGTGAAATTGACGTATTTGTCGATAATTTGGCCGCCTCCATTCACATCATCAAAACCCATGGCTTGGCCAATCTTAAAATTTCCGGTCAAACACCCTATGATTTTGACCTGACCATGGGGGTGCGTAATGATTGGCCCCTGCTGATCAGTGCAGTCAACAAGGTGCTGGCCAGTATGACGGTACAAGAGCACAACGCCATTTATGACACGTGGGTTGACCTGCCGGTTGCCTCACCATTTCCCTGGATGCGTGTCTTGCCCTGGCTGACGGCACTGGTCCTGACGGTAAGTGTGTTACTGGTGTATTCAGTGCGCATGAAGGTCATGAACCGGCGGATCCAGCACACCAACGACAGCCTGCGTCAAGCGCAGCAGGCCTTGCGTGACAAGAATGCCCAGTTGCTTGAAGCGTCAATACGCGACAAACTTACCGGTACGTTCAATCGACATCATCTGGATGCCATTCTGGGTAAAGAATTCGAGCGCTACCAGCGCTATCACTGCCCGTTTTCCATCGTTATGTTTGACCTGGATCACTTCAAGCGGGCCAATGATCAGTTTGGTCATCAAGCCGGCGACGAGGTCTTGCGTCAGTTCTGCACCATCGTGCTTCAAACCATCCGTCACAGTGACACTTTTGGGCGCTGGGGGGTGAAGAGTTTTTGTTGATCTGCCCGGAAACCAGTGCGCAACAGGCGCTGGTGGTGGCTGACAAGGTCAGGCAGGCGGTTGAAACCGCCACCCTTTACCCAGGCCTGAGGCAAACCGTTAGTGGCGGCGTCAAGGAGTCAACCGGATGCCGCTCGCTGGATGAACAGATTTCGGCGGCCGATAACAAACTCTACGCGGCCAAGCAGGCCGGACGAAACCGCATCATGGTGTAGCGGGGCCTGCGTGGCGGGCCCCGCTGTTTTAACGCCAATACCCTATCGGGTTACGCCTGTCGTCGCCAGGTTGGGGTTGGCCGGTGCCAGGTCGGGCCGTTCGGCTTCGTTGCCAAACACATGCAGTGTCTGTGTCGGGAAGGCAATTTCTGCACCGTTGGCGGCAATGATATCGCAGATTTTCAGCATGACATCTTGCTTGATCTCATGAAACAGAACCCATTGTGTGGTTTTTGTGAAGGTGTAGATCATGATGTTCAGTGACGACGTGCCAAACCCGTTGAAGTTGACGATCAGTGTCTGGTCGTTGTCGATGTCGGGGTGGCCGTGCAGCATGGCCTTGATATCGGTCACGATCTTTGCCGCAACCGAAATGTCGTTGTACCGTATACCCACCGTTTCCGAAATTCGGCGGTTTGTCATGCGCGAGGGGTTCTCAACCGAAATCGACGTGAAAACAGCGTTCGGCACATAAAGGGGGCGCTTGTCGAAAGTACGGATGCGGGTCAGTCGCCAGCCGATCTCTTCAACGGTACCTTCAATGTTGCGGTCATTGGAACGAATCCAGTCGCCCACAGCAAACGGGCGGTCCATGTAGATCATCAGGCCCCCAAAGAAGTTGGCCAGCAGGTCTTTGGCGGCAAAGCTGACGGCCAGACCGCCAATGCCCCCGAAAGCCAGAAGCCCCGAAATGGAAAAGCCAAGGCTTTGCATGCCTACCAGAACGGCGGTGATCAGAACGGAGACGCGCAGCAGTTTACCGATGGCGTCTACCGTCGTGACGTCTACGGGCTCATTGCCGGCCCTGCGTTTGGCGATGAGACCGTTTTGTACGTTGCCAATGAAACGAATGACAAACCAGGTCAGACACCCGATCACGCCAATAATGCGGACGGGTTCAATGATGTCCAGGAGGGTGACATCGGTTTCAACCTGAAGTATTTCTACCGCGAACGACAGACCGATAATCCACGCCAGTATTGTTGCTGGTTTACGAATCGCACTGATCAGCGCGTTGTCCCAGTAGCTGGCGGTATGATGGGTTTTTTCTTCAAGTTTCGCCAATGAGCGGCGCAAGAAAAATTGAAAACGACGACGGTCAGAACGACAAGAAAGACTTGAATGGTCAGCCCGATGATCGGGTCGCCGCCGGTATAGCTGTTGATGCTGTCGACAAGGTCTGAAAAGATTGCTTCTTCCATCTAGTGGTTTCCCTAGCTGTTAAAACGGCCCATTGTAACGAGCCAGGAAAGCTTGGCTAACCGGTGCCAGGTTGGCGCCTGGGTGGCAGGCGTCAGCCCGCCGGGCGGGGTTTGACTTTCGAGGCCGCCTCACGGGCACGCTGGCGCGCGGTGTCGACATGGGTATCAAAGGCCAGGGCAACCCCCATGCGCCGCTTCTGGAAGCTTTCAGGTTTGCCAAACAGACGGATATCGGTCTGGGGTACGCGCAGGGCGTCATCAATGTGGTCAAAGACAACCCCGGTAGCATCAACACCACCGTAGATAACGGCGCTGGCCCCGGATTGCGCAGCCGGGTATCAACCGGCAGACCAAGAATGGCGCGTGCGTGCAGTTCGAATTCGTTTTGCCATTGGGTGGTCATGGTGACCATGCCGGTATCGTGCGGGCGCGGGCTGACTTCGCTGAACCAGACCTGCTCACCCTTGACAAACAGCTCGACACCGAACAGCCCTTGCCCACCCAGGTTTCGTGTAATGGCATCACCAATCGCGTGGGCCTTTGCCAGGGCGTCGGGATGCATGGGGTGAGGTTGCCAGCTTTCGATGTAGTCGCCACTTTGCTGTAAATGGCCGATAGGCTCGCAGAAGTGGGTTTGTGTTGCCCCTTGGGCATCCAGGGCTCGCACTGTCAGCAACGTGATTTCATAGTCGAAATCAATAAAGCCTTCAACAATGACGCGACCATGGCTGACGCGGCCACCTGCCATGGCGTGATCCCAGGCAGCGGCGACATCCTGAGGGCCGTCGATTTTGCTTTGCCCTTTGCCTGAACTACTCATGACCGGTTTTACAACGCAAGGGTAGCCAATGCCGTTGTCGATGGCTTCTTGCAGCTCACGCAGTGAGTCGCAGAATTTGTAGGGGCTGGTGGGCAGCCCCAGGGTTTCTGCCGCAAGACGGCGGATACCTTCCCTGTCCATTGTCAGACGTGCAGCGCGTGCGGTCGGTATGACACGCACCTTGCCTTCGGCTTCAAGCAGTTCAAGGGCGGGCGTGGCAATGGCCTCGATTTCCGGCACGACCAGGTCAGGTTGCTCGGACTCGATCAGGGCGCGTAACTGCTCCGGGTCAGTCATGACCAGGGTGCGGGCATGATGTGCCACTTGTTGACCCGGGGCGTCGGGATAGCGGTCTGCCGCGATGGTTTCGACGCCCAGACGCTGCAGGGCAATGATCACCTCTTTGCCAAGCTCGCCCGACCCGAGCAGCAAAACTTTGGTGGCCGATGGGGAAAGGGGGTGCCGAGCGTTGTCATGGTCGATCCTGTGATCTGTAAAAAATCTGATTTTAGCCCTGAAGAGGAGGTGACCGGTGGGCTCCTTGTTGCAGCCTATGAGCCGCTTCTCGATGCGGATGAAGCCATCAGTATTGACGTCTTTATAAGATATATATAATATTCATCTTTGATTGTGGCTTGAGCACTGATGGCAAGGCTGCAATTCATACACCAACGCCGTGTAACCGTATTTCAACTGAAGGCTGTACACAAAATCAGCCACTGGAGTGAGCCACTATGTTGTCGCAACAAGCCCGTCCTTACATTGATGCCAGTGTTCCCGTTCTGCGCGAGCATGGGGTAACCATTACCCGCACGTTTTATAAAAACATGTTCGATGAACACCCCGAGCTGACCAATATCTTCAATATGGGGAATCAGGCCAGTGGTGCGCAGCAGCAGTCATTGGCGTCAGCCGTGTTTGCGTACGCCGCCAACATTGATAACGCGGGGGCGCTGGGGCCTGTCGTCAGCCGGATCGTGCACAAGCATGCCTCGGTAGGCATTACGGCACAGCATTACCCGATTGTGGGTCGTCATCTGCTGGGGGCAATTCAGCAGACCCTGGGCGATGCGGCAACGCCAGACCTGCTGTCGGCCTGGGAAGAAGCGTATGGGCTGTTGGCTAACGCCTTGATCGATGCCGAGCGCCAGCTGTATGACCAGGCGGGGATACAGCCGGGCCAGTTGCGCGACATGCAGGTTGAAAGCGTGGTTGATCAAAGCGCCAATGTGCGCTCTTTCATTCTGAAGCCGGCTGATGGCCAACCCTTGGCCAGTTTCAAGCCGGGTCAGTACATCAGCGTCGAGGTCAACCTGCCCGATGGCAAGCGGCAGTTGCGTCAGTACAGTTTGTCCGATCGTCCTGGCCTTCCGTACTACCGCATCTCGGTCAAACGTGAAACTGCCGGTGCAGAAACTCCGGCGGGTAGGGTGTCGAACTGGTTGCACGACAACCTTGCAGCGGGAAAAACGTTGCGTATCAGTCCGCCATTCGGTGACTTCAACCCGGATACCGAATCAGCCGGGCCAGTGGTTTTGTTGTCAGCCGGTGTGGGTATTACGCCCATGATTTCCGCGCTCAACCAGATTGCCAGCGTACAGCCACAGCGTCGCGTCATTTTTGCACATGCAGCACGCGACAGTGCGCACCACGCGCATCAGCTGGATGTCCGTCAGGCTCAAGCGGCCATGCCTAATCTAAGCGTCGTCAATTTTTACGAAGACCTTGATGCCGCGCATGCGGCCTTGCCGGGCTATCAGGCGGGTCGTATGACGGTGGGTCAGTTGCCCGTCTGGGATCATGCGCAGGCTCCCGTGTACATGTGTGGACCGTTGCCGTTCATGCAACAGCAATGGCGTGATCTGCTTGCACTTGGGGTTCCTGTTGAAAAAATCCATCGTGAGGTCTTTGGCCCCGATATGCTCGACCACCTGATCTGACCCGCTGATTGACGCTGCGACCTGGTGCCGCAGGGCAGTGCAGATGATGCTGTGGCCTATACTCGACGGGGTATAGGCCTTTTTTCGGGTACACCATGTCGTTCCAGCCTTTTGTGCCGATTTCTTCTGCATCGCAAATTCCCCTTCTGCCAGAGCTCTCGTCAGAACAGTCTCTTGGTTCGCAAGCATGGTTGCTGAAAGGGTATGCCTTGCCCCATGCTGGTGCAATTTTCGAGGCGGTTGCTGACGCACTGGAAGGCTCTCCGTTACGCAAAATGTCAACGGCACGCGGGTGGATGTCGGTTGCCCAAAGTAATTGCGGTGCCTATGGCTGGGTTTCTGACCGCACCGGATATCGCTACGCGACGTCCGACCCCTTGACGGGAACACCTTGGCCGGCCATGCCGCCCGTGTTGTATCAGCTGGCCGTCAATGCGGCGCAACATGTCGGGTTTGGCGCGTTTGATCCGCAAGCGTGCCTGATCAATTATTACGAGCCGGGTAGCCGTATGGGTTTGCATCAGGATCGGGATGAAGCCGATTTGAAAGCCCCCATTGTGTCCGTTTCATTGGGTTTGCCCGCAGTGTTCCAGTTTGGCGGTTTGTGCCGTACCGATCCGGTGCAGAAAGTCGGTCTTGAGCATGGTGATGTGCTGGTGTGGGGTGGGGTTGACCGACTCCGGTTTCATGGCGTCATGACGGTCAAGTCCGCGTCAAGCCCGTTGGCGCACGCGCACCGGTTGAATCTGACCTTTCGCAGGGTGACGTGATTCTGAAAGTGGCACGTTAATTGCTTTGGTGGTGTTGATGCTGTTTTTGTTGTCAAACACTACAAGGAGCAATTCATGTCGTCCCCATTTTTTAATAAAGCGTTGTGCGGTGCACTGCTGGCTACCGTGGTTGCCACACCGGCCATGGCGCAAACAACACAAACGGATACGACCGCATCTGATTTTTCGTTCAGTGCGAATATGACGCTGGCCAGTCAGTACCGTTATCGGGGCCTGATGCAAACCAATAACAAGCCGGCGATTCAGGGTGGATTTGATTTGACGCATTCCAGCGGTTTTTATATTGGTAACTGGAACTCGAGTATCAGTTGGCTGGGTGACGCAGACGACAATGTTTCGGCACCCGTTGAAATGGATTTTTATGCCGGGTATACCGGCCCGTTGTGGGGTGATGTCACGTTCGATGTCGGTGTGCTGCAATACTACTATCCGGGCAATTACCTGGGCGGGTTTGTCAGCCCCAATACTACCGAGCTCTATCTGGGGCTGGGTTACGGACCCGTCAGTTTCAAGTATTCACATGCCGTGACCAACCTGTTTGGTTGGGCCGACAGCAAAAACAGTCAGTACTATGATCTTTCGGCCAGTGTGCCCACAGGTGTCTGGGGCCTCAATCTGGATGCGCATGTTGGCTATCAGCGTGTCAAAAACGTGAAAGATGGCAGCTACACAGACTGGTCGCTGGGGGTCAGTAAAACCTGGGGTAACTTCACGGCGTCGTTGATGTACATTGATACGAACGCCGACAAGGCGGTGTATACCAGTACAGCAACGGGTCGCTATCAGGGCAAGGCCGCCGCGTTGTTATCGCTGACGGCGGCCTTTTGATCATCGGGTCAGATGATTGAATCGGGGCAGTTTGACCTGGGCGTGTCTTGCGAGCGCGCCTGGGTGACGACGCATCCGGCCGGCACGTTCTGGGTCAGCCAGACGTTGCCGCCAATGACGCAGCCCTTGCCCAAGGTAACCCGGCCCAGTATGGTGGCCCCTGCGTAAATGACAACATCGTCTTCGACGACCGGATGTCGAGGTAAACCCTTTTGCAAAGAGCCATCTTCATCAGTGGGAAAACTTTTGGCACCCAGCGTAACCGCCTGGTAAATACGTACCCGTTCACCAATGATGGTGGTTTCACCAATGACAACACCGGTGCCGTGATCGATAAAGAAGCTCTTGCCAATACTCGCCCCGGGGTGAATATCAATGCCTGTTTCAGCGTGCGCCATTTCAGCAATGATTCGTGCCAGCAGCGGAAGCTTGTTCAGATAAAGTTCGTGAGCAATGCGGTGGTTGATCATGGCTTGCACACCGGGATAGCACAGCAGCACTTCGTCGACTGACTGCGCTGCCGGATCGCCCTGATAGGCGGCCAGCACATCGCTGTCGAGCATGGTACGAATGTAGGGCAGACGCTCGGCCAGGTTTGAAACCGCTGCAAATGCGCGGGCCTCGATCTCGGTGCCATCCAGCGGGTTGTGCCGGTGCTGGTGACGCACTTCAAGCCGGGCTTGCTCCAGCAATGTGTGCAGGGCGCTGTCAATGGTATGCCCGACATAATGGTTTTCACTTTCGTGACGCAAGTCGGTCGGGCCCAGCCGCATCGGAAACAGTGCGCACTTCAGGGCGTCCATGACCCTGGCCAAAGCCTCACGCGAGGGAAGTTCCCTGCCGCCGGGTTCGCGTGAGCGGCCTTGAGACGTACGCCATGCGGTACGGATATCACTAAGAGACTGAACAATCGAGTCGATATTGAAGGACGCCATTTCGGATAACTACGCTCGCAAATAACAGACCGGAATCTTAACACTGGCCCGCAAGGCGGGGGTAATCGTGCGCCAGCGTGCCTTGATGTGGCGCCACGCCTTTTCATGCAACGGCAACAAGGCAACGTTACAGACGGGTTCAACCAGGGCGGCAAGGCCTCCGGTCATTGCAGACCCCGTCATGGCATACGTCACGCCAAAAGCGACACCCGTGTGCAACATGACCTGGCTGGCTTTTTCGAGAACAATCATGGCTTGGCTCCTGATGACTAGTTGGTTAAATGATAATTAATATCAATTAAAGAGGCCAGTTGATTGTTTTTATCAATGTAATAACGGCGGGCTATCAGGTCAGGGGGGCCGTATTGAGTCATGATGGCTGACCGGGCTGGCGTGTATACACACCAGTCCGGTCGCTGAGCGCCGAAGACAGGCGTTTAAAAGACAGGGGCTTAAAACTCTTCCCAGTCGTCTTCTTTTGCCGTGTTACGTGCGGGTTTGGCTGAGTGGCTCAGGTCGGGGCGAAGCAGCTTCTCGTCAGTGTGGCTGCGTGAAGGTGTGTCACCTGGATTTGATGCCGGTGACCCGCTGCGGCCTGTGGCCGTTTCTTTTGGCGACGTTGTTCGCTTCGGAGGCGACGTGCGGGTGGACTTGGGTGTTGCGTTTCCAGAGGGTTTGCTGCCGGCATCGTTGCTTGCGATGGCATTTGCCGCTGTATCGGGCTGGGCCTTGCGCGCTGCCGGTGTAGACCGCGTTGCCTTGGTGCCGCCGGATGGCAGCTGAGCCGGGGTCGATAAGGGCAGCGCAGCAGAGGGCTGGGCACTCTGGGCCGCGGAACCGTGCCCTTTGATTTCACGTGCGGCGACGTCAATATAACCTTGGCCGACATCGAAGACGCTGACGATATCCACCAGGTGGCCAGCCTGCTGCCGCAGACTGTCAGCCGCTGACGCGGATTGCTGGACGAGCGAAGCGTTTTGCTGTGTAACATCACTCAGCTGCAGCACCGCTTCATTGACCTGGTTGATGCCCTGCGTTTGCTCGTGGGTTGCGGCACTGATTTCATTGATCAGGTCTGTAACCTGTTTTACATGGGTCACGATGCCATTCATGGCTGTCCCGGCCTCATCCACCAGCGCCGTGCCCGCGTCAACTTTTTGTACGCTGGAATCGATGAGGTTCTTGATATCTTTTGCTGCAGAGGCACTTTTTGTGCCAAACCCCGTACTTCACTGGCCACTACTGCAAACCCCCGTCCTTGTTCGCCTGCCCGGGCGGCTTCTACGGCGGCGTTCAGCGCCAGAATGTTGGTCTGGAAGGCGATGCTGTCAATAACCGAGATGATGTCAACAATCTTGCGTGATGACGCGTTGATTTCCTGCATGGTGTTGACGACGTTGTTGACGACTTCACCGCCCTGTACGGCTGCCGCGCTGGCAGTGGATGCCATGTGGGCGGCCTGGCGGGCGACATCGGCATTACTTTTAACGGTGCCGGCAAGTTCTTCCATGGCGGCTGCCGTTTGGGTCAGGTTGGCCGATTGCTGTTCGGTGCGTTGTGAAAGGTCAGTATTACCTGCGGCAATTTGACCCGATCCGGCAGCGATGTGCTCACTGCTGTTGCGCACCTGCATGACGACGTTGCCCAGCGCATCTTGCATTTGTGCCATGGCATGCATGATGCTGTCTTTGGGGGTGTGGCGCGACATGATGGTGTTGTTGAGCTTGCCTTTGGCAATGGCGCCGGCAATCTGGGCCACCTGGTCAGGCTCAGCACCGAGTTGGCGCGTGAAGCCCCGTGTAATCAGCAAGCCCAGCCCGATCGCCATCAAGACGCCCAAACCGGTAAGTCCACCCATGACGACCAGGGCGTTGTGATAAATGCCACGTATTTCTTCGGTTGCCTTCAGGGCCTGGTCTTGCTGGTCATAGAGAATTCGTTTGATCAGGCCTTCCGCTTCGTCGGCCAGCGGGCGCATTTCCTTGAAAATGCGCTCGGTGGTATCGAGGCGTCCGAGGGTTTCAGCGGGCTGTTCACGGACAATGTCCTTGGCGGATTTTTCGAAGGCATTGACGGCGCTGCGTGCTTGTTGAACCGAGCGCTTGTTGTCATCTGTCATGACCGTTCGTTCCAGGTCATCCAGTGCCATTTTGGCTGAAACGAAATGGTTGTCGATTGAAAAGTATTCGGAACGATAGTCGTCTTCCGTGGCCGTGAGCAGGGTCTGGCTAAGGGCACGGCCCGCCGACACCAGTTGGCGATCCGCCTCTGCTGCATGGCGAACGCTGACGAATTTGTTTTCATAGAGCTGGTCCGTCATGCTGCTGATGCGCTGCATGGATTGCATGCCCATAAAACCGATAATGGCTGCAATAGCGGCGACGATCAGGAATCCACCGATCAGTTTTGTTCTGACTTTCAGGTTTTTTGGCCTGCTCATGCTGTCTCCGGAAATGTGTTGTCTTCCGTATCGGAACAACCGACACGGATTTTGATAAAGCCCACTATTCTATTCGTAGCGCTTGCAGTAGTGCAGCCTGATTTGGCACGCTCCTTGGTTGTTGCTTCCCCGTTAAGCCAGGTGTCAGCCTGTTTTAAAGATCCGGTCTTGAAAATGCCTGATGCCTGTCAAAGATTGGGTCAGGCCTGCAGGGTAAACTGGCCGCTGTATTTGCGTTATCTCATGTCAACAGGAAACAACTCAATGTTCACAAAAATTTCTGCGTTGGTTGCGGTCATTGCCTTGACGGGCAGCGGGGCAGCCTTGGCCGCTCATCATGGTCATCATCACGGTCAAGGGGTGTAGTCGCGCCCGCAACCGATACCACGTCAATGCCGGTCGCAAAGGGTGTCTCGGCGCAAGGGTGCTGGGTTCGCCTGTTGCCTGCGCCTGCGCCATCGGCGGGTTACTTTGTTCTGAAGAACGATTCGCCCAACGCGGTTAACCTGGTCGCTGCGGCTGCGCCGCAAGATTACGGCATGCTGATGGTGCATCAAACCCGTCACGAAAACGGCATGAGCCGTATGGCCATGGTTGACAAGGTTGCTGTCCCTGCCGGTGGTCAGCTTGAGTTCAAACCGGGCGGTTATCACATTATGCTCGAGCAACCCAGGCGCGACGTGACGGTCGGTGAAACAATCCAGGTCGATCTGGCGCTTGAATCGGGTGAAAAGGTTGTTGCCAGCTGCGAGGTCAAGCCGGCGGGTAACATGCCCGGTAAAGGGCATATGGGGCATTAGGCCCTGGCACGCGACAGCAGGCGCTAGTTGTCCAGAAACTCCAGGACTTTTGACAGTAGGCGCTAGTTGTTCAGAAACTCCAGGACTTTTCTGTTGAAGCTCTTGGGGTTTGCCAGGTTCATGCCATGCGAAGCCATGGCAATCGTATCACGACGGGCTTGCCCGATATGTTTTTCCAGCACGTCCATGATCTGGCTGTAGCGAGGCGGGCTTTGTTGCCCGCCCAGTAACAGCACCGGGCATTTGATGGCTGAAAACGGTTGTGGGTCGTGGTCTGCGTCTGCTTCATGGGCTTGCGACAACAGCGTGCGCGCGTTATCGCGAACCATGCTCTTGAACCAGCCGGTCATTCGCCGCCATGTGTCTGCGCCGCTGACAGCGTCAATAAACGTGGCCAGACCGTCTTCATCGTTTCCGAGCGAAATAGCCTCGGCAGCCCTGAGCAGAAACTCGCGGTTATGACCGACACCGGCAAGGTTCATGCCCGGATCGGCCAGCACCAGAGCCCGAACGGCATCGGGTGCCTGCAAGGCGATTTCCAGGGCCACATGCGCGCCTCGTGAATGTCCAATCACATTGACCGGCTGGTCCGGATGTGTTGCCTGGATCAGTCCGATCAGGTCTGCGGCGTGCTGCCCGACCGAGAAGCGTTTGTCGGGCGCAGACGTCAATGACGCATTGGGCCAGTAGCCCCGCAGGCTGGGGGCGAGTATCTTGCCGTATTCACCCAGGGCCGCCATTTGCCAACGCCAATACCGGTAGTCGCACAGTGAACCGTGTACCAGCAGTGTGGTTTGGCCAAACCCATAGTCCAAAAATGACAGTGACGTGCTGTCATTGAGTGTGAACAGACTTTCGGGTAAATCGAGTGCCGGCATGGGTTACTGAAGCAGAGTCAGGCGGTCTTGCGCCGTTCTGGCGGCTTTGCTTTGCGGATAGTTTTTGACAATGGATTGCAGACTGGTTTTTGCCCCTGCAAGGTCATTGAGTTCGATCTGCGCTGCGGCAACGATCAGCAGGGCATCAGGTGCGCGTTCGCTGTCGGGGTGGTTTTGTACCAAGGTTTGCAGTGCCGGAATGGTGGCCTTGAAGTCTTTTGCGGCGTACAGACTGCTGCCCTGGTAGAAACCGGCTTCGGCGGCGAGTTCACTGCCGGGGTATTGGGTCAGGAACGTCCGGAAACCATCGGCGGCTTCTTTGTATTTGCCTTCACGGAATTTCGCCATGGGGGCGTTGAAGGCCATTTGTTCTTGCGGGTTGCTGACCTGTGTGGCAGCATTTTGCCCCAGCGTGTTGCCATTCTTGAGATCAAGTTCGAAACGCATCCGTTCGATTTCACCTCGCATGTTGGTCACTTCGCTGCGCAGTGTGTCAAGCTGGTCGGCCAGCAGCAGGCGCGCCTGGCGATTTTGTTCGGTCAGGTTGCGAACTTGCTCGCGTAATTCCAGGATGGCACGACGAGCCTCGTCGTCGGCGAAGGCCTGGGCCGGGGCCGCAGCGGTCAGTGTGGCCATCAGCATGGCGGGCAGGGCAAGGCGGCGCAGCAGGGTGCAGTTGCTTTCATACGGAATCCCATTCAAATGAAAACGCCGCAGCGGTGACCCGCCACGGCGTTCAGGCACAGCAGATTATGCCAAAAAATCAACGCTGGTAGTTGATGTCTGCGCGACGGTTTTCGGCGTAGTCGGCTTCGGTATTGCCAAGCGCTTTTGGACGCTCTTTACCAAAGCTGATGGTTTCGATCTGGTCGGGGCGAACACCCATCAAAGTCATCATGCGGGCTACCGCGTCGGAACGACGCTGACCCAGGGCCAGGTTGTATTCCGCACCGCCGCGGGCGTCGGCGTTACCTTCAATGCGAATGCGCTGCTGGCTGTTGCTGGTCAGGTATGACGAGTGCATCTCAACAACGCTGCGGTACTGCTCAGGTACGGTGTAGCTGTCAAACTCGAAGTACACCGAGCGTTGCTGGGCCAGCGGGCTTTGCGGGTTGAACGGATCCATGACCATACCGGTTGTGCCACCGGTACCAGTGCCGGTACCACTACCGGCCTGCTGGTCTAGCGGTACAGAGCTGCAAGCTGCCAGAGCGGCAGTCAGGGCAGCAACACTTAATGTCTTGGTAATGCGCGAGCTCATTTAAGTTCCTTTAGAAAAAGCATCACACTGAAAAATGGGTTGGGAAAAACTATTCGGTAAACGGGCCCCAGGTCGGTTCGCGGACTTTGCCATCGAGCGTGGAAAGCGTTTGTCGAACCCGGCCATCAATTGAAACAACAGCAAGAACGCCCCGGCCACCCTGGACGGCGCTGTATAGCACCTGCATGCCGTTTGGAGCGAAACTGGGCGATTGGTCGTCAGGACCGGCGGTCAGCAGCTGTTCCGCACCTGTCGTCATATTTTGCAGTGCAATACGGTAAGCACCGTCTCTACGGGTAACGTACACCAAACTGCCATCGTCGGGCGACAGCGCTGGTGAGATGTTGTAACTTCCGTTAAAAGTTATACGACGTGCCTCACCACCGGCAACCGGTACGCGGTAGATTTGCGGGTTGCCACTGCGATCACTCGTAAATACGATAGACGCGCCATCTGCCGAAAAGTGTGGTTCGGTGTCAATCAGTGGCGAACGCATGACCCGGCGTAAACCCGATCCGTCATCATTGATGATATAGATTTGCGAGATGCCGTCACGCGACAAGGCGATGGCCAGCTGGTTTCCGGCGGGCGACCAGGCCGGCGCACTATTGTTACCCTTGAAATTGGCCAGCGGCAGGCGTTGTCCGGTTGCCAGCGTCTGGACATAGACAACAGGTTTCCCAAGCTCAAAGCTGACGTAGGCCAGCTTCTTACCGTCGGGTGACCAGGCGGGTGAAATGATGGAGTGTTTCGAGCGCAGCATGACCTGCGGGTTCTGGCCGTCGGCGTCTGCAATTTGTAACTCATAGACGTCGCCTTTTTGCACGACATAGGCCAGTCGTGTTGAAAAACGCCACGAACGCCAGTGATCTTTTCATAGATACGGTCGGCAATACGGTGCGCAATACGGCGCAATTCACGCTCGTTGCCGGCAAAGGCGACACCATCAAGTTCGGTTTTACGGACGGTGTCGGCAAGGCGGTACGTTACGGTGTACTGTCCGCCGGCCTCTGTGATGGAACCGTATGCCATGAAGTCGGCACCCCGGGTACGCCATTCGTCGTGAGCGAGTGGGCTGTCTGCGCCCATCGAGGCACCGGTTGCATTGATCAGGCTGAATTGTCCCGAACGCGTCAGGTCGGCCCGGATGACTTCCGCGACGTTCTGGCCTTGTGGACTGCCCTGGAAATTGGCAACGGCAATCGGATACTGCGTGGCGCCAACACCTGAAATATCGACGCGAAGTTGTGCGCCAGCCGGTGCGGCCAGGGTCAGGCTGGCGAGTAAAGCCAGTCCGCACGCCTGTAATCGCCGGAAGCTCCTTGCGACAGTGTTTGCGAAGGTGACACGAGTCATTTCGACTATCTCCTGTGGGTCGTGCTATTGATCATACATATAGTAGTAACCGTCGATATACGGCGGATACTTGCCCGAAGGCGGCCTTGGGAATGGGTCGCAACCACGCACGCCGTTTTCAACGGCGCGGTCGAAGCCCTGAATGCCTGATGAGCGGCGGATTTCGACCTCACGTACGCGACCTTCAGGGGTGAGCATAACGCGGAATTGAACCGTTGGGTTGGCCCCCGCCCGGGGCGGTATCGGGTAGGTGACGCGGGGTTTGACGCAGGCCCTGACCAAGGCGCCATACCCGCTGTCGTTGCCGCCGCCACCGGCCTGATTGCGATCTGCCGTACCCCCGGAATGCCGGCTGCGCCCAGTGCATCACCACGCATGGCCTGACGGATGGCATCGCGTTTGGCTGCATCTTCTTTGGCCTTTTTCTCTGCAGCGGCCTTTTTGGCCGCGTCTTCCTTGGCTTTCTTCTCGGCAGCGGCTTTTTCGCAGCCTCTTCTTTGGCTTTGCGTTCAGCGTCTTCTTTTGCTTTTGCTCAGCCGCCTTACGTGCGGCTTCTTCTTTCGCCTTGCGTTGTGCTTCTTCCTTGGCTTTTTGTTCTGCGGCTTTGCGCTCAGCGTCTTCTTTCGCTTTGCGTTCCGCCTGCTCTTTGGCCTTACGATCGGCCTCTTCTTTCGCTTTGCGTTCAGCCTCTTCTTTGGCTTTCTTCTCGGCAGCCGCCTTCTTGGCGGCCTCTTCCTTGACTTTGCGTTCGGCTTCCTGGCGGGCCAGTAATTCTCGACGTTGCTGCTCTTCTTTCTCGAGGCGTGCTTTTCAAGCGCAATCTCGGGATCGATTTGCGGCTGTGGTTCGGGTGAGGGAGCCGGTGCTACAGGAGCCGGTGGCTCGGGTGCCGGAGGTGGTTCCGGAGCAGGTAAGGGCTCAGGTTCAGGTTCGGGAGCGGGAGTTCTCTCGGGTTCGGGTGTCGGTTCGGGAACAGGTGCGGGTTCGGGAGCGTCTTCGACAGAGGCCTCTTCTTGCGGCTCTTGGACCGCGTTCGGGGAAACGCCATCGGCCCACAGCTCGACCTGTACCGGCGCGGGCGTACGTGGCGCGGATGTCAACATGCCGACCAGCAAGACAAGTACCAGTGCCAAGTGCGCTGAAATGGCGAAAATGAAACCGCGACGCTCGTCGAGCTGTTCTGGCGATTGGTGCACTGACCGGGACCCAAACCACTTCATCATGAGTGTGCTGTCATTTGCGTGAGATGTCGCTGGTGCCGCTCTGGTCAACCAGAAGGCCCAGACGGGTGATGCCGCTGCTACGTAACTTGTCCATGATTTCCATGACTTTCTCGTAGGGCACTTTGCCATCGGCGGCGATGACGACCGGCGTCTCGACAGTAATGCGTGCGCGTACTGTGTCGATCAGTGCGTCAGGCGCCACGGGTTCAAACTCAGAGCCGGCACTGCGCGAGCGCAAGGAAAGAGCGCCTTTTTCATCGATTTGAACCTCGAGCGGTTGAGCAGGGACTTCGGCGGCCTGACCAACGGTAGGAAGCTCGATGAGGCCTGGGGTAATCATGGGCGCGGTCACCATGAAGATAACCAGCAGAACGAGCATGACGTCGATGTAGGGCACTACGTTGATTTCGTTCTTGAGCTTGCGCCCTGAGCGCCCCGAGTGACTGCGATTTGAAGGCATCAGCGCACCTGGCGTTGCAGAATATTAAGGAACTCGTCAATGAAACTGTCGAACCGGATTGACAGACGGTCGATCTCGTTGGTGTAGCGGTTATACGCGACAACTGCGGGGATCGCCGCGAACAGGCCGATGGCGGTAGCGATCAGGGCTTCGGCAATCCCGGGGGCGACGGCGGCCAACGTGGCTTGTTGCATGCCCGACAGCCCGAGAAAGGCGTGCATGATGCCCCAAACTGTGCCAAGAAGCCCAATGTATGGGCTGACAGACCCGGCCGAGGCCAAAAAGTTCAAATGTGACTCCAGGCTGTCCATTTCGCGCTGGTAGGTTGCTCGCATGGCTCTGCGTGGACCATCCAGCAGGGCATCGCCGCTGCCACTGACACGTCGTGCCTTGATGAACTCAGTCATGCCTGCGTCAAAGATGCGAGCCAGCGCGCCATAGTCGGCGGGGCTTGCAGATACCGATTTTTGCAAGGCTGTCAGATCGCCGCCCGCCCAGAAGTCATCTTCAAAAAGGCGGGTTTGTTCATGTGCCCGTTTCAGTGCAGAGCGCTTGCTGAAAATGTACGTCCAGGACAAAACGGAGATGCCCACCAGAATGAGCATGACAATCTGTACCGGGATACTGGCATCAAGAATGAGCGAGACGATAGACAGGTCGCTTGAGGGCTGCATGGTTATTCCTGAACCTTTTCCAATAATGATTTAAGTTCGTGAGGTAGTGCTGCGGGGCGCAGTGTTTCAGCGTCCACGCAACAGATCTGGATGTTCCCCTCGCACAGGCGTTGTCCGTCAAGGGTTGCGTATTGAAAGAAGTCGATTGACGCCCGCCCCAGACGGGTGATTTCGCTGTGAATCGTCAGCAAGTCATCAAGCCGTGCTGGCTTGATGTATCGGGTGTCGAGTTGCTTCACAACGAAAATCCGCCGTTCACGTGTGGCCAGATCGGACTGGTCAACGCCAAGATTTCGCAACCACTCGGTACGGCCACGCTCGAAGAACTTGAGATAGTTGGCGTAAAAGACAACGCCACCAGCGTCGGTGTCTTCGTAATAAACGCGAACGGCTAACGTTGAGTGCACGTTGTTTGAATCAAGGGGTTGGGGTGCGCGATTTTAACTGTTCCAGAACGTAGGCTGAGGCGTCTTCAACCTTTATTTTTTCGGCTTCAGTTTGCCGGCGGTCCTGGTACTCGATAATGCCTTCTTTCAGGCCGCGATCGCCAATGGTGAGACGCAACGGAACGCCAATAAGTTCCCATTCCGCAAACATCACACCCGGACGAATGTCGCGGTCGTCGATAATGACGTCAACGCCCTGTGAAAGCAAGTCTTGATACACTTGTTCAGCGGTGTTGCGAACCGTTTCACTTTTGGTCCATCCCATGGGGCAAATGACCACCTGGAAGGGGCGATGCCCACGGGCCAGATAATCCCTCGCTCGTCATGGTTTTGTTCGATGGCGGCTGCAGCAATGCGGCTGACGCCAATGCCGTAACAACCCATTTGCATGATGGCCGGTTTGCCGTCGGTTTCCAGGAATGTAGCGTTCAGGGCTTTTGAATACTTGTCGCCCAGGAAAAAGACGTGGCCAACCTCAATGCCGCGCTGGATTGCCAGTGTGCCGCCATTCGGGTCGGGGTCGCCTGCGACAACATTGCGAAGGTCTGCAACCTGCGCTTCAGCCAGGTCTCGTCCCCAGTTGACGCCATCGAGGTGGAAGCCATCTTCGTTGGCGCCGCAAATGAAATCATGCATATTGGCAACGGTGGTGTCGGCAATGACAGTGACATCTTTTTGGTGCCGACCGGGCCCAGGTAGCCCGGTGAGCAGCCGAATGTCGAGCGGATCTCATCGTCTGTGGCGAAACGGTAACCTTGGTCCAGGCCGGGCAGTTTGCCTGTCTTGACTTCATTCAGTTCATGGTCGGCACGGATCAGCAAGACGAAAATTCGGGCAGGCTTGTCTTCAGCGGGTTCGGTAGCCAGAACGATTGACTTGACGGCATCGGTCAGCGGACGACCCATCAGGGTCACCACGTCTTCGCATTTGGTCATGTCGGGCGTGGCGACCTTGGTCATTGCCCTGGAGGCGGGCGACCGGCTTGCGATCAGGCAGGGTGCTTCGGCCAGTTCGATGTTGGCTGCGTATTGCGAATCGGGGTTGTACACGATCAGGTCTTCACCGGTGTTCGCGATGACCTGAAACTCGTGGCTGCGTGACCCGCCAATAGACCCGGTGTCTGCGGCAACAGCCCGAAAAACCAGACCCAGCCGGTTGAAAATTCTCATGTACGCATCGTACATGTTGTCGTAGCTGGCTTGTGCGCTCGCTTCGTCCCGGTCGAAAGAATAGGCGTCTTTCATGGTGAATTCACGCCCGCGCATCAGGCCAAAGCGCGGGCGACGCTCGTCCCGGAATTTGGTCTGGATATGATAGAAATTCACGGGTAATTGACGCCAGCTATGGATCTCGTTCCGGGCGATATCGGTCACCACTTCTTCAGAGGTCGGTTGCAGTACGAAGTCGCGCTGGTGGCGGTCTTTGATGCGCAGCAGTTCAGGGCCGTATTCCGACAGTCGTCCCGATTCATCCCAGAGCTCAGCCGGTTGCACCATGGGCATCAATAGCTCGACGGCGCCGGCACGATCCATTTCTTCACGAATGATGGCTTCAATTTTTTCAGAACCCGAAGGCCCAGAGGCATGTAGGTGTAAATGCCGCCCGCCAGCTTGCGGATCATGCCGGCCCGTGTCATTAACTGATGGCTGATGACTTCGGCTTCGGTGGGGGCTTCTTTCAGGGTGTTGAGGTGGTACTTGGATGCGCGCATGGTGAGGATCTCTGCAGATACGTATAATCGGAGTAATTGTATTAAATTCGTTATTGAGGTGGCCTATGTTAGACCGTGAAGGCTACCGTCCTAATGTCGGCATTATCCTCGTTAATCAAAAAAACGAGGTATTTTGGGGTAAACGCATTCGCGAGCATTCCTGGCAATTTCCGCAGGGTGGTATCAAGTACGGTGAAAGTCCGGTACAGGCCATGTACCGCGAGCTTCGTGAAGAAGTGGGTTTGTTACCAGAGCATGTCCGCATATTGGGGCGCACACGTAATTGGTTACGTTACAACGTGCCGAATGAATTCATTCGGCGCGATTCCAGGGGTGTACAAGGGGCAAAAGCAAATCTGGTTTTTGTTGCGTTTGGTTGGCCGCGATTCTGATGTTTGCCTTCGGGCAACACGTCACCCCGAGTTCGATGCCTGGCGCTGGAGTCACTATTGGGTTCCTCTCGATGCTGTCATCGAGTTCAAAAGAGACGTCTACACCCAGGCGCTGAACGAACTGGCGGGCATTTTATTCCGGCGAGGTGTCGATCGCCGGTTTTTACGTCAGCGGCAGGGCGTTGCCCGAACCGTTTGTAATCCTGCCGCAACCGGGTTGCAAGCCACAGACCCCGAACACATCGACACAGGCAGCGACAACGCCAATATTCGAAGTTTGGTCTGACGGGTGTCAGGGGCGCTGGAAGCGGGCGATAAGGCTCGACGTGTCCCAGCGCCCGCCACCCATTTTCTGTACTTCGGCGTAAAACTGGTCAATCAGGGCTGTCGTTGGCAGGCTGGCGCCGTTACGTCGAGCTTCATCCAGTACCAGGCCCAGGTCTTTACGCATCCAGTCAACAGCGAAGCCGAAGTCGAACTCTTGTTTGCTCATGGTGTGTCCCCGATGTTCCATTTGCCAGCTTTGCGCAGCGCCTTTGCTGATGACTGACAAGACGTTATCGATATCCAGCCCTGCCGTCTGTCCGAAGGCAATTGCTTCGGCCAGCCCTTGCAGCACGCCGGCAACGCAGATCTGGTTCACCATTTTGCACAGTTGTCCGGCTCCGCTGTTGCCCATATGGGTCACAGCACGCGCATAGGCGCCCATCACCGGTGCCGACGCTTCAAAGTCAGAAGCTGATCCGCCGCACATGATCGTCAGTGCACCGTTTACAGCGCCAGCCTGTCCCCCGGACACAGGCGCATCAATGAAACTCAGCCCGCAACGCTTGGCGGTATCGGACAGCTCGCGTGCAACTTCAGCAGATGTCGTGGTGTGGTCGACGTAGACTGCGCCTGCCGGCATCCCGGCAAATGCGCCGTTGTCTCCCAGGACCACACTACGTAAATCGTCGTCATTGCCGACACAGCTGAAAACGAAATCGGCATTGTGTGCGGCAGCTTTGGGTGTATCTGCCAGGGCGTGACCAAACTCGTTGACCCAGCGCGATGCCTTGTCGGATGTCCGGTTGTATACCGTTACATTGTGACCTGCCCGTGCCAGATGTGCGGCCATGGGATACCCCATGACGCCCAGCCCGATAAAGGCAATTTTTCGGCGTGGTACCGGTTCGTAGTGACGAGCGGCAATCGCTGCAGACATGTCTGGCTCCTTCGCGTATTTGTGTCGATGGCGGGTCAATATCGGTTATTCTAACGATTCCATCAAACCCTGTTGTGGGCCTCTTTCATCGAAAGCGCCTGCGGCTTACCATATTGCCATGTTGCAAGACCTAGAATTTTTAGAAGCCCGGGTGGGGCAGCTTGTCGAGCTGGCCCGCCAGCTCCAGTCCAGGCACGATGCGCTCGCCCAGCGTGTTGCCTTGGTTGAACAAGAGCGTGACGCATTGCTCGAGCAGCTTGTGCAACAAGAGTCCGAATACAAAGATGTCGCGGCCCAGGCCACCCGGCATCGTGTCGAAATGGACGCCTTGCGTGCGCAATCCGAAGCTGCCTTGCAGCAGTTGCGTCAGCAGTCCGAGCAAACCGAAGTCCGTTTGCGGGCTGCGGCGGCCACTGAAGTGGCTCACCTGAAAGAACAAATCGAGCGCCAGCATGCCGAGCACGAGACTGCCCGTCAGCGTCTTCTTGCCAGCCAGTCCGAATCGTCTCGCTTGCGTCAGGTTGCCGAGGCGGCGTGTCAACGTATTGATGCTGTTCTCATCCGCTTGCCGGGTGCCTCCCAGGAGTAATCAGTCATGGAACGTGTAGATGTTTCTATTTTGGGTCGCGATTACTCGATGGCCTGCGAATCTTCTGAAAAAGAAGCGTTATTGGCCGCAGTCAGACTGGTTGACCAACGCATGCTGGGTATCAAAGGCTCTGGTAAAATTACCGGCAATGAACGTATCGCGGTAATGGCTGCAATCCAGATTGCCGCAGAATTTCTCGCCATGCGTTCCCCTGATGGTCCGCTTGGGCAGGTTGCTGTCGGTGAATTCAGGCAGCGTCTTGAAAACATGCATCGTCAGCTTGATCTCGTTTTGCCCGAAGCAACTGCCACGGGCAGTTTGTTGTAAAAGAATTCGGGCTGTTCCGGCAGCGTTTTTCATACGTTGTCAGTTTTGGCCCAACCCGTTGTCCCTGCAGTGTTCGTGACTTGACCTTACATTTCTTGAACCAATGCTTATGGCATTAGGTTGCCCGATTGACAGGCCGGAGTGAACATCTTAACTGATGATCCCGAAGTTTGACTGAAAGCGACCACCTTGAACCCTCGGTTCCAGGATGCCGGTCTTGACGGCACAGGCGGGGCATTTATCTCGCAGGCCCGCCCATTGGCGGGCCTTTTTTCTGGAGCCTGTTATGCAGATAGCCTTTTTTAAAGCACGTCGTAATTTATTGGCGGCGGCTGTTATCGGCGTGTTTGGCGTTTTCGGGGTGGTGCCTGTGTCAGCCCAGGGCCAGTCGCCCGTTGCTGAAACAGCTTATCCGTTGCTCACCCAGTCGCCCATTGCAACGCTTTCTGCTTCGGCAACATCGCAGGTTGAGCAGGATACGGTTCGCGTCACACTCAGCACCCAGGTCGATGACGCCAGTCGTGAAAAGGTCAGTGCAAATCTTGATCGTGTGCTGGAAAGCGTCCTGAAACAGGCGCGTGCCGAGGGGCGAGTCAAGGCCTCATCGGGTAACTATCGTGTGTGGCCCGTGCATGCTGACGACGGAAAAATCAAAGGCTGGCAGGGGCGTGCAGATATTCTGATTGAGTCTTCTGATTTCAGCGTGGCCTCTGTGCTGGCAGGGCAGCTGTCAGATCGAATGGGTATCAGCAACCTGTATTTCTTTGTATCAACGGCAGCTCGTGAGGCGACAGAGGCCGCGTTGCTTGATCAAGCCGCAAAAGCGTTTGTTCAACGTGCGCAATCAACAGCAAAAGCCTTTGGTTATCATGGGTTTCGCATTAAAGAGCTGGCGTTGGATGGCGGTGGTGCCGATTATGCGCCGATGCCTCGCATGATGCTGGCTGGCGCGGCTGAAAAAACCAGCCCCCGCTTGAAGGGGGCTCTGAAAACATTACGGTTTCTGTGCGTGGGTCGGTGTATTTGTTGCCCGAAAGTAAATGAGTAGTCCTATCGCGATCATGGGCAGCGAAAGCAGTTGCCCCATGGTCAATGAGCCGAGCACTGGTCCCAGAAACGCATCGGGTTCGCGTGTATATTCAACCAGGAAACGGAACAAGCCGTAGCCGATCAGAAAGACCGCACTAACTTGTCCGGTTGCGCGGGGTTTGCGCGCGAACAACCACACCAGGGCAAACAGCACGATACCCTCAAGTGCCATTTCGTAAAGCTGGGAAGGATGTCGCGCCAGCCCGTCACCCAGGGTCGGGAATATCATCCCCCAGGGCAGGTCGGTCGGGCGTCCCCAAAGCTCGGCATTGATGAAATTGCCCAAACGACCGGTGGCCAGACCGAGCGGTATCATGGGTGCGATAAAGTCCCCCAATTCAAGCAGTGTTTTCTTTTTTGATGTGCCAGCACCAACAGCACAATGATGACCCCGACCAATCCGCCATGAAATGACATTCCGCCTTGCCACAGGTAGAAAATTTCCATGGGGTTCTGCAGGTATTCGGCAGGTTTGTAGAATAAAACGTACCCGAGGCGGCCACCGGCAATGACGCCGATAACGCCATAGAAGATAATATCCTCAAGATCGCGCAGGGTCAGGTCGGTTTTGCTGTTGTTGATGCGCCAGCGTCCGGCCAGCCATACAAGGGCAAAACCAGCCAGGTACATCAAGCCATACCAATGAATTGCAATGGGCCCGATTTGAAGGGCTACAGGGTCGAACTGTGGATGAACAAGCATGGAAAACCGCCTTTTATTCCGTGGTGTTTTTTTGAAACTGTTGGATGATACCGTTAACGCGTTGAGTTAACTGTTTGGAAGTAATCGTTTTTTTCAGGTTTAGCATGTATTTTCGCATTGCAGCCCTTGCGACAGGGCTGGTTGTCTTCTCGCAGGGCGTTATCGCACAAACCGTGGGCCTCGAGTTGGCGCAAGCCAATAACTGCATCAGCTGCCATCGGGTCGACTCCGCCGAAGGGCGCAAGCGATTGGGCCCGGATTTCGACGTCATCGCCAAGCGTTACAACGGCAGTGCGGCGACAGTGCCCTATCTGGCAACGAAAATCAGAGGCGGTTCACGTGGGAGTTGGGGGCGGTGCCCATGCCCGCGCAGTCCCATGTGTCTGAAGAAGATGCCGAACAACTGGCGGCGTGGGTTCTGGCCTTGGCGACCGATGTTGATGCCAAGGTCGGGGCGGCGTTAGCGTTGCCCGGTCAGTCCCCTGGCCCCGCTTCTGTGGTTAACGCGGCTTCTACGGCCCAATAGCTTTTTGGGTTAACCGGTCATTACTTTAACGGTCGATCAATGTTGTGGCGGTTGGGTCGGCCAGTGTCGGAGCACATCATGAGTCAGTCAGTTAACAACCATACGTCGGAAAGTGGGCCTGTAAATACCGGCGTTCAAGAACAAGCGAATACAGGTCTTCAAGAGCAAGCCGTTCTGGGTGGGGGTGTTTTTGGTGCACCGAATCAGTCTTTCAGTCATTGCAGGGTGTTCTGAATGTAGAGCCGGGCTATACCGGTGGGCATGTCGATAACCCTTCGTATGAAGCCGTCTGCGAAAAAAATACTGGGCATATCGAAGTCGTGCGAGTGACGTTTGATCCAGCGCTCATTACTTACGAAACAATCTTGCGCGTTTTTTTGCAACGCACGACCCTACTACGCCTGATCAGCAGGGTAACGACATCGGGCCCCAGTATGCATCGGCTATTTTTTGGCAATCAGAGGTCCAGCGCCAGGTCGCAGAGCATGTCATGGCTGAAGTCCAGCAGCAGTTGGGACAGACGGTTGTCACTCATTTGTTGCCTTCCGCGCATTTTTGGGTCGCTGAGACATATCATCACAACTATTACGCCCGCAATCCTTATCAGGGCTACTGTCAATTTGTGATTGCGCCCAAGTTGGCAAAATTACGAAAATACTATGCAGATCTGCTTCGTTCTCTATAGGCACATCACTGCTACGTTTACAGAACCTGCCCTGGGCTGAAGCCGTACTGTCACCCTATGGGAAAAGTCATGGGTTTGGTGAAAATCCATGATCTCTCTATAAAAGCTGCAACTGTACGGAAAGCTTTTTGATGCGTAAGACGGGGCCTGTAAATGAAGCTGCCTGAATAAGAAGGTGTTTGTAAATAGGGTGCTCGACTAGGAAGGTGCCTGTATAAGCCTGAAAGGGCGCTTGTATCAATCTTGATAGATAGTGCACGCAGTACTAAAGTCTCAGGTCCTGACCTTGGTGCAGGGCGGTTTTAGAATTATTTTCATAATTTTTGATTATTTTTGCGTTATGACTTGCACGGCGTAAAAAACTCGTGCTATAGTTCGGCCTCTTTGCAGCACAACACCTTCGGGTTAACCCTTAAGCGGGTCGAAACGAAGTCCGGTTTACCGGGTAGTTCAGGTTTGTTAAACGCGTTTGTTTCAAACAAATTAACGTCAGGCAAATGTGTTCTAATGGCGTTGTGAAGTAAAGCGAAGCGGGACGATACAGTGTGGTTTTTCGTCGCAGCGCAGTTGGCCGGTTCAGGCGGTTCTGGGTTCAGAATGGTTTGGGTGTCAGGTTCAGCGGCGTGGTCAGCGGGTTTTGAGGTTTCGAAAGTTTTTAGGTTTTTAAAAATTTTTGAAAAAATCTTCAAAACGAGTTGACAGCGATAAAAAACTGGTTCATAATCTCGTTTCTTCGCTGATCAAACAGATCAATGAAACGCAGCAAGGC